>NZ_QQBI01000009.1 GCF_004302915.1 Komagataeibacter xylinus | reverse complement strand
GCCAACCAGCTCCGACTGTGGTTCTCGGCCGCAGCCTATGTCCTGCTCATCGCTCTGCAAAAGATGGCCCTTGGGCAAACCAGTCTGGAGAAGGCAACCTGTGGCACAATCCGCGCGCGGCTGCTCAAAATCGCGACAACCGTAAAGGTCAGCGTCCGTCGGATTGTCCTGTCCATGCCGGACATGTTCCCCTGTCAGCATGAATTCGCTCTTGCTCATGCACGATTGCGAAGGCTTTGCCTGGCGCCCTGACGAAACAGACAGCGCACAGGCCACATAGCTCCCACCAACACGGCCTTCTCAGGCCGTGACACCCTCACTGCGTTCAGAACCCGCCGCCAGAAGTAGAATATCGTCAATATTCCAGATCGGGCTCCTGTGGGATGACTGAATTCTACAAAATAACCCAAAATTTCCTCAAGTGTGAGAAATTCGCGTCGACCAGGCGTTTTTCGAACTTCTGGTTGATCGGGCCGTAATTGGTATAGATGCCAGAGTTTTCCATCGCGATGACGCTCTCGGATAACTGGCTGATCTTCGGAATATTGGAACGTATGAACGATATTTCCGGGAGCGACATTTCTGTCATTTTTCACATTCCGATTCACTTAACTCGGTGAGTAGTACAAGCATTGTTCTGATTGCCGCACCCTGGTGCCATCTGCCTCCAGTGCGCCTGCAAAATCACATAACATGTACATTTTTAACGCGCCCATAGGCATATCGTTTACCACACGTTTATGTGATCGTATGTATGGTTGAAGTATACGATAAATGAAAAAGAAAATAAAAATTCATTCACCGAAAAAAAATGACTCGTGTTTTCTTCTATAGGATATATTTATAAAAAACGGGAAAACCGAAATATCCTTCGGTCAATTTAGGTCATAATGCCAATGAAACAGGGAACGTGACTGACATGAATGCTGCACGAACATGCGCCATTGTACTGAAAACCTATGCGTGGGACAGTTTCGTGCAGCGCCAGCTGCAGCGCCTGCAGGCCACTTTTCCTGATACGGATATTTTCATCTCCATTGATGAGACAAACGGATTTGCGGGAAACATTCCGTACCCCAACGTATTGCGCACCTGCAACGCCGATATGGTGGCAGCAGGGTTTGCCAACCGTTTTGAAAAAGGCAGCCTGCTGTGGTGGAATGCCGATTACACCCATTATCAGGTGCAGGCCTGCATTCCCGGTTACGCCTATTATCTGTTTGTTGAATATGATGCCTGCATTGGCGGCAACGGCAACCGCCTGCTCGCTGACATGATTGCCGATGGCGCCGATTTCGTGGCCCACCCCATTGTGGCTGACCTGTCATGGTACTGGACGGCGTTTCATACCGGGGTTTACCCCGATGGGCAGTTACGGGCTTCGCTTAACTGCATTTCCTTTTTTTCCAGCCGCGCGCTCGTGCATCTTGCCGCGCGGCGGCGCGCCATGTCGGCGCCGGGGACGGAAATCAAATTCTGGCCGCTTGGCGAGGCCTTCGTGGCATCGGAAATAGAAAAGGCCGGATTTAATTTCGTGCCGCTTGGCCGGTATGGCGATGTCTCGCGTTATACGTGGTTCCCGCCCATTCTTGAGGCCGATCTTGTGCTGCCTGCGGGCGGGCATACGTTCCTGCATCCGGTTCTGGACCAGAAGCGGTATATCGCCAGCCTGCTGCGGCAGACGCATTTCGTGCGGCATTATTTCATGCCCGGTAGCCATTTGCGGCGCGAACTCAGGCGCTTTCCCGGTGTGGTCTCACGCAGGCAGCTTTACCGTGCGGCGTTGGCGCGTGCGGCCCAGAGGCTGCATATAGCCCGTGGGGGCCTGTAGTATTTCCTGAATATATAAGAAGTTTCCGGCTGCCACCTTTTTGAAAAAAGGCGGCACCCAAAACCTTTTATCCCTGTTGTTCCTGCTTCATGATCTCGCCCACGACCCGCTCCACCTCCGGCGCCCACGGGCCGGGGGCGCAACCAAAGACCTGCCTGAGGCGCGTGCAGTCCAGCCGGGCATCGGGCGGCCTGCGGGCCGGTGTTGGCCAGTCCGCCGTGGTGATCGGCTCGATCTCGGGCAGCGGGTTGCCCAGCCTTGCAGCAGCGGCGATGGCGGTGCGGGCCAGTTCATACCAGCTTGCAGCCCCTTCGCCCACAGCATGGAAAATACCGGCGTATTCATCTTTCCAGCCGGTTTCCTCAATGCGGGCGATGATCCTGAAAATGACATCAGCCAACTGGTCGGCGCTGGTGGGGTTGCCAATCTGGTCGCTCACTACGCGCAAGACCGGGCGCTGGGCGGCGGCATTGACCATGGTGCGCACGAAATTGCGGTTATAGGGCGAATAGACCCAGGCCGTGCGCAGGATGATGCTGCCGGGGTGGGCCGCGAGCACCGCCTGCTCGCCTTCCGCCTTGGTGCGGCCATAGACCGAGCGCGGGTCGACCGGGTCGGTCTCGAGATAGGGGCTGCCCTTGTCGCCGCTGAAAACATAATCGGTCGAGATATGGATGAAGGGAATGCCCCGTTCCTGGCACAGGGCGGCCAGATGGGCGGGGCCGGTATTGTTGGCGCGTTCGGCTTCCGCCTCGTGGGTCTCGGCAGCGTCAACGGCGGTCCAGGCGGCGGCGTTGACGACAAGGGAGGGGGCCGCCGCGCGGAAGGTGGCATCAATCGTGTCAGGCCGCTCAAAATCAAAGCCGGGGCGGCCTGCCCGTTTTACAGTGCCTTGGGCGGCAAGGGCGCTGGCAAGCTGGCCGCTACCACCGGTGACCAGGATCGAATTCTGCATCGTGAGCTTTTTTCTTCTTGCGGGAGGGAAGGGCAGGCGAGGGCGTTCAGGCCTGAAACCAGTCATTGACGTTGGAGAACGCTTCCGCCGCCGCATCCTTGGCAGACAGGATGGCGGCACCCGGGGCTACTGGCCATTCAATGTTGAGCAGCGGGTCATCCCACCGCACGGAGCGCTCGCATTCACGGTTCCACAGGTTGGTGCATTTGTACTGCACTTCGGCATTTTCGCTCAGCGTGCAGAATCCGTGCAGGAAGCCGGGCGGAATCCAGAACTGTGAACCATTTTCCTCCGACAGGGTCACCCCTACCCACTGGCCAAAGGTGGGCGAGCCGGTGCGGATGTCCACCCCCACATCCCATATGCTGCCGCGCGTGCAGCGCACCAGCTTGCCCTGCGCATGTGGCGGCAGCTGGCAGTGCAGCCCGCGCACCACGCCGCGCTGGCGCGACAGGCTGTGGTTGTCCTGCACGAAAGTATCGGTAATGCCGGCTTCCTTCATGCGGGCAGCGTTGAATGTTTCGGAAAAATAGCCGCGCTCATCGCCAAAGCGCGGCGGGGTGATCAGCATCAGGCCCGCGATGTTGAAGGTCTTTATATCCATGAAAGGGCTCCTGAAATTCCGGTTATGGCAGTTGCAATAAATGCTCAGTGCGTGCCGCCCGCAAGAAAGGGCCTGATGGCTGTCATCTGCGGGCGGTCGGCACCATGGTCGGGCTCAAGGGTAAACATATAGTTTCCCCACAGCGGACCGGCCGCCCAGTAGGTCCATCCGGCCCATACATCGGCGTTGTCGCGCAGGTGCGACAGGACAGGCTCGAGCAGCTTCACGCATTCGGGCTGGCGGCTGACCCCGAACTCACCCAGAAAGCCGCGGGCATGGTTGGCGTGCAGCCAGTCGGTAAATCCGCGCAGGCGCTCAACCGCCCTGTCAGGGGCGATGCAGTCGGGCTTCGTGCCGGAGGCATCGGTATCGAAATACTCGTGCACTTCATAAAGCAGCTTGTTATCGGGGTCATGGAGCTGGCTCAGGGCCGGGCCGTTGAGCTTGGCAAAGCTGTGCGCGCCATCCCAGCCAATGCCGGGCACCAGGATCAGGTTGTGGCCGCCTGCCTTGCGTATGGCGTCAATCGCGGCCTGCACGGCATCTTTCCAGGCATTGGCGTCATGTTGCTGCGGCTCGTTCATCAGGCCGAAGAGCACATGCGTGTTGTTGCCAAAAGCCTGTGCCAGCCGCGCCCACAGATCGGCGAAGGCAGCGTCTGGTACCTCGGGTGAGCCTACTTCCTGCCCCCGGTAGCGCCCGTAATTGTGGATGTCGAGCACGGTTGAGGCATTGTGGGCCTGCGCATAGGCAATGAACTGGCTGACGCGCTGGAGTTCCTTTTCATCAAGCGGGCCGCTCAGCGTGGGTTGCAGCCGCTCCCACAGCACTGACAGGCGGAAGGTGTTCATGCCGGCCTGCGTGAAGTAATCCACCTCCGCCGGTTTGGGGTAGAGATAGTCATACCCGTAGCGCCCCGGCAGCTTATTGGAGGAATAGGCCGCCCCCGCAAGGTTCACGCCCCGATAGGTCTGGGCAGCAGCCATGGTGGGGGCGGCCAGTGCCAGCCCGGCCCCCGCGATGCAGCCCATGGCCCATGCAGGCCAGCGCAGGGAAGAGGGGAAAGCGATCATGTCACATGCTCCGCTGAAGGGGAGAAGCGGTTGAAGCGAAAGGATTTCAGGCGCTCGGGCACCTGGCGCACGGTATCCGCCACGGGCGCTACACTGTTGGTCGTGCCGTACAGGAACCACAGCAGCGCTGCCGTCTTGATGGTGAAAACCGAGGCCCCGATGCACAGCGAGGTCGAGAAATAAAGCGAGATCATCGCCTTCATCGACACGGCGGATTCGGTGCGGGCGGGATGCATGGTGAACAGCGCCAGCAGGAACAGGGTCAGCGGCAGGCCAAGGTTGTTGATGATGTAGGCATAGCCCGTATCAGCCGTATAGACCTGCGAGGGGGCCAGCGCGAACCATTGCGGCAGGTTCCAGTAGTCAAGCAGCCGGCCTGAAAACAGCAGGCGGCCCGAGAAGTTATCACCAATGATGGAGGGCAGGATGCCCGGCATCTCGTGGTTGGCGCCCTGGATCATCAGGCCCAGCATCACCGCCACCGGCATGGCGAACACCACGAAGCGCGAGCGGTAAAGCGGGGTCAGCCGCAACAGCACCATCGCCACCGTGCAGCCCGAGGCAAAGCGGGAATCCGCCAGCACGAAGCAAAGGGCGGAGAGGAAGAACAGGCACGCATGGCGCAGCCGCGAGCCGAGATGGGTGCTCAGGCACCACGCAAACCCGATGGCCGAGAAATTGCCCAGTGAATCCGGCTCGAGGAAGATGGAGGATACGCGGTGCGAGCCGAAGATGGACTGGAAGAACGTGCGCGACGCCGCAGCCCCGCGATTGCCGCTGATGAAGAGGTTGGTGTTGCTGTAATTGACCGTGGTGCTGGCGATGACGCCCTTGTTCACGTAATAGGTCCAGACATCGAACACCATGCCGAACAGGTTGGTGAACATCAGCTCAAAAAAACCGATGACCAGGATGATCGCCATCATCACCCAGATCGTCCGCTCGCCCGAACGCAGGGTGGAGCGCGTGCCAAGCTGGTAGAAGACATAGGCAATGGCCAGGTCATGCAGGATCTTCATGTCCAGGCCAGGATTGATGAGCTTCGCGCCAACCTCGAAACACACCATCACCCCGGTTATGCGCACGACGGCAGGCGAGATGGTGTTGCGCACTTCAAGGAAGGCAAGAAAAATGATGAACAGCTCGCACAGCACGATTTCCGAATTATGCACGGTGACGACATGCCGGGTGTTGATGAAGCACAGCGCCAGGTTGAACACCGCCCCCGCCACCACCAGCCACGATATGCCATCGGCCCGCGACAGGGCGGGCGCGCGGGTGCTGACGCGGGGCGCCGCCCGGAAAGCAGGCGCGCTGGCAGGCAGGAAGGAGATGGTATCAGATCCGTGAGGCATGGGTATCCGCATCCTGCGTGGAGGGGAGGGGGCGGGTGGGCGCAGCATCAAGCACGGCGCGGCCCAGCCTGCGCCCGATATTGTGCAGCGGCAGTTCAAGCACGCGATAGGTCAGCCCGGCCAGTGCCGTGGTCAGCACGGCGGTCACGACACCAAGCGTAAACTGGGTTAGCGACGGGTGGGCCAGCAGCGTGGCCGTGCCCATGCGGTGGCCCGCGATCGTAAACACGATCAGCATGATGGGCAGGTGCATGAGGTAGATGCCATAGGACAGTTCCCCCACTACGATGACCGGTTTGCTGAGCAGGATGCGGTACTGCCGCCCCGAGGCATACAGGTCGCGGATCACGACAAAGGCGGCCAGGGTCTCGATCATGTCGGCAATGCGCTCTGGCAGGTGCAGCCCTGCCAGCGCGTAACGGTCATAGAGCAGCACCACCAGGGCTGCCAGCGCATACCATCCGTGGTACCGGCCCAGCGTGCCCGGCAGCAGCGGGATCAGCGCGCCAAGGCCAAACGACAGGGCAAACACCGTGCCGACCTCGTGCGGCACCGGCAGTGCTGCGATGGCGGCCAGCGCCAGCAGCGTCACCACCCGCGCCGTGCGCCCGCGCATCAGCACGAACAGGAGCGGAAACACGACCGAGTACATGAGTTCGACCCGCAGCGACCACATCGGGCCGTTATAGCGGGTGAACACGCCTGCAAGCGAGGCGATGGTGTTGCGCATCGAGACCGGCGTGTGCAGGTTGCGCGACAGCCAGCCCACGAACACGCCATCAGGTACCAGCCCGCGGGCCACCACCATGCTCAGCACGGCAAGCCCGATGGAAAACCACAGCAGCGGATAGATGCGGAAAATGCGCTTGATGTAGAAGCTGCCCACGATGCGCGGCGTCATGTGCGCGTATTTGCGCAATGACAGCGAGAGCACGCACCCGCTGAGCACGAAAAACAGCACCACCGCCGCCTCCGCATTGAAGGCGTAGGTGATGAGGTCATGCACGCCACCCTGCACGGGCGTGCGCTGCGGGCTGTGGTAACGGAAAACCTGTATGGCATGGCCAAACAGCACCACAAGGCAGGCGACGCCGCGCAGGGAGGTGAGCTGGTGCAGGTAATGTCGTTCCGTTCCCGAAGTTTCTGTCACAGACGACATTGTCGGTTCCCCCGGTGCATGAGCGGCATGGTGTGATCAAGGCAATACAGTGATTCTGCTATGGCGGGCACAGCGTATCAGAATATAAATGTAGAAAACACGGGAAATATCCCTACACAATTCTTTGTCCGGACGCCTTTTTCAAGGCACGATCATGTCATGATCCTGCCGCAATGTGCAGGTGGATTTGGCGCCTGCGTGAAAAGGGCCGCTGGTGCTCTCGCATATGTTCACGCAGCCACAATGAACCGGCGGATCTGCCTGTCGTTGCGCGTGCAGGAGCATTGAAAAATGGTTGCAAGGCAGGAGTACATTCTTCCATGACACGGTCGCTGTTCATTTCCGTTCATGATTTTCGTAGTCTGCGCAAGGCAAGTATTCATTTTATCGCAGCGGAAATGGCGCGTCGCGGGCCAACGGCCTTCCTGTCCATCGGGTTGAGCGACCTGTCGCTGCGGCGTGGCGACACGCGCGCCAACCTCGTCCCCCGCGCCAACAGGGTGGAAACGGTCGATGGCGTGGAATGCTACCTGTGGCGCATGAAGTGGCACCCCTTCAACATGCGCAAAAAGGCACTTGCGCCCCTTGAGCGTGGCCTGTTCTGGCTTTACCGGCAGATGTTGCCCGCCATTGCGCGCCGGTGGATACGCCGCGCCGATACGGTTTTTATTGAATCGGGCATGGCGCCAATATTTATTCGCGATGTCAGGAAACTTAATCCGGGCGCGCGCATTATCTACCTGATGTCCGATGACCTTGAGGTCGTGGGCTGTGCGGATACCATCAAGAATGATTTCGTGCGTAATTTCGATATGATCGACACCGTGCGCATGCCCTCGCGCTATCTGCTCGAGCGCCTGCCCCATGCGCGTTCGGCCGTGTTCGCGCCGCATGGCATCGACCGCAGCATTGCCGACAGAACCTATCCCGATCCCTATACGCCCGGCCGCACAAGCTGTGTTTCGATCGGCTCGATGCTGTTCGACAAAACCTTTTTCCAGATCGCGGCCCGGCTGCGGCCCGATATCGATTTTCACATCATCGGCGCGGGGCGCGCGACAGAAGGGCTGGATGCGCCCAACATCATTATCCACCCCGAGATGGCGTTCGAGCGTACGCTGTCCTACCTCCAGCACGCAGATTTTGGCGTAGCGCCTTACCGTGATGCCAACACGCCGCGCTACCTGCTCGATACATCACTCAAGCTGCGGCAGTTCGCGCTGTTCGGCATTCCCGCCGTCTGCCCCGATTTCGCGCTCAATGACACGCCCGGCCGGTATGGCTACCGACCGGGCGATGCGCATTCGATAGGCCAGGCCATTGCCGATGCCCTGCGTTCATCGGATGTGATCGAACTCGAGGCCCATGGCTGGCCCGAGATCGTGCAGCGCATCCTTACACCCGAAGCATATCCCGACACACATGTCTGAGCGCAGGCTGACCCCTGCACAAGCACAGGAAAGAGCGAGAACATGAGTGAGGCAGGTGATCCCGGTCCCCGTATTTCCGTTGTCATGGCCACCTATAATGGCGCCAGCCATATCCGCGAACAGCTTGACAGCCTGGCAGCGCAGACCTGCCTGCCTGCCGAGCTGATCGTGACCGATGATGGCTCGACCGATGCAACGCTCGACATCGTGGCCGATTTTGCCCGTAACGCGCCTTTTCCCGTGCAGGTGCACCGCAATGCCACGCGGCTGGGCTACAAGGGCAATTTCATGCATGCGGTCACGCTGAGCACGGGCGACCTGATCTCGTTCTGTGACCAGGATGATTACTGGAAGCCCGACAATCTCGCGCGCGTGCGCGAGGTCTTTGTCAGGGACCCCGATGTGATGATGGTCTATCACAACGCGCGTCTTGTCGATGAAAACCGCAGGTCCATCTCCACCTTCTATGCCACGCCCCCCATGCCGCCCGTGGCCCGGGCGCTGACCCTGCAGCCGTGGAGCTTTTCCTACGGGTACATGCAGACCTTCCGCGCCGTGCTCAAGCCCGCCGGCGCCCTGTGGCCGCGCATGCGCGACCATTACAATCCCGGCAAGGAAATGGGGCATGACCTGTTCTATTTCCTTGTGGCGTCAGGCGTGGGCTCGATTGCCTATATTGATGAGGAACTGACCGAATACCGCCTGCACGGGGGCAACACGGTGGGCTCGGGCAAGCGCACGCAGCCCACCTTTCTTGACCGCTGGCGCTACCGGCTGGAAGACCGGGCCGATACCTACCGCTACCTTGCGCGCATGACGGTGCAGGACAGCAACCTGTTTGCCGATCTGGCCCTGACCCCCTCATGGCCTGAAAGCCTGCGCATGCGTGCGCGCACCGCGGCAAGGGTGTGGGGGGCGCTTGAGCCACTTTACACCGCGCGCGCCGAGGTGTGTTCCGCCAGCCTGCCGCGCCGTATTGCCGCCTTCGTGCGGCTGGTGCGCGCGGGGGGCTATAGCGAGCGCTCGTTCTGGACCTTCGGCCCCCGCGCCATGCAGAAGGATGCGGTGCTTGGCGTGCTGCTCGCCCCGCTCGTGCGCCGCTTTGGCCATGAATCCTCCCGCACGGACCGCGCGTGCCATCGCGGCCAGGCCTGTCCCGCCCCCGGCGAGGCCGTGGCGGCATGAACGGTATGGCCGGGACAGGTGCGGGGTCGGTCATGGCGGATGCAACCGCACCGACGGTTGCGATCTACCGTACCCAGATCCTGCCCCTGTCCGAGACATTCGTGCGCGACCAGGCGCGTGGCCTGCGGCGCTGGCGGCCCGTGCTGCTGGGCGAGCGCACCATAGGCCAGCTGCCGCTTGATGGCATGGACGTGCGCGCGCTGCATGACGGGCCGCCCACGTTCGTGCAACGCCTGACCGGCATGGCCGCCCGCATGCTCGAACGCCCCGTGCCGGGCATGCTGAACCTTGCCCGCGGCTTCGCGCCCCGGCTGGTGCATGCCCATTTCGGCTTTGATGGTGTGGAGGCGTGGCCGCTTGCGCATGCGCTGGGCGTGCCGTTGCTGGTCACCCTGCATGGATCGGACATTACCACCCGCATGGAGTGGTTCGCGCGCGGCGGCGGCGGGCAGCGCTGGCGGGCCTATCCGCGCAGGCTCAAGCACCTGGCCAGTATCAGGCAGGTCAATTACGTCGCGGTGTCGCATAGCATCCGCGAGGCGGCGATCCGTGCGGGGCTGCCCGAACAGCGCATTCATGTCTGCCCCATCGGCATCGACCTTGCGCGCTTTCACCCTGCCGGGCCGCCCGTGGCCGAGCGTGCGCCGGTCATCCTGTTCGCGGGCCGACTGGTCGAGAAAAAGGGCTGCCGCTACCTGATCGAGGCCTTTCGTAGCGTGCGCGCGCAGGTGCCCGATGCCCGCCTGCTCATTGCAGGCGACGGGCCGGAGCGCGACATGCTGGCGGGCCTTGCGGCCGATATCGGGGGCATTACGTTCAATGGCCGCTATTCCGCAGCGCAGATGCAGCCGCTTCTGGCGCAGGCGCGGGTGTTTTGCCTGCCCAGCGTCACGGCGGCCAATGGCGATGCCGAGGGCATGGGCCTTGTCCTGCTCGAGGCCCAGGCCTGCGGCGTGCCGGTGGTCACATCCGCCCGTGGTGGCGCCACCGAGGGCATCGAGCATGGCAGGACCGGCTTCGCCTTTGCCGAGGGCGATGTCGCGGCGCTGAGCGCCTACCTGATCCGGCTGCTGCGTGATGATGCGCTTGCCACGCGCATGTCGGAAGCAGGGCCCGCTTTCGTGGCGAAGCACCATGACCTGTCCTACTGGGCAGGCATGCTCGAGAAGATTTACGATAGCATGACAGGACGCACCTCATGACCGCTCCCATGTCCGTCACCCTGGTCATCACGGCGTATAATGCGCAGGATTTCATCATGCGGGCCGTCAATTCGGCGCTTGAGCAGACGCAGCCGCCGCTTGAAATCGTGGTGGTGGATGACTGCTCCACCGACAGCACGCCCGACCTGCTGCGCCGGGTGGCGCGCGCGCATGACATCATCCGTGTCGTGTCCACCCCTGCCAATGGTGGTCCGTCGGTCGCGCGTAATACCGGCCTGGCCGTGGCGAAGGGGGACTGGGTCGCCTTTCTTGATGGCGATGACGCCTTTGCGCCCAACCGGCTTGAAGTGCTCATGGCGCGCGCGGCACATGATGACTGTGATGCCGTGGCCGATGACCTGGGCTATTACGATGCCATGGCAGGCCAGGTGACGGGCCGGGCAATGGGGGCAGGGCAGGTGCCGCTCCAGACCATAAACCTGCGTGATTACGTGCGCCATAACCGTTCAGGCGGCACCGGTTTTGACTGGGGCCTGCTCAAGCCGATGTTCCGGCGTGCGTTCCTCGAGGCGCATGGCCTGCGCTACGACCCGCAGGTGCGGCATGGGGAGGACTTCCTGCTGGTGGTCTCGTTCCTGCTGGCGGGCGGGCGGCTGTGCCTGATCGACCAGCCCACCTATCTTTACACCCAGCGCCAGGGCAGCGTGAGCGGCCGGGCCTCCGGCATGTCGCGCACCGTCATCGCCTATCGTGACATGCGCGACATGGCGCTGGCGCTGGCGCGTGACCCGCGCATCAGCACTGATCCCGTGCTTGTCGACCTGCTGCGCCAGCGTGCCGAGGGGTTGCAGCGGCTTGATGACTCACACTTCGTCTCGGTCGCCCTGCGCGCGGGCGCGGTGGGGGCGATCATGCGGCGCATCATGGACCGCCCGGCCTTCCTGCCTGCCATGATGCGCCAGGTTGGCGTGGCCCTGCGGCGTCGCCTCTGCCATTCGTGAAATCATCAAGGAGTTTCAGGCAGGGCGTGCGTTCCTTGCTTGGTTTTTTTGTTGATTTCGCCTGATCCGGGCCATGCAGGCACCTGCATGGCCCGGATTGTGTTTCAGGCGGTGTGCACCATGTCCGGCCGCCCGAGCGAGATGTAATCGAAGCCCGCTTCCTTCAGGCTCTCGGGATCCCAGATGTTACGCAGGTCAGCAATCTTGCGGCCTGTCATGCGGGCCTTGAGCTTCTCGGGGGAGAGTGAGCGGAATTCATTCCACTCGGTCAGCACCACGAGAATATCCGCCCCCGTGGCGGCATCAAGCGCATCCTTGCAGTAGGTCACGGCCTGGGGCAGCACGGGGCACGCGGTTTCCATGCCCGCAGGGTCGAAGGCGCGGATTTTGGCGCCCCCCTTGTCAAGCTGGTCAAGCACGACAATCGAGGCCGCCTCGCGCATGTCATCGGTCTCGGGCTTGAAGGTCAGGCCGAGCACGCCAATCGTCAGGCCCTTCACATCACCGCCCGCCAGTGCGATCACGCGCTCGCCCATGGCCTTCATGCGCTGTTCATTGACGGCAACCGTCGTCTCGATCAGCCGCACGGGCGAGCCCGCGTTGCGCCCGATGGCGGTCAGCGCGCGCGTATCCTTGGGGAAGCACGAGCCACCAAAGCCGGGGCTGGGGTGGAGGAACTTCTTGCCAATGCGCCCGTCAAGCCCGATGGAGCGGGCGACATCATTCACATCAGCCCCCACCTTCTCGCACAGGTCGGAGATCTCGTTGATGAAGGTGATCTTCATGGCCAGGAAGGAGTTGGCGGCGTATTTGATCAGCTCCGCCGTTTCCAGTCCGGTAAAGACAATGGGGCGCTCAAGCAGGTAGAGCGGGCGGTAGAGCTTGCGCAGGATGTTCTGCGCGCGCTCCGTGCCGCCCGGCTTTGACTGGTCGGTGCCGATAATGACCCGGTCAGGCTTCATGAAATCGACAATGGCGTTGCCCTCGCGCAGGAACTCGGGATTCGACGCCACATCGAAATCAAGGTCCGGTCGCGTCGCGTGCACGATCTTGGCAATCTCGCGCCCGGTGCCTACCGGCACGGTCGATTTGGTCACGATCAGCGTATAACCCTCGGCCACGCGCGCGACCTGCTCGACCGCGGCATAGACGTAACTCGTATCGGCCTGGCCATCGCCCCGGCGCGAGGGCGTGCCCACGGCCACGAATACGGCATCAGCACCCTTTACGGCAGCGGCGATGTCATCGCCAAACGTCAGGCGTCCCGCCTCCACGTTTTCCGCCACCAGGCGGTCGAGGCCGGGTTCGTAAATCGGGATCCGCCCCTCACGCAAGGCGGCCAGACGGTCGGGGTTGGTTTCAACAATGGCAACATCCGTGCCGAACTCTGCAAAACATGTACCGGAGACCAACCCCACGTAGCCTCCACCGATCATAGCAATTCGCACCTGGACCTCCCTGGTCTGTCTGTGAACCTGCCTTCATGCGCAGGTCCGCGTGTAGCGTTTTTCAAATCAGCTTGAAACAATGAAAAAGTAATAAGGCATGTCGGTTCCGGCGTGCCGAATATTTCATGCCAGTGACACACAAGGGCATGAACACGACAAAAATATGTTTGCACACCACATTCTTGACAAAAAAATTCTGGCTTAGTGCGTTCACCACACGAATGTTCGCCTTCTCTCAGTGCCTGTGCCACCCGCAACCGGGGGCCGCGGGCTGGTGTGACATGAAACCCGCAGGACGGAGACACGATCCATGACGTTTATGACAGCGACGGATGTAACCGTACCCAGGCCTGAAACCCCCTTGCCGCCCATCACGCCCATCGTGCTCTCGGGTGGCACGGGCACGCGGCTGTGGCCGGTCTCGCGCGCCAGCCACCCCAAGCAGTTCTGGGCGCTGGCCTCGAATCAGACCATGATCGGTGAAACCCTGCAACGCGCCACGGGCGAGGCCTTTGCGCCGCCCATCGTGGTGTGCAATCAGGCGCATCGCTTTCTCGTGGCTGAACAGCTGCGCGAGAATGGCTGCGAGAACGGCCGCATCATCCTTGAGCCTGCCGTGCGCAACACGGCGGCCGCCATTGCCGCCGCCGCCCTCATGGCCGCACAGGATGACCCCGAAACCCTGCTGTGGATCATGGCCGCCGATGCCGCCTTCCGCTACCCCGAGCGCCTGGCCCCCGTGCTGGAAAAAGCGGCGAAGGTAGCGCGTGAAGGCTATATCGTCACCTTCGGCATGAAGCCCGACGTGGCCGAGACAGGCTATGGCTATATCCGCACCGGTGCGCCGGTGCACCCCGACCGCCCTGATGAGGGCGTGTACCGCGTGACACGGTTCATTGAAAAACCGGATCACCTGCGCGCGACCGAAATGCTGCGCGAGGGGGGGTATGTGTGGAATTCGGGCATGTTCGTGGCTCCTGCCTCGGTCATGCTGGCCGAACTGGCCCGGCACGAGCCCGCGGTGCTTGAAAACGTGCGCACGGCCCTGGACCGCAGCCAGCATGACCTGACCTTCTGCCGGCTTGATGAGGAAGCCTTCCTGCGCTGCCCGAGCGTCAGCATTGATTATGCCGTGATGGAACGCACCGACCGCGCGCTGGTCATTCCCGCCGATCTTGGCTGGTCGGATGTGGGGAACTGGAATGCGCTGTGGGAACTGGGCGACAAGGATGCAGGCGGCAACGTGGTCGTGGGCGACGTGGTGCTCGAGCAGTCCCATAACTGCTACGTGCGCAGCGAGGGCATGCTGACGGCGGTGGCGGGGCTAACCGATATCGTGCTGGTTGTCACGACCGATGCGGTGCTCGCCATCCATCGTGATTACGCGCAGGACGTTTCGGCCCTTGTGGCCCAGCTGAAAAAGGCGAGCCGGACGGAAGCCGAAATTCACAATCGCTGTTACCGGCCCTGGGGTTTTTACGAGGGGCTGATTCAGGGCGAGCGGTTTCAGGTCAAGCGCATCGTGGTCTATCCCGGGCAGAAACTTTCGCTGCAGAAGCATTTCCACCGTGCCGAGCACTGGGTCGTGGTCAGCGGCACGGCGCTGGTCACGCGAGATACGGAAAATCTGCTGTTGCAGGAAAACGAAAGTGTCTATCTGCCGTTAGGCTGTATGCACCGCCTGGAAAATCCCGGCCGCATTCCACTGACCCTGATCGAGGTGCAGTCCGGACCATACCTTGGGGAGGACGATATCGTTCGCTTCGAGGATACATACGGGCGGCAGTAACGTGGCAGCAATGGGGGCATTCAGGGGCAGATGCCCATGAGTGCCCCTTGGGGAAGGGGTGATGCCGGGGGTGTAGAATATTCGTTCCGGTATAATAACGGTTCCATCAAATCGTTAATTTTTTAATAAATTAGATGTGACGGTTAAATCATGATTCCATACTGTGGCAATGACATATTTTGGCCCTAAAATACCCAGAATAATGCCGCTACGGGAACTGGAGTCCCGAAAGTCTTAAAAACAATAAAAAGGCGAAGAGTGTTTGGTGCCCGCGTTGCGTAATGCGGGGAATGGCAAGGGAAGCTGTATCCGGTGGCAGGCTGCGGCCCGCATTGACAGGAGATGTTTCAAAATGAGCGAGGCACTCAGGCATTTGGAAAATGGTGAATCCGACCTGTCGCTATCAACGGGGGTCGATGGCATCTCTTCGCGGTTGCGCCTGATGCACCGGGCAGGTGAAAGCAGCTTTTCCTATCGCCATCCCGTCGTGTCGCAGGTGGTGGTGCTGTCAGATACGATGTGCGTGTGCCTTGCCGTGGTGGCCTGCATCGCCTGGCAGCGCATTTTTGATACGCCCGAACTGTCCGGCGCCCTCCTGCTGGCCAATGTCATGGCAGGCGGCGCGTTCTTCCTGTTCCCCAAGAATGTGCCATTGCTCGACATTCCTGATATCACCCGGCTTTCTTTCCAGCTCCGCTATCTGGCACCTCCTGTCGTGTTTGGCCTGATCGTATTCTGCGCCATTCTGGTCATGCTGTCCTGGCCGGTGGGCGTTGCAATGCGGATGGGCGGCGAGTGGCTGGTCTTTGTCGTGGTGGCGCTGGCGGCTGAACGGATCATCGGCACTTATGTGCTGCATACGGAGGCGATGGCCCATCGCCTGACGCGCAAGGTGGCGATTATCGGTTCAGGCGCGGAGGCGACCCAGATGGCCGCGCGCATCAATACCCGCATGCAGCGCATGTTCCGCCTTGTTGGCATCTTTGATGACCAGGGCAGCAATGTTGACGGCACGATTGATGAGCTCGTGCAGCGCGGGCGCGAGGATGGCATTGATGCCGTCATCATGAGCTTCCCCCCCGCTGAAGGCGGCCAGCAGCATGTGATGGATGTGCTGTGGCGGCTGCGCGGCGTACTGGCCGATGTTTATGTCGTGCCCACGCTCATGACGGAGGACTGCCACTTCTGGCCGGTCGAGCGCTTCGGGCCGTTTTCGCTCACGGTCTTGCAGCGCCGCCCCCTGAGCGAGTGGGACATGCTCGAAAAGCGCGCGTTCGACCTGAGTGCCAGCGTGCTGATCCTGATTGCGATCGCTCCCGTCCTTGCCCTCGTGGCGCTGGCCATCAAGCTGGATTCGCGTGGGCCGGTGCTGTTCTGCCAGCCGCGCCAGGGCTTCAATAACCGTTATTTCAACGTGTTCAAGTTCCGCTCCATGTATACCGACATGGCCGATAGCGGGGCCGCGCGCCAGACCTCGCGCACCGACCCGCGTGTTACGCGCGTGGGCCGTGTGATCCGGCGGCTGAGCATTGATGAGCTGCCCCAGCTTTTCAACGTGCTGCGTGGCGAGATGTCGCTGGTCGGTCCCCGCCCGCATGCGCCCCAGACCCGCGCGGGCGGTCAGCTATTGCATGAGGCGATGGAAGAATACGTGGCCCGCCACCGTGTGCAGCCCGGCATTACCGGGTGGGCGCAGATCAACGGCTCGCGCGGCGAACTTGTCACGCGCGAGGATCTGCGCCGCCGCGTGGTGCTGGACCTGGAATACATACGCGCCTGGTCGATCTGGCTGGATATGAAGATCATCTTCCTGACCATCAAGCGCGAGATTTTCTCACGGAATGCGTTCTGAATTCCTGAACTGCAATAATGATGAACGGTGTATTCAAAATGAACGCGAATACGGAAATAAAACTGGATGATGCCATTGTCGATGTCATGGGCCTGCCCCTGCTCGACATCACGCGCGCTGAAATTGTCACGCGCGTGGTCGACGCCGTAAAGGGCGGGCGCAAGATGGCCATCGTCAACGCCAATGCCCACATGGCGGTTGAATCCCAAAAACATCCGTGGCTGCGCGGGCTGTTCCGCCGGGCGGATATCGCGTTCTGCGATGGCGCGGGCGTGCAGCTCGCCGCCCGCGTGCTGACCGGGCGCCGCCTGCCGCGCACCACGCCGCCGGAATGGATCGGCCCGGTGCTCGAGCGCCTCGGCCCCGAGGCTTCGGTGTTCTGGATCGGAGGCAGGCCGGGCGTGGTCGATGCGGCGGCGCAGGCGTTCTCTGCCCGCTATGGCGTGCGCACGGCAGGCACGCAGCATGGTTTTTTTGACCTCACCCCCGGCTCGCGCGAGTCCACGCAGCTGCTCGGGCGCCTGCTGGCGAGCAAGCCCGACATCATCCTGCTGACCATGGGCATGCCCCGGCAGGAAATCTGGCTGCGCGACAATATCGACCACCTGCCCACCGGCGTGTTCATCACGGCGGGCGCGCTGGTTGACCACGCGGCAGGCCGGGTGAGCCGGCCGCCGCGATGGGTGGCCAATATGGGGCTGGAATGGCTGGTGCGCCTGATGCGCGAGCCGCGCAGGCTGTGGCGGCGTTACGTGCTGGGGCTGCCGGTGTTCGGCTTTTATGTCCTGGTCTACCTGCAGCGCAGGCTCCGCCTGCGGGCAGCCTCCCCCCTCTCACGGAAACTCGCCGGGTAAGCAGCATGAATTATGTTTCCATACAGGGACGGAACCCTTCAATGTCATGGACCGCACAGGATGTCGGCCTCGTCATTCGCCAGACATGCCGCGCCTTCCTGCGGCACCGGATGCTGTTTGCCCTGACCGTGCTTGGCGTGGTGGGGGTAGGGGGCGCTGTCACGCTCTCGCTCAAGCCGCGTTATACGGCCACGGCCACGGTCGTGGTGGCGGGCCATGCGCAGCAGGATCCCCTCGCGCCCAATGGCCAGCAGCAGAACCAGGCGCCGCCGGATGATGAGCTGGTCTCGACGGAGGCTGCGATGATCCACTCGCGCGATGTGGCCGCCGCCGTGCTGGCGCAGCTGCCGCCCCCCACCCAGCCTGCCCATGTCGGCCTGCGCGACCGGTTGTGCCACATGGGGCTGGGTTTCGTGTGTCATGTGGCAAAACCGGTGGACCCGCAGGTGCAGCGCATGCATGAGGAGGATGCCTTCCTCAACAGCCTGACCATCACGCCCGAGCCGCGCACCCAGATCCTTGACATCAGCGTGGTCGATGGCGACCCGGTACGCGCCGCGGCGCTGGCCGATGCGGTGGTGACCAACTACCAGCGCATTGCGCTCGCGCGCCAGACGGCGGACATCAACCGCGTGGCCGCGTGGCTAGACAGCCGCACCGCCGCCCTGCGCCAGCGCTGGCTCGACGCGGTGCAGAAGGCCAACGCCTTTGACAACGCCCACGGCCTGACCAATACGAACGAGGGCAGCACCTCCAGCCCCCTGATCGAGCGCCAGATTGCCGATACGGCCTCCAACCTCAGCCAGGCGCAGGGTCGCCTTGCCGCAGCCCAGGCCCGTGCCGATGCCCTGAAGGATGCAGCCGCCCGGGGCGATGCGCGCGCCGCCGTCGCCCTGTCGCAGGAGCCGATCCTGGTGGCCACCGCCAATTCGCTCATGCAGCTTGAAAGCACGCGCCAGGAGGAGGCGGCCACCTACGGCCCCCAGCACCCCCGCCTGCGCGCGCTTGACCAGCAGATCGCAACCACAAAAGCCAGTCTTGCCGCCGAGACGCAGGCTGCGCTGAACACCATCCGCGAGGACCAGATCTCCGCCCGCGCCGAGGTGGACCGCCTGAACGAAAACCTTGACCTGCTGCGCCAGAAGGCAGGTGGCCAGAGCGGCCCGCAGGCGGAATACCGCACGCTCGACCAGGAGGCGCAGAGCGCGCGCACGGTGTATGAAACCTTCCTCGAGCACGCCAAGGAAGTGGTGGACCGCGCCGCCCTGCTGCAGCCGCCCATCGCCATGGTGTCGCATGCCTCGGCACCGGATGTGCCCAGCTTCCCCAACCGCAAGAAGCTTGGCATTGGCCTGATTGCCGTGGCCCTTGCCGCGGGAGCGGGTGCGGTGCTGCTGCGCGATTACTTCACGGCGGGCTTTACCGAGATCGAGCGCCTGCGCGCCGCCATTCCGCTGCCGCTGCTGGCCGTGGTGCCCAAGGTGGGCGGGCGCAGCGAGCAGACCGTGCGCCGCCATGTGCTCGACCACCCCTATTCCCGCGCAACCGAGGCCGTGCGCAGCCTTGTCATGCAGCTTTCCATGCGGGTGCATGAGGGCGGCCAGCCGCTCTGCCTTGCCATTACCTCCGCCGGGCCGGAGGAAGGCAAGAGCACGCTGGCGCTTTGGATGGCCACCGTGGCAAGGCGTGGCGGGCAGAAAGTGCTGGTGATCGATGCCGACCACCGGCGCGGCATGCTCGACCATTACCTGACCGATGGCACCACGGGCCGCCCCTCGCTGGGCATGAGCGACCTGGTCACGACAGGCACGCGGGTGGCGGACGCGATCCGCACCGACCCCGAGGCCGGGTTTGACTACATCCCGGCAGGGCGGACCATCGAGCACGCCTTCAGCCCCGTCGAAATCCGCCGCCTGCGCGCGATGCTGGTCGAGCTCAAGCATTCGTATGAACTCATCATCATCGACTGCCCGCCGCTGCTGGGGCTGAGCGATGCGCTGGTGCATGCGAACATGGCCGATCAGGTGATTTTCGTGTGCCGGTGGAAGAGCACGGCCCAGCGTGCCGTCATGGCCTGCCTGGAGCGGCTTGAAGCCTGTGGCGCGCACCTTGCCGGCGTGGTGGCCACCATGGTGGAGGATAACGCGATGGACGTGATGGGCTACAGTTACGGCAACAGGGATATCAGGATCCTGAGCCGTTTTGATGAACAGTAAAAAACGGGGGGATGAAACATTGAAAGTCCTGCATATCTGCCGCCAGTTCAGCCCTTCGGTCGGTGGGCTGGAAGACTCCCTGCTCAACCTTGCCAGCAGCCAGCGCCAGAAGCTGGGCATCGATGCCGAGGTGCTGACGCTTGACACCGTGTTCGGTCGCCCCGGCAGGCTGCCGCACCGGGATGTGGTCGATGGCATACCCGTCACCCGCCTGGCGTGGCGGGGTTCGACCAAATACCCGCTGGCGCCGCAGGTGCTGCGGCATATTAGCGGGTTTGACCTGCTGCACGTGCACGCGATCGACTTCTTTTTCGATTTCCTGGCCTGGACATGGCCGCTGCACCGCAAGACCATGATCGCCTCGACCCATGGCGGCTTTTTTCATACAGGCGCGCTCAGGCGCATCAAGGAAATCTGGTTCCGCACCATCACCCCCATCTCGGTGCGGGCGTATGAAAAGATCGTGGCGTGCAGCTACAGCGACGCCGACCTGTTCCGTCATGTGGCGGCGGGCCGCCTGCTCACCATCGAGAACGGCATCAACCAGACCCGCTTCCGTGATGCGGCGTCGCGCACGCCCAACCGCACCATCCTCGCCTTTGGCCGCTTTGCGGTGCACAAGCGCCTCAAGCTCCTGTTCCAGCTTGTGGCCCTGCTGCGTGCCTATAACCCCGGCTGGAAAGTGATCGTGGCGGGGCAGGATTCCAACCTCACGGCAGAGGACCTGCGCCAGCAGGCCCGCGCCTGCGGCATAGAGGACAGCCTGCGCATCGTGCCCGGCCCGTCGGACGCCGAACTGCGCGACCTGATGGGGGAGGCCAGCTTCTTTGGCTGCCTGTCGGCGCATGAAGGCTTTGGCCTTGCGGCGGTGGAGGCCATGTCGGCGGGGCTTGTGCCCATCCTGAGCAACATCACCCCCTTTGCCCGGCTCATGCAGCAGGGTGCGGCAGGGGTGATGGTGGACCCCGACAACCTCGCCCCCGGCGCGCGGGAGGCCGAGGACATGGCCGCCGCCCTGCCCGAGACGGCGGATGCCCTGCGGGCGCGCAACATGGACGTGGCCAGCCGGTATGATTGGCACAGCGTGGCGCATGAATACGCGCAGCTGTACCAGCAGGTCCTGGGCCACGCGCGCCCCGGGGCCAACATGGTTGCGGCAGGGGCGGAGTGATGGCCAGGAGCAAGTTTTCCACCAATTTCCTGTTCAATGTCTTTGGCTCCATCTTCCCCATTATCGTCTCGCTGGGCACGGTGCCGTTCTACCTGCACCTGATTGGCACGGACCGGTACGGCATTGTCGCCATTTCATGGATCCTGCTGGGGTATCTGGGGTTTCTTGATTTCGGGCTGTCGCGCGCCTCGGCCAATGCGCTGGCGCAGCTGGGGCACGCGACCTCACGCGAGCGCTCGCCCGTGCTCATGACCGCGTTTTACAGCAATCTGGGACTGGGCGCGCTGGGCGGGCTGATCCTGTACCCCATTGGCGACATGGTGCTGCTGCACTTCGTGCGCATACCACCCGACCTGATGGCCGAGACACGGCATGCCTATCCGTGGATGGCGGTGATGCTGCCGCTGGGCATGATCAATGGCGTGGCCACGGGGGCGATGGAATCGCGCGAGCGCTTCCTGCTCTCCAACATGCTCAACTCCTCCACCACCATGGCGGGGCAGATCATCCCGCTGATCTGCATCCATATATGGGGGCCACAGCTTACGGTTGTGCTGCCCTCGATCGTGCTGTCACGGCTGGGCATGATCATGCTGTCCTACTGCGTGGTGATGGCGCTGGAATGGCCCATCCGCCCGCTCGACTTTGACGTGACATGGCTCAAGCGCCTGCTGGGCTATGGCTCGTGGGTCAGCATATCGAGCCTGATCAACCCGCTGCTTGATACCTCCAACCAGCTTATCATCGGCGCCACGCTGGGTGTGACATCGGTGGGACAGTATACCGTGCCGATGAACCTGGCCATGCGCTCGCAGGTTGTGGCGACCGCCCTGGCCCGCACGCTGTTCCCGCGCCTGTCCCGCGCCGAGCGTGGCGAGGCAGTTGACCTGACGCGCAGGGCCACCTCCTCGCTCACCTATGGCTTCGGGCTGATCTGCGCGCCGGGCATCGTGTTCTCGGGCGCGTTCCTGCACATGTGGGTAGGGGGCAACTTTGCCGATGTGTCGCGCCCGGTGGCCGAGATCCTGATGTTTGGCGCCTGGACCAACGGCATTGCCTTCCTGCCTTACGGGCTTTTGCAGGGGCAGGGGCGGCCGCATATCACGGCCAAGGTGTCAATGGTCGAGATCCTGCCGTTCTTTTGCGTATTGTGGCTGTTCATCAAATGGTGGGGGCTGCCCGGCGCCGCAGCGGCATGGACCCTGCGGGTCACGATTAATTTAGTTGCACTTTATCTGTTGTCGGATTGCCTGTCACGGCAGACTTGGCGCCTTGTGCCAGGTATGATGATTATGACAGGGGCATTGATTGTGAGTCTGCTGGTTCCCATGACCCTGCTGGTCTCGGCGGGGGCTGCCGTTGTGGTGGGGCTGGCAATGGCCTTCGCCGCCTACCGGCTGGACCCCGGGCTGCATGATATGGTGCACCGGTTGGTGCCACGCGCTGGGGGCAAGCCCCGCGTTACGATTACAGGTTAGGTTAGGGCAGGGTATGAAGGTAGTGCGGTTGCGTGGTCGCGGCGGGGTGCGGCGTGGCCTGCGGTATGGGTCGGTGGGGAGCATGGTGGCGCTGGGGGTAGGGCTGCATGCGCATGCGGCCCATGCCCAGCTGATCCAGCAGCTTTTTCCCTCCGATGTGCCGGGTTATTCCACCGACCTGACCGGCTCGGTCGTGACCCACCAGATGATGGGCCAGCAGAGCGATGGCATCGGCATGGGGAGCTGGCTGCTCAGGCCCAGCGCATCAGAGAACGTGGGTTACAACACCAATACGCTGGGCATTCCCGGCTCCGGCAGCCCGGCGGTGCAGACATCGGCCAATGTCAGCGCCAGTTCACGCTGGCGGCGGCATGCGCTCGGGGCCTCGGTGGGGATGGATGACCACCGCTACCCTACCCAGTCCATCGCCAGCTACACCAACTGGCATGGCAGCATCGGCGGGTCGCTTAACCTGGGCCATGACACGCTCAGCGCTGCGTTCTCGCACTATCAGTACCACCTTTCGGCCACCAATCTGGGCGTGTACGGGGTGGTCTATCCCGTGCCCTACCAGGTCAATGATGGGCGGCTGAGCTATACCAAGGTGTTCGGGCGCTTCAGCCTGATCCCGGCATTCGACTATCAGGATTTCTCGTTCGGCACGGCGCCGGGGCCGATTTCGATCGATTACGATTCAATCAGCCACAAGGTCGAGACCGGATCGCTGACCTCGCGCTACGAGTTCTCGCGCGGGGATGCGCTTGTTGCCGTGCTGCGCGGATCGGCCGCGCAGTTCGACCAGGCGGTCCAGGCGTCGACCAACAACTACGCCGATGGGGCGGGGTTTGTGGGTGTTGACTTCCGCCGCGGGCAGGTGTGGCAGTACCGGCTGCTTGTCGGTGGCGAGACGCGCAGCTTCAAGAATGGCTATAGCCCCTCGGTCAGCACGCCTACCTTCGAGGCCAACGTGGCGTGGATGCCGCGCCGTATCGATACCGTGACCCTGACCGCGGCCCGCCATATCAGCGACCCCGAAACGCCTTTCGCCCGCAACCAGGTCATTACCGACGTGCGGCTGCAATGGGACCATGAACTGCGGCACAATGTGTTCGTGCGTGCCTATGGCGAGTTCGGGGAAAGCAGCTCGCAGTCCAGCCAGCAGACGGAGGGCTCGGCCGTGGCGAGCCTTGAGGGCAGCCGCCTGCAAAAACAGATTCATTTTGGCGGAACAGTGTTCTGGAACATCGATCGCCATGTGCGTGCCTCACTTACCTATAACTATGTCAATAACGCCACATCGGGCGGAAACGTGAATTACCTGAACATCCCGGGGCGTCTTTCGACGTTTACGAGCAATACGGTACTATTGGGTTTTTCCATCTCCGGCTAAGGGGCCACATGGCCCCACCCGGAAAGAGGAAAACAGCATTGAATGATTTGGGAGTGGCCATGTTTGCAATGATACGGAAAACGTGTCGGCCTGGAATACTGCACGCAATCGGTGCCACGGCCCTGCTGGCGCTCGGCTCATGCGCATCGGGGCAGGAACAGTCCTTTGCCCCGGTGGATGGCCGGGCCTATCACCTCGGGCCGGGCGACCAAGTGCGTGTCATCACCTATAATGACCCGCAGTTGAGCAATACTTTTACGGTGAGTGACAACGGCAATATCGACTTTCCGCTGCTCGGCGCCGTGCCGGCATCGGGCTCGGCGCCGGGGGCGCTGGCGCAGCGCATTGCCGCCGACCTGGCCAAGAAGGGGATTCTGTACCAGCCCAGCGTTTCGGTCGAGATTGCGCAGTACAGGCCGATCTACATCCTTGGCGAGGTCAATCATCCCGGCCAGTATCCCTACCAGCCGGGCATGACCATGCTTACCGCCGTGGCCCTTGCGGGTGGCTTTACCTACCGCGCCGTGACCGGGCATGCGACCGATGTGCGCCATGAAGACCTCGATACCCCCGCGCATGAAGGCCGCATCTCACGCGAGACGGTGCTGCTGCCCGGTGATGTCGTGACCATTGAAGAGCGGTTCTTCTAGTCCGTGCAGGGTGCTTCCGGGCTTGCCGCGCAAGGAGCCCGGAAGCATCGCGCCAGCATAAGTCAGTTTTTGGTGAAGCCTGTGCCTGATGGCTTCAGGGTGTGTTGTTTTATTGTAATATAAAGGCGGCATCCGGAAACTTTTATTGTTTTTATGTTTATGAGTTGTTGTTCAGGCAATCTCTGAAGGGGGAATCACATGCCCAGGGCCCGTTCCATCCCCAGCCTGACAGGAGTGCGTGGTGTTGCGGCGCTATGGGTTTTCACCACCCATTTCTATGGTCTGGCTGCCGATATACTGCATATGCCATGGCTGTTGCAGTCGCTTTTCCTATTCAACGGCTTTCGGGGCGTTGACCTGTTCTTCGTTCTGTCGGGCTTCATTCTCATGCATGTGCATGAGGCGCAGTTCCGCATGCCGACATGGCGCGTGATACGGGATTTTTTTATTGTCCGTTTCTTCCGCGTCTATCCGCTCAATACGGTCGTGCTGCTGGCCATCGTGCCACTGGTGCTGTTTGCGCCAGGTTACGTGGCCATGCAGCGCGCCTATACCGACCCCGCCTTTGCCTACAGGGCGCATAACCTGTCCTGGCCCGGCTTTGTACAGACGCTGCTGCTGGTGCAGAGCTGGACAGTGCTGAAACTGGGTGAGTGGAATATCGTATCATGGACGCTGAGCGCGGAAGTGCTGGGCTATATCCTGTTCCCCATGCTGGCCATGATGGCGATGCGCATCACATCCGTGCGCAGTGCCGTGGCCCTGTGCGTGGCAAGCCTGGCCGCACTGGTGGTGATCCTGTTTGCCGCGCACCATGCCAACAACAACCCCACGGGCACGTTTGGCGCCATTCGCATGTTCTTCTGTTTTGCAGCCGGGGTCGTGCTGTACCGCGTCTATCACCTCGCACCTGACAGCACGGAGCGTTATGCGGCGGCCCTTACGCTGGGGGCCGTGGGGTTCATTGCCCTGACCCTGTTCTTTCCGGTCGTGCCGGTGTGTGACGTGTTCGGGTTTACTGCGCTGGTGTTCGGCCTCGCCTACCAGCGCGGCGTGGTCAATGCCGTGCTGGCCTCGGCGCCGGTGGTGTGGCTGGGGCGCATATCATTTTCGTTTTACCTGACGCATTACCTCATCATCGGCATCCTGGCCTGGTGCATGGGGCCGTGGCTGCGGCAGCTGGACCTTGCCGCGGGGCTTGTGGCGGTGGTGGCCATTTTCGCGCTGTGCCTGCTGGTGGGCGTGGTCTGTTACCATCTGGTCGAGCGGCCATCGCAGCGCCTTGGGCGGCGCATCATGCAGCGCATCGATGCGCGTGATGCGATGGTGGCCGCACGGCATATGGCCTGATCGGGCATGCGGTCAAAATCTGAACAGGCGAAGAAAGTTTGTTCATATTTATGACATATAGGCATCTTTAACTACGGCGTTAAGTTATGACGGTTTTGATATGATTGCCAATATTTTCATCTGGCATGTCCACGCGAAATAATTGGCCTGTCGCGTGCGGTGCCCGCACCAGTGCACGCGGCAAGGAAAAGGAATAGGCAATGCGTATATTGATAACGGGAGGCTGCGGATTTATCGGTTCAGCAGTCGTGCGGCATCTGGTCCGGCACACCACGCATGAGATCCTCAATGTGGATGCCCTGACCTATGCCGCAAGTATAAAGGCAACGGAAGATGCCGCCGACAGCGGTCGTTACCGGCTGGAAGTCGCCAATATTACCGACCATCAGGCCATGGACCGGGTGTTCGAGCAGTTCGCGCCCGATGCGGTCATGCACCTTGCCGCCGAAAGTCATGTCGACCGCTCCATTGATGGGCCGGGCACGTTTGTCAGCACGAACATCGTAGGCACCTATACCCTGCTCGAGGCAGCAAGGCGGTGGTGGGTGAAGCAGGACGAGGCCCGCCGCAAGGCCTTCCGCTTTCACCACATCTCGACCGATGAAGTCTTTGGCGCGCTCGAGATGGGTGATCCGCCGTTCAACGAGCATACGCCCTACGACCCGCGCAGCCCGTATTCCGCCTCCAAGGCGTCATCCGACCATCTGGTGCGGGCATGGTACCATACCTATGGCCTGCCCACCTTTGTCACCAACACCACGAACAATTATGGCCCGTGGCACTTCCCCGAAAAGCTGATCCCGCTGGTGACCATCAACGCCATCGAAGGGCGTGAACTGCCGGTTTATGGCAGCGGGCAGAACGTGCGCGACTGGCTGTTTGTCGAGGACCATGCCGAAGCGCTGGTCCGCGCGGTCGAGCGCGGCCAGCCTGGCGAGACCTATGCCATCGGCGCCCGCCAGCCCCGCACCAACATGCAGGTGGTCGAAGCGATCTGCACCATTCTTGATGAACTGCGCCCCGACCTTGCCGGCCCGCATGCGCGCCTGATCCGGCATGTGCATGACCGCCCGGGCCATGACTTCCGTTACGAGATCGACCCCACCCATGCTGAGCAGGCGCTTGAGTGGCGGGCGAAGCATGATTTTGAGCACGGTATCCGCCGCACGGTGCAGTGGTACCTCGATAACCGCGCCTGGTGGGAGGGCATCCGCGCCGCCCGCTACGATGGCCAGCGCCTTGGGCAGACAGGTGACAAGATGGGAACAGCAGCATGAGCGGACACGGTAGCGCAAAGCCGACCAAGGGCATTCTTCTGGCAGGCGGATCGGGCACGCGCCTGCACCCCATGACGCTGGCGGTAAGCAAGCAGTTGCTGCCGGTCTATGACAAGCCGATGATCTTCTACCCGCTTTCCACGCTCATGCTGGCGGGGATACGCGATATCATGATCATTTCCACCCCGGCCGACCTGCCGCTGTTCCGCCGCCTGCTGGGCGATGGCGCGGATATGGGGGTCACCTTCACCTACCGCGAGCAGCCCACGCCCGATGGCATTGCCCAGGCTTTTGTCATTGCCGATGACTGGCTGGATGATTCGCCGTGCGGGCTTATTCTGGGTGATAACCTGATCTTTGCCGACCATCTGGGCAAGCAGATGCGTGCCGCCGCCACCCGGCCAAGCGGGGCCACCGTCTTTGCCTATCAGGTGCGTGACCCCGAGCGTTATGGCGTGGTGAGTTTTGGCGAGGACGGGCATGCAATCGATATTGTTGAAAAACCCACCGAACCCAAATCAAACTGGGCAGTAACAGGGCTGTATTTTTATGATGGCCGGGTACGTGAGTATGCGCGCAGCCTCAAGCCCTCGCCGCGTGGCGAACTGGAAATTACCGACCTCAATCGCCTTTACCTGCAATCGGATGAGCTGCATGTGCAGCGCCTCGGTCGCGGCTGTGCGTGGCTTGATGCCGGCATGCCCGACAGCCTGATGCAGGCCGGGCAGTTCGTGCAGACCATCCAGTCCCGCCAGGGGCTGCTGGTAGGCTCGCCGCATGAGGTGGCCTTTCGCATGGGGTTCATTGATGCCGCAGGGCTTGAAGCCTATGCCAAGCGCATGATCAAGACGGAGCTTGGCAAGGCGCTCATGGCCATTGCCCATGGCGAGGGGTAATGCCTGGGCAGGCCTACCATCATAAGTATGAAAGTTTCATGATGCCGCCTTTTTCAAAAAAAGGCGGCATTCTTTTGGGCTGGCTGTTCAGGGCATCGTTCATATTTAAAGGAGCCTGACGCGTATCATTGAGGCGTAAGGGCAGATACGGCAGGGTAAGAAAAACCTGGCGGCCAGGGCGGTTCGATTTCTGCGGCGCCTGCGCACGGGTTCATCGAAGCAGGAGAGTATTCATGGGACGCGTATCGGGAAAAGTCGCCCTTGTCAGCGGGGCAGCACTTGGCATTGGCCGGGCCACCGCCCAGCTTCTGGCCCGCGAGGGGGCAAAGGTTATCATTGGCGACCTCAAGGAAACCGAAGGCGAGGCCGTGGTGGCCGAGATTGAAGCCGCGGGTGGCGAGGCAATGTTCACGACACTCAACGTAACCGAGGAGGCAAGCTGGCAGCAGGCCATGGCCGCCGTGCAGGCCCGGTTCGGGCGGCTGGACATTGCGGTCAACAATGCGGGCATCGCCTATACCGGCACGGTCGAGCAGACCAGCCTTGAGGAGTGGCGGCGCGTGCAGTCGGTCAATCTCGATGGTGTGTTTTTAGGCACGCGCTACGCCATCGAGGCCATGAAGCCGCATGGCGGCGGGTCGATCATCAACCTGTCCTCCATCGAGGGGCTGGTGGGCGACCCCACGCTTGCGGCCTATAATGCCAGCAAGGGCGGCGTGCGGCTTTTTACCAAATCAGCTGCGCTACACTGCGCCAAATCGGGCTACAAGATCCGCGTCAACTCCGTTCATCCCGGCTATATCTGGACCCCCATGGTGCAGGGCCTGACCGCCGCGACCCCGGACCAGCTTGCCGCCCGGCAGAAGCTGGTTGACCTGCACCCGCTGGGCCACCTGGGCGAGCCCGATGACATTGCCTACGGTATCGTGTTCCTTGCATCGGACGAATCAAAGTTCATGACCGGCAGCGAACTGGTTATTGATGGCGGCTATACAGCCCAGTAAATAACAATTTCCATCGATGGGTCTTTTAAATAACACTCATATGTTAATGTTCTGAATTTAACAGGGTGTATTTTGAATGAACCGTGACGGTTCTTGTAACGTGCCCCCGCAGGATCCTGAGCCTGTGGGGGAAATGATGGGCAGCGGCGCAATCCCTGCAGGGCCGATCAGTGACTTTACGAGTGCGGATGGGCTTCTGGCTCGGGAAATGAGCCGTGAGCCTGACCCTGTCCCGGCGGCCCCACGGTCCATGGCTGCTGCTCAAGCATCGGGGGGCGCTGGGCCGGAGCGCACAGGGCATGGGCAAAAGCATGGCGCACCCGCCCATGCCGCAGGGTCAGCACGAGCGTTGCGGGCGTGATGCACGTGCCAGGGTCGAACACATCGCCCGAAACCCAGCGGAGGGCCGTTGTCACCTCGCCACCCGCAGGCAGTGCGATGGCAGGTGGCGGCACGGCCTGCTGCCATGTCACGGGAATGGAATGGTTCCGGCCATCTTCGAACGATAGCGACCCCATGCTGGCAAGGGAACAGGCCCGCGCCCCCTTGTTGCGCAGCACAAGCCATGTGCCGCTGTGCATCATGCCATTGAACGCGCCCTGCCCATCATCAAGGGTCATGGTCATATGCCGGGCCGTGCAGGCTGACAGGGCGCGCGCCTGTGCATGTGCTGACAGGCCCACCAGCATGGCGGCCAGTAGGGCGGCATGATGACGGTTCATGGGCCGGGCCTTATCGGTCCGGTGGGTTGTGCATCAAAACGCAGCACATGCCCGGTGTCGGGATCAAGATGGCAGTTCCACGTAAAACCCACCCACTGAATTGCGTTTCCGGCCCGCAAAAACTGCCCCCGGCCTGACACCAGCGCGGGACTGGTCACGACCTGGCTGCCAGTTGCCGCATCCTGCAGAAAAAAACGGTGCGGCAGGCCACCCATGCGCACCAGCACCGCCCGCGCGGCATCCTGGCACAGGAAAGTGGTCATCTGCCACGCCATGTCCTGCCCCTGCACGGCGCGGCGCGTGGCGGGGTCGGCAATCCGGCCGATATGCCGGTCGATGATCCGTTTTTCGGCGGCAGAGGGGCCGGGCATGGCAGGCGCGCCACAGGCCGGGCGCAGCATGGCCAGCAGGCCCAGCCCGATGGAGAGGAGGCCGCGCATCGTGTTCATGTTCATGATCCTGTTCATGACTGCCCGCCCGGAGGCCGCCCAAGCCGTGCCTGGCGCAGCGCCAGGCCAGTCATGCTGCCTGCCTCATGCCGCTTGGGCACCGCGACGCGCTGGGACAGGTAGATGCCCGAATGGCCCGAGCACATATAGGCCACGAAACAGCCCGTGGCGAAATAGACGATATCCGCCGTGCCGAACAGTTCCACCCCCATGAGCATGCAGGCCAGCGGCGTATTGGCAGCCCCCGCAAAGACCGCGACAAACCCCACCCCCGCCAGCAGGTCCGCCGGGGCGTGCAGCAACGGGGCCAGCGCATTGCCCAGACCCGCCCCGATGAAGAAGAGCGGCGTGACCTCGCCCCCCTTGAAGCCAGCGGCCAGCACGACCACCGTAAAGACCAGCTTCCATGCCCATGCCAGCGGATAATGCCCGCTACCAAAAAAATCGGTAATCGATGCGCCGCCCGCCTCGGGTGCCACAATGCCCAGCCCCAGATAGTCATGCGAGCCGCACAGCCATACCAGCGCTATGGTCGCGATGCCGCCCAGTGCGGGCCGCAGCCATGCAATCGGGCAGAGCTGGCGCAGGTAACCTGCCAGCCGGTGCACTGATTCCGCAAATACCAGGCTGGCCAGCCCGAAGGCGACCGCCGCCACCATGACCTTGCCCAAAAGCAGAAGGTCGGCATGGAAAAAATGCCCATCCACCCCCGCATAGCCCTGAAAGGCCAGATGATAGGGCACATGTTCCATGCCCCATGCATGGCATGTCCAGTCTGCCAGGATGGCGCTTACGGCCACGGGCACCAGGGCATCATAATCGATGCGCCCGACCCGGATCACTTCCATGCCGAACACCGCACCCGCCACCGGCGTGCCGAACACGGCGGAAAACCCCGCCGCAATGCCGGACATGAGCAGGACCCGGATTTCATACGGGTTGGTCAGGCGCCATGCGCGGCCCACCGCGCTGGCAATGCTGCCGCCCATCTGCACCGCCGTGCCTTCACGCCCCACCGATGCCCCGAACAGGTGGCTGACCACCGTGCCCACCAGCACCAGCGGTGCCATGCGCAGCGGCACGCCGCCGCCGGGTTCGTGAATCTGGTCCACGATCAGGTTGTTGCCCCCTTCCGCCGCGCGACCAAAAACGTGATAGAGCAGCCCCACGGCAACACCCGCCACCGGCAGGGCGTAAAGCAGCCACGGGTGCAGCAGGCGTGTCTGCGCCGCCCGGTCGAGCAGCCACAGGAACAGGGCGCACAACGTGCCCACGCAGGCCGCCATGGGCAGCAGCAGGCTGGCCCATTTGAGCAGGCCCCCGGACTGGCGGGCCACAGCCCGCGCCAATACAGCAATATTCATGGTATTTCGGTAAACCCGGCATTCAGGATGGACTGGCAGGCCAGCCTGGCTGGCCGTGGATCATGGCTGTGCGAAACGCTACACGGATTCCTCCCCTTGTTGCCGTAAAGGCAGTGGGCAGGAATCATCAGCGCCCTTGCGGGCAGCGGTTCGACCAGCATGGTCCGGCAGAATCCATTGCCGTGTTGATCTAAAAAAGCCCGTATTGGCGTAAGGGTCAACCGTGGAAATATGTGGCCCGGCAGGGCGGCTCCCCATCATGAAAAGTTTCAGGAGAACGCCTCCTTTCCGGGGGAAGGGGAGGCGCCCCAGAATCTTTTATTATTTCCCGGCCATCTTTTTCTGGCCTGCGGCTTCAGTATCCCCGCCGGGGGTCGCACAGCAGGGCGGGCCGCTCGTTGCGCTCCATCTGCCCGATCACTTCCACCACATAACGCGCCTGTGCCTCCCGCGAGGCTTCGGAGGCCACATGCGGGGTAATGGTCACGCGCTCATGGCGCCATAACGGATCATCGGGCGGCAGGGGTTCGGGCACCACCACATCAAGCACCGCGCCGCCGAGCACGCCCTCATCAAGCGCGCGGAGCAGGTCGGCCTGCACCACATGGTCGCCACGCCCCACATTGACCAATCCCGCCCCGCGCGGCAGTTGCGCCAGCAGGGCGTAATCGATCATGCCGCGTGTCTGCGGCGTGCTGGGCAGCAGGTTGACCAGAATATCCACCTCGCGCAAAAAATCAGGCAGCCCCTCCGGCCCGGCAAAGGTGCGGATGCCCGGCACTCTCTGCGCCGAACGCCGCCAGCCCGAAACCTGAAAGCCGACCTGTCGCAGCACGCGGCCCACATGGGCGCCCAGATGGCCCATGCCCATCATGCCAACACGGGTCTGGCTGCTGGTGCGCATGCTGGTGCGCGGGTTATGCCAGTGATGCGCATTTTGCTGCACCGCCCATGTCCGCGCCTCACGCAGCAGGCCGAGTGTCGCCCACAACACGTAATCGGCCATCAGGGCTGCTGTCTGCTCGCCCCCCATGCGCACGAGGGGCACATGGTGCGGAAAGGCCGGGTTGTCGAGCAGGTGATTGACCCCGGCCCCGGTGCAGATGATGGCCCGCATGCCCCCCATGCGCGCGAGATCATCTGCCGTGGGGTCCCATACCAGCGCATAATCGTCAGCCGTGATTTTCAGCGCCGGGTCATGCCATGCGGCAAGGGGCAGGTCGGGGGCGACGTGCCCAAAGGCCGCGCGCCATGCGGGCATGGCCGCGGGTCCGTCCGAGCTGATGACAAGCCTTGGCATTTCTTCTCCCATTCCGTGTCCTGCAGCCCTTCAGGCCGTCATGAGAGATTTACGGCCAGGTGGCATGGTCATGCAATGAGTTGCCACCACACCCTGCCATAACGGGCGACCCCTCGGCGCATCTGCTCGTGGCGCGCCATGAAGCCGGGGGCGATGTCATCGCGCAGGGTATGCATGCAGGATGATCGGGGGAGGGAGGGCAGGGCGGCACGTCAGCCAGTTCGGCTGTGTACTGTCGATAAACCAGCGATCCGGGAGCATGTGCCTGCGCCATCAGGGATACCGGTAATCCCGGGTTTGTTCTGGCCGCAGGCAGGCCGTGCCTGCCGGCACCGCCTGCCACGCAATACGGGGCGCAGGCCCGTCAGCTATTCGCGCCAAAGGCCGGGCGGGTTGATTCGAACAGGAACCATGTGCGGCGCTCGGTCTCGTCAATCCAGTTTTCAATCAGGCTGGCTGTCGCCACGTCATTGCCTTCGTCGCACACGGCATGCACGGCGCGCAGGCGCGCGGTCAGGGCCAGGTTATCCTCGCGCAGTTCAGACAGCATGTCCTCGGGGGTCACGTATTCAGCATCGTTATCGGCCACCCTGGTCAGGCGCGCGATCTCGCCCACCGAATGCAGGGTGTTGCCACCGATCTTGCGCGCGCGCTCGGCCAAGGGGTCGGTCATGGCGAAGATCTGGCTGCTCTGCTCATCCAGCAGCAGGTGATAATCGCGGAAATGGCGGCCGCTCATATGCCAGTGGAAGTTCTTGGTCTTGATATAAAGCGCGAAAACATCGGCCAGGACCGCCTTCAGCCCTGCCGCGATGTCACGCACCGCCTCGTGCGCGAGGTCGGTCGGCGTGCCGAGATAGGTCTGCACATGGGCGGCACCTGCTGCAACTGCCTTGTCTGTCATCATGATCTCCGTGGTCTGTCATCGGGTCGGACATGAACGCTGCGCTGCCGCAAGTGCTGCGTCAGCGCCCCTGCGCCCCAACGCATGGGGGGTGGCAGGGTTCATGCCTGCCGTTTGTGTATTGCAATTGATATGCGTTTGCATTATCAATTCACTTACTCACGGCGTTATCAGGCAGTTTTCCCAACCGTCGATTTCCCAGCACAGGGCCGTGAAAACTCATGCGGCATCGCCACCACGTTCCGGCGATGCCGCCCCTTTCCTTTCCCGCAGGGATCATGCCATGAGCGAGACAACAGGCTGCACGGCCGACTGGCACCTTGACCACTCCACCCCTGACCAGCTGCTGCATTACTTTGACCCCCATTACCCCTTTGCCCGGCAGGCCAATGTGCTGGCCCGGCGCTTCCGTGATGTGCAGGCATTGTGCGATGGCGGCGAGGCCACGCCCGCGCTGACCCGGCTGCGCAATGCGCTGGCGTTCCATCTCATCAAGCTGTCGCGGTGGTGGCGGTTTGATTTCTGTCCGCGCGGGGTCACGGGGGTGAACAACCCGCTGTTCCTCACCTACGTCAAGAACCATGCCGAACGCAGCGTGAATGATGAAAGCCTGCTCGATGTCTTTACCGCGCAGCGTTACATGCATGCGGGTGATGGCGGCCACATCTTCATACTGGGGCATGACCCGCGGAGCGATCCTACCATTTCCATTTTATATGGCGTGGACGGGCAGCGGGCGTTCCGGTTTGCCACCGGTTCGCATGGGGCCGAGCCTTTGTGGAACGGCCAGGCCTACCCTGATTTTGCCTCCGCGTGGCTTGCGGCGCGCGCGGTGCATGCGCTCGTTTGCGATAACAGCACGGACATGCATGAATTCGAGACCGCGCAGCGCGAGCATATGTGGGCGCGCACATGGCACCAGCAGCATTTTCATCGCAGCCGCAAGCTGCCGCTCATCCAGCTTTATGCGCAGGCTCAGGCGCAGCTTTCCAACTGCCAGTCGGCCTTTGGCCGCGCGGAAATGAAAACCGTGACCGACCGCCTGGCCTTCACCCTGGCGCAGACCGCCTTCCAGCGGCGTATGACCGTGGCCGACCTGATCGAGGAGAGCGACATGCTGGCCATCAACCTGCGTGCCGCCAACACCATAAAGCAGCGCGCACGCGCCTATGTGGCGACCTGCATCGACCCCATTCTGAAGCCCGAGATGGATATCCTGCTTGACCGCGTGGTCTCTTACGTGCCCCGGCGCTGCCCCTGAGCCTGCGCCCGCCTGCGGGCAGGGGGCGGCATGAAGGCCCGAGGCCCGATGCGCCCCGCCAGCAGGATAAATCGCGACGCGATCAGCGTGTCAGGGCCTTGAAATTGCGGGTCTGCTCGGTCAGCGCGACCTCAACCGGCAGGCGCTCCATGCTTGAGGCACCATAAAAGCCGTGGCAGTCCGGGCAGGCGGAGAGCACTTTCTGCGCATCGGCCGGCATGGCGATCGGCCCGCCATGGCATAGCGTGATGATGTCGGGGCGCACGCCGCGCGCGGCATCGATGATCGCGTTGATCTGCGTAATGCAATCATCCAGCGTCAGCGCCGTCTCCGCGCCGATGGCGCCCCCTGTGGTCAGCCCCATATGGGCCACCAGCACGTCAGCACCCGCTTTCGCCATGTCCACCGCCTGGGCGGGATCGAACACGTAGGGCGTGGTCAGCAGGTCCTTTTTGTGGGCGCGGGCGACCACATCCACCTCAAGGCTGTAGCTCATGCCGGTTTCCTCAAGGTTCTTGCGGAAATTGCCGTCAATCAGCCCCACGGTGGGAAAGTTCTGGATGCCCGAAAACCCGACCCGCTTCACATCATCAAGGAACACATCAAAATCCACGAACGGGTCGGTGCCGTTCACGCCGGCCAGCACGGGGGTGGTGGGCACCACGGGCAGCACCTCGCGCGCCATGTCCATCACGATCTGGTTGGCGTTGCCATAGGCCAGAAGCCCGGCCAGCGAGCCACGGCCCGCCATGCGGTACCGCCCGGAATTATAGATGACGATCAGGTCGATGCCGCCTGCCGCCTCGCATTTGGCGGACAGGCCGGTGCCCGCGCCACCGCCCACGATGGGCGTGCGCGCGGCGATCATGCTGCGAAAGCGGGCGAGGATCTCGCTACGGGGAATACGGGGCATCAGTGCTGGTCTCCATAAAGATGTAAAAATTCATGCGCCAGTGCCGCGGCAAAAGCCGGGTCATTGATCGCGTGGGGAAGGCGGATCAGCCTGCGGCGCGGGGTCTGCTCCAGTGTTTCGGCCAGCGCTGCATAAAAGGCTTCATCGGCGGCAGGGTCATGAAACGGGCCGCCGGGCTGGTCGAGCATGGAAAAACCGCCCTCGGGGTAGAGAAAGCGCACTTCGCCGGGGCAGCGGTTGAGCTGGTGGCCAATCATGTGGCCCATTGCCCGGCATTCCGCTTCATTCGTGCGCATCAGCGTGATCTGGGGGTTATGCTCCACAAACACGCGGCCCTTGTAATGGGCGGGCACGCTGGCGCGGACCCCGAAATTGACCATGTCCAGCCCGCCGCAACTGCCCACGTAAGGCAGCCCCGTGCGGATGACGGCGCCAAGCCGGTCGGCATCGCACGCAAAGATGCCGCCTGCCACGTAATCGCAGAATTCGGTCAGTGTCGTATCGATGAAGCCGCTGATCATCCCGTCATCGGCCAGCCGCTCCATGGCGCGGCCGCCGGTGCCCGTGGCATGGAACACAAGGCAGTCGAACCGGCTGGAAAGCTGGTGCACCACCTGCTCCACGCAGGGTGTGGTCACGCCAAACATGCTCAGGCCGATGGCGGGGCGCGGGTCGGGCACGGGGCGGCAGGGGGTGCGCGCCATGCCCGCCATGGCGTGGGCCGCATTGCCCAGCACCACGCGCGAGATGCGGTTGAGCCCCTCCATGTCCGTAACGGGATAGAGCATGGCAATGTCGGCGCCCCCCACATAGGGCGCGGTATTGCCCGAGGCCACGGTCGAGACCACCAGCTTGGGCAGGCCGATGGGCAGCGCCTGCAGGGCAGGCGACACCAGCGCCGTGCCGCCCGAGCCCCCAATGGCCAGCACGCCACGCATATCGGTACGCGCGCGCAAAAATACACACAGCGCCTCGGCCATGGCCGCTATGGCCCGCCCCCGGTCACCACAGAAAACGTAGCCTTCCCCCTTCGGGTGGCAGCGCGCGACCATGCGGGCGCTGATATCGGCCACGTGCCCCGCCTGCCGCGTGCCGATATCGACAATCAGCGCGGGTACCCCGCTCTCGCGCAGGGTCTGGCGCAGATAGGTCAGTTCGGCCTGCTTGGTGTCGCAGGTGCCCAGAATGTAAACATGGCTTGAATTCATGTCATGCCTCCGCGCGCTGGCGGGCCAGCAGGGCAAGCACAATGCCCGCGCCCAGCGTGGCGCACGCCCCGCCCAGCCCGAACACGACCGCGTAGCCACACCGGTCAGCCAGCAGCCCCGCCAGCGGGCCGGTGGCTCCATAGGCCAGGTCCTGAAACGCCGCGAAGCCGCCCAGTGCCGTGGCCCGCATGGCAGGCGCCACCAGCCGCACCACCTCGACCCCAAGGGCGGGGAACACCATGGAGCACCCCGCCCCGGTCAGCAACGCGCCCGCCAGCGCCAGCATGGGCGAGGGAGCGGCCCAGAGCAGGTATTGACCCGCGGCCTCGACCACCAGCGAGAGCAGCGCCACCCGCAGCCCGCCAATCCGGTCAGGCAAGTGCCCGCACACAAAGCGCCCGGCCACGAAGGCCGTGCCAAAACAGGTCAGCCCCAGCCCGGCGCCGGGCCAGTGGGCGTGGATGAAGCGCAGCGGCAGGAACGCGCCCAGTGCGGCAAAGCCCACGCCCTGAAGGGCCACCGCCATGCCCAGCCAGAGGATTGTGCCCAGAACGTGCCAGAATGGTGGCCTGCCACCCGCATGCGTCGGGGTGGCGGGTATGGTGTGTACCAGCGCCAGTCCTGCCAGCGGCAGCAGGGCGGAGAGGCCCATGAGCACGCCCAGCCCCGCCTGCTGGTACAGCGCCAGACCGATCGGGCCGCCCACGGCAAAGGCGCCGTACATGGCCGCCCCCGTCCAGGCCAGCACGCGGCCCGCGCGCGCCTGCCCCACCAGGCCGATGCCCCAGCCCAGCATGCCCACGATGGTCAGGCTTTCGCCCACGCCCAGCAGGAGCCTGCCCGCGATCAGGACGGCGTAGCGTGCGCCGGCGTGCAGGCCGGGCAGGGCGGCGAGGGCGCAGATCAGGCTGGCGGCCCCATACACCATCAGCCCCGTGCGCATGCATGGCCGGCCGCCTTTCGTATCCGCCATCTGGCCTGCATGGTTGCGGCTGAGAATGGTGGAAAAGAAGGCAATGCCCACGGCAAGCCCCGCCAGTCCGTTGCCGTAACCCGGCCAGTGCAGCACGGCCACCGGAATGGCGGCGAGCGGCAGGGCCACGGCCATGTAGGCCAGGAACAGCGCCATGGCGAGGCGACCAAGGTGGCGCAGTGATGCGGCCTCAGAGTTCACGGGTAATATGTACCTGCAGCGGCGCGGCCAGTGCCGTGGCGAACACGGCCTTCATGGCCTGGAAGTGCGGTGTCTGTTCATGGGCCACGAGGGCCTCGGGGCTGGCCCAGCGCTCGACAAACACGAAAACGGCCGGGTCGTTGATGTCACGGTGGCACTGGTAGGACAGGTTGGCCGCTTCCTGCCGCGACAGCGCCACGCAATGGCGGATGGCCTCAAGCGCCGCCGTTTCGTGCTCCGGCAGGATGCGGAGCGTTGCAATGACCGTGATGGGCTGCGCTGTCATGACAATATCCTCGCCAGATGTGTTGCATGGTGTGGCGAGCATAGGGTGGTGTGACACTTTTCTTCCACGAAGAAAGTGTCACGTGACACTATTGTCCATGCCATCAAGCACATGGCGCAGCCGGTGCAGCGCCTCGCGCAGGGCGGGCAGGGGTGTCGGGCCAAGGCACAGGCGGATGCCCGCCTGGGCATTGGCATCCGCGCAGGTCATGAAGGGCTGGGGCAGGCTCACTGTCACGCCCTGTTTCGCAGCCTCCGCCCCGAACCACTGCGCGCGGGCCAGGGGCATGGACATCCACGCATGAAAGGCATCATAGGGTGGTGGCGCAAGGTGCGGGCCAAGCACGGACCGGGCCAGTGCGCGGCGTCGTCCCGCCTCGCCACGCAGCGACTGCCGCACGGAGGCCGCCGTGCCATCAAGCATCCACTGCGCCATCATGGCATAGGAGAGTGGCGCGATCATGAGCGATGCGCTGAGCAGCGCCTCACGGGCCGCCTGCATGAACCCCTGTGGCGGGGCCAGTGCGCCAATGCGCAGGCCGGGGCTGAGGGTCTTTGACAGGCTGCTGACATAAAAGGTCCGCTCCGGCGCCAGCGTTACCAGCGGGGGCAGCGTGGCATCCTGCACGCAGTCATAGACATCATCTTCAATAATCAGCGCATCATGGCGGCGGCACAGGTGGGTGATGGCGTGCCTACGCTCCGTGCCCATGGTGGCGGTGGTGGGGTTGTGCATGGTGGGCGTGACATAGAGCAGGCAGCGCCCGGGTGTATGCTGGCGCAGGGCGTGCGCCAGCGCTTCGGGCAACAGGCCCTGCGTATCCATTGGCAGGCCCTGCACATCCATGCCCGCCTGCCGGGCGAGGGTGAGCATGCCGGGATAGGTCAGGGCCTCGGTCAGCATGATGGGGGCGGTCCTGCGCGCGGCGGTCAGGGCCACGCCAAGGGCCTGCTGCGCCCCGCTGGTCAGCAGCAACTGGTCGGGCGATAACGCCACGCCGAGTTCGGCCAGCCAGTGGGCCATGATGCGCCGGTGCTCGATATGGCCCGCCACGGGCGGATAGACATTGAACAGCGCCGGATCAACCGAACGGGCAAGGCGGGCCAGCGTGCGGGCCAGTGCGCGGTCGCTGAACATGGGCGGCGGCATGTTGGCCGAAAGGTCAAGAACCGGCCCCGTGCCGTTGGGGCTGGCGGCGATAAAGGTGCCCCGCCCGCGCACGCTGCGCACCAGCCCGCGGCGCTCAAGTGTGGCATAAGCCCGCGTAACGCTGCCAATGCCGATGCCAAGCTGCCAGGCCAGCGGGCGGTGCGCGGGCAGGCGGTCGCCTGATTGCAGTCGGCCGCCAAGGATGTCACCGGCCAGGGCATCGGCCAGCCGTTCGGCGGGGGAGCCGTCGCCTGCGGGCAGGCGCGGCTGCCATGGGGAGCGCAGGCGCATGGCGTGACAGATCTGAATCCTGTTGGGGTGGCCCAGCCATAGCAGGTCGGGGCAGGGGGCGGAACCGGTGCTTGGCGCGCGCCACTTTTTGGCACCCGATATGACGCGGTCAATATGATGCGGCTGGTGCCCCCACGTCCTTGCCCGGTGCGATGCGGGAGGACTGCTGGCAGCGGCGCGAAAAAGCGGCTTTGGACCATGCCGGAGGGCCCGAGGGGCGAACGGGGGATGACGGCGCGGCCGCTGCAGGTCATGGCGGTGGGCATGCCGGGGTTTTGCGCGTGCATGGGGCTGAACGGGTATTGGTGGGGTCATTGATGCCGGGCGCGAGACTGGTGCCGCAGGTGATGGTCAGTCCGTATGCCACGCTGCCGAGAGGCGCGTGCGGGCGGCGCGGCGGATGGCCCCGATGAGGATTGCCAATGCACCTTCTGTAATTATCGCACATATAATATTTTAATGCCGCGTTATGCCCGCTATAGGCGGTGCGGTGGTCCGTCTGGCGCACGGGGGTTGGGTCGTGCTGCATGATGGGGCACGATGCGGGGTGCCTTTAACGGAATGATGTTCATCATGCGCTTTCCCCGCCGTATCCGCCCCTTTGCCATGGTTGGGCTCTGCGCAGGCATGGCCTGCACGCCTGCGTTCCCCGCCCCGGCGCTGATGCCGCAGCCCGTGCAGTACCAGCCGCAGGGCGGCGGCCTGCTGCTTGCGGGCGGGGTGCAGGTGCAGTGGCAGGGCGTGCGCTCGCCCCTGCTGGAGCGCGCGGTGGCGCGTTTCGAACAGCGCCTGGCCGCCCTGAGCGCACGCCCGGCGGTGGCAGGCATGCCTCCGGGGCTGGTGCTGCGCATCAACTGCCAGCATGCCGACCCGGATATGCTGTCGGTTCGCATGCGCGAGCACTACCAGCTGCGCACCGGCGCCGATGGCGCGACGCTGGTGGCCGATGGCCCGGCGGGCGTGCTGCGCGGGCTGGCCACGCTGCTGCAACTCGTTGAACCCGGGGCGGCGGGGCCGGCGCTGGACGGGGCCGAGATTGATGACAGCCCGCGCTTTGCATGGCGCGGCCTGATGGTGGATGTCAGCCGCCATTTCATGTCGCCTGAGGCCCTTGAGCGGCAGCTCGACATGATGGAACTGACCAAGCTCAACGTGCTGCACCTGCATCTGTCTGACGGGCAGGGCTTCCGGGTGGAAAGCCGGGTCTATCCGCGCCTGCAGCAGGTGGCGTCGCACGGGCAATACTATACCCAGCAGCAGGTGCGCGACCTTGTGGCCTCTGCTGCTGATCGCGGCATCCGCATCGTGCCGGAATTCGATGCGCCGGGCCACAGCTACGCCATGCTGCTGGCCTATCCGCAATATGCCGCCCAGCCCGTCACGGCCCCGCTCGACCCCAAACGGGTGGTGCGTGCCGCATTCGACCCCACAAACCCCGATACCTATGTGTTTCTGGCCCGGCTCTACCATGAAATGGCGGCCCTGTTCCCTGATGCCTATTTTCATGTGGGCGGTGATGAGGTGCGGCCTGATGAATGGACGGCAAACCCCCGCATCACCGCTTTCATGCAGCAGCATGGCTATGCCGGCGCCACGGCCCTGCAGGCCGCCTTTACCCGCCGCGTGCAGGCCATCGTGGCGCATGAGGGCAAGACCATGATGGGCTGGGATGAACTGCTTGATGCGCCAGCTTCCCCCGGCATCGTGATCGAGCCGTGGCGTGGCTCGCGCTATACGGCGCAGGCCACGGCGGCGGGGCATCCGGTCGTGGTCTCGGCTGGGTATTATCTTGACCTGCTGCTGCCTGCGGCTGCGTATTACCGTGTTGACCCGCTGGACCCGCTGGGCAATGGGCTGCCGCCCGATCAGGTGGCGGCAGCCCACGCACCGGCGCTTGCGCCCTTTGCCCTCGATCCCGCCGCCTCCATGACCACGGCGCAGGATGGGCTGGTGATGGGGGCTGAGGCGGCGTTATGGACCGAGATCGTGAGCGAGGAGATGCTCGATGCCCGCCTGTGGCCGCGCGCGGCAGCCCTGGCCGAGCGCTTCTGGTCGCCCGCCGCCGTGCGTGATGAGGATGCATTGGCCCGCCGCCTGCCCGTGGTGCAGGCGGAGCTGGACATGCTGGGCAACCGCGCCGCAACCGACCGCCACCGCATGATGGCGCGCCTCGCCCCTGATGGCATTGCCCCGCTTGCCACCCTGCTGGCCGTGACCACTCCGGTGCGCAATTATGCGCTCAACCATGTATTTGGCCCGAGCCACGTCGCCGCCACATCCACCCCGCCGGCGCTGGACCGGGTGGCTGATATGGCTACGCCCGACAGTTTTCAGGCCGCCGCCTTCACGCGCGACGTGGCCGCCTATGTAGGCGGCCAGCATGACCTTGCGCCCGGCCTGCGCGCCCGGCTGGAAACCTGGCGCGATAACGATACGCGCCTGCGCCAGGTCGTGGCGACCCGCCCGGCCCTGCGCGAGGCCCTGCCTGCATCGGGCCAGCTTGCGGAACTGGCTTCAGTGGGGCTGTATGCGCTCGATGGCACGCTGGCCGCGCATCAGGTGCAGGTGCAAGCGGTGCTCCAGACGGCGCAGGCCCAGTTCGCCGCCTCGGCATCGATGCTGGCGGTGCGCACAAGTGCGCAGCCGGCAGGCGACCTGCTCCAGGCCATTACGCCCGGTATTGCAGGCCTTGTGCAGGGGCATATGTAAAAACAGAGGTTTTTAATGAAGCGTTTTGCAAAAAAAAAGCTTCAGAAAAACGCTGTCAAAACTTTCATTCCTGCCCTGTCGCAGGCGTTATCACGAAGGGGATGGGCGCCATTACGCGCGCCTGCGCGTGGTTGTGGCGCGGATATAGAAGGCGGTGGTGACAACCAGCCCCACCACCCATGATATGTCCACCCCATGCAGGCGGCGGGCCAGGCTGCCGGTATGAAACCCGTTCTGCATGAAGGGCACTTCAATGGCGATGCCGATGCCATAGGCGCACAGGGCGGGGATGTTGCAATAGCCATACGCCCCGCCATCGCGGCGGAAAAACGAGGCGACATCATAACGGCCACGGCGCAGCAGGTAGTAATCAGTCAGGTTGATGGCGGTCCACGGCACCATGATGGCCATGAGCAGGTCAAGGAAGGCGGCGTAGGATTTCATGAAACTGTCGGCCATGCCCAGCGCCATGCCCAGCGCAATCGCCACCAGCGTGCAGGTTACGACAAGGCGTTCGCGCAGGGCGGCCCGCCAGTCCGGCACGAAGGTCTGGAGCACGGTTATGGCCGAGAGCGCGCCGCCATACAGGCTCATGGCGTTGCCAAGGGCGATGGAAAGCGACAGCACGATCATGACCGGTGTGGCCTGCCGCCCCGCCAGGTGCGCCAGCGTGGTGGCGACCGATACGCCTGGGCCCTGCAATGCGACCATGCAGCCCAGTATCATGGACAGCGCCGTGCCCACGACCGTGCCGATATAAGTGGTGAGGAAGGCGGTGCGGCGACCGGCTTCATCGGCGGGCAGGTAGCGCGATGAATCCGATACATAGGGCGCATAGGCGATCTGCCACAGCGCCGCGGTGGAAAAGGTGCTGAAAAAACCCGCGACCGAGCCATGCATGTCGCGCAGCGTGCCGGGGGGAAAGGCTTCATAGCCCAGCCACAGGCAGTATAATATGACCGCCCCCGCCACCCAGCTGACCAGCTTCGACCAGGCATGGATGGTGTGGTAGCCCATGCAGCACGGCACGAGGCTCAGCACGGCAATGAGCAGGATCGCGCTGCGCCGCCCGGTCATGGGCAGGGCGGCATAAAGCGCCTGGCCCCCCACCACGAAGTTCGAGGCCACGAAGCCGATATACATGAGCACGACGAGGCCGATGATGGGCACCGCGCCATAAAAGCCGAACTGGCCCCGGCTCTGCACCATCTGCGGCACGCCCAGCATGGGCCCCTGGGCGGCATGCAGCGCCATGAACACGGCCCCCGCCAGGTTACCAAGTATGACGGCAATGGTCGACCACGTGAATGACAGCCCGAACAGCCCCGGCCCGAGTGCTCCGGTCACGACCGTGAGCAGGGTCAGGTTGGTGCTGAACCAGACCGCGAACAGGTCGCGCGCGCGGCCGTGGCGCTGGTCGGGTGGGATCTGGTGTATGGTGTGGGTTTCAAACGCCGTGCTCATCAAACACGTTATGCCTGAGGAACGGCCTTATGGATATATGCCCACCACGATATTGATCGCTTTGCGTTACGATCTGTCCGTGCCGCCACCACGGAGGCGGCACGACGGCACGAGGCAGGTCGTTACTGGAACGGATTGCCCGAATAGGACGGCGCGGTATAGCCCGCGGGCGGCACGACGTAATGCGGCGCGGTATAGGTGGGGGCATGGCTGGGGGCACCGAGCGCGCCGGGGGCGGAAAGGCCTTCCTGTGCGGGCATGGAACCGCTTGTCATGCCTGTGCCTGTGCCTGTGCCTGTGCCTGTGCCTGTGCCTGTGCTGATATCCGTCGGTGTGGTCTGCAGGGGCGGATAATCCGTGGTGGCCGCAGGGGCCGCGGTGCCTGCGCCACGATAGTCATAGGCCGGATCGCTGCTGGTGGGGAGGCGGCCGGCCGGTGCCCTGAGCGCCCCGGTGGGGTCATAATCGGTGGCGGAATAGCGGCCCACGCAGTTCTTGCCACGTTCGGCGGTGTGAATGGCCTCAAGCTGGCCCTTCAGTTCGCCAATTTCCTTGTGCCTGTCACCGCCTGCGCTGCCCACGGGCACGCCGATCAGGGCAACCCCCCATGCATCGGACTGGTGCATGCGGCGTTGATGCATCTCGGCTGACGCGAGGTTTTGCGTATCCATCTGGTCCATCTGGGCCAGTTGGGCGCAGCTCTGGCGCATGAAGGGTTCGGGACTGGTATATTGTGCGCTGATATCCGATGGATTGGCGGCGCATCCAGCCATACCCAGAACACTCAGGCACAGGAGGGTCTTTTTCATAGGTTTCCTGTCAGTCGGTCAATGTTACTTGATGTAACAGACGCCGGGCCGTCAACCCCACAGGAAAAATCGGGAGGCTGTGTTGTCCGGGCCTGTCCGCCGATACTGCATGAAGATTAAGACCCCCCTGTTCTTGTGGCGTTAACAGACCGGGAAGCGGGTGTGGCATTCGCTTCATTGTGATCGTATTTGCCACAACGTCATGCGTCATGCATGCGATGGATGATGCACAAAGTCGCAGGCGCTGCCTGGTTTTGAAAAGAAGCTGCGCCAGAATTTTGCTTGTGATTGCTGGGGGATGTTGGAGGCATCACCGGCGATGTGTCATTGAAGCCAGCCAGCGCGTTGCAAAATCACGTTGCTGCTGCACCGTTCCAATCCTGTCGGGCGGGGCATAATCAAATATATCGACGATATTGCTGCGATCCGCCTGTTCCCCATGCCTGATGACATAGGCTTTCCTGCCACCGTCATCTTCTGGCTCTGATCAGTGAGTCCTGACCCTGTTCAATTATGGTTATTCAAAACCGATCATAAGATTTCAAAATAAAATAGTATACTCAATATAGGTGCCCGCTGTATTGGAGCAGGGAATATAAAATGTCTGATAATCTGGGCGTATCGCCTGCACCCATTATCGTGGTGGCCCATCTCAATGCCCGCCTCCAGCCATTCCAGCGTGGTCACTTCCTTGAAGACCCGCTGGATGCCATCCTTAAAAAGATGGGTATTGGCGAAGTAATGGGTGGGGGCACGGCCCTTGCCCCTGATCCGGTTGGTGTTTCAGCCTGCGATGTGGAAATCGCAGTAAAGGATGGGTCGGAAACCGTGCTGAAGCAGGTCATGCAGGCTCTTGACCTGCTTGGCGCGCCAAAGGGGGCGGAACTGCGCCTGCCGGACGGGGCTGCGCCCATCGCGTTTGGCGTGATGGAGGGCATGGCCATTTTCATGAACGGCACCGACCTGCCAGCCGAAACCTATGCCCGGTCTGATATCAATAAAACAATCGAGGGACCGAGTGCGGCACTTGGCCAGAAAGGGGAGCTGCGTGGTTACTGGGAAGGCGATAGCGAGACCGCGCTTTATTTCTACGGTAGCAGTTTTGCAGCCATGCAGGCGGTGGTTGCCGACTGCATTCAGTCCGATCCCCTTTGCGCCCGGTGCCGCATTGAGCAGATTGCATAAGTGCAATGGGATATGTGCCCGTATCCATGTAAAAAATGATACCCGGATATTAATCCAGCCATAATGGAAAAGTTTTTGGTGAAGATTTTTGCAAAAAGCTTCAAATAACGCTGCCCCCAATAAATATTGCTGCACATGGCGCACAAGCCCCTCTGGCCCCTGCGCCTACCGCCCCGGCTGGTTGGTGGCGTAATCGCTGATGCCCCACAGCCGGTCATGCACGGCGCGGTAATAGGCGCGTTCATCATAAAGCGGCACGTCAAGGTTCAGGTCACGCGCGGTCAGGCGGCCAATGGCGGCGGTGGCCTGATAGGACGAGATGACAAGATTGCCCGCGCTGCGCACCAGCGCAATCTGGGCCTGGAGCAGGGTCTCCTGCTGCTGGAGCACGGAAAGCGTTGAGGTGGTGCCCACCATCACCTGTCGCTGCATGCCGTGCAGGGCTGTGGCATCGGCCTCGACGGCGGCGCGATTGCTTTCTATCGCGGCGCGGTTGGCCTGCATGCGCTGCCAGCTTGCCGCGGCGAGTTGCACGGCGGCGCGGCGCTTTACATCCACCGTATGGGTGGCCTCATTGGCCTGCTGGCGGGCCATGCGCACGGCGGCATACTCGCCCCCACCCTGATAAAGCGGCATGGAGGCATTGACGAGGGCATATTTGTTATTGTTGAGCGAGCGGCCCTCATCCTGGTTGATGCCATGCATATAGGCCGCCTGCGCGCTGACCGTGGGCATGAGGGCGGCAAAGGCCACGCCTACGGCATCCTTTTTTGCCGCCTCGTCAAACAGGGCGCCAATCACGTCGGGGTTGTTCTGCACGGCCTGCGTCATGGCGTCCTGCTCGGTATGAAGCGGCAGGACAAGGGGCTGGGGCAGGGCAAGGTTGTCTGGTGCGTCAACGCCCACAACCTGCCGGTAGGTGGCGCGATCGGCCTGCAGGGTGCCTTCGGCCAGTTGCCGCACCGCGCGGGCATTGGCCAGGGCACCTGCGGCCTGCGCCACATCGGTGTGGGTGATCTCGCCGCCATGCGCGCGCAGTTCGGTGGCATGAAGCTGGGCGGCGTAAACCTGCTCGTTATTGATGTCGATGCGCAGGATCTGCTCATCCTCCACCACATTGACGTAGGCGCTGACCACATCGGAGAAGACCTGCTCCTCAGCCGCGATCAGCCGCGCGCGCTCGGCCATGACCGCATGGCGGGCCTTGTGCGTGCCAGCCGTGGTCTTGCCGCCGGTATAGATGGGCTGCGAAATGCTCACGCCGCCGGAATAGCCGGGGCTGTCATAGCGGCGGGCATAGCCGCTTTCCCCCGATGAGGGTTCCATGCGCATCAGGCCGGAATAATAGGACATGCTCGCCGTGCCCGTAATCGTGGGCCGCCAGCCGCCCAGGGCCTGGGGCACCTGCTCATCGGTTGCGCGCAGGGTCGCGCGTTCCTGCCGCAGCACCGGGTTGCCCAGATAGGCCGCGGCAAGGGCCGCATCCAGCGTGCGTGGCTCCTCCACCGCCTGCGGCACGCGCGCCAGCGCCGTGCCGCTGCACAGGAGGGCCGCACTCCCCGCCCCGATTGCCCAGTTTCCCTTCATGTCCGCCCCTGCCAGCCAGATATGCCAGGCGGACCCATGCCAGCCCGCCCCGACCCGTCTTAGCCGCAGGATGTTGCGTGGGGGTTAACCGGCTAGAACACGAAGGCGGGGGCAGGAGCCAGCTCGGGCAGCAGGGGCACGGCCGCCTCGAACAGGGGCTGCACCGCGCTGCCCTGCGCTGTCGCGGCGATACGGCTGACCGATGTCACGCCCGATGCGGGCGCGATGGCGGCGATGATGCGCCCGCCCTGTGCAAGCTGGTCCACAAGGACCTGCGGCACGGCGCGCACCGCGCCATCGATGAAGATCAGGTCATACGGCGCCGAGGCCGGTGCCCCCTTGACCAGCGGCCCGTCGCACCACTGCACGCCGGGCGCGCAGGCGGCGCACAGGGCCTTGCCCATGGTGGCCAGTCGCGGGTCGGATTCGAGGGCGGTGACATGCAGTTCAAGCGTCATCGCGCCCAGCAGGGCCGCGAGGTAGCCCGTGCCCGCCGCAACCACCAGCACCCGCTCGCCGTGCCGCAGGTCGGCCACCTGCAGCATGCGCCCCGTCACCCGTGGCTCGGTCAGGTAGCGTCCCTCGCCAAGTGGCAGGCTCTGGTCGCAATAGGCGAAGGCCCGCAGCGCATCGGGCACGGCGCGCTCACGCGGGACAGTGCGCATGGCGGCGATAATCGTGGCATCGCCCACCTGCGAGGGGCGAATCTGGGCATCGACCATGCGCTGCCGGGCCGTGACAAAATCGAGGGGCGCGTAATCGGGGTCTGTCCTGTCCATGATGTTTCCTTGAAACACGCTGCCCCATAGGGGGCTGAAGCCGCAACCCGGCCGGACGGGCGAAAATTTTTCCGGCTTTTTTGTATTTATGCGCCGCTTTGATCGGGAAACAACCAGAACGCTGCACACAACGGCTTGACCTGAGATGCATTTCAGCGGATATACGCCCCTGCAGCGCCGAGGTCTGGTGGCAGAATGGTGATGCAGCGGACTGCAAATCCGCGAATGTGGGTTCGATTCCCGCCCAGACCTCCAATCCTTCCCTGACAGGGAAGGACAATCGTTGACACAACCCCCGAAAATCTGCCGTTTTCTTCCCTCTGGCTGTGACAGCCGATGACAGGGAGAGACGCCGAATGACAGGCAAAGTGGGGGTATCCGTGGGGGTATCGCCAACACGTTGGGCGCACCATCCTTGGCCCCGGCCCTCCGGCCCTGCCGTCTTCACCATCAGCACATGATCGGCCTTCGGGCATAAAGATTGCGGGGGCAGGCGTTCCCTTCGCGCCGGTTTGGGGTATATCTGCCCGTGGCCGGGCGCGTTGTCCTGCCCTGCGTCTGATTATGGTGGATCTGGTTTTTCGTGATGCTTGACAAGTCGTTCTCCCCCGCCGGGACAGAAACCTCCCTCTATGCCCTGTGGGAGGCCAGTGGCGCGTTCAGCGCCCGGCCCGACAGCACGGCAAAGCCCTATACCATCATGATTCCGCCACCCAATGTTACGGGCACGCTGCATATCGGCCACGCCCTGACCATGACATTGCAGGACACGCTCATCCGCTGGCGCCGCATGCAGGGGCGCGACACGCTGTGGCAGCCCGGCACCGACCATGCAGGCATCGCCACCCAGCTTGTGGTCGAGCGCATGCTGCAAAAGGAAGGCACATCGCGCCAGGACATGGGTCGTGACGCCTTTGTCGAGCGCGTGTGGGAGTGGAAGGCCGAATCCGGTGGCGGCATTACAAAGCAGCTTCGCCGGCTTGGCGGCTCGCTCGACTGGCAGCGCGAGCGCTTCACCATGGATGATGGCCTGTCGGATGCGGTGAAAGAGGTGTTCGTCACCCTCTACCGCGAAGGGCTGATCTACCGCGACCGTCGCCTTGTCAACTGGGACCCCGCCTTCCGCTCCGCCATTTCCGACCTTGAGGTCGATAACCGCGAGAGCCGGGGCAGCCTGTGGTATATCCGCTACCCTGTTGAAGGTCAGCCGGGCCGCACCATCACGGTCGCCACCACCCGCCCCGAAACCATGCTGGGCGACATGGCCGTGGCCGTGCACCCCGATGATGAACGCTTTGCCGACCTGGTGGGCAAAAACGTCATCCTGCCGCTGACCGGCCGCCGCATTCCCGTCGTGGCGGATGAGCATTCCGATCCCACCAAGGGCAGCGGCGCGGTCAAGATCACGCCCGCGCATGACTTCAATGACTTCGAGGTCGGCCGCCGCCACAAGCTCGACATGCCCAGCGTGCTTGATGAGGAAGCCCGCATCACCCTTGCCGAGATCGAGGGCGAACTCCGCGCGGAGGAAGGGCTGGCCGATCCCGCCTTCGTGCGCACGCTGGCCGGCATGCCGCGCGATGAGGCGCGCAAGGCCATGGTGGCCGAGCTTGAGCGGCTGGAATGGCTGGAAAAGATCGAGCCGCACACCAATCAGGTGCCCCATGCCGAGCGCAGCGGCGCGGTGGTCGAGCCGCGCCTGACCACCCAGTGGTACTGTGATGCCAAGACCCTTGCCGGTCCCGCCATCGAGGCGGTGGAAACCGGCAAGATCGAATTCGTGCCCCGGCAGTGGGAAAACACCTTCTATGCCTGGATGCGCGATATCCAGCCCTGGTGCATCAGCCGCCAGCTCTGGTGGGGGCATCGCATCCCCGCCTGGTATGGCCCCGATGGCCATGTATTCGTCGCCCATGACGAGGCGGATGCCGCCAGCCAGGCCCGCGCCCATTACGGCCAGGACACCACGCTCACGCGTGACGAGGATGTGCTTGATACATGGTTCTCCTCCGCCCTGTGGCCGTTCTCCACGCTGGGCTGGCCGCAGCAGACACCGGAACTGGCGCGCTACTACCCGACCGATGTGCTGGTCACGGGTTTTGACATCATCTTCTTCTGGGTCGCGCGGATGATGATGATGGGCCTGCACTTCATGAAGGACGTGCCCTTCCGGCAGGTGTTCATCCACGGGCTGGTGCGTGACGAGCGCGGGCAGAAGATGTCCAAGTCCAAGGGCAACGGCATCGACCCGCTGGAGATGATCGACAGCTACGGCGCGGATGCCATGCGCTTTTGCATCTGCTCGCTCACCGGTCTTGGCCGTGACGTGAAGCTTGGCCCGAAAAAGGTGGAGGAATACCGCTCCTTCATCACCAAGATCTGGAATGCCGCGCGCTTTTGCGAGATGAACGGCGTGGCCCCGGTTGCAGGATTCAACCCGGCCTCCGTGCAGTCTCCGCTGGGCCGCTGGATCCTGGCCGAACTGGCGCAGGCGGTGGAAGAGGCGAGCAAGGCGCTGGAAGCCTTCCGCTTCGATGAATATGCAGGCGCGTGCTACCGCTTCGTGTGGAACTGCTTCTGCGACTGGTTCCTTGAACTGGCCAAGCCGGTCTTTGCCGCGGGCGACACGGCGGAAGCCGTCGAGACCCGTGCGGTTGCCGCCCATGTTCTGGGTACCATCCTGCGCCTGCTCCAGCCCGTGACCCCGTTCATGACCGACCGGCTGTGGCAGCATTTCGGCTTTGGCGGCGAAGGGTCGCTCATTACCGCACCGTGGCCGCAGCCCGAGCACCTGGAAGGGGCGAAGGACGCGCGTGAGGAGATGGAATGGCTGATCCGCTTCATTTCCGCCATCCGCACCGTGCGTTCGGAAATGAACGTGCCGCCCTCGCGCCTGGCCCCCGTGCTGCTGCGTGATGCCTCCGCCACCACCGTGGCGCGTGCCGCCAAATGGGCGGAAGCGATCGGCCGCATGGCCCGCGTGTCCGAAGTGCAGCCGCTTGCGGGCGAGATGCCGCAGGGGGCAGCCCAGCTTGTGGTGGATGAAGCAACGCTGGTCATTCCGCTGGCCGGGATCATTGACCTGTCAGTTGAGCGCCAGCGGCTGGAAAAGGAATGCGCCAAGGTGGATGGGGAGATTGCCAAGGTCGAGCGCAAGCTGGGCAATGCCGATTTCGTGGCCCGCGCCAAGCCCGAAGTCGTGGCCGAAAACCGCGAGCGGCTGGAGGCGTTCCAGGCAGAGCGCGTGCGGCTGAAAGCGGCCCTGGCGCGGATTGCTTAAAGGAAGAAAAGTTTTTGGGGGCTGCCTTTTTTCAAAAAGGCAGCTTTCTTTCAAAGCTTTTTGAAAAAAGCTTCACCAAAAACTTCTGGAATATTCTCTTCACGCTAACTTGGGGAAGGACGCCACCATGACCGCAAACGCATTGGAGACACTGGTGCTCGGCGGAGGCTGCTTCTGGTGCATCGAGGCGCCGTTCAAGGAACTGCGCGGCGTGCAGGCGATCGAGCCGGGTTATGCCGGTGGCCATACCCCCAACCCCACCTATGAGCAGGTCTGCACGGGCCGCACCGGGCATACCGAGGTGGTGCGCGTTACCTTCGACCCCGCCGAACTTTCATGCGCGGACCTGCTGCGCATCTTCTTTGTCATGCATGACCCCACCACGCCCAATCGGCAGGGCAATGACGTGGGCACGCAGTATCGCTCCGCCATTTTCTGGCAGGATGCGGCGCAGGAAAAAACCGCCCATGCCGTGCGCGACGAGATTGCGGCCCAGCATGTCTGGCCCAACCCGATCGTAACCGAAATTGCGAAACTGGAGCATTTCTGGCCCGCCGAGGATTATCACCGCGACTATTTTGCCCGTAATCCCGGCAACCCGTATTGCAGCGCGGTCATCCCGCCCAAGATCGCCAAGATGCGCCGCCTGTTCCGCGACCGGCTGGTGGATTCCGCCGGTTAGGGAGAAAAGTTTTTGGTGAAGCTTTTTTATTAAAAAAGCTTCGAAGAGCGCTGCCTTTTGAGAACAGGCAGCGCCCGGAAACTTTTATCCGCTAGCTCCGGTCCGTCGGGTCATCATCAAGAAAAAGCTGGTCGGCTTCCTCGTCAAAATCGAACAGTTCCGCATAGCGCGCCCAGCCGATCAGGGTCTGGAGCGTCTGGCGGGCGTAGTTGGGCGACATGCTGTCCTCCAGCTCATCGCGGAAGCGCTCGGCGCTGGCGCGGTGGTTGGGGCGCTCGTCCAGCACGGCGCGGATGGTGCGCACCATGGGAATGTTGTGCAGCATGCTCTGCCACAGGATGTGCTTGCGGATGTCGTGCTCGCTCTGCACAAAGCGCATGCCCTCGGGCGTGAGCAGGATGTCGCCATCCTCAAGCTCGGCAAAGCCCAGCAGTTGCAGGGATTCGCCAAGGGGGAACAGGTCATCAAGCTCAAGCTGCAGGCGGCTGGCGAGCAGCGGCAGGTCGGCACGGCCATGCAGCGGGTCGGCGGCCAGCGTTTCCATCATGCCCACGATGGTGTTCATCGGCAGGGCGGGCAGGGCCACGGCATCGGCCGATATCTGGACATGCTTCATGTCCGGGTCGGTCATGTCCGCCTCCGACACGACCGGCGCGCGGCGTGTCATGAGCGCGTAGATACGGTCCACGAACTGGCGGAAGGCCATGTCCTCGCGGTTGCGCGGATGCTCGAAGGGCACCTGAAGCTCATAGGCCACCCGGCCGGGGTTGGAGGAGAAGATGAGGATGCGGTCGCACATCAGCACCGCCTCCTCGATATTGTGGGTGACCAGCAGGATGGACTGGATGGGCAGTTTCTTCTCCGCCCACAGTTCCACAAGGTCGGTGCGCAGGTTTTCCGCCGTCAATACGTCGAGTGCGGAGAACGGCTCGTCCATCAGCAGCAGGTCTGGCCGCACCACAAGGGCGCGCGCCAGCCCCACGCGCTGGCGCATGCCGCCTGAAAGCTCCTTGGGATAGGCATTTTCATACCCGCCCAGCCCGATCAGGTGGATTGCGTCTTCCGCCAGTTTGTCGCGCTCAGCAGGTGGCACGCCCTGGGCTTCCAGCCCCAGCTCCACGTTTTTCTGCACCGTCAGCCACGGAAACAGCGCAAAGGACTGGAACACAAGGGAAATGCCCGCAGCCGGCCCCTCCAGCTGCCTGCCTTTCCAGATCACCTCGCCCGCTGTGGGCGGCAAAAGCCCTGCGATAATGCGCAGCAGGGTGGACTTGCCCGACCCCGAGCGGCCCAGAAGCCCCACGATCTCGCCACTGCGGATGCTCAGGTTCACGCCATCGAGCACCACAAGGTCGGTCGAACTTTCCTTGGGGTAGGCCTGCCTGCAATTGACGATCCGGACGAGTTCGGCGCCGGTCGGCTTCGGGCTGGGGGGGGCGGCTTGCTGCGGCATCAGGCGCTCTCAGTCAAAAGTGTAATGCCGGGCGGCATAATTGGATAACGGGCGCCACACGGCGCGATTGAGCAGCAGCACAAAGGCCGCCATGACCGCCATGCCCAGACCCACCTGGTCGGTGGCGCCCGCCACGGTGGCATGGGCAATATAGGCACCCAGCCCCTGTGCGCTCAGGGTGGTATCGCCCCAGCTGGCCACTTCGGTGGCGATGGCGGCATTCCATGCCCCGCCTGAGGCGGTCAGCGCGCCGGTGATGAAATAGGGCGTGATGCCTGGCAGCATCACCCGCCGCCACCACAGCCAGCCCTTGACGTGGAAGTTACGCGCCGCCTCGAGCAGGTCGCCGGGATAGGACGAGGCCCCGGCCACAATATTGAACAGGATATACCACTGCGTGCCCAGCAGCATGAGCGGGGTGAGCCAGATATTGCTGTTCAGGTGCCAGTGCACGATCGCGACCACCACGAGCGGAAAGAACAGGTTGGCCGGGAAAGCGGCCATGAACTGTGCCGCCATCTGCGCATGCCGCGCCCGCCGTGGCGACAGGCCGAGCCATATCCCCGCGGGCACCCAGATCACGGAGGCCACCAGCACCGTGATCATGACCCGCAGCAGCGTCAGTCCCCCCAGCGCCATGACATGCGCAACCTGCCCCATGCTGTAATGGGTGTGGGAGAAGGACCATGTCTTCCAGCCGATGGTGAGGGCGCACAGAACGATCCCGGCAATCCAGGCCGCATCTATCAGGCGGGGGGGGATGAGCGCGCGCACGGGGGCAGACGGGCGCGGACCAAGGGCCAGCCAGCCGATGCGCGTCATGGCATCACCCACGCGCAGGCAGAAGCGGCGCAGCAGGTGCGTGCGGCGCAGCAGCACAAGCACCCACGGGTCAGGGGCTGCAAGGCTTGCGCCGTCATCGGTCTGGAAACGCGCCGACCATGCCACCAGCGGGCGGAACAGAAGCTGGTCATACGCCAAAATCACGGCCAGCATGGTGAGGATGGCATAGAAAATGGCGGCAAGGTTACGCTGCTCGATCGCAACGCCCACGTAGGAGCCGATGCCGGGCAGGGCGATATCGGTATTGCCCACCGTGATCGTCTCGGAATAGACGACCATGAACCACCCGCCGGACATGGAGATCATGGTGTTCCACACCAGCGCGGGAATGGCGAACGGCACCTCGAGCCGCCAGAAGCGCTGCCAGGGGGTAAGGCCAAAGCAGCGGGCGGCTTCCTCCAGGTCGGGCGGCACGGTGCGCAGCGACTGGTACATGGCAAAGGCCATGTTCCATGCCTGACTGGTGAAGATGGTGAAGATGGCGGCAAGTTCCGCCCCCATCATCCGCCCCGGAAACAGCCCGAGAAAGAAAATGACCGTAAAGGTGAGGAAGCCCAGAATGGGCACCGACTGCAAGACATCCAGCAGCGGCACCAGCACCTGCCCCGCCCGCCTGCTCTTGGCGGCCCATACGGCATAGGTGAAGGTGAACACCAGCGAGGCGGCAAGTGCTGCGAACATGCGCAGCGTGGTCCGCACGGCATAGCCGGGCAGGTAGGCCGGGCTGAGATGGATGGTTCCGGCCTCGCTTGCGGGAATGGGTACAAGCATGTGACGGCCCGCCGTGGCCACCACGACCGCGCCCGCCATGATGGCAAGCAGGCCGAGCAGGTCCGCTATATTGGGGCGGACGCGCAGGTTACCCGGTTGGCCGCCTGCGCTCACCCTGCCGTGCCCGTACTGCCAAAGCCGCCCGTGCCGCGGGTGGTTTCATCAAGCTCGGCATATTCCACCCACTCACCGCGCACCACGGGGGCGAGCACGCCCTGGGCAATGCGCATGCCGCGCTCGACCACGAAGGGCGCATCGCCTGCATTCATCACGATAATGCCGATCTCGCCGCGATAATCCTCATCAATCGTGCCCGGCGCGTTGGGCAGGGTCACGCCATGCTTGAGCGCAAGCCCCGAGCGGGGGCGGATCTGGAGTTCGTAGCCACGCGGCAGCCCCACGCACAGCCCCGTGGGCACCAGCGCGCGGCCACCCGGCGCAATGGTCATGGGTTCGGTCACGGCGGCGAGCAGGTCCATGCCGGCAGCGCCCTCGGTGGCGTAGGCGGGCAGGGGCAGGTCATGTGCGTGGGCCAGGCGCTTGACCTGAATGGGCAGGGAGGAGAAGCTCATGAAGTATGTCCGTCAACATGCGGTGCGTTGAAAAAGGCTGCGATGCGCGCCACCAGGCGCTGCGCCACCTGCGTCTTGTCCAGCCGGGGCCAGTGGGTGCAGCCCGTGGCATCGATCAGGTCGATCTCGTTTTCTGCCCCGCCCATGATGCCGCTTTCGGGGCTGACATCATTGGCCACGATCCAGTCGCAGCCCTTGCGCAGGCGTTTGGCGGTGGCGTGTTCGACAACCCGCTCCGTCTCGGCGGCAAAGCCCACCACCAGTCGCGGCCGGGTGGGGGAAGGCTGGCCCAGGGTGGCCAGAATATCGGGGTTGGGCACAAGGCGGAGCGCGGGCGGGGGCTGGCCTGCGGTTTTCTTGATCTTCTGCGGCGTTTCATCCACATGCCAGTCTGCCACGGCGGCGGCGCAGACGGCAATGTCGCACGGCAGGGCCTGCTGGCAGGCCGCCAGCATGGCGCGTGCCGTCTCGACGCGCACGGTGCGCACGCCCGGCGGGTCGGGCAGGGTGGTCGGCCCGCTGACCAGCGTCACGTCAGCCCCCGCCGCTGCCAGCGCGCGCGCAATGGCATAGCCCTGCGTGCCCGATGAGCGGTTGGCCAGATAGCGCACCGGGTCGATCGGCTCATGCGTGGGGCCTGCGGTGACCAGCGCGCGGCGGCCGACCAGTGGCTTTTCGCCCCCCAGTCGCGCCAGGATGGCGGCAAGGATGGAGTCGGGCTCGGCCAGCCGGCCCGGCCCGTGCTCGTTGCATGCCATCAGCCCGGTCTCGGGGCCGACAAATTCCACGCCGCGTGCCGCAAGCGTTGCGATATTGGCCTGTGTTGCGGGGTGCTGCCACATCCGCACGTTCATGGCAGGGGCTGCCAGCACCGGGGTATCGGTGGCCAGCAGCACGGTGGTGGCGAGGTCATCGGCCAGGCCCGCGCTCATGCGGGCCAGAATATCGGCGGTGGCGGGGCAGACCACGATCAGGTCACTGCTGCGCGAGAGCGCGATATGGCCCATCTCGCTTTCATCGGTCAGGGAGAACAGGTCGCTGAACACGCGCTCGCCGCTCAGGGCCTGGAGCGAGAGGGGGGTTACGAATCGGGCGCCCCCTTCCGTCAGCACCGTGCGCACGCGGATATCGTGTTCCCTGAGCCTGCGGATGAGATCAAGCGCCTTGTAGGCGGCGATTCCCCCACACACCACCAGCAGGACAGAACGGTCTGCCCGTGCCACCATCAGATCTTCCAGCCGGAATGGATGGCTGCGATCCCGCCAGAGAGGTTCTGGTAGGACACGCGCTCAAGCCCTGCCTCGCGCATCATGTCGGCCAGCGTTTCCTGATCGGGGAACATGCGGATGCTCTCGGCGAGGTACTGGTAGCTCTCGCGGTCCCCCGCAATCGCCGCCCCCATGCGCGGCAGCACGTGGAAGGACCAGGCATCATAGACGGGTGCGAAGGCTGCAACCTGCACGCGCGAGAACTCAAGGCACAGGAACCGGCCGCCGGGGCGCAGGATGCGACGCGCCTCGCGCAGCACCTGCAGCTTGTCGGTGCAGTTGCGCAGGCCGAAGGCGATGGAGACGCGATCCACCGAATTGTCGGCCAGCGGAATGGCCTCGGCATCCACAGCCAGGAAGTTGAGGCCCGACACCAGCCCGCGCTCCATCGCGCGGTTGCGGCCCACCGTGAGCATGCTCACATTGATGTCGGACAGGATGGCAGGCCCGCCCCCGCCGCGCAGCCAGCCGAACGAGATGTCGCCCGTGCCACCGGCCAGGTCGAGCAGCGACAGGTCGGGGTGGGGGGCGAGTTCGTTGACGAAAATCTTTTTCCACGCGCGATGGATGCCCAGCGACATCACGTCATTCATGATGTCGTATTTGGAGGCCACGCTGTCAAAGACTTCGCGCACCATGGATTTCTTCTCGCGCAATGGCACATCGCGGAAGCCGAAATCGGTGGTATCCGCATGGCGGTCATCGGGACGGCCGGCGGAAGGGGAGGGATGGTATGGCTGGCTATTGTCGGTCATGATGCACAGGTATAACCCCAGATGAGGCCATGCCGGAACTCCCTGAAGTTGAAACTGTGATGCGCGGGATGCGAGTGCATCTTGAAGGTCACACTATTTCCCGCGCCAGCACGCACCATACGGGGCTGCGCTGGCCGTTTCCCCCCGGTCTGGCCCGTGCGCTGGAAGGCCAGCGGATCGATGGATTCGCCCGGCGGGGGAAATATATCCTCATCACCCTTTCCGGCGGCATGGTGGTCGTGCTGCACCTGGGCATGTCCGGGCGCGTGCTGCTCTCGCGCCCGACTGAAGCCGAGCGTGTGATGCCGCCCGCCCTGCACGAGCATCTGGTGATCGAGACCGGGGAGGGCGCGCGCTGCGGGCTGGTCGACCCCAGGCGCTTCGGCATGGTCGACCTGGTGCCGGTGGCGGGCGTGGAGGGCCATCGCCTGCTGGCAGGCATGGGGCCTGAGCCGCTGGGCAACCGCTTTGGCGGCGCGTGGCTTGCGGCAAGGGGTCGTGGGCGGCGCACGAGCATCAAGGCGCTGCTGCTTGACCAGCGCGTGGTGGCGGGGCTTGGCAATATCTATGTGTCCGAGGCGCTGTTCCGTGCGCGCATCCACCCCGCGCGGGCGGCGGGCGAGATCAGTGCCGCGGAATATGATGAACTGGCAGCCCAGGTCCGCGCCGTGCTCGACGAGGCGATTGCCGCCGGTGGCTCAAGCCTGCGTGATTATGTGCAACCCGATGGGGAACTCGGCTATTTCCAGCATGCATGGCGCGTCTATGGGCGTGAAGGGCTGGGATGCCCCGATTGCCCCGGCCCGCCTGCGTGCGATGGGGTGGAACGCATCACCCAATCGGGGCGTTCGAGCTTCTTCTGCCCCCGATTGCAGGAGGCTTGAGACGATTTAGGCAAAGACTTGTCTTGACGAATACGGTCAGGGTGGACTAGATCGCCAGCCTGATATGGGATGTCCGCACGATCGGGTGGCGGACCGCCGTAACCTGATTTATGCAGATGAACTGAGAGCAATGGCCAATACAGCATCCGCGCGCAAGCGCATCCGTCAGAACGAACGCCGCAACGCCCGCAACACCGCACGTCTGTCGCGCGTACGCACCTTCGTGAAGAAGATTGAAACCGCGATCGCCAGCGGCAAGAAGGACGACGCCGTGGTGGCCCTGCGTGAGGCACAGCCCGAAATGCAGCGCGCCGTTGGCAAGGGCGTTCTTCACGCCAACACGGTTGCCCGTCGTATTTCCCGCCTGTCCGCCCGTATCAAGTCTCTCGCTGCTGCGTAAGATACGGCTGGTTTCTTTCATCTGAAAGAAGGCTGGAAGTAATAAAGGAGGTCGTCTGTCGCCATTATTGGCGATGGCGGCCTTTTTTTATTATCCGCATCTTGCTGGTGTGAACGGGTTTTGGCGGGGTCGGGGCAGATTCCCGTTGCTTCGCCCGATTCCGTGCTCTAAATTATGGGGATAATTCCAGCGTCATCGGTGGTCCTGGCCGATAGGGTCGGGCTGTTGGGTCGTGCCAATGGCACGGCTTGTGGCCTGTCCTGTGGGGAGGGGCCGGTGGCGCGGGGTGGTGGAATGGAGCGGGGTGACGGCAGGGGCATGCGCGCAGGCGGTGTCCTTTTCGTGCCCCATGTGGCGGGGAGCGGATATGACGGGCGGACTGGAAGGCTACGACGCGGTTGCGGAAGCTAACGCGCAGAAAAGTGTGCTCGCCATCCACTGGTCGCGCATCTGCGAGCGGCTGAAGGCCGAGGTGGGTGAGGTCGAATACCGCACCTGGCTGCGCCAGATCACGGTCGGCCCGGTGGAGGAGGACGAGATCACCCTCTACCTGCCCACGCGCTTCCTGCGTGACTGGGTGCGCGGGCAGTACGGCGACCGGCTCGGCGCGCTGTGGCATGCCGAAGTGCCTGCTATCCGCCGGGTCGAGTTGCAGGTGGCCCGCCCCGCAGCCCAGCCCGCCCCGACCGCCGGGGCGCAGGAGGCCACGCCCGCCCCGGCTGCTGCCGTCGCCCCAAGCGAACCGGCGGCCCCCGCGGCAGCGCCCCAAGCGGCGGAAAGCCCGCGCCAGGCCGAGGTGCGCAGCGACCTTGCCGCCCCGCTTGAGCCGCGCTTCACGTTTGACACCTTCGTTGTGGGCAAACCCAACGAGTTCGCCTATGCCTGCGCCCGCCGCGTGGCCGAGCGCCCGTCCAGCCCTGGCTTCAACCCCCTGTTCCTGTATGGCGGCGTGGGTCTGGGCAAGACCCACCTCATGCACGCCATCGGTGCGGAACTGCTGCGTGGGGGCAAGGTCTCGGTAGCCTACATGTCGGCCGAGAAGTTCATGTACCGCTTCATCGGGGCCATCCGCTCGCAGTCCACGCTCGAGTTCAAGGACCAGCTGCGCTCGGTTGACGTGCTGATGATCGATGACCTGCAGTTCCTCATCGGCAAGGACAACACGCAGGACGAATTCTTCCACACCTTCAACGCGCTGGTCGATGCCGGGCGGCAGATCGTGGTCTCGGCCGACAAGTCGCCCTCTGACCTGTCGGGGCTTGAGGACCGGCTGCGCACCCGCCTTGGCTGCGGCATGGTGGCCGATATCCATGCCACGACCTTCGAGCTGCGCATCTCCATCCTTGAGGCCAAGGCCGCCGCATCCGGCGTGGTGGTGCCGGCCAAGGTGCTGGAATTCCTGGCCCACAAGATCACCTCGAACGTGCGCGAGCTTGAGGGCGCGCTCAACCGGCTGATCGCGCATGCCAACCTGTTTGGCCGCCCCGTCACCCTTGAGGCGACGCAGGATGTGTTACACGACATCCTCAAGGCGCATGACCGGCGCGTCACCATCGAGGAAATCCAGCGCAAGGTGGCCGAGCACTGGAACACGCGCCTGACCGACATGTTCTCCGCCCGCCGGGGCCGGGCCGTGGCGCGGCCGCGCCAGGTGGCGATGTACCTCGCCAAGCAGCTCACCAGCCGCTCCTACCCCGAGATCGGGCGCAAGTTCGGCAACCGCGACCACACCACCGTCATGTATGGCGTAACCAAGGTGGAGCAGCTGATGGCGCAGGACCCCGCCTTTGCCGAGGACGTGGAACTGCTGCGCCGCATGCTCGAGACCTGACGCATTTCCCGCGCACGCCCCTTTACCGCTGTTGCTTCAGGCTGCTAGACAGGTCTCCCCCGTTTTGTGCTTTTTCGGGTGCTGCGGGATGTGGAGGATATCGTACCGATGAAGTTGAAGGCTGACCGCGTAACGCTGCTCAAGGCACTGGCCCATATCCAGAGCGTTGCCGAGAAGCGCAATACCATCCCCATCCTGGCCAACGTGCTGATCAATGTCACTGATGGCGCCATGACGCTGACCGCCACCGACATGGAAATTGCCGTGGTCGAGGGTATGGCGGCGGAAACGCTGCGTGATGGTGCGGTCACGGCGCCGGCTGCCGTGCTGTACGAAATCGTGCGCAAGCTGCCCGATGGCGCGCAGGTCGAATTCGACCACGCCGGGGGCGATGCGCCGCTGGGCCTGCGGGCGGGGCGCTTTGCCACCAGCCTCAACGTGCTGGACGTGGATGACTTCCCCTCCATGATGGCAGGCAGCCTGCCGCATGAATTCAGCATTCCCGCCCAGGTGCTGCGCGGCCTGATCGACCGCACGCGCTTCGCCATCTCCACCGAGGAGACGCGCTACTACCTCAACGGCATTTTCCTGCACGTGGCCGAAGGCGAGGCCGGTCAGGTGCTGCGCGCGGTTGCAACCGACGGCCACCGCCTGGCCCGGGTCGAGACCGAACTGCCGCCGGGCAGCGAGGGAATGCCCGGCGTGATCGTGCCGCGCAAGACCGTGGGCGAGCTGCGCAAGCTGCTTGATGAAGGGCCGGAGCAGGTCGATGTGGCCCTGTCTGACACGCGCATCCAGTTCACCATCGGCAACATCACGCTCACCTCCAAGCTGATCGATGGCACTTTCCCCGAATATGAGCGCGTGATCCCGCACGGCAATGACCGCATCCTGCGCGTGGGCAAGAAGATCTTCTCCGATGCGGTGGCCCGTGTCGCGGCCATCAGCCAGGAGCGTTCGCGCCCGGTCAAGCTGAGCATGGCGCATAACCTGCTTACCCTGTCCGCCGCCAGCCAGGATCAGGGTTCGGCCACTGAGGAACTCGACGAAAACCACGTCTCCTACGATGCGCCGCCCATCGAAATCGGCTTTCAGGCCCGGTACCTCAACGACATTACCGACCAGGTGGAAAAGGAAGTGGAATTCGCATTCTCCGACAGTTCCGCCCCGACCATCGTGCGCGATGTGGACAGCCCCTCGGCGCTGTACGTGCTGATGCCCATGCGCGTTTGAGCGCGCCCCTCATTACGGCAGCATGGCCTGCATAACCCGGCTGGCGCTGACGGATTTCCGCAACTACCGCCGCCTGTCGTGGCAGCCGGCGCAGCCGGTCACGGTCATTACCGGGCCGAATGGCAGCGGCAAGACCAATCTGCTCGAGGCCGTGTCGCTGCTTGTTCCCGGTCGTGGCCTGCGGGGCGCGCGCATGGATGAACTGCCCCGGCATGGCGCCAGCCTGTGGGGCGTGGCCGCACAGGTTGAGGGCATGGACGGGGATGAAGCCCTGTCCGCGCAGTTGGCTACCGGAGCCGACCCGCTGCGCCCCGAGCGCCGGGTGTTCCGGGTGGATGGGCAGGCCCTGCGCAACCGCGATGGCGTGGGCGAATATTTCTCTGCCGTCTGGATCACGCCGCAGATGGATCGCCTGTTCCTTGAAGGGGCAGGGGGAAGGCGGCGTTTTCTTGACCGGCTGGTGCAGGCGCTTGAACCCGGCCATGCCCGTGAACTTGCCGCCCATGACCGCGCCATGGCCCAGCGCAGCCGCCTTCTGGCCCAGCGCAACCCCGATCCAGCCTGGCTTGTGGCCCTTGAGCACACCATGGCCCGCCATGCAGTGGCCACCGTTGCTGCGCGGATGGATATGGTCAGCCGCCTCAATACCGATGAACAGGCGCTGGCCGATGGTTTTCCCGCCGCCCGGCTGGAACTGGAATGCGACATTGCCGCCCACCTCGCCACCCGGCCTGCGTTAGCCGTGGAGGACTGGCTGGCTGGGCAGATCGCGCACACGCGCGGCATTGACCGCCAGCGCGGCGGCTGCCGTTTTGGGGCGCACCGCACCGGGCTTGCGCTGGCTGACCGGGTGAGCGGGCGCGCCGCCGTCCAGTCCAGCACGGGGCAGCAGAAGGCGCTGCTGCTGGGCATCGTGCTGTCGCATGCGCGCATACTCGCGGCATGCCGGGGGCAGGTGCCCATGCTTTTGCTCGATGAGCCGCTGGTGCATCTGGATGAAGCCCGCAGGCAGGCCCTGTTCCGCGCCGTGGGCCGCATGAATACGGGCGTGTTCCTGACCGGAACGGACGCCGAACAGTTCGCCCCCCTGCGCAGCCATGCCGCATTCGAGACGCCGGGTGCCGGTAATCTTGCCCATGAGGCCTGATTTGCGCGCGGAATGCTGGTTACGCCGGGCGGTTGGGGCTATAATGCATTCTGATATTTTGTTGTTGTCCGCTGTGGAGCATCTGCCGGCATGTCCGATCAATCCAGTCCCGATCAGAAACACGATGCCGAGGCCAAGGGCACAGTAGCCCCCGTGCCTGATTATGACGAGGCATCCATCTCGGTGCTGCGGGGGCTGGATGCGGTGCGCAAGCGCCCCGGCATGTATATTGGCGATACCGATGACGGCTCGGGCCTGCACCACATGGCCTTCGAAATCATTGATAACGCGGTGGATGAGGCGCAGGCCGGGTTCGCCACCGGCTGTGTTGTCACCCTCAATGGCGATGGCAGCGTGACCGTGCGCGATGACGGGCGTGGCATTCCCACCGGCATGCACCATGAGGAAGGGGTGAGTGCTGCGGAAGTCGTGCTGACCAAGCTGCATGCGGGCGGCAAGTTCAACCAGAATTCCTACAAGGTTTCCGGTGGCCTGCATGGCGTGGGCGCCGCGGTGGTCAATGCCCTGTCCGAATGGATGGAAGTGCGCATCTGGCGCGATGGCAAGGAGCATGTGATCCGCTTTAAGGGCGGCGAACGTGACGAGGCGCTGCGCGTAGTGGGTGAGAGCAGCGAGCCGCGCGGCACGCAGGTCACCTTCAAGCCCAGTGCCGAGACCTTTGCCAAGGTGGAGTTCGAGTTCCCGATTCTCGAGCGCCGCCTGCGTGAACTGGCCTTCCTCAACTCCGGGCTCAGGATCGTGCTGCGCGATGAGCGACACGAACCTGCGCGCGAGGAAAAATTCTATTATGAGGGCGGCCTGTGCGCCTTTGTGGAATGGCTCGACCAGGGCAAGACCGCCATCGTGAACCCGCCGATTACCGGCAGCCTCCAGAATGAGGAAAACGGCATCAAGGTCGAGTTTGCGCTGACATGGAACGACAGCTTCCATGAAACCATGCTCTGCTTCACCAACAACATTCCGCAGCGCGATGGCGGCTCGCACCTTGCGGGCTTCCGCCAGGCGCTGACCCGCGTGGTGGGCCGCTATGCCGAGGCCAACGCCACCAAGAAGGACAGCCACGCGCTCAACGGCGAGGACATGCGCGAGGGCCTGACCGCCGTGCTCTCGGTCAAGGTGCCCGACCCCAAATTCTCATCGCAGACCAAGGACAAGCTGGTCTCGTCTGAAGTGCAGCCGGTCGTGCATGCGGCGGCTGCCGACATGATCTCCCACTGGTTCGAGACCCACCCCAAGGAAGCCCGCCACATCGTGGCCAAGGTGATGGATGCCGCCGCCGCCCGTGAGGCGGCGCGCCGCGCGCGCGAACTCACCCGGCGCAAGGGCGTGCTCGATATTTCCTCGCTTCCCGGCAAGCTCGCGGACTGCCAGGAACGCGACCCGGCCAAGTCCGAACTGTTCATCGTCGAGGGTGACTCGGCAGGTGGCACGGCCAAGCAGGGGCGCGACCGGCGCTTCCAGGCGATCCTGCCGCTCAAGGGCAAGATCCTGAACGTGGAGCGCGCGCGCTTTGACCGCATGCTCGGCTCGGCTGAAATCGGCACGCTGATCACGGCGCTCGGCACCGGCATCGGGCGTGGCGACGTGGAGCATGGCGGCTTCTCGATCGAGAAACTGCGCTACCACCGCATTGTCATCATGACCGACGCCGACGTGGATGGCTCGCACATCCGCACGCTGCTGCTGACCTTCTTCTTCCGCCAGATGCCCGAACTGATCGAGAACGGGTACCTGTATATCGCCCAGCCGCCGCTGTACCGCGCCAAGCGCGGCAATGACGAGCGCTACCTCAAGGATGACGCGGCCCTTGAATCCTACCTGCTCGACAAGGCGCTGGCCAATGCGGCGCTGCATTATGCCGATGGGCGCGAGGTGCAGGGCGAGGCCATGCGGGCTGAGGTGCACTTCATCCGTGACGTAACGCGCGCGCTCTCGCGCCTGTCAGCCCGGGTGCCGGTATGGATACTGGAGCAGGCGGCCATTGCGGGCGTGCTGCGCCCGGACCTTAACACGGTGCCCGAGCGCATTGTGGACCTGCAGGCGCGGCTTGATGCCATCTCGCCGCCCACCGAGCGCGGGTGGAAGGTGGCCGTAAGCGAAAGCGGGCTGGAGATGGCGCGCAGCGTGCGCGGCGTGGGCGAGGTCTACCGGCTTGAGGCCACCACCCTGCGCAGCGCGGAAGTACGCTGGCTGGCCGAGCGCCATGACCGGCTGGTGAAGGATTTTGCAGGCCCGGTCAGCCTTGTGCTCGATGGGGTGCCGCATCCCTTCCACGGCCCGGCCTCGCTGTATGAGCGGATTCTGGCGCAGGGCCGCAAGGGCCTGTCGATCAACCGCTTCAAGGGCCTGGGCGAGATGAATGACGAGCAGTTGTGGGAAACCACGCTCGACCCCGCCATGCGCACGCTGCTGCAGGTCAAGGTGGGCGATATTGAAAACGCGGCGCAGGTCTTCTCCACCCTGATGGGCGACGTGGTCGAACCGCGCCGCGACTTCATCGTGGGCAATGCGCTCAAGGTCGCCAATCTCGACGTGTGAGGCGGCTCAGCCAGGCCGCAATTCGCCTGCCAGATGCGGTATTTCGGTAATGGAATCGGCGCCTACCGTGGCCCCGGCTTCCATTTCCGGTCGCCCGTAGCCCCAGCGGGCGAATATGGCAGGCACATGGGCGCCGGTGGCGGTGGCCACGTCATTATGGTGGTCGCCGGTCATGATGGCGCGGGCCGGGGTGCTGCCTGCCTGTTCAATTGTGCCCAGCAGGTGGCGCGGGTCGGGCTTGCGCACGCCAAAGCTGTCGCCCCCGCCCACGGCGACAAACCATTTTTCCAGTTCCATGACCTGAAGGATATGCCGCGCCGCCGCCACGGGCTTGTTGGTGCAGACCGCCATGCACCAGCCTGCCGCGTGCAGGGCCGCCAGCGTCTCGACCGTGCCGGGAAAAGGGCGGGAATGGTCGGTTGAATGCGGCGTGTAGCGTTCCATGTAGCGGGCCGTGGCCTCGGCGCGGTTGATGCGGGCGGCTGCAGGGCCGGCATGGTCGAGCAGGCGGCTGACCAGCACGGCTACGCCATCCCCAATCATCGGGCGCACGGCCTCGGGTGTTAGGCCCGGCAGGTTGTATTGCGCCAGAAGCCAGTCGGCGCAGGCCGCAAGGTCGGGCAGGCTGTCGATCAGCGTGCCATCCATATCAAAAACCGCCAGACGGGGAGGGGAGGATGTCATCATGAAGCCCTTTGACTGTCTGGTGTCGAGGAAGCCTGACCCCGCGCGGTCCTGCAAGTCATAAGAGATTGTTTGAAAACACGTCATTGATAAAAAATCAGGAAAGTCCCAGGCGTCGCCTTTTTCTGAGGAGTTTTGGAAAAAGCTTCACCAAAAAGCTTACGGTTTCAGGGTATTGTTTGAGCAGGCTTTTTGGGCCTCAACCGAGAGGCTTGAATTTTTATGTTTTTTATCAATCTGTTATTATCAAGCAGCAACACCGTAGCATGCAGACATCCGAAGTGATGCGCCCGCATGCGGATAAGGGTTTGACAGGGCAGTCAGGTGCGGAGTACCCGCACACTGCCATGAACACCGACACAGAGACCGACCAGTCCGCCTCCGCCTCGCCCCTGTCGACCGCTGTTATTCTGGCGGCAGGTCGCGGCACGCGCATGAAATCGGAGCGGCCCAAGGTCATGCACCCGCTCGCGGGCCAGCCCATGCTGCGCTACCTGATTGATAACGCAGCCGAAGTATTTGACCGGATTGTCGTCGTCGCCGGGCCGGGCATGGATGACGTGGCAGCCCTCGCTGCCCCGCACACGGTGGTGGTGCAGCATGACCGGCTGGGCACGGGCCATGCCGCCCGCCAGGCCGAGGCCGCGTTTGGCACGGGTGATGTCGCGGTGCTGTATGGCGATAACCCGCTGATTACGCCCGGCACCATGCGCGCCCTGCTGGCCCGGCGCCGCAGCGATGACACGGGCCTTGCCCTGCTGGCCATGGAACCGGCTGATCCTGCGCGTTACGGTCGCGTGGTCACGCGCGATGGGCTGGTGCAGCGCATTGTGGAATGGGCCGATGCCACTCCCGCCGAGCGCGCCATCGGCCTGTGCAATGCGGGCGTGCTGTGCGCCGATGCCGCCGATTTCCGCCGCTGGCTGGGTCAGATCGATAACAGCAACGCGCAGGGCGAGTATTATCTGGGCGATGTCGTGGCCCGCGCCGTGGCCGAAGGGCGCAAGGTGCGCGCGGTCATCGCCCCCGAGGATGAACTGCGCGGCATCAATTCCCGCGCCGAACTGGCCCAGGCAGAGGCCTGCGTGCAGGCCCGCCTGCGCCTTGCCGCCATGGCGGGTGGCACGACCCTTGTCGCACCCGACACCGTGTTCCTGTGCGCTGATACGGTGTTCGAGCCCGATACGGTGGTGCACCCCCATGTGGTGTTCGGGCCGGGGGTGCATGTCAGGCGCGGCACGGAAATCCATGCGTTCTCGCATATCGAGGGGGCAACGGTCGGCCCTGATGCCCAGATCGGTCCCTATGCCCGCCTGCGGCCGGGCACCGATGTGGGGCAGGGCGCGCGCGTGGGCAACTTTGTCGAACTCAAGGCCACCACGCTCGGCGCGGGGGCCAAGGCCAACCACCTGACCTATCTGGGTAATACCACCGTGGGGGCAAGGGCCAATATCGGCGCGGGCACCATTACGTGCAATTATGATGGCGTGTTCAAGCACCGCACGGAAATCGGGGCCGAAAGCTTCATCGGGTCGGATTCGGTGCTTGTCGCCCCCGTGCGGTTGGGTAAAGGGGTGATTACGGCGGCCGGCAGCGTCATTACCCATGACGTGCCCGATGACGCCCTGGCCATTGGCCGGGCGCGGCAGGCGGACAAGGCGGGCTATGCCCGCACGTTCCGCCAGCGGCTGAAGAACAGGAAGGAACAGGGCTGATGTGTGGCATAGTCGGGGTTGTTGGCAGCAATCAGGCCACGCCGGTCATTCTTGATGCCCTGCGGCGGCTTGAATATCGGGGCTATGATTCCGCCGGTATCGCAACGCTTGAGCACGGTCATGTCGAGCGCCGCAGGGCTGCGGGCAAGCTCGACCATCTCGCCTCCCTGCTCGCGCGCCTGCCGCTACCGGGTGTGACCGGCATCGGCCACACGCGCTGGGCCACCCACGGCGCGCCGACCGAGAACAATGCCCACCCGCATGGCACGGAGCGCGTGTCGGTGGTGCATAACGGCATTATCGAAAACTTTGAGGAACTGCGCCGCGAACTCGAGGCAGAGGGCCAGGTCTTCTCGACCGATACCGATAGCGAGACCATCGCCCAGCTGGTCGACTACCACCTGCAGCGCGGCCTCCCGCCACGCGAGGCCGCGCATGAATGCCTCAGGCGGCTGGAAGGGGCCTATGCGCTGGCCATGATCTTTGCCGGCCATGACGGCATGGTCATCGGTGCGCGGCATGGCGCGCCGCTGGTGGTGGGCTTTGGCGATAACGAGATGTTCCTCGGCTCCGACAGCCTGGCCCTGGCGCCGCTCACCCGCCGCATCGCCTATCTGGATGATGGCGACTGGGCGGTCATCACCCCCGCTGGCGCCACGTTCTTTGACATGGCGGGCAACCCGGTCGAGCGCCCGGTCAAGATGACGGCGCTGATCGCGGCCTCGGTGGGCAAGGATGGCTACCGGCACTACATGGAGAAGGAGCTGCACGAGCACCCGGTGGTGATCGGCCAGACGCTCCAGCGCCTGATCGACCCCGCCACCCGCCGCGTGGTGATGCCCGACCTGCCGTTTGACCTGGCCAGCATTCCCCGTGCCGTGATCACCGCCTGCGGCTCGGCCTTCTACGCAGGCATGATCGGGCGCTACTGGATCGAGCAGTACGCGCGCCTGCCGGTCGATATCGACGTGGCGAGCGAGATGCGCTACCGCAACCCGCCGCTGGCCCATGGCGGGCTGGGGCTGCTCATCTCGCAGTCTGGTGAGACGGCGGATACGCTGGCCGCCCTGCGTGGCATGCGGGCGGCGGGGCAGCATATCGTCTCGGTGCTCAATGTGGAGCAGAGCACCATGGCGCGCGAAAGCGATGCAGTGCTCGGCACCGTGGCGGGCCCCGAAATCTCGGTTGCCAGCACCAAGGCGTTCACGGCCCAGCTTTCCGTGCTGGCGTGCCTGACCATCGCCTTCGCCCGCGCCCGCGGCATGATTGACGCGGCGCAGGAAGAACGCATGGTGACCAGCCTGCTCGACCTGCCAAGCAAGGCCACCGAGGTGTTCGAGCGCCATGACGAGATCCGCCGCATGGCCGCCATCGTGGCGGGCGCGCGTGATGTGCTGTATCTGGGCCGCGGGGCAATGTTCCCCGTAGCGCTTGAAGGCGCGCTCAAGCTCAAGGAAATCACCTATATCCACGCCGAGGCCTATGCCGCGGGCGAGATGAAGCATGGCCCCATATCGCTGATCGACAGCACCGTGCCGGTCGTGGCTACCGTGCCGTCGGGGCCGTTGTTTGAAAAAACACTGTCCAACCTGCAGGAGGCCAAGGCCCGTGGCGGCCGCCTGCTGGTGTTTACCGACATGGCGGGCGCGCCCCGCCTGCGCGAAATTGCGGAATGCGTGGTGGCGATCCCGACGGTGGATGAGTTCGTGGCACCCATCCTGCAGACCATTCCGGTGCAGATCCTGGCCTATGAGGTGGCGCTCATCAAAGGCACGGATGTGGACCAGCCGCGTAATCTCGCCAAATCCGTTACTGTTGAATAGACACGCGCAGGCACGCTGGCACACTCGCCGCCAGTATGGATGAACCAGCACAGGGGCACGGCAGGCACATGACAGCACCAACGGCATTTCCCCAGGGTCCGGGTCCGCGCGTTCTGGTGCGCGGTGCCGGGGTTTCGGGGCTGACGGCGGCGGTGACCCTGGCCGAACGGGGCGCGCGGGTGGTGGTGCATGAATGTGGTCCGCGCGTGGGCTGGGGCGCCTCATGGAAGGCAGGCGGCATGCTGGCCCCGTGGTGCGAGGCCGAATCCGCAACGCCGGAGGTGACTGCCCAGTCCCTCGCCTCGCTCGACTGGTGGGATGCACATGTGCCCGGCGTGGACCGCAACGGCACGCTGGTGCTCGCGCCTGCGCGTGACGTGCGCGAGATCATGCGCTTTGGCCGCCGCACCTCACATTATGAAACCATTGGCGAGGCCGAGATCACGCAGCTTGAGCCGGACCTGGCCGATCGCTTCTCGCGTGCGCTGTTCTTTGCGGGCGAGGGCCACGTCAACCCGCGTGATGCGCTGGCGGCCCTGGCCGCGCGCGTGGTCGAGCTGGGGGGTGAAATCCGGTTCAACGTGCCGGTGGATGAACAGCCCGCAGGCTTTGACTGGGTGGTGGACTGCACCGGCATCGCAGCCCGCGACGAGTTGACCGACATGCGCGGCGTGCGCGGCGAGATGCTGCTGCTGCGCTGCCCCGACGTGACGCTGCACCGCCCGGTGCGCATGCTGCATCCGCGCATTCCCATTTACATCGTGCCGCGTGCCAACCATGTGTACATGGTGGGGGCCACCATGATCGAGAGCGAGAACGCAGGCCCCATGACCCTGCGCTCGATGGTGGAAATGCTGGGCGCGGTCTATGCCCTGCACCCCGCCTTTGGCGAGGCCGAGATACTCGAAACCGGCACCGGCCTGCGTCCCTCCTACCCTGACAACATGCCCGCCGTGCGCTATCGGGGGCGGCATATCCATATCAACGGCATGTATCGCCATGGCTTCCTGCTCTCGCCCGTGCGGGCGGCGGAGGCGGCCGATATCGTGTTCGGCGCGGCGTGAGCAGTCCCTACAGGAGCGTTCCATGCAGATAACGGTAAATGGCGAACGTCATGACGTGCAGGCCACAACCCTGAGCGCCCTGCTTGACGAGATGGGCTATGACGCCACCACCCGCATCGCCACGGCGGTAGATGGCTGCTTTGTCGCGGCCAGTAAGCGTCCGGCCCTTGCGCTGCATCCGGGCGCGCAGGTGGAAATTCTGGCCCCCATGCAGGGAGGATAATCGCAATGACCCTATTCTATGGCACCGAACTCACCTCGCGCCTGATGCTGGGCACGGCGCAGTATCCCTCGCCTGAAATCCTGGCGGATGCCGTGCGCCGGGCCGGGGCCGGGGTTGTGACCGTATCGCTGCGGCGCGAGGCGGCGGGCGCGCGCGCGGGCCAGGCGTTCTGGGAGCTGATCCGCGGGCTCGACGTGCCCGTGCTGCCCAACACGGCGGGCTGCCACACCGTGCGCGAGGCCGTGACTACGGCGCAGATGGCGCGCGAGGTGTTTGGCACCGACTGGATCAAGCTCGAGGTGATTGGCGAATCCGATACATTGCAGCCTGACATGTTCGCCCTTGTCGAGGCCGCGCGCATCCTGACCGAGGACGGCTTCAAGGTTTTTCCCTACATGACCGAGGACCTGGTGGGCGCCGAGCGCCTGCTGCGCGCGGGCTGCGAGGTGCTGATGCCCTGGGGCGCCCCGATCGGCTCGGGCAAGGGGCTGAACAACCTGTTTGGCCTGCGTGCGCTGCGCGCGCACTTCCCCGATGTGCCGATGGTGGTCGATGCGGGCATTGGCGTGCCCTCGCATGCCGCGCAGGCCATGGAACTGGGCTATGACGCGGTGCTGATCAACACGGCAGTGGCCAAGGCGGGCAACCCGGCTGAAATGGCGCGCGCCTTCGCCATGGCGGTCGAGGCCGGGCGCATGGCCTATATTGCCGACCCGATGGAGGAACGCGACATGGCCGTGCCCTCCACCCCCGTCATCGGGCAGGCCGTGCTATGAGCCACGCAGCACTGCCCTCGCGCATCTACCCGGTTGTGGATGAGGCCCGCTGGGTGGGCCAGCTGGGCCAGGCGGGCGCAAAACTGATCCAGCTGCGCCTCAAGGATATGGCCCCCGAGGCCCTGCTGCGCGAAATCCGCGCAGGAATGGCTCAGGCACGCCAGCATGGCGTGTGCCTTGTGCTCAATGATTACTGGCGCATCGCGATCGAGGAGGGGGTGGATTACATCCATCTCGGGCAGGAAGACCTTGATACGGCGGACCTGCCCGCCATCCGTGCCGCCGGGATCAGGCTGGGGGTGAGCACCCATAGCGAGGCGGAACTCGAGCGCGCGCTTTCCGTCAGGCCCGATTATGTGGCCCTTGGCCCGGTCTGGCCCACCAGGCTGAAAAAGATGCCATGGGGGCCGCAGGGCACGGCAAAACTGACGGCATGGAAGCAGCACATTGGCGACCTGCCGCTGGTTGCGATTGGCGGCATTACGCTCGAGCGCGCGCCTTCATGCATTGTGGCGGGAGCGGACTGTGTCTCGGCAGTGTCTGATTTTATCCGCATGCCCGACCCGGCGGGTCAGGTAAAGGCCTGGCTTGCTGCTACAGCCACCGCGCGCCCACTGTGAAAAAGTGGAACATAATGTGATGGGCATTGTGTTGTTCGTGCAACGCTTCTGTGGCATTATTGGTACTGACGTTTCTGGTCCTTGAAGGAATGTCTTTTACGGCCAGATATTGGTTTCATGACGCCGGATTCTGCCGCACTGATACGTGATGGACATAATCTGTTCATGGTCGGTCGCTAGGGTTGGCCTATTATATATTGATGTGGCCGGAAGGCGGGGATTTTGAATGGAGATAGCGGGTCTGGCAGCAATCCTGATGGCGATTGCCGTGCTGCTTGTCGTGGTCAGCGCGGTCCAGCCGCTTGCCCGCCGCCTCGAACTGTCCGCAACCGTGCTGCTTGCCATCGTGGGCATCGTGATCGGTGGTGCTGCGGATCTGGTGCTGCGCAACAGCCATCTGGAAATATTCAATGGCGCGGCGGAAACGCTGCTGGATTTTCCGCTTAACAGCGAAGCGTTCCTGCTTATCTTCCTGCCCATACTGGTTTTCCAGGGCGCGCTCGGCATTGATGTCCGCAGGCTCGCGCATGAAACCGCAACCGTGCTGCTGCTGGCCGTGGTGGCGGTTGCCGTTTCCACCGCCGCCATCGGTTTCGCGCTTTATCCGCTGGCGGGCATGCCGCTTGCGGTGTGCCTGCTGCTCGGCTCCATCGTGGCCACGACCGACCCGTCGGCGGTTGCGGGCATCTTCAAGGAAATCGGGGCGGCCAGCCGCCTGACCCGACTGGTGGAGGGCGAGGCGCTGCTCAATGACGCGGCGGCCATTTCCATCTTCACCATCCTGCTCGGTTCCATCACCTCGCATCACAAGATCATGCTGGGCGGGGCGGTGCTGGAGTTCCTGGTCTCGTTCATCGGCGCGCTCATCATCGGCATCCTGTTCGGGCGGCTGGTGCTCATGATGATCCCGGCCCTGGGTGCCGCCCCCGCCGCCGAGGTCACGCTGACGGTGGCGCTGCCCTACCTGTCCTATATCGTATGTGATGAATTCCTTGGTTTTTCGGGCGTGGTGGCCACGGCGGCCTCGGGGCTGACCATCTCCATCTATGGCCCGTCCACCTTCCGGCCCCAGACCTGGCGCTTCCTCAACGAGTTGTGGCAGCAGCTTGTGTTCTGGGCGGGGTCGCTGGTGTTCGTGCTGGCCTCGATGCTGGTGCCCCGCCTGCTGGTGGGCATGACGAAGTGGGACTGCGTGCTGATCCTTGTGGCCGCGGGCGCGGGGCTGCTTGCGCGCGGGGCGGTGGTGTTCGGCATGCTGCCCGTCCTTGCCGCGACAAAGCTCTCGCCGCCGGTGCCCACGCCGTTCAAGGTGACAATGGTGTGGGGCGGCCTGCGCGGGGCGATTACGCTGGCGCTGGCGCTGGCGGTGACGGAAAACGAGCATGTCTCGAGCAGCATCGCGCACTTCATCGGCATCATCGCCACGGGGTTCGTGCTGATCACGCTGTTCGTCAACGGTCTGTCGCTGCGCTACCTCGTGCTGTTCCTCAAGCTTGACCAGCTGCCGCTGATCGACCAGGCGCTGCGCCACCAGATCCTGGCCATCGGCCTGGGTGAAGTGCGTGACCAGACGCGCGACGTGGCGGGCGAGCTTGGCTTTTCGCCCAACGTGACCAGCACGGTGGTCGATGTGCTCGACCGGCGCGTCCATTCGGAGGAACAGGCCAATACATTCGATACCGCACTTGGCGACCGCCAGCGCGTGACGCTGGCGCTGATCGTGATCGCCAACCGCGAGCGCTCCATCCTGCTCGACCTGTTCCGCATTCAGGGCCTGTCGCGCCGGGTGATGGAAACGCTGCTGCGCTCGGCCGAGGCCATGGTGGATGGCGCGCGCCTTGAAGGCCGCTTTGGCTATGTGCGCGCATTGCGGCGCAGGCTGCGGCCCTCGCTGCGCTTTCGCGTGGCGCAGTTCATCCACCACCGCTTCAATTTCGACACCCCCCTCATGTACTGCATGATGGAGCGTTTCGAGATGCTGATGATCGGCTATTTCGTCTCGCTGTCACTCACGCGTTTCATGCGCCAGCGCATGGAGCCGACGCTTGGCGTGCGCATCAGCGAGATCGTGGGCGAGGTGCTGGGCCGGCAGTGCAAGCTGCTTGATGAGGCGCTGCAGACCCTGCGGCTGCATTACCACGGTTATTCCGAGGCGCTGGAAAACCGGATGCTGCGCCAGATCGCGCTCAGGCTGGAAGAGGAAAAATACGATACCCTGATGTCGGAATCGCTGCTGAGCGAGGAGCTGCACCGCGAACTGCACCGTGATGTGGAACACCGCCGCGAGCAGCTTGATTTCAGGCTCAAGTTCAACATCCGCGCGGGGATTGAAAGCCGTATCCACAATTTCCCCCTCTTCGAGGGCGTGGCCGATGGCGTGCTGCATGACATCGCGATGAAGATGTCGATCCATTTCTCCACGCCGGGCGAGCGGCTGTACCGCAAGGGGCAGAAGGTACATACGGTCTATTTCATCAGCGCGGGCCTTGCCGAGACGCATTACCCCAAGCATGACGTGCGCTTCGGGGCCGGTGCCGTGCTTGGCGGCGAGGAAGCCCTGAAGGAAGGGCGCGTGGCGGCAACCAGCCGGTCGTTGCAGTTCGGGCATTTCATGACCATGAGCGCGCGCGACTTTCGCAAGCTGGTGGAGGATTATCCCCATATTGGTGAAAACCTCGAGCGCCTGATACAGGCGCGTGCCAGGGGCGAACTGCCCGATGCGCAACTGCTGCCCGGCGATGGCGCGGAAATGGCGGGGCGCGCACCCTCCTATGATGCGATCGACCTCGCCACGGCCCCGGTGACACAGGCCATACCGGTGCGGGGAAGCGGCTCAGGCAATGCCTGAAGCCGCTTGAAACAGAAGAAGGTTTTTGGTGAAGCTTTTTTCAGAAAGCTTCGTCATCTGTCACTTTTCTAAAAAAACGACCGTTTCCCGTGCCCGCCTTCCTGAACATTATGTTCAGAACGGGCGGAGCAGGCGGTCGAGATATTCCAGTTCCTCTGGCGGTCGGGTGCGGTCGGCATCGCGGCGGCGCAGTTCCTGCTCGATCTCGCGCGCGCGTTCACGGCTGGCATTGTCGGGCAGGTGGGTATCGTTATCCATGCCGGCATGGGTGCCGCCGCTCTTGCGGCCAAGCGGGTCACGATCGCCCTTGTCACCGGCCTGCTGCTGTTCGTCATCCTCATCATCCGGGTCGCCGGACTGGTTGCCGCCACTGCCGTGTGAACCCTTGCCCTTGCCGTTATCAGACAGCATGGGCAACAGCACGCTTACGGTGCCCTTGCTGCTCTGGCTGCGCATGGACTGGCGCATCTGCTGGTTGCCCTGCTGCAGGTCAGCCAGCACTTTTTTCTCCGCCGCCGCAGCCTCGGGGTCCTTGCCCGCGCCAAGGGCGGCACGCACCGCCTTCATGTCGGTCTGGGCCTTGTCGAGGGCGGGCATGTCCTTGCCCATGGCCTGCTTGAACTCACGCTGGAGCTCATGCAGGGCGCGGGCGAGGGCATGCTGCACGGCGCGGTCGGCATGCTGCTGGGCCGCGCGGGCCTCGGGTGTCAGGCTGGGTGGCGGGGGTGGGCCTGCCTGCGCTGCGGCCGGGGGCATCCCGCCCTGGGGCGTTATGCCAAGCTGGCGCAGAAGATCGGTTGTGGACATGGAGGACAGGTCGCCATCATCCTCATCCATGTCGGTCTGGCGGCTGGCGGCCTCGCGTTCACGCTGGTGCTGGTCCTGGTCAAGGCGCGACTGGGCGTGATCGAGCAGCTGCGACTGGCGGGTGACCAGATCGCGCAGGTCACGGCGCAGTTCGCGGGCCTGCTGGCGGGCCTGCATCTGCTGGGCCAGCTGCATCATGTCCTGTGGGGTGGCGTTGCGGATGCCGTCCGCCATGTCTTCCATCTGCTGGAGTTTCTGCATGGCATCGGCATCGCGGCCCGATGCGGCATCATCCTGCAGCTGCTGCATCATCTGGCCCAGATTCTGCTCGCCCTGCAGGGTCATTTCCGGCATGGCGGGAATGGCGGAATGCTGGCCCAGCGCCTGCATCTTGCGCGCGATCGCATCTTTCAGCGCCTGCATGCGGTGCTGGAGTTCGGCCTGCTGCTGGGCATCCTGCCCCCTGGGGCCCAACTCGCGCATATGCTCAAGCTGCTGGCGCACGGCTTCCTGCGCGGCCTTTACGCCAAAATCCGCCTGTTCGTTATCAATGTCGCGGCGGTTGTGCTCCACATCAAGGGCCAGAAACCACAGCCGTGCGGTGGCCTGGGCAATGGCGGGCTCATCGCTTACATCGTCGTTGCCCAGCAGGGCGGCGGTGCTGGTCAGGGCCAGCAGCAGGCCGACATGGTGGGTCAGCACGGTATCGGCCTGCCCCAGCCCCACCAGTTCGCGCGCGGCCTGGGCCCGGTTCTCGCGGTGCAGGGCAAGGCGCTTGCGAATATCCAGAATGGCCTTGGCCACCGGGTTCTGGAACGCGCGCGCGCCGATGCGCAGCTTGACGGGGGCGGAGGTGGCGGTGGTGCCGCTGTGGCTGGTGGCCACGAGACGGGCGGTCACGTCCTCGCCCGCCCATGGGTTGTCTGACAGGTCGGGCGTTGCCACGCCATCAGCCGTGCGGGGCTGGCCATTGAGTGGCAGGGGCACGCGCAGGATGTCGTTTGGCCCGTCGGGCATGACCAGTTCGGCGTGCAGGCTGGCAATGCCGTAGGGCTGGGCCACATGGTAGGGCAGGCGCGTGCGCCATTCCCCCTCGCTACTGCCGGGGTTTGGCCCCCAGGCTACATCCGGCAGCGGGTTGGGGGTTACGTGCAGGTTCCATTGCGCCAGCGTGCGCCCCCGACCACGCAGGCGCAGCGTGCCGCTGGCCAGAAGGGGGGCGCTCGCACTCCAGCTTGCCTTGCCCAGCGCGTGAAAGGCATGGGGGCCAATGGCGGGACCGGACTGGCTGGCCTGCATGTGCAGGGCGGGCGTGCCATCCAGCCCGTTCAGCGTAACACTGAGCACGGCCCCGGCGGGAATGGTGGCGGTGGCATGGGTGGCATCAAGAAAGACCGGGGCGCCGGGCGCGTAATCGGGCAGGGTGATCCAGGCATTGACCTGCGGGGCGGGGGTATCGGCATCATCCGTGCCGGGCAGGAAAGCAGCGGTGATCCGGCTGGCGGCATGGGGGCCGGTCCAGGCCAGCCCTCCGGCCAGCAGCACCGCCAGCACGGGGGCCGCGCGCACCCAGCTCGAGGCGGGCAGGCGCAGATGCGGCCAGCCACCGCGCAGGTGATCGAGGGCCGCCATGGTGCGGTGCAGGTGCAGCTGCCACAGTTCATGCAGGGCGGGCGTGCCGGTATTGGCGGGCCGGTCATGCAGGGTGCGTAGCGGCTGCCCTGTCAGGCCTGAGGCCTGCTCCACGCGGCGGTCGGTCTCGGTGGCGGTGGGGGGGCTTACGGCCTGCCACAGCCGCCAGGTGCGCCAGGCAACGGCCCCGCCCAGCCCCAGCAGCGCCAGCGCATGCACGCTGTCGGGCAGGCGCTGGGGTATGCGCGCAAGCCCCAGAAGGGCCACGCCCATGGCTGTGCTGGCGGCAGGCAGCATGAGCGGCCACAGGCGCTCGGCCCACAGGGCGCGCCGGGCCTGACCGCGCGCGCGCGCAAGGCGTTGCGGCAGGTTGCCGCCTGTTCGGATGCTGTCCTGCCCGACGGTCATAGGCCTCCGCCAGCGGGGGTAAGGGTCTGGTCCACCCACTGGGGAACATGGTCGGCGGCCCAGAGTTCCTCAACGGGCTGGCGCGGGCGGATGACAGCCCAGCGATTGCCATCGACCATCACCTGCGCTGCCAGCGGGCGGTCGTTATAGGTGGAGCTCATCACCATGCCATAGGCGCCGCAATCCAGCAGGGCCACGCGTGCACCTGCCTGCAGGCAAGGCAGGGTGCGGTCGTGGCCGAAGGTATCGCCACTTTCGCATACGGGACCGACCACATGCACCGTCTCGACCGGGGCTGTCGCATCTTGCGCGGCAAGCGGCAGGATGCCGTGCCATGCATCATACAGGCTGGGGCGCATGAGGTCGTTCATCGCCGCATCGAGCACCAGGAAGGGGGGCATGCCGTCATAGCCGCGCTTGCGCAGGATGACGGTGCTCAGCAGCACGCCCGCGGGCCCGGCCAGCCAGCGCCCCGGCTCAATGGCAAGGCGCGTGCCCAGCCCGCCGAGTTCGGCTTGAATGACTGCGGCCAGCGCTTCGGGCGCGCCTTCGGTTTCATCGCGGTAGGAAATGCCAAGCCCCCCGCCGCAGTCAAGCGCGTCGACCACCAGCCCGCGCGCGCGGATGGCCTGCACGAGTGCGGCCAGCCGGGCATAGGCGGCGCGGTAAGGCTGCATGCGCACGATCTGGCTGCCAATATGCATGGCCAGCCCCACGGGGCGGATGCCGGGGAGTTCGGCTGCGTGGGCATAGAGTTCAACCGCGCGGTTGAACGGAATGCCGAATTTGTTGTTGGCAAGCCCGGTAGTGATCTTGGCATGCGTTCCCGCATCGACATCGGGGTTGATGCGCAGGGCAATGGCTGCCTCGAGCCCTTCGGTCTGCGCCGTGGCGGAGAGGAGTTCGAGTTCCTCCGCACTTTCCACATTGATCTGCAGAATGCCCGCGCGCAGCGCCAGCCGCATCTCGTCAGCGGTCTTGCCCACGCCCGAGAACACGATTTTGCCCGCCGGGATGCCCGCCGCCATGGCGCGGCGCAGTTCGCCGCCGCTGACCACGTCGGCCCCCGCACCCTCAGCCGCCAGAATGCGCAGCACGGCCAGATGGTCGTTGGCCTTGACCGCGAAATGGATGGAAACCGGGCGGCCCGTCGCACCAAAGGCATTGGCCAGCCTGCGGTAGCGCGCGCGCAGCGTGCCAGCGCTCATGACCCATGTGGGCGTGCCCAGCGCATCGGCTATGGCGTTGAGCGGCACGTCCTCGAGCACGAGCCCGTCCATGGCGTGCATTGACAGCGCGGGACGGACGGCCAGAAGGTCGGCGACGGAAGGGTCCTGTCCGCGACAGGGGAGGGGAGTATCAGCCATGATGCCTGCACGATACCGCCTTGCCGCATCCCTTCCAAGGTGGTTGACGCAGGAAAGAACACGAAGGACAGCTCCATCATGAATCACGACCCCGTGGCACGGGCGGCAATGGCCGTGCGCGCCCATGCCTACGCGCCCTATTCCCGCTTCCAGGTGGGGGCTGCAGTCGAGACCGCGGATGGCCGGGTTTTTGCCGGCTGCAATGTTGAAAACGCGGCCTACCCCGAGGGAACCTGCGCCGAGGCAGGCGCCATTGCGGCCATGGCGGCGGCGGGCGGGCGCCTCATCCGGCGCGTGGTGGTGTGTGGCGGCACGGGGGCAGCCTGCACGCCATGCGGGGGATGCCGCCAGAAGATAAGGGAATTCGCACCCCCCGAGGCCGAGATCACCATGATCTCGCCCCAGGGCACGGTGCTGGTGGTCCATACGCTGGCCGACCTGCTGCCCGACAGTTTCGGGCCGGGCAACCTGGCCTGACCGGCGCGTGCCCTAGCGGTCCTTGTCGGGGTAATTGTTGTAGATGGCCTTGCTGGGACTGTGCGGGTTGCCAATGCGCCCGCAGGCGCCAAGCGTGGCACTTATGGCCGCCAGCATGGCGAGCGTGAGCATGAAGCGGGGCGCGCCCCGGCGCAGGATGGTCAGCGTGTTCATTTCTGTGCTCCCAGTGTGTCAAGCCAGCGCGTGGCCTGTGTGCGCACGTTATCGGCCGCCGTGCCGCCGAGGCTGGTGCGCGAGGCGATGGAGGAATCGACGCTCAGCACCGAGAAGATGTCCTGCGTGATGCCTGCTTCCTCTTCCTGCATTTCCGCAAGGCTCAGCTCGGCCAGGCCCACGCCTTTCGCTTCCGCCTTGCCCACGAGGCGGCCGGTCACGTGGTGCGCGGTGCGGAAGGGCACCTTGAGCACGCGCACCAGCCAGTCGGCCAGGTCGGTCGCGGTGGAGAAGCCGGACCCGGCATAGGCGCGCATCTGCGCCTCGTTGACCGTGAGGTCGCGCACCATGCCATCCATGGCGGCAAGGCACAGGGTGGCGGCATCGGTGGCGGCGAAGACGGGTTCCTTGTCTTCCTGCATGTCTTTGGCATAGGCCAGCGGCAGGCCCTTCATGACCGTAAGCAGGCCCACCAGCGCGCCGGTAATGCGCCCGCCCTTGGCGCGCACCAGCTCGGCGGCATCCGGGTTGCGCTTTTGCGGCATGATGGACGAGCCGGTGGTGAACGCATCCGACAGGCGGATGAACGAGAAGGGGGCCGAGCACCAGATCACGATTTCTTCCGCCAGGCGTGAGAGGTGCATCGCCATGATGGACAGGGCCGAGAGATATTCCAGCGCGAAATCGCGGTCCGACACGGCATCGAGCGAGTTGGCGGTGGGCCGGTCGAAGCCCAGCGCATGGGCCGTCATCTCGCGGTCGATGGGGAAGGACGTGCCCGCAAGCGCTGCCGAGCCGAGCGGGGATTCGTTGAGCCTGCGCCGGGCATCGCTCAGGCGGCCCCGGTCGCGCGCCAGCATCTCGACATAGGCCATGAGGTGGTGGCCGAAGGTCACGGGCTGGGCGGTCTGCAGGTGGGTGAAGCCGGGCATGGGGGTCGCCGCATGCTCAAGCGCGCGGCGGGCGAGTGCCCGCATGAGGGCGGCTGCCTGCTGCTCCAGCCCGTCAATCGCATCGCGCACCCACAGGCGGAAATCGGTCGCCACCTGGTCGTTGCGCGAGCGCGCGGTGTGCAGGCGCTTGCCCGCCTCGCCAATGCGATCGGACAGGCGGGCCTCGATATTCATGTGAATATCTTCAAGGGCGGTGCTGAACTCGAACGTGCCCGCCGCGATCTCGCGGCCGATCTGGTCCAGCCCCTCGGTAATGGCTTTGGCGTCCTCGCCGGAAATGATGCCGGTTTTCGCGAGCATGGCGGCATGGGCCTTTGATCCCGCGATGTCCTGCCGCCACAGTGCTTTGTCAAAGCCGATCGAGGCATTGATGTCCTGCATGATGGCCGCAGGCCCCCCGGCAAAGCGCCCGCCCCATTGTGCGTTCGCCTTGTGCGCGTCCTGATCCGTCAGCGTTTTTGCGTTCCCCGGCATCCTGTGTTCCAGCTACCCCAAGTGTGAAAAGGATTATGGCGCGCCTTCATGGCTCAATGCCATTGCGCGCAGCGCACCCTACCGGCGCGGCGCGGCAGATACAATCATGGCGCGCCGCAATCCTGCGCGGGGGGAGGGGCTGGCGCGGGGCGGGGTTGTGGCGTGCTGGCCCGGCAGGGTCTTTCACTTGGCGGGCCGGGGCTGTAATGTCGGCCCCCAACCCGCCCATGGCAGAGGACGTTACGCCACAATGCACCATGCAGCCCTTGCGCAGGAGCCGTCACGTTTGCTGACCCCGGCCGACCCGGCGCCGGTCATCCAGTTCGGCCCGTCGGCGCTTGATGGCGTGGCCACGGCAGGGGGGCTGCCCTTCGTGCTGGTCAGCGACCATGCGGGCCGGGCCATTCCCGCCGCATTGGGCGACATGGGGGTGAGTGCCGCAGACCGGGCGCGCCATATCGCCTGTGACCTGGGCATGGCCGAAACCGGGCGCCTGCTGGCCGAAAAGCTGGGCTGCGTGCTGATCGAGCAGGCCTATTCCCGCCTCGTGATCGACTGCAACCGCGCGCCGGGGCACCCCTCATCCATCGTGCGCGAAAGCGACGGCACGCTTGTGCCCGCCAATGCCGATCTCAGCGCCGATGCGGAAGGCTGGCGTGTGGAGGAAATTTTCCTGCCCTATCACCAGAAGATCCGTGGCGAGATTTCCACGCGGCTCGAGGCTGGCCTGCCCGTGGTGCTGGTCTCGCTGCACAGCTTTACCGATTGCATGAACGGTCAGGCGCGGCCGTGGCATACGGGCGTGCTACACAATCGCAACCCCGCCTTTGGCCTGCGCGTGCGCGACCTGCTGGCAGCGGAAGACGGGCTGGTGGTGGGCAGCAACGAGCCCTATGCGCTGACGGATGTGAATGACTATACCGTGCCGGTCCATGCCGAAGGACGCGGCCTGCCGTATCTGGAAATCGAGATCAGGCAGGACCTGATCGCAACCCCGCAGGGGCAGGCCGAATGGGCCGCGCGGCTTGAGCGCATCCTGCCCCGGGCCTGGGAAGAATACCGCCACTGAGCAGGAACACGCCGTTCATGAACAACACGATGGAACGCAGCCCCCGTATTGACGGGCACACCAGGCTTGCAGGAGTGATCGGCTGGCCGGTGGCGCATTCACGCTCGCCGCTCATGCATAATTTCTGGCTGGCGCAGGGTGGCATCAACGGCGCCTACGTGCCGCTGCCCGTGCGGCCCGGCGCGTTTGATACGGCGGTCAGGGGATTGCAGGCCGCGGGCTTCAGGGGGGTGAACGTGACCATCCCGCACAAGGAATCCGCCTATCGCATCGTTGACCGTCTTGACCGTTCGGCCCGGCGTTCAGGCTCGGTCAATACGCTGGTCTTTGCCGCCGATGGCCAGATCGAGGGCTATTCCACCGATGGTGACGGCTTCGTTGCCAATGTCGAGGCGCATGGTGTTGCGGTGAGCGGCGGCCGCGCCCTTTTGCTCGGCGCGGGCGGGGCCGCGCGCGCCATTGCCGCAAGCCTGCTCGACCGGGGCGTGCAGGTTGTCATTGCCAACCGTACCCGCGCCCGCGCCGAGGCCCTGGCAGCCCTGCTTGAGGGAATCGAGGTGGTTGACTGGGCGCGGGCCGGTGAGGCGCTGGCGGGCTGCACGCTGCTGGTCAACACCACCTCGATCGGGATGGAAGGGGCCGATGACGCTGCTTTCCCGCTCGATCTGGCGCAGGCCGATGCCGGGCTTGTGGTGTGTGACATCGTGTACGTGCCGCGCCAGACCGGCCTGCTGCGCCTTGCCGCACGCCACGGCCTGCGCACGGTTGATGGGCTGGGCATGCTGATCCATCAGGCCGGGCTGGGGTTTGAAAAATGGTTTGGCGCGAAGCCTGCCATCGGCCCGGAGGTCGAAGCCCTGCTTGATGCCGACCTGCGCGCGGCCCACGCGGGGGGCTGAACGCCATGCGGGTGCTCGGCCTTACGGGCGGGATCGGCATGGGCAAGTCCACCATGGCGGCCCTGCTGCGCCGCGCGGGCCTGCGCGTGTTCGATGCCGATGCCACGGTGCGCGCGCTTCAGGCCCCGCATGGCCGCGCGCTGCCCGCCATTGAAAAGCTGGTACCCGGTTGCGTGCGCGATGGCGTGCTTGACCGCGCGGCGCTGCGGCGCGCGGCGCTGGCCGAGCCTGCCATCATGCGCGGGCTTGAGGGTATCATGCACCCTCTGGTGCGGGCCGCGCGCACGCGCTTCCTTGAGCGGGCGCGGCGTGATGGGTGCCGGTGGGTGGTGCTTGATATTCCGCTCCTGTTCGAGACCGGGGCCGAGCGGATCTGTGACAGGGTGGTGGTGGTGAGCGCGCCCGCCCCCATCCAGCGCGCGCGCGTGCTGAGGCGTGGCACCATGACGCCCGCGCAGCTTGATGCCGTGCTGGCCCGCCAGATGCCCGATGCCGCCCGGCGGCGCAGGGCCGATATCGTCATTCAAACCGGGCTGTCGCGGCATGACACGCTGCGGCAGGTCAGGCGCCTGCTGCGCGCCATGCACGCCGCCAGCCCCGCCGCATGGGCGGCCCATAAAGGAAAGCCCGCATGAAACGCTCCATCCTGTTTGATACGGAAACCACGGGGCTCGACCCGCTCAAGGGTGACCGCGTGATTGAAATCGCGGCGCTGGAACTGATGGGCGACCTGCCCACGGGCAATAATTTCCATGTGCTGATCGACCCCGAGCGCGACGTGCCCGAGGAGGCATCCCGCGTGCATGGCTTTACCTATGCCGACCTTGAGGGAAAGCCGAAATTTGCCGAGATTGCCCCCGGTTTCCTCGAGTTCGTGGGCAGTGACCCGCTGGTCGCGCATAATGCGCGCTTCGACTTCGGCTTCCTGAACGCGGAACTCGCCCGCGCCCGCCTGCCTGAACTTGATATGGGCCGCATGGTCGATACGCTGGACATGGCGCGCGAGCGCTTTCCCGGCATGCCCAACAGCCTTGATGCGCTGTGCCGCCGCTTTGGCATCGACCTCTCCGCCCGCACCACCCATAACGCCCTGCTCGACTGCAAGCTGCTCGCCGAGGTCTATCTTGAACTGACCGGCGGCCGCCAGCGCGGGCTTGGCCTTTCGGTGGCCGAAGGGGGGGGCGGCATTGCCACCTACACCTACGCACGGCCAGCAGGGCATGTGACCGTGCGCGTGCGCCCCGACACAGCGGAAATCGAGGCCCACCAGGCCTTCGTCGCCGCCCTGTCCGACCCCGTGTGGCTGAGCTGAATAGGCGGTATGTAACAAAGGGAGTGGCCGTTCGGGCGGCTTTGGTCTAGGCTTGCCCTTCCACCGGCCCTGATGTGTTGAACAGGAAGAGAGCATTGTCCACGGACGAGATTGTCGATCCCACGATTGCCCCTTCCGATCAGGTCAAGCGTTTCCTGCTGCATGTGGGCGTGCCCGTCGGGTGCGTGGTGGGCATCATTGCCATCATCGCAGGCTTTGGCTGGCATTCCTACCGCACGGTGCGCACCGGCGCCCTTGCCCTGACGCATGAACTGCTGGTCAGCCAGCAGGATTACATCGCCAAGGAAGTCAATTCCTTCCTCGCCCCGGCATCGTCCGGCAGCGTGGTGGCGCGTGACATGCTCGAACATGGCGCGCCCGCGGTGGAACAGAAGATCTTCATGGGCTACAGCAGCACCATGCTGCGCAACGTGCCGCAGATCCAGTCCTTCTACATCGCTGATGGCGATGGCAATTTCAGCACGCTCGAACATGGCGAGAACGAGCAGGAAGTGGCTCTGACCACCCTGGTCAGGGAGGCGAACAAGCCGTCCGTCTTCACCCATGAACTGCGTGACGCCAATGGCAAGGTGCTCAGGCAGTGGCAGACCCCCGGCGGCAGCTACGACCCGCGCGGCCATGCCTGGTTTGCCGATACGGTCAAGGCGGGCCAGTTGCACTGGACCCATCCCTATATCGTGGAAGTGACGCGGCAGCTGACGCTTACGGCAGCCATTCCCTATAAGGGGCAGGATGACAAGACCTATGTCTATGCCATCAACATGTCGCTGGCGCATCTGAACAAATTCCTCAATTCCCTGCGCATTGGTGAAAGCGGCAACGCCATCTTGATGGATCGCGACGGGCATGTGCTGGCAGGCCACGGCATGCAGGAGGCCGAGGCCGCCGCAGGTGGCGACCCCGACAGGATGAAGCTCGACCCGAATCACTTTCCGGTCATGACCAAGGCGTTTGATGAATACCGCGTTCATGGCGATGGGGCGCGCACGGTCCGTGTAAAAGGCAAGAACTACGTCACCATCACGGCCAACCTGCCGGTTGGCACCGATAGCTGGGTGCTGCTGCTCGTGGCGCCGGAGGATGACTTCTCGCAGTTCGCCATGGCGGATGGGCGGCAGAACCTGCTCTTTACCGTGCTGGTCGTGATTCTGGCCTCGGGGCTGGGCCTGCTTTTGTTTTTGCAGGCGCGCCGGGCCGACCACATGCGCGCGCAGATTGCCAGGTCCCGCGCCGTGGCCACATACGAGAGCCATGCCCTGCAATCGGTCGCGACCTACCCGGACCTGTTCAATCCCGAAGATAACGCCCTGCTGCTGACCGAGACCCTGGCCGACCAGTCCCATGCCCGCCGGGCCGCCATCTGGCGTATCCTGCATGACGGGCATACGCTGATGTGCATCGATTCCTACGACAGGCAGCAGGATGTGCATTCCGGTGGCTTCGAGATGGCCACCACGGACCTCAAGACCTTTTTCGATGCCGTCTCGCATGGTGATGTGCTGACAACGGAGAATGCGGCGGCCGATGAGCGGGTCGGGGCGTTCTACCGCATCTACATGCGCTCGTTTGGCAGCCGGGCGCTGTTCTGCAGCCCCATTCTGGGCAGCAGCGGCCCGGTTGGCGTCATCACGCTTGAGGATGCGCCACGGGCGGGGATTGTCTCCCATTTCGTGGAGATGATGGCAGGCGTTACGGCGGCACGCTTCTCCGCCCAGCATTACACGGCGGTGGCCGCCGCGCGCGAGGAACTGGAATCCGAGCCTTCGCCCGATGAAGTGCCGCATGATCCCAGCCAGGGCTTCCTGCTGGCGCCCGGCAGCCTGGGCATGAACGGCCAGCCCTCGGCGCAGGACCTGGCCAATATGGAAGGGTTCTTCCCTGCCGTGGCCATCATGGTCATCAGCCTGTCGGACATGGTCATGACAGCCCAGAACGACCCGATGGCCAACCTCAAGCTGATCGATTCAATGGCGGGCATGCTGCAGGACATCGCCCGTCAGTGCGGGCTGTTCTCCATCCGCATGCTTGGCCACCGCGTGGTGTGCGTGGCGGGCTGCTCGCACACGCCCGACAAGGGAGCGGTCTTCCGCATGGCCAATGCGGCGCTGATGATGCGTGAAAACACGCTGGCCGTCCTGGCCAAGGAAGACCTCGACCCCGTCTTCCGCATCGGCATTGATGTCGGCCCCGTCTTTGGCGGCATGCTCGGCAACGCGCCGCAGGCCTTCAACCTGTGGGGCGATGCCATGGGCATGGCCGAGATGATGGCGCAGGGCGCGCCCGATGTCGGCACCATTCAGGTGACGGAGGACGTCTATCACCAGCTGCGCCAGAACTTCCTGTTCCGTGAGCGCGGGCGCTTCTTCATTCCCGGCGCGGGTCTGACGCGCACCTATGTGCTGGCCGGGCGGCGATGACACAGAACGCTCCCCCGCCGCCCGAGCAGCAGGCATCAAGCGTGCTGGCCCAGATGGCCCCGCCAGAGGAGAGCGGGGATACGGACCGTTTCGCTACGCTGGTCGGGCGTTTCGCGCCCTGGCTTGCGGCACTCGGGCGGCTGACGCGCCACCAGGTCCGCTTCACGCTCCTGCTGATCGGGGCGGGGTGGGGCACGCTGCGCGAGAGCCTGCGCCCCAATTCATGGCGTCGGCCGGTCATCTATGAATTCCGCGCTACCTTGCGGCAGGTGATTGGCGGCGGCTTCCTGAGCATTGTCATTACCGCAACCCTCGCGGGCCTGATGGTCGTGTCGCAGGCGGCGTACTGGCTGGGCTATGCCGGCATGGCGCAGATGACGGGCTCGATCCTGGTATCGGTGCTGGTGCGTGAAATCGCGCCCATTCTCGTGGGCATCATCCTGATGGGCCGCAGTGGCATGCTGTCGCTGACCGAGATCGGCATGATGGTGCTTGGCGGCGAGGTGCGCGGCCTGCAGGCGCGTGGCATCGACCCCTTCCTGGCGCTGGTCATGCCGCGCACCTTCGCCTTTACGGTGGGTGGCTTTACGCTGGGCATGATCTTCGCGGTCGTGTCGCTGCTCATGGGGTTTGTGGTGGCGCATGCCAGCGGTGCGATCACCTCCTCGGTCTGGACGTTCTTCTTCAACGTGCTGGCCGCCATGACCACGTGGGATTACCTCATCATCCCGCTCAAATTCGTGCTTGTCGGTTTCTTTGTCGGGCTGGGGGCGTGCATTTCGGGGCTGACCGTCAGCAGCAACGATACGATGGCCACCATCATGCCGCGCGGCTTCGCCCGCGGGATCATGCTGGTGCTGGTGGTCAATATCCTCTTCATGCTGGATTTCTGACCATGGCAGCAAACGCGCCCCTGCTGGAACTACGCGACGCCGTGCCCTCGTTCGAGGAAAGCGGCCTCATGCCCGCGCCCTACAACCTGCGCATCATGCCGGGTGAATGCGCGGTGATCGACTGCCGTGACTTCGAGCGCGCCGCCATGTTCGCTGACCTGTGCACGGGCATGATCCCGCTCACGCAGGGCAGCATCAAGTTCATGGGGCTGGACTGGAGCACGCTGTATGACCGGCAGCTCAACGCGCTGCGCGGGCGTATTGGCCGCATCTCGCGCCATGGTAGCTGGCTGAGCCTGTTCGGCACGCATCTCAACATCATGCTGCCGCACCTGTACCATACGACAGACCCGTTCGAGCACGTGGTCCGGCGCGCAACCGAGCTTGGGCATACTTTCGGCTTTCCCGGCCTGCCCATTACCGCGCCAGACCGGCTTTCCAGCGCGGATCTGGCGCGGGCGGCCTGCGTGCGGGCCTTCATGGGGCGACCGGACCTGCTGATACTGGAAGATATCTCGGACATGCTGCCAGAAGAGACGGTCCTGCCGTTTTTTGAAACGATGACCGCTGCGCGCGACCGTGGCTGCGGGGTGCTGTGGTTCGTCCGCTCCTCTGCTGCGTGGCATGCCTATCGTAAGGCGGTGAATATCCACATGCGCCTTCTTGACGAAGGTCTTTTTTCCCTGCGGGTGGTGTAATGGTGCAGAAACAACAGTCAGACGGAATCCGGCAGCTTGTGCGCGTCCGTTACGCCGATGAATGGGTGGGCATCCTCGTTCTGGTCGCCCTTGTCATCCTGTTTGGCGCGGTGATCGAGGCTGGCGTGCTGCGCGACTGGCTCACGCCCGCGGGCAGGCTGCGCATCGTGCTGCCTGAAGACGGGGTGAGCGGCCTTTCCGTTGGCGATGACCTCGAGGTGATGGGCATCCATGCGGGCACGGTGCGCCGCGTGCGCATCAACCCCTCGGGCGGCATGTACGCCGTTGCCGAGATCGACCCCGACATCGAGCCCTATATCCGCCACGACAGCACGGCCATCATCCGCAAGCGCTTCGTGGTGGCAGGGGCGAGCTATATCGACATCTCGCGTGGCGTGGGCGAGAAGCTGGACTGGAGCTACGCCGTGCTCAGCGCCACCAACGCGCCCAACCCGGCCGATACCATTACCCAGACCTTCAGCGATATCCGTGACCGCGTGATCCCGGTTCTTGATAACGCCCAGCACATGATGGCAACGCTCGATGCCACCATTACCGACATGCATGCGGGCAAGGGCTCCATCGGGCGGCTCATGACCAATGATGACCTGATCCGCCAGGCGGAACAGATGATCACCAGCCTTGACGCCACGGTCAGCCAACTGACCCCGATCGAGAAGCAGCTTGGCACCGTGATGGACAAGGCCAGTGCCTCGATGAGCAACGTGCAGAAGGCGACGGGCGACCTGAGCAATGCAACACCCGCCATCACCAGCAACCTGAAGGATGCCAGCCAGCAGCTTCCGGTCCTTCTGGTGCAGGCCCAGACCACGGCCGCCAGCCTGCAGAAGCTGGTTGACCAGATGCGGGGCATGTGGCTGCTGGGCGGCAGCGGCAACAAGGTGAAGAAGGGCCATGCCCGTCTTCCCGCGCAGAAGGTGCAGCCATGAAGATGAAAAAAAACTATGCGGCACTGGGCCTTGCACTGGGCCTTGCCGCCTGCGGCGGGGCGCAGACCCCCCCCCCCCCGACCGACAGCACCCTGTCGCAGGACATGGATACCGGGCGCGATGCCGTGGGGCTTGACCGCCTTGCAGTGGCCGAACAGCAGTACCGTGCGGCAGGCCAGCGTGCCGTGGCGCGTGATGACGTTACGGCCATAGGCGATGCAGGCTATAATCTGGCCACCGTGCAGCTTGATGAAAACAAGCCGCAGGATGCGCTGGCCACCATTACCTCAACCCGGGCGGCGCTGGCGCTGCGCGGGCAGACGACGGATGATACGGGGCTGGACCTGGTGCAGGCCGGCGCGCTGCACCGGCTGGGCCGCGAGGGGGAAGCCGCGCAACAGGCCGCCCTTGCCGCGGGCGCGCAGGATCCTGACATTGCCGAGAAAGGCCAGTTCATCCGTGGGCTGATTGCCGATGAGAGCGGGGATCATGCGACACTGGCCTCGGTCGCGGCGTATTTCGAGACGCTGACCGGCAAGCTGCCCGATAGCTGGAGCGCGGATGCCAGGGAGATGGCGGCCCGCAACCTGCTCGCCACCGGCGGCAGCGCCCAGACCGCCTGGCAGGATGCGCTGCAGGCCGCGACCATCCGCCAGACACAGGTGCATTACCGCGACATGGCCCGCGCCCTTGGCGTAGCCGCCCGCGCGGCGACCAGGGCAGGCAATGCACAGGCGGCAGCCCAGCTTTATGCCCGTGCCAGCCAGAGCGCGCGACAGGCGGGTGATACGACGGCGGCCGACCAGTGGGCCAAACTTGCAGGCACGGCCACGGTGACCGATCCTTTTGCCGTGCCCGCCGCGACTTCGGCCACGGGCAAGGGAAAAAGCACGAAATAGCCACTTGATGGCGACCGGGGCGCGTGCCCTCTACACACGAGGCCAGGCAGGTGACCCATACCCGCGCGGATATGGACCGTGAACTGAAGGCCAGCGTTGTACCATGGTTGCGCCAGCAGGGGTTCAGGGGATCGCTGACCCACTTCCGGCGTGCCGATCCCGATGCAATCGACCTGCGTGGTGGCGGATAGTGCTGGAAGTGCCCCGATGCGCGCCACAGGACTATACGATGGCCCGGGGACATTCATATCGCCGCGCAAGGTGATGGCGTGGCACATGAAGTGCAAAAGGGAGTGTATTACCCCGGAGGATACGTATCTCAAGGCGAAGTGGTTCAGGTTTGACCAGCATGCGCCGCAGGAACTTGCGGCAGTCACGATCGAAAAACTGTCTGATCCAGCCTTGTGGCCATCGCTGCCTGTGGCGCCGCCCCCCGGGCAAGCCTCCGGGCTGGAATGAACCGCGCATTCTGCAGCGCGGCATGATGCGGTAGGGCGGTGCCTCTTCGGACCAGCAAGGCTCCGGCCAGATCCGGATCATGGCCCAGCAGGTATGGGTCTCCCATTCCCTGCCGTGACTGCTGGCCGCAGGCGGCCATCATGCCGCCTGCATGACACAGGCCAAACGGGCCTGAATCTGGCGCAGCAGGAGGGTCATGCCCGCCCGCCAGAAGATCCTTTCAGGTCAGGTTTTCCAGCCCGGTATGCCGCTCGATCAGCGTGGCGCTGGCCGTGTTCAGCCCGGTCAGGCGCACCTGCATGCCCAGCGCTTTCATCCGGCCCACCAGTTCTTCCACGGCGCCAGCGGCGGTCATGTCCCACAGATGGGCATGGGTGAGGTCTATGGTGATGTCGCGGGCGGTGTCATGCAGGTCGAACGCATCGGTAAACCCGTCGGATGAAGCAAAGAACACCTGCCCGTTCACGATATAGGTGCGGCTGAGGCCATCGGGTGAAAGCGTGCTGGAGACCGACAGCATGTTCGACACCTGAAAGGCGAAGAACAGGCCATTGAGCAGCACGCCCACGGCAACACCTGCGGCGAGGTCATGCGTGCCCACCACAACCGCAACGGTAGCCAGCATGATGATGCTGGTCGTGCGCGGGTGGTGCGCCAGATCACGCAGGGACCCCCATGAGAACGTGCTGGCCGAGACCATGATCATGATCGCAACGAGGGCGGCCACCGGCACCTGCGCCACCCACGGGCGCAATGCTACCATCAGCAGCAGCAGGAACGCGCCCGCCACGAAGGTGGAAAGCCGCCCCCGCCCGCCATAGCGCAGGTTGCCCACCGTCTGGCCAATCATGCCGCAGCCTGCGATGCCGCCAAACATGCCGACTGCAATATTGGCCACGCCAAGGCCCATGCATTCCTGTTTCTTGCTGCTGTGGGTGTCGGTCATGTCATCGACCACGCGGGCGGTCATCATGGATTCGAGCATGCCCACGCTGGCCATGGCCAGGGCGTAGGGTGCTATGATGCCCAGAGTATCAAGCGAGAATGGCACATCAGGCAGGACCAGATGCGGCAGGCTGTCGGGCAGGCGGCCCAGATCGGCCACCGTGTGCAGCGGCATGGGCCAGGCCACGGCCACCACCGTCAGCACCACGATGCAGATGAGCGGCGAGGGGATGGCGGTAAAGAAGCGCGGCACCATGTAGATGATGACAAGCCCCAGCGCGATCATGGCATAGGTATGCCACGTGACATGCAGCATGTGCGGCAGCTGGGCCGAAAAGATCAGGATGGCCAGCGCGTTGACGAACCCGGTGCGCACCGGGCGCGAGACATAGCGCATGAGCACGTCGAGCTTGAGAATGCCGAACAGGACCTGCAGCAGGCCGCACAGGAGCGTGGCCGCCAGCAGGTACTGCACGCCATGCCCGCGCACCAGCGCTGCCGCCACCAGCGCCACCGAGCCCGCGGCCCCCGAGATCATGCCTGACCGCCCGCCCGTGAACGCAATGACCACGCTGATGACAAAGGAGGCATAAAGGCCAACGGCCGGGTCCACCCCCGCCACGAAGGAAAACGCGATGACCTCGGGGATCAGCGCGAATGTGCCGACCATCCCGGCCAGGGTGTCGCGCGTGATGTTGCCGAACCATTCCTGGCGGTAGCGGGCAAGTGCTGACATGTAAAAAACGGGACCTTTCAGGGTAGGGGAATCAGGTGTCGGCTATGGTCATGTCCGCGCGCCGCCACCAGCATCGGGGGGCCGCGCGGGGCTGGGGCAGGACCGCGAGCGGGTCGCCGCTGTAACGGACCGTGTTGGTGGGCGTTTCCTGTATTTCGATGGCCGCACAGGTCAGCGCCCCGCCATCGGCGGCAAGGAAGGCATTGAGCTTGGCCATGAGCAGGCAGGCCAGCAGTTCGGTCGTGGGGTCGCCCGGCGTGACCATGATGCGGGCCGCGCGCCCGGGTTCATGCTGGCGGAACCACGCCAGCAGCGGGTCGCCCTCGGCAAGTTGCAGCGCATGGTCGACATGGTTGTCGATAAAGCCATGCCACACCCCCTTGGCGCGTTCGAAGGGCATGACCATGTTCGCGCCGCCATCAAGCGGCGCGGGTGTTGCCGCGCGCAGGTGCACGCGCACGTATTCATTATGCCCGTGCGGCAGGGCGCAGCGCTCGCTGCTGCCTGCCAGCAGCCGGTGCGCCATGGAAAAGCGGCGGCTGAAAACCAGTTCAAACATGGTGTTTCTGTGCCATGAACCGCTCCCACCCCGCCTTGCGCAGCAGGCAGGCCGGGCATGTGCCACACCCATGCCCCCATTCATGCAGCACGCCGCGCGTGCCGAGGTAGCAGCTGTGGCTCTCGTGGTTGATCAGCCGCACCAGTGCCGCGCCACCAAGCTGCTCGGCCAGCTCCCAGGTCTGGGCCTTGTCGATCCACATGAGCGGGGTATGGAGGATGTAATGGCTGGCCATGCCGAGGTTGAGGGTGACCTGCAGGGACTTGATCGTGTCATCGCGGCAGTCGGGGTAGCCGGAATAGTCCGTCTCGCACACGCCAGTCACGATGTGGCGAATATTGCGGCGCGCGGCCAGGGCTGCGGCAAAGGTGAGGAAGATGATGTTGCGACCGGGCACGAAGGTGTTGGGCAGGCCGCCTTCGGTCAGCGCAATTTCCGCCTCGCGCGTCAGCGCCGTGTCCGACACGGTGCCAAGGGCTGCGAGGTCAAGCGTGTGGTCGGCGCCGAGGCGCTGCGCCCATGTGGGGTTGAGCCGCGCCATGCCATCGCGCAGCGTGGCGCGGCATTCCAGCTCCACCGCGTGCCGCTGCCCGTAATCAAAACCCAGCGTTTCCACCCGGCCAAACCGCGCCAGCGCCCAGGCGAGGCAGGTGGCTGAATCCTGCCCGCCGGAAAACAGGACCAGGGCTGCTTCGTTCTCGGGCCTGGAGGGAGGGGGAGGGGAAACGCTCATGTTCAGGGGATCCCGATCAGCTTGTGGGTCTGGAGCGACAGCCGCCATTGCGGGTGGCGCATGCAGTAGTCAACCGCTGCCGCCGTGTTGTGGTCGCGGCGCGCGTCATCCATGGGCTGGAGCCAGAACTGCCCGAAATCCAGTTCCGCCACCTGTTTGGGCATCAGGTCGGGCTGGGGGTAGACCAGCTTGAGTTCATGCCCCGATTTCTGCACCAGCACGGCGCCCGCCTTGGGGCTGACGCACAGCCAGTCTATACCGGCGGGGGCGGGCAGGGTGCCGTTGGTTTCCACCGCCACTTCAAAACCGCGTGCATGGACTGCGGCAATCAGCGCCGCATCAAGCTGGAGCAGGGGTTCGCCGCCGGTAAACACCACGAAGGCCCGCGCGGTGTCAGGACCGGGCCATTGTGCGGCGATGGCATCAGCCAGGGCATCGGCATCAGCAAAGCGGCCGCCGCCCGCGCCATCCGTCCCGATGAAATCCGTATCACAGAACTGGCAGATGGCCTTTGCACGGTCGCGCTCCAGCCCGCTCCACAGGTTGCAGCCTGCAAAGCGGCAGAACACGGCGGTGCGGCCAGCCTGTGCGCCCTCACCCTGCAGGGTGGGGAAGATTTCCTTTACGGTATAGGACATGTTCCAGATTTCGTGATGCACGTGGCCAGATGAACAGGGCCAGCATGGGAAAATGCCCCGGCCGGTCCCCGCCCGGCCGCGTCGGGTTCAGCCCTGTTTGTGTGATGTATGCATGCCCAGCCGGTCCAGCAACTGCCGGTCGCGCAGGGCGGCGGGATTGGGCGTGGTCAGCAGGCGTTCGCCATAGAAAATGGAGTTGGCACCCGCCAGGAAGCACAGGGTCTGGGCTTCATCGCTCATGTCCTCGCGGCCTGCGGCAAGGCGCACGCGGCTGGCGGGCATGGTGATGCGGGCGGCAGCGATGGTGCGCACGAATTCGATCGGGTCAACCGCCTCGGCCCTGTCGGCCAGCGGCGTGCCTTCCACGCGCACGAGCATGTTGATCGGCACGCTCTCGGGGTGGCGGGGCAGGCTGGCCAGGGTGGCGATCATGCCCGCGCGGTCGGTGCTGTCCTCGCCCATGCCCACGATCCCGCCACAGCAGACATTGATGCCCGCGTCACGCACGTTCTCCAGCGTATCGAGCCGGTCCTGGAAGGTGCGGGTGGAGATGATGTCGCCATAATATTCGGGCGAGGTATCGATGTTGTGGTTGTAGTAGTCCAGCCCGGCATCCTTGAGCTTGTGGGCCTGGCTGTTGTCGAGCATGCCCAGGGTCACGCAGCTTTCCAGCCCCAGCGCCTTCACGCCCTCGACCATGGCGCACACGGTCTCGAGGTCATGCTCCTTGGGGCTGCGCCACGCGGCCCCCATGCAGAAGCGCGCGGCCCCCGCGGCCTTGGCGGCGCGGGCTTCCTTCAGCACTTCCTCCACGGCCATGAGGCGGCTGGCCTTGACACCGCCATCCTCATGCACCGCGCTCTGCGGGCAGTAGGCGCAGTCCTCCGGGCAGCCGCCGGTCTTGATCGACAGCAGGGTGGATATCTGCATTTCCGTGGGGTCAAAGCGTGCGCGGTGCACGGTCTGGGCACGGTAGATCAGGTCGGGGAAGGGCAGGGCCATGAGGGCCGCGACTTCATCGCGTGTCCAGTCCGTGCGGACGGGGGGCATGGCGGTGCCATGCAAGGGCAGGGTATCCGGGCTGCTCCCATCGGGCATCGGGCTCAGGTCCTCTGGCAGGGGGTGGAAAAAACGCTTCCGGCTGTGCCATACAAAACCGGCGATGGCCACTCTTTTATTCCTATGGCGCCATCGCCGGAAACGGGGGTCAGCCTAGCACGCGGGCCAGTGTCGTGCCCAGTTCGGCGGGGCTGGGGGCGACATGGATGCCCGCCTCGCGCAGGGCCTCGATCTTGGCGCCTGCGGTCTCGTGCCCGCCGGTAATGACCGCGCCCGCATGGCCCATGCGGCGGCCGGGAGGGGCGGTGGCACCGGCAATGAAGCCCACCACGGGCTTGTGCGTGCCGCTGGCGCGGATCAGTTCCGCCCCGTCGATTTCCGACGTGCCGCCGATCTCGCCGATCATGACGATGGAATGCGTGTCGGGGTCCTCGATCATGCGGGCGAGCACATCGGTGAAGTCCATGCCCTTGACCGGGTCGCCGCCAATGCCCACGCAGGTGCTCTGGCCCTGGCCGATGGCGGTGGTCTGGGCCACGGCCTCATAGGTCAGGGTGCCCGAGCGCGAGACGATGCCCACATGCCCGCGGCGGTGGATGGGACCGGGCATGATGCCGATCTTGCATTCATCAGGCGTGATGATGCCCGGGCAGTTGGGGCCGATGAGCAGGCTGCCCGACAGCTCGAGGGCGGCGCGCACGCGCACCATGTCCTGCACGGGAATGCCCTCGGTAATGCACACGATCAGGGGAATGCCTGCGGCAATGGCCTCAAGGATGGCATCGGCGGCGCCGGCGGGCGGCACGTAGATGACCGATGCATCAGCCCCGGTCGCATCCCGCGCCTGGGCCACGGTGTCGAACACCGGCAGGCCCAGATGCACGCTGCCACCCTTGCCGGGGGTCACGCCGCCGACCATGTGGGTGCCGTAGGCCAGCGCCTGCTCGGTGTGGAAGGTGCCCTGCGCGCCGGTAAAGCCCTGCGTGATCACCTTGGTGGATTTGTTGACGAGAATGGACATGCGCTTCAGGCTCCCGCGTTACGGACGGCGGCTACGATCTTGCGGGCGGCATCGCCCAAATCATCGGCGGGGATAATGGTCAGGCCGGATTCAGCCAGCAGCGCCTTGCCGCGATCGACATTGGTGCCCGCCAGACGCACCACCAGCGGCACGTTCAGCCCGGTCTCGTGTGAGGCGGCGATGATGGCCTCGGCAATCACGTCGCAGCGCATGATGCCGCCAAAGATGTTGACCAGGATGCCGCGCACCTTGGGGTCGCCGATGAGGATGCGGAAGGCCGCCGCCACGCGCTCTTTTGACGCGCCGCCGCCAACATCGAGGAAGTTGGCCGGCTCCTCGCCTTCCATCTTGATGATGTCCATCGTGGCCATGGCCAGGCCCGCGCCGTTGACCATGCAGCCGATATTGCCATCCAGCCCCACATAGGCCAGGCCGTATTCGGCCGCCTCGCGCTCACGGGGGTCTTCCTCGTGCTCGTCGCGCAGCTTCGCAATCTCGGGGTGGCGGTAGAGCGCGTTCTCGTCGAACGACATCTTGGCATCGAGGGCAAGCAGGTCGCCCGCCCCGGTCACGACCAGGGGGTTGACCTCGACAATGGCGGCATCAAGGCTGGTGAAGGCGGTATAGGCCGCGCGCACCACGCTCTGGAACGCGCGGATCTCGCGTCCCTTCAGGCCCAGGCGCACGGCCAGTGCGCGTGACTGGTAGTCGCACAGGCCCTTCGCGGGGTCGATATATTCCTTGAAGATGCGCTCGGGCGTGCGGGCGGCGACCTCCTCGATCTCCATGCCGCCATCGGGCGAGGCAACAATGACCACGCGCCCGGTCACCCGGTCGACCAGCATGGAAAAATACAGCTCGCGTGCGATGTCGCAGCCGGATTCGACATACAGCGTGCGCACGAGGCGGCCCGCAGGCCCGGTCTGCTTGGTCACGAGTACCTGGCCAAGCATGGCGTGGGCGGCCTGTTCCACCTCGGCGGGCGTGCGGGCGAGGCGCACGCCGCCCTTGCCCTCGGGCTTGCCCGCAAAATGCCCGGCCCCGCGCCCACCGGCGTGGATCTGCGCCTTGACTACGGTAACCGGCGCGCCCAGCGCCTTTGCTGCGGCGGTGGCCTCATCGGCGGTGGTGGCGGCATGTCCTTCAGGCACGGGCATGCCGTAGGAGCGCAGGAGCGCCTTTGCCTGATATTCATGAATATTCATGTGGCGACCCAATCTGTCGTTCTTATTGGCGGTGTCGGGCTAGCCCCCTAGCATGATTTGGCAGCGCAATGACAGGGGGTGGGATGGTGTCAGGATTGGCGTAAACATGAAACATGTGTCATGTCCTCTTCATCAATGGCACGCTGTGCGCGCCTTAATGGAGAAAAAATACAAGAGCAGGTTGCGATGAAACACTGGCGCATTGAACAGATGAACTGGAACAGTTTCGACCCGCAACGGGTGGACCCTGACATGATACCTGTCATCAAGGCAGCATCGGTCGTGGAGCGTAATGGCCTTGATTATGCCCGCTACCTGAAAAACGTCTTTGCCGATGACCCCGCCTTTGCCCGTGCGGCGGATAACTGGGCGGTGGAGGAAGTGCAGCACGGCGATGCGCTGGGCCGCTGGGCCATGCTGGCCGACCCGAGCTGGGACTACATGGCCGCCTTCACCCGCTACCGGCAGGCCTACAGCCTCGACCTTGACGTGAATGCCTCCATCCGTGGCTCGCGCACGGGGGAGCTGATCGCGCGCTGCATGGTCGAGACGGGCACGTCCTCCTTTTACAGCGCCCTGGCCGATGCCACCGACGAGCCGCTGCTCAAGGCCATATGCAAGCAGATCGCGGCGGACGAATACCGCCATTTCAAGCTGTTCTATGACCATATGCGCCGCTACCTGCGGCGTGAGCGCCTGGGCGCATGGCAGCGCACCCGCATCGCCCTGGGCCGGGTGACGGAAAGCGAGGATGACGAACTGGCGTCCGCCTTCCACACCACCAACGAGCCCGCCTCCACGCCCTACGACCACCGCCGCTGCATTGCGGCCTACATGTCGCGTGCGCTGCGGCTGTACAAGCCGCGCCATGCAGTGCGGGTTACGGGCATGATTCTGAAAACCATTGGCTGGACGCCCCACGGGCGGCTGAGCGGGCTGATCAGCAGTGCGGTGTACCGCCTGCTCATGATGCGCCAGCGCAAATTCGCGCGGATGACCGCCGCAGCCTGACCCCGTGCTGCCGCATGAAAGGAACGAAGACTGAAAATGAAGGTGCGTGACATCAGGGCGGGACAGGCTGCCATCATCGCGGCGGGCTGCCTGTTCATGGCGGGAACCGCGTGGGCGGATGACGCGCCTGCAACGCCCGCCCCGGACGCCGCCGTGGCCCCGGTTCCGGCCCCGATTGCGCCTGTGCCCCCGGCTCCGGCTAAGGTTCCGGCATCAACTGCTCCTGTGGTTCCGGCTCAGGCTCCGGCATCAGCCGCCCCTGTGGCCCCGGTTCAGGCTCCGGCCTCGACTACTCCTGTGGCTCCAGCTCAGGCCCCTGCATCAGCCGCTCCTGCGGCCCCGGTTTCAGTCCCGGCCCCAGCCGCCGCTGCGGCTCCCGCTCCGGCCAGTGCGGCGGCAGCGCCAGCCGAGCCGCCGGTCAGCGATGCCACGCGCGCTGAACGGCTCATGGCCTCGCAGGTGGGGCTGCTGCGCTTCACCTCGGCGGACTTTCATCGCGGCCTTGTGCGCCATATCGTGCTGTTCCGCTTTCTGCCCACCATCACCGATGACCAGCGTGCGGAGGTGGTGCGCCGGTTCCTGGCGCTGGCCCGCACGTCGCGGCGCGAGGATGGCTCGCCCGTTGTCGTCTCGATCGAGACCGGCGCCCAGATCAGCGGCGAGGGCGCGGATGAGGGGCTGCAGCAGGCCTTCGTGGTCACCTTCCGCTCGGAGGGGGATCGCAATTATTACGTGGGCCGCCCGGTCGTGACGGACCCGGCCTATTTCGACCCCGCGCATGAAGCCTTCAAGAAATTCGCGGCACCCTATATCGTCACCACCCTCGTATTTGACTATGCCGTTGCATCCGCGCATCCCCAGAACAGGGCGCCGGTCCAGACCGGGCACGCGGCGCAGGTTCCCCAGCAGCAGGGCTGACGGGCCGGGCACACTTGCCACCAAGGAGTGAAACTACATGACCACCGTGACCCTCGGGCACCTTGATGAAACCGTGCAGCAGGCCTCCGCCGCCGCTGTCGCCCGCGTGCTTGAAGCCTATGAGCTGGAAATCGAATACGTCGTTGCCCCGCGCGCGGAGATGATCGAGCACATGCGCCGTGGCGATGTGGACCTGTTCGTCTCGGCCTGGCTGCCTGATGTCGATGCCGCCTTCCTCGCCCCCGAGCTGGGCATGGAAGCCTTCGGCCAGCTTTATCGCCCCGCCTTTGGCTGGGGCGTGCCCGAGGCCGCGGCCACGGGCGTGACCTCGGTTGCCGGGCTTGCCGCGGCCGACTGCCCCGTAAGCCGCGAGATCGTGACCCCCGCCTCGCTGCTCGACCGGGTGCGCCAGGTCGTGGCCGCCTATAACCTGACCGAGGCGGGCTACACCATCGCCGCACGCCCCGATGCGGAGGCATATGACCACGCAGCCCGGGTGCTTGAGGCCAGCCTGCCCGAGATCATTCCCGCCTGGCAGCCTTCCTTCGTGCATTACGGCCAGAAGCTGCTCGCACTCGATGACCCCAAGGGCAGCTACGGCGCGGAGCAAGAAGCCCGCATCCTGCTGCGCTCGGCCGCCCGGCCCGAAATGGATACCGACCTGCTTGACGAGCTTGATGAACTGACGCTGGGCAACAAGGTGGTCAGCGCGCTCGACCATGCCATGCGCTTCGAGGGCATGAGCGCTGAAGACGCCGCCGAGGCCTGGCAGCGCGGCAAGCTGCTGCCGCGCTGAGGCCCGTCATGACCCGTGATGAAAGCGCCATCCCCACCCCGCATGACGGGCGTGATGCCGGGCTGCTTGCCCAGTACGAGCATTACCCCTATCCCGCCCGCGACCCGCGTGAGGAAAAGAGCAGGCTGCTGATCGGCAGCCCCAGCCACCTGCGCGAGATCGATTACTGGGTGTTTGGCGCCACCCGCCCGCGTTCGCAGCCATTGCGGGTGCTGGTGGCGGGGTGCGGCACGGGTGATGGCGCGATCATGCTGGCCACCCACATGGCGCGGGCCGGGCGGCCGGGTGAGGTGCTGTGCCTCGACCGCTCGCCCGCGGCGCTCGACATTGTCAGCAAACGCGCTGCGGTGCGCGGGCTGGAGAACATGCGCTTCGTGCGCGGCGACCTGACCGATATCGCGCAGGTGGCCCCCGGCCCGTTCGACTACATCGACTGCTGCGGCGTGCTGCATCACCTGCCCGACCCCGATGCGGGGCTTGCGGCCCTCGAGCGCGTGCTTGCGCCCGGTGGCGGCATGGGGCTGATGGTCTATGCGCCTTATGGCCGCACGGGCGTGTATATGCTGCAAGATGCCCTTGAGCGCCTTGCCCCGGTGGATGAGGCCCCGAAGGGGCGGCTCGACGTGGCCCGCCGCGTCATGCGCCATCTGCCCGCCACCGCCTGGCTGCGGCAGAATACCAATTTTGGCGATCACCTGACCGGGGGCGACGCAGGGCTGTATGACCTGCTGCTCAACCCGCGTGACAGGGCCTATGACATAACAGCCTTCCACGCCCTGCTGGACCGCGCGGGGCTGGCGGCGGCCTGCCTGATGGAACCCGCCCGCTACGACCCCGCCCTGCTGCTGCCTGACCCACGCCTGCGCGAGCGGATTGCGGCCCTGCCCGAACGCGCCCGCCAGGCCGTGGCGGAGGACGTGGCCGGCAACATGGCCACCCATGTCGCCTATGTGCGCCGCATGGGCGAGCCGGTTGTGCGGGCCGACCCGTTTGCGCCAGATGCCGTGCCCGTCATGCGCGAGATTCCCGGCCTTGAACTCGCCCGCATGATGGGGGGCGATGACCGGCTGCCCTTCGCGTTCGGCACGCTTCAGGTGGCCATTGCCCTGCCGCCGCAGGCGCGTGGCATCCTGCCGCTGATCGATGGCGAGCGCACGGTGGCCGATCTTGCCGCCATCATGGAAACGCGGGGTGTCTCGGCCAGCCGCTTTGCCAAAATCTGGGCGCAGATGTTCACCACGCTGGAATCGCTCAACCGGGTGCTGCTGCGCGCGCCTGCCTGAGGGACCATGCCACAGCCGCCGCTGCCCATCGTCATATTCGGCGCAAGGCTCCAGCCTGATGGCGCGCCGGGCCGCACCCTGTGGTTGCGGGTGGCGGCCGCCTACACCTTTGGCGCGGCCCGTACCCCGGTGCTGTACGTGCCTACCGGAGGTGTGTCGCCCCCTTCGGGCCTGCGTGAGGGCGATGTCATGGCCACCATGCTGGAAGCCGCGGGCGTGCCGCCTGATGCCGTGCTGGTGGAAGGTACCGCACCCGACACGCTGGCCTCCGTCATCGCCTGCACGCGGCTGCTGCGCCAGCGCGGGCATGTGGGGCCGGTGGCGGTGGCCAGCAGCGCCTATCACCTGCCACGCTGCCTTGTGCTCATGCGCATGATGGGCTGGCCGGTGGTGCGCGTGCCGCCACCACCCGTGCCCGCCGCCCGCCGGTGGGGCAGGCGGTGGTTCTGGCGCCTGCGCGAGGTGGCAGCCGTGCCGTGGGATGTGCTTTTGCTGGCAGCCTACCGGCTCCGCGCGGGGCGCGATGGTGATTGACACTGCCCGCCCCAGCCCGCATCACGCGGATGAACCCAAGAACCATAGTTAGTCTGGATGGAAGTCATGCCTGTGCAAGCCTTTGTTTTCCCCGGTCAGGGAAGTCAGTCAGTTGGAATGGGGCGCGACCTCGCCGAGGCCTTCGCCCCGGCGCGCGAAGTGTTCCAGGAAGTTGATGAGGCGCTGGGCCAGCATCTCTCCAAACTCATGTTCGAAGGCCCGATGGAGGACCTAACCCGCACCGACAACGCCCAGCCCGCGCTCATGGCCGTCTCGCTGGCCGTGCTGCGGGTGCTGGAGCGCGAAGGCGGCGTGGAGCTCAAGCGCGACGTGGCGCTGGTGGCGGGTCACTCGCTGGGCGAATATTCGGCCCTTGCGGCTGCCGGTGCGCTGGGCATTGCCCAGACCGCCCGCCTGCTGCGCCTGCGCGGCAACGCCATGCAGGCTGCCGTGCCGCCGGGCAGGGGCGGCATGGCGGCCCTGATTGGCGTGGGCATGGACATGGCGCGCGCCGCCAGCCTGTGCGCAGAGGCCGCGACGTTTGCCGATGAGGCAGGCAGGACCCACAAACAGATCATCGAAGTCGCCAACGACAATGGCGGCGGCCAGGTGGTCGTGGCGGGCGAGATGGCGGCGATCGACCGCGTGATCGAGCTGGCCAAGGCGCAGGGCGTCAAGCGCGCGCTCAAGCTGCCGGTCTCCGCCCCCTTCCACTGCTCGATGATGGAACCCGCGGCCGAGGCCATGCGCAAGGCGCTGGACGAGGCCGAGATCAAGGCCCCCGTCGTGCCCGTGGTAGCCAACGTAACGGCGGCCAAGGTGAGTGACCCGGCCACGATCCGCGACCTGCTGGTGCGCCAGATTACCGGCACCGTGCGCTGGCGCGAAAGCGTGGATGCGATGGTGGCCATGGGCGTGGACAGCTTTGTCGAGATCGGCTCGGGCAAGGTGCTGGCGGGGCTGGTCAAGCGCATCAATGGCGATGTCGCGACCCGCTCGGTCGGCACGCCGGCCGATATCGAAGCCTATCTGGCCGCGCGCTGAAACAACGCCCCCCGGCCCGCGTGCCGGGGGCATTCTGATTGATGGATACCGAAGGGAACGGACAGCTCATGTTCAGGCTGGATGGAAAAGTAGCGCTGGTAACCGGTGCATCGGGGGGAATCGGGCGCGAGATCGTGCGCGCGCTGCATGCGCAGGGGGCCACGGTGGTGCTGTCAGGCACGCGCCAGGCCGTGCTGGAGGAGGTCGCGGCCAGCATCGGGGCTGAAGGTGGTGCTGACCGCCTGCATGTCTGCCCCGCTGACCTGTCGGATGCCACGGCGGCCGATGCGCTGGTCGCCGCAGCCGAGGAAACGGCAGGTGCGCCGCTTGCCATTTTAGTCAACAACGCGGGGCTGACGCGCGACACGCTTGCGATTCGGATGAAGGACGAGGACTGGAGCCGCGTGCTGGACGTGGACCTCGCCGCCCCCTTCCGCCTGTGCCGCGCAGCACTCAAGGGCATGCTGCGCCGCAGGGCTGGGCGCATCATCAACATCGCCTCCGTGGTGGGGGTGACGGGCAATGCAGGCCAGGCCAACTACGCCGCCGCCAAGGCAGGCATGATCGGCATGGGCAAGTCGCTGGCGCAGGAGGCGGGCAGCCGTGGCGTGACCGTGAACACGCTGGCGCCGGGCTTCATCCAGACCGCCATGACCGACGTGCTGCCTGAAGCGCAGAAGGAAAAGCTGGTCGGTTCCATCCCGCTCGGCCGCATGGGCCAGCCCGGTGACATCGCACCGGCGGTGGTCTATCTGGCATCGGATGAGGCCGGATGGGTCACTGGGGCCACGCTTCATGTCAATGGTGGCATGGCGATGGTCTGAGCAATGTGATATTTTGCTGGACAGCGGGCCTGAAGTGACAAAAAAGATAGTCCTGACAGCCCAGCTGTCCCCTTAATTGCGGGGCGTGCGGACAGGAAATGCAAACGCCGCCTTGGCGATTGCATCAAAACCGTGCTAATCGCCCGCAGCTTCGTCCGAAGCGGGCCGGTGTACGTCATCGGTTTGCAGGGACGTTACAGGACGAACACGTTTCGAACCGCCCGTTTCTTTAGGGGCAGACAGGAAGCAGAGACAGATGAGCGAAATCGCCGATAAGGTTAAGAAGATCGTAGTCGAGCACCTTGGTGTTGACGAAAGCAAGGTCACCCCGGATGCCTCTTTCATCGACGATCTGGGCGCCGACAGCCTCGACACGGTCGAGCTGGTCATGGCGTTCGAGGAAGCGTTCAGCGTCGAGATCCCCGAGGATGCAGCTGAAAAGATCACGACCGTGAAGGACGCGATCGACTACATCGAGAAGCAGAAAGCTGCCTGATCGACCCGTTTGTCGATCAATAGTTATTACGAATTCAGTCAGGTATCGTTACTTTCAGGAAGCAGGGCGGGTTGATGCAGTCTACCGGATCAATGTCTGGACAGCGGCGCGTTGTCGTAACCGGTATGGGTATGGTCAGCCCACTCGGACTGGGTGTTGAGCGCAACTGGTCGCGTATCGTGGCCGGAGAGAACGGCTTTGGCCGCATCTCATCGTTCGACGCCTCTGACCTGCCCGCGCAGGTTGCGGGCGAAGTGCCCGCAGGGCCTACGGAAAGTGGCGGCCTGACCCTTTCGGACTGGGTGCCCGTCAAGGACCAGAAAAAGATGGACCGCTTCATCCATCTCGGTCTTGTCGCGGCCACCGAGGCGGTCGAGGATTCAGGCTGGAAGCCGGAATCGGAAGAGGATCGCTGCCGCACCGGCGTCATGATCGGCTCTGGCATCGGCGGTCTTCAGACCATCTACGAGGCATCCGTGACGGTAAAGGAAGGCCGGGCCCGCAGGCTTTCGCCTTTCTTCATCCCGTCCGCCCTGATCAACCTGGTCTCGGGGCATGTCTCGATCAAATACGGATTCAAGGGGCCGAACCATTCGGTCGTGACCGCCTGCGCCACCGGCGTGCACGCCATTGGCGATGCCGCCCGCATGATCATGCTCGGCGATGCCGACGTGATGGTGGCCGGTGGGGCCGAGGCCGCCGTGTGCCCGCTGGGCATTGCGGGGTTCTGCTCGGCCAAGGCGCTGTCTACCCACTTCAATGACACGCCGGAAAAAGCCTCCCGCCCGTGGGACCGTGACCGCGATGGTTTCGTGATGGGTGAGGGCGCCGGTATCGTGGTGCTGGAAGAATATGAGCACGCGAAAGCGCGCGGCGCCAAAATCTACGCTGAGGTGATCGGCTATGGCATGTCGGGGGATGCGCACCACATCACGGCGCCTGCCGCAGGCCATGAAGGCGCGTTCCGCGCCATGCAGAACGCCGTGCGCAGCGCGGGCCTGACCACGGCTGACATTCAGTACGTCAACGCCCATGGCACCTCCACCATGGCCGATGACCTTGAGCTTGATGCCGTCGAGCGCCTGTTTGGCGATGATGCGCGCAAGCTGGCCATGTCTTCCACCAAATCGGCCACGGGGCACCTGCTGGGTGCAGCAGGCGCGGTCGAGGCGATCTATTCCATCCTCGCCATTCGCGACAATGTGGCCCCGCCCACGCTCAACCTCGACAATCCCTCACGCGAGAGCGTGATCGACCGGGTGGCGCATACGGCGCAGGAGCGCAAGATCGACACCATCCTGTCCAACAGCTTCGGCTTTGGGGGCACCAACGCCAGCGTCATCCTGCGCGGCGTGTAGGACCGGGGCGCCCAAGGGCGCCCCTTTTCATTTCAGGCATAGGGCGAAGGAGCGGGCGTGCGCAGGGTTCTGGCGGTATGTGGGCTGGCATTTCTCGTGCTGGTGCTGTCAGGCCTTGGCACCCTGTTCATGGGCGTGCGGCAGTACAATGCCCCCGGCCCGCTGGCTGAGCAGCGCACGCTGGTCGTGCCCCATGGCGGAACCGGGCAGGTCCTGGCCAGCCTGCAGGCTGCGGGCATTGTCGAGCAGGGCTGGCTTGCGCAGAAGGTGTTCGAGGCCGCTACCGTGCTGACACGCGTTGATGGCGCTTTTCATGCCGCCGAACTGGTCTTTCCCGCCCATGCCTCCATCCATCAGGTGCTGCTGGTGCTGCGGCATGGCAAGCCGGTCGTGCACAGGCTGACCGTGCCGGAGGGGCTCTCCGCCATCCAGATCGCCAACCTGCTGGAACACGCGCCCTTTATGGATGGCAGCTTTCCTTTCCCCGATGAGGGGTCGGTCATGCCGCTCACCTATGATTATGAATGGGGCATGCCACGCGCGCAGATGCTGGCGCGCATGCAGCATGCCATGGACCGCGCCATCGATCAGGCATGGGAAAGCCGCGTGGTGGATCCGGCCATCGTCAACCGTCACGACCTGCTGGTGCTGGCCTCCATGATCGAGCGTGAAACGGCCATTGCATCCGAACGCCCCATGGTGGCGCGCGTGTTCCTCAACCGCCTGCATCAGGGCATGCGGCTTCAGTCGGACCCGACCGTGGTCTATGGGCTGAACAAGGGGGCAGGGCCGCTGGGGCATGCGCTCTCGCATGCCGACCTGCAGCAGCCTACGGCTTACAATACGTACGTGATTGCTGGCGTGCCGCCGGGGCCGATCTGTTCGCCCGGCATGGCGGCCCTTTATGCCGCAGCCCATCCGGCTCAGGGCGACCAGCTTTATTTCGTGGCCAATGGACTGGGCGGGCATGATTTTACCAGCACGCTTGATGACCATAACCGTCATGTGGCGGCTTTCCGGGCCAGCAGGCGCGCAGCAGCGCAGGCCAGCCCAGGCACGAATGACTGAAAGCTTCAAAAGAAATGCCGCCTTTTAAAAAGGCGGCACCCGGACGTTTCTGTTACTGTGCAGGCAGGCTCTGGCTGCTCACCGAGCCAGAAGGCGCGGTTTCCATGGGCTGCTGGGGCTGCGTGGTGGGGGTGGTGGTCTGGCCGTTCTTGTCCGGGCGGCTTTGCGCGGCGGCCAGCACTTCGGTCAGGGCGGAGCGCAGAGGGTCGGCACCCGAGTTGTTCACCCGCATGGACACCACAATATCTTCCGGTCCTACAATCTGGTTGTAATAGGCGCGGTTGGCCGCACTGTTGACCCGCATCTTGGAGCCACCAAGGGCAGCGCCTGCAAACAGGCCCTTGGATTTCTGCACGCCCTTGATGGAGGTGTTGTGCTCGCCCGCCGTGCCGGCTTCCAGCCCGGAACCCGATGAGGCGAAGGAGGTGCCGACATCCGCACTGAGTTTCATCTGGCTGTCGAGCAGCGACTGCACGCCCTGATCTGTCATGACGAACAGCATTACCTGCACATCCTGCATGCCGAGCTGGAGGCCAAAATTGGCCGATGACATGCGGTAGAAGGCGGGATCAGACCAGGAGCCATGGGCATCACGCGTGAGGAATACGCAACCGCCACCACCGCCGCCAAAAGCGATCGACATGCGGAACACAGAGGGGCAGACAATCACGCCACGCGATTCGGCCAGGTAACGGGTAACCTTGCTGCCCGCCGTGGCGCCTGAGAACATGTCACGCACGGTCAGCGTGGCGCGGTCCACCAGGCTCTGTTCTTCTTCCATGCTGGCGGCCATCGCGGCGTGCAGCGGCATCATCAGGGCCAGCGTGGCGAGTGACGTCCTGATGAGATGAAACTTGTGCAAACCCATGCTCCCTTTCCGATTCGTCACGGCAGATCCACCAAAACGGTCCGTGCACTGGAGTGGTCTGTGTTCATGGCTGAATCATGGCTCTCAAGGCAAGCCTGCGTGGCATGATCCAGCCCTATATTGCCGTTATTTAAGGGAGACGCCCACCGCCTGCGACAGGGCATCGGCAATGCCGGGGGCGGCGGCCAGGATATGGATGCCATCCTCCAGCCCGCCATCGCGCAGGAAGGGCGAAACCTTCGCCCCTGCCTCCTCCAGAAGCACGAGGGCGGCGGCCACATCCCACAGGTTGATGCGAATTTCCAGATAGCCGTCCTGCCGCCCGCAGGCGACCTCGGCCAGGGCAATGGCGCCCGACCCGCCTGAGCGCGGCATGGCGCCAAGATTCAGGATGGCGTCGATCTTTTCCTGGAACACGCCCGGCGGCACGCGGTTGCTCCAGCCCATCTCGATCAGGGAGGTGGCGGGGTCGGTCACGGGAGAGGCCTGGATGCGCGCGCCGTTAAGGAATGCGCCATGCCCCTTTACCGCCGTATAGGTCTCGCCCAGCATCGGGGCCTCGATAATGCCGGCCACGGGGGTGTCGCCATCCATCAGGCCAAGCGAGATGCACCAGCGGTTGCGCCCGCGCGCGTAGTTGGAGGTGCCGTCGATCGGGTCCACCACCCAGCGCAGGCTGCCGGTGCGGGTGCGGCCTTCTTCCTCGCCCTGAAAGCCATCCTCGGGGAACAGCATGCCGATTCGCCCGGAGATGAAGGCCTCTACCGCGCCATCGGTTTCGGTCAGCCAGTCCTGCGCGCTTTTCTGGGTGCCCTTGGGGCCGCCGGGGGCGGGGCGCATCTTCATGGCAAGGGCGGCGGCATCGCGCACGACGGAGCGGGCGGCTTCAAAACGGGTCAGGATGGCCTGTGACATGGGTAACCTTTCTTGTGGAATACTCTATTCTACACGTAACGCCGTTTTCACCGCATGTTCCACCTGCGGCATGTCCACCCGGCCCAGCCGTTCGGCAGCCTGCATGGCGAACTGTAGCGTGAGCTTGCGCCTGCGCGCGGCGGCAAGCGGGCTGCGCTGCGGGTGGCGGATGATGGCGCAGTCCATGCAGGTGGCCGCCTGCATGGCGGCAGGGCGGGTGGCGGCAATCATCAGCCCGGCTGCCTGTGGCACGATGTGGCGGGGGAAGTCCTGGTTGACCGCGAAATAGAGCTGGTCGCACCATTGCAGGTAATCGGGCCATTTGTGGTCGGCACGAAAATCCGGCAGGCCGGACTTGATCTCGATGCACAAAAGGTCGCCCTGCGGTGTCAGGGCCATGATATCGGCCCGCCTGCGATCGGGCAGGACGAATTCATGCAGCACCGCCCACCCATGCATCCGGCACATCTGGCTGACACCCGTGCGGATGGCGGACTGGAGCTGTGGCGCGGATGGGCGGTGCATGGCGTAAGGCCGTGGGCCTCAGGTCGCGGGCAGGGGGGTGGAGGCGAGCAGGTGCGTGACCAGCTCAAGGTCGGCGGGCTTGTCCACATCCACGGCGGCGCGCCCGTTGGGCAGCTCGATCATGGCCACGCGTGCGTGTGAAAGCTGGCCGATGCGGCGGCATACATCCGCACGGGTCAGGCGGCGCAGCACAAAGCGCAGCAGGATGCCCAGGCCGAGTGTGCGCGCCATTTTAAGCGGGTTCTTGCGGTCGGCCTCGAGCTTCTGCCACAGCCGGATCACGCCGGCCGCCGCAGGCGTGCGGAACAGGAACATGTTGCAGCCCGAGAAGGCACCATCAGCCAGGCGGATCATGGTGCGCCTGGTGCCCGGCACATCACGCAGGATGTCGCGTTCCATCGCAATGCCCGCGGCCACGTCGGCCCCGCTTTCCTGTGCCTTCTGCACGAAGCTGCGCACCCAGGCGGGTTCGAGCAGGGCATGGTCGGCGGTGGTGACCAGCAGCGGCGTGCCCAGCGTGTCCAGCGCCTTCATCACGCTGGAACTCGGCCCGGACGCGGGGGGTATGAAGGTGACATTGTCAGGCACGATGCCCGCGAGCACCTCGGGGCGCTCGATGCAGATGGCGATCCTGCCAATGCCCTCGACCGACTGGAGCGCCGCGATGACCCGGCTGATCATGGGGCTGCCGCCAACCGGCAGTAGGGCCTTGTGCGAAATACCCGCCGCCTGCGCCATGGGGTCGGGCCGTCCCGGCCTGCTGCCGGCCAGGATGAGAACATTCAGCGCCATGCCCGTGCTCACGCCGCGTTCCGGGTGGTGTTGGCGCCATCGGGGCGGTCGCGCGGGGGGGAGCCGGTCTCTTCCATCACCCAGGGGTAGCGATGGGCTTCCTCGATGTCATAGCCAAGGTTGAACACGGTGGGGCTGCGCGGGCAGCCGCGGGCATCGGGGTAGTAGCTGTGGAAGATGCGGTCGGCCACGAAGCTGGTGATGCCGTAATTGCCGTTCTCGTTATGGAAGTGATGCAGCACGTGGCGCTGCTTCATCAACTGGATCCAGCGCATGCGCGGCTTGTAGTTCAGGTGCTGGATGCAGTGGAAGAATTCATAGATGCACGTAATGGTCAGCCCCGCGCCAAAGGCGGCACCCGAACCCGCCAGCCCGCCAATGGCGTAGCCGATGGGAATGGTGACGATGGCAATGGTGGGAATGGTGTTGAGCGGCGAGCCGAACAGCACGTCCAGCAGGTGGGGGTCCTGGTGGTGATCGAAGTGGATGCGCTTCCACAGGGAGGCGCTCCATTTCATGCGGTAGAGGAACCGGCCGTGGAGGATGAAGCGATGGATGCCATACCAGACCAGCGGGTAGACCAGCACCACCGCCGCGATGCTGATGGCGACCGGCACGAACGACGTGTAGGCGTACACCATGACCGCGTAGCTGGCGATGGCCAGCACGAAATACAGGAGGATGGTGGGGTAGGTGAGGTAGGCAATCCAGAGCTGGGACAGGTTCATCTTGCCCAGGTCGAAGCTGCGGCCTGTGCGGATGGAACTGTTCTTCAGGGTATTTGTAATCATCGCTCTTCGATCCTCAGTAGCACGGTGATGACGCCAAGGATGAAAATCAGGATCCCGACGAATATCGCCATAAGCGAGGGCAATGTTCCCGCATTGCCAAGCGCGCGGAGCAGCCCCTGGAACACGACAAACAGCAGGCCCGCGCCGAGGCACCATATGGGTAACCAGCTGCGCGTGCCAGCCCGGGGGGGGATATAGACCACCGGCACGGCGAGTAACAGCATTACCGCGAACGTGACCGGTAACATGATGCGTCCCAGTATTTCGGTTATGAAAAACGAGGACGACTGGCTGGAAGGCATGGTGTCGTTCTGCTCGGCCAGCATGGTGCCGATGGACTGGGTGAAACTGACGGTAATCTGCATCAGGTAGCCCGGCGTGAGCGTGTCGGGCCAGTCAAGGCGCACGGGCTGCTCGGGCGTGTCGAGCAGGTCGACGCGGGTCGGGCTGATCACGCTCAGCACGCGCGTGGGCGTGCCATACCAGTGGCCATGCATGTAATGCACGTCCTTCAGGGTCGTGACCTTTTCCAGCAGGCTCTGGTGGTCGCGGTGGTAGACCGTGACACCGTCAAGCGCCTCCCCCCCGCGGGAAAGGTAGTTGATGTTGATCAGGTCATCGCGCGCGCGCAGCCAGTAGTTGTGCGATACCGTCGCGGCGTCGGGTGTCGTGGCGTTCCACCATTGGGCGAGGTGCTGCTCCGAGCGCGGCGTGATCTGGTCATTGACCATCCCGCACAGCACGCCAAGGCCGATGATGGTGGGCAGGAACAGCTTGATCAGCCCCGGCGTGGACAGGCCGGCCGCCCGCATGATCGAGATTTCGTTCGATGTGGTCAGCTGCAGCAGGGTGAGCAGCGCGCCAATCAGCACGGCGATGGGCATGGCATTGCCGAACAGGAGCGGCAGGTGCATGACCGCGTAGTACAGCACCCCGGACAGGCCAAGGTGGCGGTGCATGATTTCGGTCACCTGCTCCAGCAGGGCCAGGATTTCCATCAGCGCCACGACGATGATGGCCGTGGTGAACACCTTGGCCAGCAGCTCGCGTGAAAGATACCCGAGCAGGACCGTGCCGCTGGCCAGGCGCAGGCGGAGCCTCATGCCTCTTTTTCCTGCATGCGTCGCGGCAGGCCATCCGCCGAGAGCTGCCGTGGCGGCAGGCTTGGCCCCGGCGAGAGCAGGGTGCGCAGGCCGCCCGCCTGCCGGATCAGCATGCCCACGCACACCCCGGCGAAAATGACAGTGGGTAGCCAGATGACCAGCAGCGGGGACATGTGCATGTTGGCGACGAAGCTCATGCCCATCTGCAGCGTGTGGTCAAAGCTGACCAGCGTGATGGCGGCAATGGCCAGGCCTGGATTGCCCTTCTGGCGCTTGCGCACGCCCGCGAGCGCGCAGGCCAGGATGGGTATGAACGGGATGGAGGCCGTGCGCGCTAGGCGGAAGTGCAGCTCGGCCAGCATGTAGGACGGGCTGATGCCGGGATAGCCGTGGCGGATGCCGTAATACAGCTCGGGCACGGTCAGTTCGCGTTCCGTCTCGCCGCGTTTGCGATAGGCTTCATCATCAAGCTTGGCCTCACCGGAGATGAGGCGGGTCGTGCGGGTAAAGCCGGTGATGGTGGGGGACTTGTCGTGCGTGTCGGTCACGATGGTGCCGTTGACGAGGTCAAGCCGCATGCGCGAGCCGTCGGCAGGATTGTACAGGTAGCCCTTCTGCGCGGTAATGTAGCGCACGCGCGTCTTGTCCGAATTGTCGCGGATGAAGACGTGGAACAGCCGCGAACCTGCATGGTCCACGTTCTCGGCCGTGAGCATGATGTCATCGGATATGGCGAACATCCTGGATTGCAGGTGCGGCGTCCAGCCCGCATGGCTGGCGAAATAGAAGGCCGAGCGGTAGTCATAGCGCGCGTAAGGCTGGATGAAGCCATAAAGCGAGAAGGCCAGCACGCCAAAGACCGCCCCCGTCAGCACGAAAGGCTGGCAGATGCGGAAGATCGAGACCCCGCTGGCCGTCAGGGCATCGATTTCATGGTTGGCGCTCATGCGCCGGATAATGGAAAACACGCTTACGCACATGGCCGCCGGCAGCGCGAGCCCCAGGTAATGGGGGATCAGGTCGCTGAGCAGGCCGAAAAATGTCTTCATGGAGCTGCCATTGGCAGCCAGCATGTTGAACAGCACCAAAAGCCGCTCCAGCAGCAGGGCGGACATGACCACGCCCAGTGCGATGGAAAACGGCGGCACGACCTGCCGCAGCAGGTAGCGGTCCATGGTGTTGGGACGCAGCTTGGCCAGAATCCCGTGCTGTAAAGACATGCGGCTCATCTAGGCGTGCTTATATCCGAAAAACGATACGGGGGAGGACTCATTCAAAAATAGTTTCCTGCGTTGTACCCATTACGCCCCCCGCCGGAAAGAAACGCCTTGTAACACCAAGCGTATATCCCCCGTCGCGTGGCGTGATGGCAATCCGGTTCCATGCCGCCGCATGCAGCGGGTCATGCGCGCGTGCCGATGCCGATGCAATGCCCAGTACCGGCACGGCACCAGCAGGGCCAGGCAGGGAAGACAGGGTGGAGGTATGGATATGGCCATGGAGTACCATCTCCGCGCCTTCGCGTGCAATGCTATGGGCGAAATGCTGGGGATCCCTGAGCGCCTTGCGGGCCGTGGCGAGGCCCGGTACGGGCGGATGGTGAATCATAACAATGCGGCACAGCCCCTGCCTGCCTGTTTCGTGCAGTATTGTGGCCAGGCGCGCGGCCTGGCGCGCGCCCACGCGGCCCGTCGCCCGGAACCACGGCGTTGGCACCGCCGAACTCACCCCGATCAGCGCAACCGGGCCCACCCGGCGCACGAACGGAAAAGGGAGTGCGCCCATCCAGGGCTGCCACAGCCCTACGGTCTGCTGCCAGTTATCATGCACAAGGGTGTCATGATTTCCCGGTATGACTGTGCATGGCGCGGGCATCTGTTCAAGCCAGCGCAGGGCGTGGCGGCATTCTCCCGGCAGGCCCATGTTGGTCAGGTCGCCGGTCAGCGCGATCATGTTCACATGGGCGCTGCCGATATCGGCCATCACGCGGGCCAGAATTTCCGGGCGGTGCAGGAAACGGCGGCGCCGCTTCCATGAAAGGTGGCTGAACAGGCGCTTGTTCAGCTTCTCGCGCAGCCGCGGGGGCGACATTTCCGTCGGCAGGTGCGGGTCGGAAAGATGGGCTATGGTGATGGTGTTCAAGCTGCTGTCTTTCCCTGCATCAGGCCGGTCAGCAACCGGGCCGGGCCGTGTTATGCCTGCCGGTGTGGTGATGCGTTCCATCGTTTCGTGCCTTGCAATAGAAGGCAGATGGTTGCTTATGGCCTGTAAGTCAAATTTCAGACAGGGATGGAATCATCAGTGACCGGACGTTTTGCGCTTGTTTATAACCCGCGCAGCCGGCGGAACATGGGCGACAAGAGTTCGTATGCCCCGATGGCCCGTAGCCTTCTGGGAGAGAATTTCATTGATCCGGCCGACCGTTCCCTTCTTGATGCCGCAATCGCGCAGCTGGCCGCGCGCGACATGGGCTGTATCGTGGTCGATGGGGGGGATGGCACGGTCAGCGATGTGCTGACCGCCATCCATCGCCATTACGCGCCCGCGCGTTTTCCTGCCCTTGCCATCCTGCCTTCGGGCAATACCAACCTGATCGCGGGTGACGTGGGCTTTGGCCTGCGCGGGCAGAAAGCACTTGACCGGCTGCTCAGCCTTGCTGCCGCCGGTACGCTGCGGGGGAAGGTGCGCAGGCGCTGCGGGCTTGTGGTTGAATGGCCCGAGGCCGAGGGCAAGCCTGCGGTCGTGGGCATGTTCCATGGGGCAGCCGCCTTTACGCGCGGTATCGAACTGGCCCACCAGCCCGCCATCTTGAACAATTACTCCCATGAAATGGCGGTTGTCGTCTCGTTCCTGTCTTCGGTCGCGCATCTGTTCACGCGGCGCTCGCGGCAGGAATGGATGCGGGGCAACCCCATTACGCTCAAGGCGGGTGCGCGCTCCGTGCGGCATGGAAACTGCTTCCTGTTCCTGTCCAGCACGCTCCAGCGCCTGCCGCACGGCATATGGCCGTTCTGGAACGTGGCGGGCGGTCGCTCCGATGTGATCAATTACCTGCATGTGGCAGGCCAGCCCTCGCGCCTTGCGGCTGCTGCCTGGGCGCTGTTGCGGGGGCGGCACCCGGCCTGGCTGCGGCATAATCCGGATTACTGCAGCGGTTGCGAGGAGCGGATTGAAATGGCGCTTGAATCCGACTTCGTGCTCGATGGGGAAGTCTTTTCCCCCGGCGCGTCTGGCCGGATCGTGCTGTCCGCCACGGCACCCATCGATTTCATTCACGCCTGAGGAATGCTGACCATGGCCGATCCTTCCAGCCGCCTTGCCGCGGCAGGCCGCATTGCCCATACGCTGGCCAGTGAACTGGTCCAGCCGGTTCCGGCCTTTGTCACGCAGTTCGTATGCGATCTGCTGGGGCCAGCGCAGCCGCTGGGCGTGCTCTTTTACGGCTCCGTGCTGCGCGAACCTGACCCCGATGGCGTGCTGGACTTTTATGTCATCGTGGAGCGGCTGGAGGATTGGGGCGCAGGCTACTTCGCGCGTGAGGCCAATCGCCTGCTGCCACCCAATGTGGAATATCACGAGATTCCCGTTGGCGGCCGTATCATCCGCGCCAAGGTCGCCATCCTGTCGATTGCCCAGTTCCGGCGCATGACGGGGCGGGCCACGCTGGATACCACCATCTGGGCGCGGTTCTGCCAGCCGGTCAGGCTGGTCTGGGTGCGCGGGCCGGAGGCGGCCGACGCCATACTGGGCTGCCTGGTGCGCGCCATGGGGCAGGCCGGGCGCTGGGCGGCAGCGCTTGGCCCTGAACAGGGCACGGCGGATGAATTCTGGCTAGCGCTGTTCGCGCATACTTATGGCGCGGAATTGCGGGTGGAAAACGGGCGCAGGCCATCTGCCCTGCTTGAGGGGCGCGAGGCGCGTTATCGTGCCCTGCTGCCTGATATATGGCTGGCTGATGGCCTGCCGTTCTCACGAGAGGGGGATCGCCTTGCCCCACGCCTGACACCACAACTGCGGCGCAGCATGCATGAAGGCTGGTGGCTGCGCGGGCGGCTGGGGCGGGTGCTCAATGTCAGCCGCCTGTTCAAGGGCGCTTTCACGTTTGAAGGGGGCGCGCGCTATATCGCCTGGAAGATCAGGCGGCATTCCGGTATTGAACTGCCGCTCGGGCCATTTTCCGAGCGGCATCCGCTGATCTGCCTGCCGTATCTGTTATGGAAGCTCCGGCAGGCAGGGTTCTTCAGGCGGCGCGGTTGAGCCCAAGTTCGCGCGCGACTGTCGCGAAGACATCAACAGCCTTGTCAATTTCCGCAGGCGTATGCGTGGCCATGACGGAGGTGCGCAGCAGCGGGTGCTGGTCCGGCGTTGCGGGCGGCAGGCTGAGATTGACGTAAACCCCAAGGTCGAGCAGCCGGTTCCAGAATGCCACGGCAACCGCCACGTCATCCAGAATGACCGATACGACCGGGCTCGCCTGCGGGCCGGTGCGCAGGCCCGCCGCCTGGAGGCCCGCATGCAGCCTGCGGGCGTTGTCCATCAGGCGGATGCGCAGTTCGGGGTGGTTTTCCAGTTCCGTCAGGGCTGCCATGGTCGCGGCAATGACTTCCGGCGGCAGGGAGGCCGTGAACATGTAAGGCCGCGAGCACAGGCGGATCAGGTCCAGCCCTGCATGGTTGGAGACACAGTAGCCCCCCACCGTGCCCAGGCTTTTGGAGAAGGTGCCGACCACGAAGTCCACATCATCTTCCACGCCATCGGCTTCGGCCACGCCACGCCCATGCTTGCCCATCACGCCAACGGAGTGGGCCTCATCGGCCAGCAGCCAGGCCCCGGTCTCGCGCTTGACGGCAGCGAATTCCGCCATGGGCACCACATCGCCCATCATGGAATAGATGCCTTCAACCACAACAAGCTTCGCACCCGGCGTGCCCTCGAGGCGGCGCAGGCGCTTGTGCAGGTCATCGGCATCGTTATGGCGGAAGCGGATCACCTGCGCATGGCCAAGGCGGCTGCCATCATAGATGCTGGCATGGCTGTCGGCATCAAGCAGCAGGTAGTCATCCTTGCCCGCAAGGGCGGAAATGGTGCCAAGATTGGCCTGATAGCCCGTGGAGAACACCATACAGTGCCTGCGCCGGAAGAAGGCGCAAAGCCGTTCCTCCAGCTGGCGGTGCAGACCCTGCGTGCCATTGGCAATGCGCGAGCCGGTCGTGCCCACGCCATAGGCTTCTGCCGCGGCGACCGCAGCCTTGATCGCGGCGGGGGACTGGCTCAGCCCCAGGTAGTTATTGGTGCCGAACAGCAGCGTCTCGCGCCCTTCGATCAGCCCCACCGTTGAGGAAATGGGCTTTTCGATCACGACATCGAAGGGGTTGCGGCCGCCGCCAGCGGTTACGGATGCGAGGGCGGAGGCCAGGCCTTCATATTTGGAAAAAATCGACATGATGCGTCAGGAAGCCTGCTTGAGGGAAACAATGCAGGCAGCCAGGTCATCAATGGTGCGGATATCGGCCAGCCGGTCAAGCGGCACGGAAACATCAAGGGTATCCTCGATTTCCATGACGAAATTCATGACGGCCAGTGAATCAAAGGCCAGATCTTCAACGATCTTGCTGCTGCCATTGATATCACGGGGAACCTTGGGGTTCGCCAGCAGCGTCTTCACGATCAGCGCGGAGACGCTCGCTACCGTTTCACTCATTCCTACATCCTTATGGCATGTCCGGCCTGCCAGGGGCAGCGGATCAGCATGAATGGTCGCCCCGCGCATGTGGCGGGGAGGGGACTGCAATCCGTCCCCTTATTGCAAAGCCTTATGCGCGAAAAACAGGTTTTTGGCCAGTCCTGCTTTCCATCCTGAACTGACGTGGCAAGGCCGATGGACGGCTTGCCAGACGGGTCAGACCACGGAAACGGAAGATGATGTTTCCAGCGGCTGGAACGCCCCCGAAAGCAGCATGGCCCGCGCCCGCGCCCGCGTCAGCTTGCCCGATGAGGTCTGCGGCAGGGTATGGGGCGGCACCAGGATGATGGACACATCAACCCCATGCTGCCGCCGGAACAGGCTGGCCGTTTCGGTTTTCAGCGTTTCACGGGCCTCAGGCGAGGTGGCGCGGCACTGCACGAGGGCCACGATCTTCTCGCCTTCATCCTCATCAACCGAGAATACGGCCACGTCACGGCTGCGCAGGGTGCTGATTTCGGTCTCGGCCGACCATTCCAGATCCTGCGGCCAGATGTTGCGGCCGTTGATGATGATCAGGTCCTTGGCGCGCCCGGTAATGACAACCTGCCCGTTGAGCATGTAGCCAAGGTCGCCGGTATTGAGCCAGCCCTCGGCATCGACCACGCGGGCGGTTTCCTGCGGGCGGCGGAAGTAGCCCTGCATCAGGCTCGGGCCGCGCACGTAGACGGTGCCGATCTCGCGGTCGCCAAGCACATGGCCCTGCGCGTCACGGACCTCGAGCTCGTGCTGCGGCAGCACTTCACCGCACAGCACGAAGGTGCGCAGTGCGCGGGCCGGATCGTTGGAGGGCACGGCCTTGCCCTGCGTTTCAAGCGCGCGCAGATCGATCGTATCGGTGCAGATGCCCGCGCCGAGCGGGGCGAAACTGATGGCCAGCGTGGCCTCCGCCATGCCGTAGCTGGCGGTAAAGGCCCCGCTGTCAAACCCGGCGGATGCGAAGCGCTGGGCGAAATCCTCAAGGATATGGTAGCGGATCATGTCGCCGCCAATGCCCGCCACGCGCCACGAGGAGAGGTCAAGCTCGATCGAGGTGGCGCGACGTGCGCACAGTTCATAGCCAAAGGAGGGGCTGTAGGAGATCGTGCCGCGATTGCGGCTGATCAGGTCCAGCCATACATGGGGGCGGCGGGCGAACTCACGCGTGGGCAGCATGTCAACGCTGAGCTGGCAGGTCATGGGCGTTAATAAAAAACCAACGAGTCCCATGTCATGATAGAGCGGCAGCCACGACACGCAGCGATCGCCGGTTTCACGCACCTTGAGTCCATTGAGCGCAATGGCATGCGCATTGGCCATGCCCGAGCGCTGGGTTACGGCAATGCCCATGGGGAAACGCGTGCTGCCCGAGGAAAACTGCAGGTAGGACAGGTCATCCGGTCCGACCGGGGGCAGGGTTTCAACCGTAATGGGCGTTTGCAGCAGTTCGGCTGGCGTGCCGGAGAACTTCAGGTCCAGCCCGCTGGTGATCTCGTCCGTCCATGAAGCGATGATCGAGGCAATGACCACGGCCGATGCCGCAGCCCCCTCGATCATGCCGCGCAGGGTGGCGACATACCCTTCGCGCCCGCCGAAGGCGACGGGCAGCGGCAGGGGGGCAGGCACCAGCCCGGCATACTGGCAGCCAAAGAAAATGCGGGCGAAGTCACCATCGCTTTCCGCCACGATGGCGACGCGGTCGCCCGGCACCAGCCCCAGTGACAGCAGGCGCCTGCCGGTCTCGATCGCCTGTTCGCGCAACGTGCTGTAAGGCAGCGTTTCGAGCAGGACGCCCTTGCCGGAATAGATATTGAAGCCGCTCTTGCCCTGGGCGGCATAGTCCAGCGCAGCCGGGAACGACGAAAAATCGCCGTAACGACGGGGCAGACCAGAATCGGAGGGGGTCGGGAGGCTTATCATTTCCGGTAATTTGACTTCCACAGACGTATCTTGAAACGGCGAATGGGCGGTGTTCAACCAATTACCCTCAAAAAGTCAATAATCGATTTCGCGCCTCTGGCCGCCGTATCTGCCGGCGGCTCAAACCCGAATGTGTCGCGTATATACTCTTTTTGCCGATCAAGGAAATTTGCATGTGACAGGAAAGCATTGTCAAGGTCATTGCCTGTCGCCTCCACATTTTCCACAACGGGGCCAAGGGTCCAGCTCTCATAATTGGGGTCTCCGCGCCACGCGGTCCGGTGCGCGTTGAGGAACAGGCATGGGCGCGGTTTGATAAGGAATTCACTAACCTGGCTGCTGACATCGCCCAGATAGAGATCGGCGGCCATGGTATAGGTCATATCGACGCTTTTATCGCTGCCAAGGTCAATGATCATATGGGGGCACCGGGTAAAGGGCGCCAGCATTTCCATACTTTTCTCACGATTGGTATCGAAAAGCCGGTAATGCGGGGCAAAGATGAGATTGTATTTTTCCTGCTGCGCAAAATATTCCAGCAATTTCATGCCAAATCGTGGCCATGATGACAGGCTGCGACTGAAGTGCGGGTTATAGAGCACCGTGGGGCGCCCATTATCAAAAAGCGGGCGCGCCTGAATATGGAGCCGGCGCACCATGTCAAATTTGGCATAGATTCCAGTGGTATAGTGCCCATCGCGCAGCGTGCCCGCGTGGAGCAGCCGTTCTTCAACCTTATGGCCTGCCATTAGGATATAGTCGAATTTCCGCACATCATTGGTAAAGCCGATGGCCCGGTCTCCCGCGCCATGCCGGGTCCAGATGAGGCGGGGATTATGGACCCCCATCTTGCGTAAATAGAGCGATGTACGCTCAGGAATCACAATGGCCTGAAACTTGTTGAAATAATTTCTGTTCAGAAAAAGCACGGCCAGTTTGCTCAGGGGGGTCGGCCCATGCTCCTTTATATGATCACGGATCCACTCGGGCATGGCCAATGTATCAAAGGTAACGGAAGACTCCGGATAGAGGTGCGAAAGCTGGCGCAGGCGTGCGGCACGTTCCTCTGTCAGGCTGGCAATATGAACCCGAACATCTTTGTACAGGCGCGCCATTTCCAACGCGATCGGGAGCGAATGGAATTCCTGGTGCGGCTGGGCAATATACGGGAAAAGGATATGATGCACTTAAAGTAAGCCTGGCAGCGCGCTTAAAAACAAGATGACATAGTTCTATCCCTATTTGCCCACCCAACAAGGAAGGTTTTGCAGGATAGCATACCTGGTTGCCAATAAGGGTGTGACATTTAATGAAATCTGCCTTGCGATAAATCAATTCGAAGCGGAATGAAACGATGAACGCTTCGACCATATATATAAGCCGTTCCCATGCTTGATGATTAGGAAGCCGCTGGCGACCTGATCGGCCTCAGGAAATTGCGTTCGTCGCTCGGGCTGTCACGCTGATTGCGAAAGCTAATTGCCTGTTTTGGCCCATGCGCCAGATATCCGATGTCATGGCCACGACACCGGCTTTACGGAAAGGAGGGGCTTGCCCCTCCTTTTTTCATATAATTTTCATTCTGGTGCATTTTTTTTGGTGCGGATTGTGAATGTTATGTGTGTTTTATGGCTGAATACCGTGTTTTTTCCGGGTTTTTGGCGTGGCGTTGACAGGGGGGGCTAATATCCGTAAAAGCCCCTTCACCGGACGGCGATGCTGCTCCGGCGGGTTCTTTGACAAGAGAATAGAGAGAGTATCTGGAAGGGATATGCTGGCGGCGCGATTGTTGTCTTTAGGGATGAT
>NZ_QQBI01000099.1 GCF_004302915.1 Komagataeibacter xylinus | reverse complement strand
TAGTCACCTGAATCTGAAGTTCGGTTCATTGTCTTGTGACAAAAGCGCTTCACCGAGGCGAGGATCTGGTCGGCTGATTTGACCCACCGATACGGCTTGGGATTTTCGTTATGTGCGTCGATAAAAGTTGTGATGTCGGCTTCGAGTTCAGTTGTTGACCGATGCACGCCGCGTTGGAGTTGCTTGCGCGTCAGTTCGGCGAACCAGCGCTCTACCTGATTGATCCAGGAAGCCGAGGTGGGTGTGAAGTGAACATGCCAATGCGGGCGGCGTGCGAGCCATGTCTTGATCGTGGTCGTTTTATGCGTGGCGTAGTTGTCCATCACGAGATGAACATCCAGGCCAGCAGGGATCTCAGCGTCGATACATTTCAGGAAGTCCAGAAATTCCGTGGTACGATGACGTTTGTAGCATTTGCCGATCACCGCACCTGTTGCGATGTCGAGGGCTGCAAACAGCGACGTCGTGCCGTTCCGGAGATAGGTATGGGTACGTCGTTCCGGCACGCCCGGTGCCATAGGCAGGACTGGCTGTTCGCGGTCCAGCGCCTGGATCTGGGATTTCTCGTCGACGCACAGCACGATCGCACGGTTCGGTGGCGACATGTAAAGACCGACAATATCCCGAACCTTGTCGACAAATAGCGGGTCCGTCGACAGTTTGAAGGTTTCGGCCCGATGCGGCTGCAGACCGAAGGCGCTCCAGATCCGGCGGATGGTCGTATGCGACAGGCCGATCTCGGCAGCCATGGAACGGATCGACCAGTGGGTCGCGTCTTTGGGCGTTGTGTTCAGCGTGCGCTCGATGACCTGCGTAACCTGCGCGTCCGACACCGTGCGGGGCCGGCCGGCACGATATTCGTCGGTCAGGCCTTCAATGCCATCTTCGACAAACCGCCGCCGCCATTTGCCGACGGTGTGCTCATGTACCCCCAGGCGTGCAGCGACTTCCTTGCTCTGCAAGCCTTCGGCGCAGAGCAGAACCATCCGGCAGCGATCCGACAATGACCGCGGCGCCTTGTGACGCCGGACCTGCCCTTCAAGAAACGTCCGCGCCTGCGGACGCAGTACTACCTGACCTGCCTGTCGTCCCGCCATCGTTCTGCTCCCGTCAGTGCGACAGGAATATCATATAATGATGCTTATTTCAGTTCCAGGTGA
>NZ_QQBI01000098.1 GCF_004302915.1 Komagataeibacter xylinus | reverse complement strand
ATACCAACCGTTGATTGCTATAACCCATGAGCCCAATTGCGCAGTCCGATTGACATGATGCGCCATGGTTGATTGACGAGCTGGTTCCAGGCATGGCAGGCGATATCAACGATATCGTCATAGGTTCTGAAGATCCTGTTTGAGAGCCATGTATTGCGCAGGAACTGCCAGAGATTTTCCACCGGGTTCAGTTCAGGAGCCCGGGGAGGCAGCGGGAGAATGGTGATATTGTAGGGAACATCCAGCTTCTGACTGGTATGCCATGCGGCCTGATCCACAATGAGGACGGCGTGAGCGCCCTGCGCGACCGTGCGTGAAATCTCCGCGAGATGGAGCTGCATGCCGTGCAGGTTGCAGACAGGGAGCACGAGGCCTGCGGCCGCTCCCTTTTCAGGACAGATGGCCCCGAAAATCCACGCGGATCTGGTGCGCAGGTCAGCAACGGCCCGGGGCCGGGTGCCCCGTTTCGCCCACCGTCGGGTCAGCTTCGTTTTCTGGCCGATCCGCGCCTCGTCAGACCACCAGATTTCGATATCTTTTCCGGGATGTCTGGACCTGATCGCCGCCATGACACCGGGGAACTCTTTTTAAAAATGTCCTGGGCTTCTGTATCCTGGCGATAGTGCCGTGGCCGGGCTGTCAGCAGGCGGAACCCCTCGCGGCGTATGATCTGACCCAGACGCGTTTCCGACAGGCTGACGCCATAGGTCTCATGCAGCCACCCGCAGAGATCACACAGTCGCCAGCGGACAACACCATGCACCGCAGGGATGGGTCTTTCTTCGAGCCGGGTTTTCAGGGCAGACAGCATCTCCTGTGTCAGGCGGGCTTTCTGTCCCCCGCCATGACGATCCACAAGGCCATCCGGGCCATCCGCATTGAAACGCAGCACCCAGTCACGGATACTCTGACGGTCTGTCCCCGCAAGCAGGGCCGCCTCGCCGCGCGAGGCGCCATCATAAATCGCCGCAAGCGCCAACAGGCGACGCGACTGACCCGCATGCCGGCTTCTGCGCGCAAGGCGTCGCAACTCCGAACTATCATGATCGTCACGCAGGGATAGAGGGCTGCCCATCCAGAATGCCTCCTTCAGAGAATGGTCTGCATCCTATGAATCACATTTTTAAACCGATGGGTACCCCGTGAGTCAGGCCAAACAATGGTTGGTATAA
>NZ_QQBI01000097.1 GCF_004302915.1 Komagataeibacter xylinus | reverse complement strand
GTGACGTGCCCCCCTTTTTGTATCCACTCAAAAGGAGAGTTCCCGTTTTTTATGGCTTGGGGTTGGTGGGATGACAAGTGTCTCGGGGGCATGCCCCCCGAGACACTTGTCTGGCGACCTGATCCGGTGTCCTGCCATCCAATTGGGAATGGGGACGCACCGTGTTGTAGTCTTCCCGCCAGTCAGCCAGAACCTGTCGGGCATGGCTGAGGGAGGTGAACAGCGTTTCGTTGAGGCATTCATCCCTCAGCCGGCCGTTGAAACTTTCGACAAAGCCGTTCTGCTGCGGTTTCCCGGGGGCGATATAGTGCCATTCAACCTTCATCTCATCTGCCCATTTCAGGATGGCATGGGATGTGAACTCCGTACCGTTGTCGCTGACAATCATGAGGGGTTTGCCATATCGTTCTACCAGAGCCGTCAGTTCCCGCGCCACCCGTCCACCTGATAATGACGTGTCGGCAACCAATGCCAGGTTCTTGCGACTGAAATCGTCGATAACAGCTAGAATGCGGAACCGGCGGCCACAGATCAGGGCATCCGAGACAAAATCCAGGCTCCAGCGCTGCCCGGGTTCCTGAGGGATGGTCATGGGAGAACGCGTCCCCAGCGCCCTCTTGCGGCCACCCCGATGGCGGACTTTCAGCCCTTCCTCCTTGTAAAGGCGGAACAGCTTCTTGTGATTGGGGCTAAACCCTTCCCGCGCCAGAAGATAACCCAGGCGGCGATAGCCAAAGCGGCGTCTCTGGCTCGCCAGATCCCGCAGGCGCTGGCGCAGGGCGGCATCATCTGCCCGGGTGGAAATATACCGCGCAACACGCCTGGCAAGACCAACAAGGGCACAGGCGCGACGCTCACTCAGTGCCAGAGCCTTTTGAAGGTGTAGGACCGCCTGCCGCTTTGCGACAGGCGTCACCACTTTTTTCCAACAATTTCCTTCAACGCCGCATTATCCAGCATCGCATCCGCCAGGAGACGCTTCAGACGACTGTTTTCATCTTCCAATGCCTTCAGCCGTTTGGCCTCAGATACCTCAAGGCCACCATAGCGGGTCTTCCATTTGTAAAACGTCGCATCACTGATCCCGTGTTTGCGGCAAAGATCAGAGACCTTGAGCCCAGCCTCCTGTTCTTTCAGCACCCCTATGATCTGCTCTTCCGTAAAACGACTGCGTTTCATTCGTCCGTATCCTTCTCGATCGGACTCTACTTTAAAATGGGCACATTTTCGGGGGGCACGTCA
>NZ_QQBI01000096.1 GCF_004302915.1 Komagataeibacter xylinus | reverse complement strand
CCACCGTATCGAGATCATGTTCGGCAGGCTCAAGGACTGGAGACGGGTCGCAACACGCTATGACAGATGCCCGACCGCCTTCTTCTCGGCAGTCTGCCTCGCCGCAACCGTCTTGTTCTGGCTATGAGTCCTGAGCCTAATTTCAAGCCAATTAAAATACAATAGACGCGATCCACGCCGGGAAACAGAAACTCTCGGGGCGATCAATAACCGCGTCACGCAGCGGGTAAGGACATTGCCTGCGTCTCAGACCTACGCCGTATCAGCGCGCTTTGTTGGCATAACAAATATTATAGAACGTCTTGTGTTCTAAGATAGAGAGGGTACGATATTTCCCATGAGACGGCAGAACTAATCTCCCCCGCAGATTTGGAGCGTGTCTGACCATACCCGGCCTCTGGCTGTGTGGTCCAGGATCATCTTACGCCATTCCACTAGCAGGTGATCGGCAAGCATAAATCCGCCTTAAATCAGGAGTGAACCGTATCGCGACAAGGGCGGGCATGTAGAGCGTCTGCCGAATATAAGTGCACTCACGGCTTATGAAGCTTTTCCCTGCTGCGCGCCCGACTGGCGTGGAAAAGGCGGCATTCAGGCAAGAGAGCCGCAGCCTGCGTTTCGTCCATGGCTCCAAGTTCAGGCATATCGCCAAGAAGCGTTTGTTACCGCCACGGATCAGGGTATCCTGCTGCTTCCGCATGCATCCATCCTATCTTGCGCGGTTCGTTGCCAATCAGGACATAGAGAAAGGCACACATCGACATCGCAACGCGTTTCTGCGTAAACAGCGGCGCGATCCGCTCCTTTGCTGCCCGTGACCCTGCCCCCTGAAATGCCCTCGATTTGAAGTAAGGTCTGTCCATAGGAGACAGACGATGAAGGAAGCACGTTTCACGCAGGAGCAGATCATCGGGATCCTGAAGGAGCATCAGGCGGGCGCTACGGCGACCGATCTGTGCCGCAGGCATGGGATCAGCGATGCGACCTTCTGCACGTGGCGATCGAAATACGGCGGGATGGAAGTGTCCGAAGCGCGGCGGCTCAAGGCTCTTGAAGAGGAGAACGCGAAGCTGAAGCGGCTTCTGGCGGAGAGCGTGATGGACGTCTTGACCCTGAAAGACCTGCTGGCAAAAAACTAGTGACGCCCGGTTTGCAGCGGGAGGCCGTGACCTGGGCGATGACTGAACGGGATTACTTCTGTGGTTGCCGTCCGTTATGCAAGAGTTTTCTGACCCATATTGACGTGTGATCGTGTGCGGTC
>NZ_QQBI01000095.1 GCF_004302915.1 Komagataeibacter xylinus | reverse complement strand
CTTCTGTGGTTGCCGTCCGTTATGCAAGAGTTTTCTGACCCATATTGACGTGTGATCGTGTGCGGTCTTCTGTAAGGCCTGTTGATGTGGCCTTTCAGAAGCCACTGGCCAGTATGGTGATCAGCGGATCAGATCCAAATCTCACAGGCGTGCTTTAAAGCACAGAGAAATCCACTGGTTTTTCCGATCCGGATCAGACGATCATGCGCCCATTCAGGTCATCGCCCTCTCACACCCCTACCGGTTCCATCCGCGGGAGCCGAGCCATCGCTCAGGCTGCCACGGACAGGGCCGGATCCCGATAATCCTCCTGTTTTGTTGCCATGGCCCAGATGGCTCGTGCCATCCTGTTGGCCAGCGCAATGGCTACCAGCATACGGGGCTTGCGGGCCAGCATCCGTGCCAGCCAGCTTCCCGGTGCAGGGGCCTTACGGCTGGCCCAGTTCACCTGGGTCATGGCGCCCATGATGAGAAGCCTGCGGATATCAGCCTGCCCGGCTTTTGATATCTTCCCCAGCCTTTCCTTTCCGCCAGATGAGAACTGACGGGGCACCAGCCCCAGCCACGCAGCAAAGTCGCGCCCGCGCCGGAAGCTCTGCAGGTCAGGCGCAAAAGCTTCAATCGCAAGAGCGGTCAGAGGACCCACTCCAGGCATGCTCTGCAATCTGCAGGTGTTTTCACTTTCCTGGGCAAGCATCCTGATCTTCTTTGTTCTGACATCAATCCGCACACTCTGCTCCGAAATCTGTCGCAGCAGATCAAGGCATTCCTGCTTCACAGCCTCTGGCAGAACCGCCTCATCCAGCATGGCTTCAATGTGTCTGATATGCGCAATCCCCTGTGGCACGACGAGACCGAATTCATACAGAACGGCACGCAGGGCATTCACCAGTTCCGTGCGCTGGTGCACCAGACGCTGCCGGGCCCGGAAAAGAACGCCACGCGCCTGCTGCGCTTCAGTGCGTGGTTCGACAAAGCGCATTTCCGGCTGACGGGCCGCAATGACGATCGCTTCCGCATCAGCAGCATCGTTCTTCTGGCGCTTCACGAAAGGCTTCACATACTGCGGAGCGATCAGTCTGACCTCGTGACCAGCTCCTGCCAGTTCGCGAGCCCAGTAATGCGCGCTCCCGCACGCTTCAAGAACGACCAGAGCAGGCGGCTGCGTGGCCATGAACTGCATAAACTGCTGACGACGCAGCTTTTTGCGAAACATCACCTCGCCCGCACGCGAAGCTCCATGAACCTGGAAAATGTTCTTTGCCAGATCAACGCCTATCACTGTATCCTTCATCTGCCGTCCTTTCGCGCAGTCGTTTCTTCCAACGACCATTCTGGCACATTGCGATGCCGTGCGGGGAGGACGGCAACCACCCCATCTC
>NZ_QQBI01000094.1 GCF_004302915.1 Komagataeibacter xylinus | reverse complement strand
CACTTCATGTCCCAGGCGGCGCAGATGCCATGTCATCTGCCGCGAGCCATAATACGGCCTTTCCAGGAACTGGGCGTCGATCAGCCGCATCAACTCCAGATTGGCCTCACTCTGTGGCACAGACCGATAGTAGACGCCCGACCGGTTGAGTCGCAGCAGCGTGCATTGCCGAATTATCGGCAGACGCGCTCGCTTCGGGTCAATCATCTGCCGCCTCTGATCACGCCCAACCGAGCAGAGGCATCGCGTAAAAAATCCCGTTCCACGAGAAGCTCGCCTATCTTCGCGTGCAGTTTCTCCACATCAGCAGGGCTGACCGGGGGCTCAGACGTCGCTTTCCCGGAAAAGGTGGCCGCCATCCCCTCGATCGCCTGCCGTTTCCACTGGGCGATCATCGTCTGATGTACCCCATGTTTCGAAGCCAGTTCCGCCAGCGTCAGTTCCCCACGGATCGCCTCCAGCGCAACCCGTGACTTGAACTCTGCCGCATACCTCTTCCGCGTAACCTTGCCCATAAAACCCGTCCTCGTTCAGGCCAGATGATAGCTTATCGCCCTGTCCGAAAAATGGGGACCACCTCTCACCTTGCACCCTGCTAACATGAATTGAGACATAGCTATGAAGCAGATACTTAACTCACGGCAGGTATGGGTAATAGAGCGCATCTGGACCGAGGTTAATGATAACGGGGTAAGCTTAAGGATTGCCGCAAAGCCAGACTATATTCCGTCTGGAGATTTTATTGGGGCACTGAATGAAAGGCCCGGAATATATGTTCCATTCCGTGAAATGGGCATCATCAACCAAGAAAGAGTCTTCCAAGCCAATCCAGTACATTTGGAATGTGCGCCAGACCAGATGTCGCAGCTTCCGACACGGCTGCTTGTAACACGGTCGCCGGGGCTGCCTCGATAGCCTGTCTTATCTTGGATTTTTCATCTTCTGGTGCATCCGTCATTTCAAGGCGCTGTTTTAACAGAAGCTTAATGGTGCTTTCGTCAAATCGGACAGTGATGGTGTTTTTCTCTGCCGTCAGGCCTCCATCGTCACTAATCCAGTCAGTTCCAGAGGCCGTGACGGTCACAGGATCTGCCCAAGTCCATCGTTCCCCTATTGGGCTCTGATGAAGAGCGGCGATGTCGCAATATCCATGATTCTGAAGATATTGCAGGTCATAAAAGACCTCATTTGGAATGTTGCCGTTGTTTTCATCACTCAAAGCTGTGAGCGCCAACCCATTATGACTCTTGCGGTCAGCTATAAATTCCAGCAGCGTTCGCAGGCGTCTCTTGTCTGGTTTATACATGACCGTCCCATCTTCCTTAGTGTCTGACCGAAAATGAGTTGAGTGATTTCAGTAGGTTATGATTCATGGGTTTGTGACAACCTGATGAGATCA
>NZ_QQBI01000093.1 GCF_004302915.1 Komagataeibacter xylinus | reverse complement strand
TCCGATATCACATATATTCCCATGAAACGGGGATTTCTCTATCTCGTGGCGATCATGGACTGGTTCACGCGCAAGGTGCTGTCCTGGCGTCTGTCGAACACGATGGACGCGGAGTTCTGTATTGAGGCACTTCGGGATGCGCTGATGCGTTACGGCACCCCGGAGATTTTCAACACGGACCAGGGCTCACAATTCACGACGCCCCGTTTTACCGGTATCCTGGAAGAACGTCAGATCCGCATTAGCATGGACGGGCGTGGGCGCTGGCTGGACAACGTGTTCATCGAGCGTCTGTGGCGGTCGTTGAAATACGAATGTGTCTACCTGCACGCATTTGAGACCGGATCAGAACTTCGAGTGGGGCTCACGAAATGGATCACCCATTATAACGGGCAACGTCCCCATACGGCCCTGGCTGGACGAACGCCTGATGAGGCGTATCATGGCGCGCCGACGCCATCTGGTCCGGCGTTAACCCCGGACCAGATGGCCAACAGCAACGCCGTCAGAATGGCGGCATAACAACAACCGGGTATAGCTTATTCAAACCCAAAAACTGTCCGAACAGACGGGTCCACCTCTATATCCCTGCCACGGGAGAAGATCGGTCAGGGTTTCGGGCATCTGGAGGCTGCGTCTCTGCGTCAGGTTGATCAAGCTTTGTCAGTTTTTCTCGGTCTGTCGGGTGACCGTCTTCCATGATTACGCGCGATTTTCCGGTGTTTCAAAGGGCTATAGGCAATAGTGTAACAGGCCGGGCCTGAAAAACCGGCCGGTCGGTCCCGCGATTGCAGCGGTTTTCCTGTCCGGGGCTGGGGAGATGTGTTACACTTTTCGGGATATCATGCCCAGACCTGCCCCGAAGGCCCCTGTCCCGCCGCCTCGCCAGCTGTCGCTGTTTCCCGAAACGGCGGCGCTGGTGCGGCAGTGGGGACGGATCGGGACGGCCGGCCGGCAGGTCTGCGAACTGCATCATGATGCCGGGCAGGCGCGCGATGCCCTCGCCCGCCAGCTTCGGGCCAAGCGCCGGCGGGGCTACCGCGACAGGGCGGCCGGATGAGCGGCCCCCGAAAACCGGGACAGCGGGCGACCCCGGCAGGCGCCCCCGGCGGAATGCAGCTGTTCGACCGCGACGGGAGCCGCAAATACCTCACGGTCGCCGAACGGGCGCGGTTCCTGCGCGCGGCCGAGCAGGCGCCGCGCGAGGCCCGCACGCTGTGCATGACCCTGGCCTGGTCGGGCTGCCGCCTGTCCGAGGCCCTTGCCCTCACGGCGGACCGGGTGGACCTCGCCGGCGGCGTGCTGGTGTTCGCCACGCTCAAGAAGGGGTCACGACACGAAAGTGTACTTTACGTACGCTTAGAGTGAACCCAACAAGAACGTTGAGGCTGTTCTGCTGAGA
>NZ_QQBI01000092.1 GCF_004302915.1 Komagataeibacter xylinus | reverse complement strand
CTAGCACTACAGTTGTGTTTTGATGCGAGATATGATTCCGTGTGTTGGTATGGAACGGAACAGGATGACAGGTGGCGCGTCTGTTGAGGAGACGCTGTCGCTGACGGTTGAGGGATTACGGGCGGTCAAGGAAAAGATACGTCCCCTGTTTGGTCAGTCTCGGGTTGCGGTCTCAGCGGAGCATTATCTGGAAACGCTCCTGGGCAATCTGCCGCGCAAGACGGGCTGGCAACGTGCGGAAGCCGCAGGCGACGAAGGCCCCTGGCGTCAGCAGGCTTTGCTGGGCCGGACGCAGTGGGACGCTGACGGTCTGCGCGACATTGTCCGCGATCATGTTCAGAGTACCCTGGGTGATGAAGACGCGGTTCTTGTGATCGATGAGACCGGTTTTCTCAAGAAAGGCAAGGCGTCCTGTGGAGTAGGGCGCCAGTACACGGGTTCGGCTGGCAAGATCACGAACTGTCAGGTTGGTGTGTTTGCAGCCTATGTCTCTTCACGGGGTCATGCTTTCGTGGATCGCGCCCTGTATCTTCCCAAAGCCTGGACATCAGATCCGGTACGGCTGTCTGCGGTCTCTGTTCCTGCGGACGTAACGTTTGCAACCAAACCTTCTCTGGCCCGACAGATGATCGAACGCGGCCTGCAGGCCGGCCTTCCCTTCGAATGGGTCGCTGCTGACAGTGTCTATGGCGTAGGGGAAATCGAAATGAGCCTGCGTCATGCCGCAAAAGGGTATGTTCTGGGGGTGGCAGGCAGTCACTGGTTCAACTCCTGGGGCCTGGGAGAGAGACCGGTTGCGGGAGAAGCCCGTGATATCGCCCGGGACGCTCCAGAAGAAGACTGGGTCTCCCTGTCAGCCGGACACGGGACGAAAGGCGATCGTCAGTATGACTGGCTGTGGTGTCCGCTCGCCGAACTCGAGGGGGCAGACTATACCCCGGCCGACAACAGAACCTGGATCCGGGGGCTCCTTGTGCGCCGGAACCCAGCCGACGGGGATCTTGCATACTTCACTGTCTGGTGCCCCTCAGGAACGACGCCTGAAAAGCTGGTTCAGGTCGAAGGCACGCGATGGCGGATTGAAGAGGGGTTCAGAACGGCCAAAAACGAATTCGGCCTCGATCACAATGAAACCCGCTCCTGGCACGGCTGGCATCGTCACGTATCCCTTGTCATGCTGGCCTATGCCCTGATGGCCGGGGTCAGGGCACAGGCAAACGACAGGTCTCCCAAAAAAAGACCAGCGAACCCGTACCAAGTCTGATCCGGTGGTCCATTCAGGAAATCCGGCGTCTTATCGTCAGGCTGACCCAGCGTCAGATCTCCCTCAACCATATCTTGCACTGGTCACGCTTCAGACGAATACATCAGGCAAAAGCCTATGCCTCTCACATCAAAACACAACTGTAGTGCTAGGGCCTGTTAGGCCTTGA
>NZ_QQBI01000091.1 GCF_004302915.1 Komagataeibacter xylinus | reverse complement strand
ATCCAGATGGGGTGGACGGCCTCCATGCGACATCAATGTGCCATGATGAGGTCGGAAGACCATTCAGAGGAGACCGCCCGGATGAAAGTTACCATAATCGGCCTGGATATCGCCAAGTCTGTTTTTCAAGTGCATGGCACGGACGCAAGCGGAAAATGTCTGCTCAAGAAGAAACTCGGGCGGAGTGAAGTTATCTCATTCTTTGAAAAGCTGGAGCGCTGCCTGGTCGTACTCGAAGCCTGTAGCACGTCGCATCACTGGGCTCGTGTCATCCGTGACACCGGTCATGAGGTAAAACTCATTCCCCCTGAAATGGTCAAACCATTTGTCAAACGTGGCAAGAAAAACGATGCTGTTGATGCCGCCGCGATTTGTCTTGCCGCGATCCATCCCGACACGCGCTTCGTCCCGATTAAAAATCGGGAGCAGCAAAGCCTGTTATCGCTGCACTCAACTCGTACCCTTCTGGTCAAACAGCAAACGATGCTGGTGAATGCGTTGCGTGCACTTGCAGCGGAATTCGGTTTGATTGTTCCCCTTGGAAATGCCCGTCTCCCCGAACTTCTGGCGAAAATCGAAACCTCATCCAATCTGCCTGATGCCCTGAAACAGACAACCATGCTGCTCTTTGAACAGTATGGTCGACTGAACGAAAGCATAGAAAACCTGGAAGGAGGTATCCGGACACATGCCAAACAGGATGAAGATGCTCGCCGTCTTTTGACCATCCCGGGCATTGGTCCGGTAACCGCCTCCCTGATTGTCGCGTCTGTTACCGATATTGGGGCCTTCGATACGGCCCGGCACTTCGCAGCCTGGCTTGGTCTCGTACCGCGCCAGCATTCATCGGGCGGAAAAACCCGATTGGGCAGAATTACCAAAACGGGCAACCGGGAAATAAGAAAGATGCTCGTTCTGGGCGCAACATCCATGCTTTACCGCGCACAGAAATGGGATAGCGCTGCGGGAGTATGGCTTTGCAAGCTTCTGGAACGTCGCCCGGGCCGTCTGGCAACCGTGGCGTTAGCCAACAAGCTGGCCCGGATCATCTGGGTTTTGTTGTCGCGCAAAGAGATCTATCGTCCGGCCGGTCGCAGTGTCGCTATAGTCTGACATGTACCACCAGGATGATGGATACCGGAATAAGCTCCGGTAGATCCGGCAGTATGCACTGACCGCGTGATGGGAAAGACTGTAATCAGAAGCAGTTCAGGCAATACCGAATGTCCCCATGTGCCATTGAGCACGAGATCCAGATTGGTGCCTGACACGCAAGCGAACACCCATGATGGCCAGCGAAGGATTTCGCATAAACAGGCCGGACATAAGGGCGCATCTGACCGGATCTCCACATCATGACAGTATCAGTGCATTTCGCTGGAGCGAAAATACGCAGAAGAAAGATACGACAATGCAATCAATGTGACCTCTTGCATCGTAAAGGCCGTCCACATAAG
>NZ_QQBI01000090.1 GCF_004302915.1 Komagataeibacter xylinus | reverse complement strand
CTGGCCGATGTGGATGGCACACTGGTCACGAAGGACAAGATCCTGACCCCACGCGCCATCCGCGCGGTCGAGCGCCTGCGCGAGCGGGGCATCCTTTTCACCATAACCAGCGGCCGCCCGCCCAAGGGCATGAAGATGGTGATCGACCCGCTGAAAATTTCCGAGCCGATCGCAGGCTTCAATGGCGGCATGATGGTCAGGCCCGATTTTACCGTCATCGAGGCCCGCACCCTGCCAACTGACACCGCGCGCAAGGTGATCGGCATCATCCGCGACCACAGGGCCGACCCGTGGGTGTATAATGGCAATGACTGGATCGTCTCGAAACTCGAGGCCCCGCATGTGGCGCGCGAGCAGTGGACCGTGAAGTTCCCGCCCGTGGTGGGCGATGTGGAAGCGAAGCTCGACCAGGTGGTCAAGATCACCGGGGTCAGCGATGACCTTGAACTGATGAAGCGCCTCGAGCATGACCTGCAGCAGGCGCTGGGCGATACGGCCTCCGCCGCCCTGTCGCAGCCCTACTACGTGGACGTGACCAATAAAGACGCCAACAAGGGCGGCGTGGTGATGGCGCTCGAGCGCCTGCTGGGCATTCCCGCCAGCCAGATGGTGACCCTGGGCGACCAGCCCAATGACGTGCTGATGTTCCGCAAGAGCGGCATGTCGATCGCCATGGGGCAGGCAAGCCCGGAGGTGCAGAAGCAGGCGACCCATGTCTCCACCTCGTGCGAGGAGGAAGGATTCGCCAATGGAATCGAGAAATTCGTGCTGGGAGATGCGTGACATGACCGGTGGACATGATGTGAAAACGGGCGCGATGGTGATCCTGCCCGATGCCGAGGCCATTGCGCAGCACATGGCGAAATGGCTGACGGAACAGGCGCTGGCGAAAAAGGGGGGCCCGTTCGTGATCGCGCTGTCAGGCGGGTCCACGCCCAGGCGGCTGTACCAGATCCTGGCCTCTGCCGAATACCGCGACCGCTTTCCGTGGGCGAACACGCAGTTCTTCTTTGGCGATGAACGCTTCGTGCCCGAGAGCGATGCGGCCAGCAACTACAACATGGTCGAGACCGAGATGCTGGCGCACGTCAAGGTACCATCCGCCAACGTGCACCCCATGCCCACATCGGGCGACCCGGCGCAGGCGGCGGCAAAATACCAGGCGGAGCTCGAGGCGGTTTATGGCGCAAAGGTGCTGGAACCCGGCCGCCCGCTCTTCGATGTGGTGATGCTGGGCCTGGGCGATAACGGGCATACCGCATCGCTCTTTCCCCGCCAGCCGGTGCTGGAGGAGAAAAAGCTCTGGGTCTCGACCTGCGTGCCCGATGATGCGCCGCATACGCGCCTTACGCTCACCTATCCCGCCATCCATTCCAGCCGCCATGTGGTGTTCATGCTGGCAGGTGCGGGCAAGCGTGAAGCCTTTGCAAAGGTGCGCGCGGGCGACCCGGCGGAGCCTGCCAGCCATATCACCACCGAGGGTGAACTCATCTGGCTTATGGACAAGGCGGCGGCGGGGCAAT
>NZ_QQBI01000008.1 GCF_004302915.1 Komagataeibacter xylinus | reverse complement strand
TGAAGCTTGGCTTATGATCGCTCATATCCGCAGAGTGCTGCGGAAAATCAATCAGGTCGCTTTTTGATTCAGACAGTTAGATAGAACGCAACTTCCCATATCCTCGGCGAGTCTGGCGAATCAGCTGCTCAAGGAGCACGATGTTAAGGATGATGGTCTACGGGCAAGCCACCTACGGTTCTGCATTGCTCAATGGCGGCTGAAAGTGGATCGTTTCTGGAATTGCTTTGGGCCAACACGGTGAAGACGCTGAGGCGGTGGCGGGCCTAACCTTCTCGCTTTGATTTAATCGCGCTAAAATTGGCAGAGAACAGCCATCGTTTGAAAAACAATCAAAGGTTTGAATGTGGCCAGCAAGTGTAGTCTCTGAATTTCTTGAGTCCATAAAAAAGGGGATAGTGGGGCGTGCGGAGGGGAAGTCGTTTTTTTGCTGGCAGCGCCTGATGGACGCAGCCAGCATGCCTTTATTTAATGGCGTCTTGTAGCTTCGTGAGCAGTGACTGAGCTTGATCTTTTGTCAAAGTGACGTCCCATTTCTGGTTCTCTGCCGAAAAATAGATAGTAACCATATTTGTTGATGAATTATACACGACTCCATTTCCAATAAATCCTTGAAAATTTAGCATGCTAATTCCTGAATTTTCTGACATATCGCATCAACCTTTACGGAAAAGTTTCAAAATTAGCAATATTATTTATGGATCATAACCTATCCCATAAAATTAATTGCCGCTGGTTTATTGAGCTTTTATCTTGAAATCGTCAATAGTGCTGTAATTTCCTCAACCGCACGCCAGCCCCACCACCATTCTCAGCGATGAACTCGACCCCAGCCGCCTCCAGGGCGGCGCGGATGGCTTCGACCGTACGGGGATAAAGCGATTCTCCACGCTCAAGGCGGGTAATCGTGTTGGTGGAGACCTGAGCAAGCTCGGCCAATTCCCGCACGCCTAGGTTAAGACCCGCTCGGGCCATCCTGCACTGTTCTGGGGTCATATAAACTTCGCTACACTGTGTCGATCTTGGGTTGACCAAGGGGTGAAACTTGTGGACAGTGTAGCGACCTTGCGCTCTTTGGCAAGGCAGCCGGACGGGAAGGTGGAAGCTCCCGCGCCCGGCCTAACCACAACCGAAGGATGAATTCGGCAATGGCTAACCGTGCCTATAGCACGCCCAGACACACATGGGCATGCTCTCGGCTGGGTACAAGCGTACTCGGCTCCCTTTTTCCCAAAGTTGGGAAAACCCTCTTACTCACATCCGAGCATCTGGCGGCCGGGCTGATCTTCCCTGCGCTGCTCCTGCTCGCTCTGGCCGGGTTCGCCCAGCCGGAGGTTCTGCGCCACGGCGGCCTGAAACCCCACCCCACAGTGATCGCGCTGGCGGAGGTGGCCCGATGAGCGAGACACCGAGAGATCGCGTGCATGCGGTCGTCTGTGACCTTGGCTGCCTGCACACCATACTGGATGGCCTGATTGCTGCATCAGAACCGCCTCCGCTGGAGTTTCTGGCCGGTTGGGTGAAGCGGATATATGGCGAGCTGGATCGGGCATGGCTGGGGCTTCCTACAGATGGAGGGCAGGCAGAATGACCAGCCCCATCCGTAAGGCCACGCTGGCCGCTCTTGGCGCCGATCGCCGCTGCTGCAAAGAACCGGCCACGGCCAATGCGCAGGCCCAGTCAGACCGTTTCCGGGCCGCCTATTGCAAGGTGGTCCAGACCCCGGCCCGATCCTTTGCCGACCTACAGGACAAGGCCCGGCTGGTGATGCTGTTCGACCCAGACCCCAAGCAGATTGAGGCCAGCCTGGCGCGCGACATTCTGGCGATGAAGGGAGAGGCGAAGTGAGCGATCTCTACCAGTTTGAGAAAAGCGCGATCATGGCAGTCCACGATGCGCGCCACGACATTGACCAGCTTGCGCGCCTTTTGATCCTCGCAGGTCGATCCATGACCACCAGAGATGAACCGCATCCAGATATTGCCCTACAGGGCTTCGGAATGGCCGTGGAATGGGCGGCCCAAGAGATAGAGCGCCGATGCGCGGCCATTGCGGAGCGTGTGTGACATGAACCTTATTCCTCATTGGATGCGCCGCCGTGGCGCACCGGCACCGGCTTCCACCGTTCCGCCGCTCCAGATCCGCGATGGCATGGGCATTATCATGATTGATGGGCGTCTCTGCCTGTTCGATGCCAACGACCCCAACGTGGACAACGGGGAACTGGCGGTCGCTGTCTTCAATAAATCCCCGGAAATCGCACCGGTATGGAAGGACAAGGCACGTCCTGCCTGTGGTCCGCGTAGCCTCCGTTATGGCCGCACGCCCTATCACAGTGGCCGCAATGCGCCCGGTGTGAAGGAATATCGGCAGGTCTACATCCTCGGCCGTCTGATCGCAGGAGGGCAATCATGAAACGCATCCTGATCCACGCAGCCCTGTGGTTTCTCATCCCGCTATCGGCCTGGACGATCCGGGCTGGCAACGCGCTGGGTATCCTGACGATGCGCCTGTGGGCGGAGGTAAAGCCATGAGCAAGAGCCCGGAAGCCCCGGTCACGCCGATCGTGCCGGACCTGCAGTTCATAGGCTGGCAGATAGCCGAACAGACGTTCTCAGACGGGGAAGGGGCGGCAAAGCTGCTCGATTACCTGCAGGGCGCGGCCTATGCCATTGGCTTTTCCATCTGGAAGGAAGGCGGTGCGTCCCGTGAGCAGATGCATTACGTGGTCGAGACCATCGCCCAGGCGGGGAAAGCCCGTTGGGTCGAACTAACGATGGATCCGGCTTTCATCGCTTTCCTGTCCGCAGATCCGGAGGGCCGGGCATGAGCCGCCCCGCACGCACCTGGTCTGCCCGCGACCTGCGCCGGATTGAACACCTCCGCAAAGAGGGCCTGTCATGGCGCGAGGTAGGCGAGGCGATGGGCAGCAGTTCTGCGTCCTGCCACCGGGCATGGCGCGCGCATACAGCGCCGCCCAGCCTGGCAACGCCCGACCGGCTGGCGGCCATACAGGCTGCCACCACGGAAATCAGTGTCATGGCCGGGATACTGGCCCGCATGGCGGAGGGGGACAAACAGACCGGCACTGAACTGGCATGGCTGGCCGATGGGATCGGTCGATATGCCCACGCCATTGAGGACTGCCTGTCATGAAAACAGCCATTCACCGATTGCTTATGCGGGCGGTCCATAAACCAGATTGTGTCCCGGCGTGTCTGGGAATGTCATGCAATACTCACAAACATGAACTTTGGGTAACGGCTGTTTGGAACAGGAGGCTTATTCATGGCTGACGATGATGAAGAACTGGGGGTGATTGGTTCCGGTTATGGCTATGGTCTTACCCCTAATGAGGAATATCGACAGAAGCTCAGAGACACCATGAGACTGGCCTATGAATTGGATAATCCAGTTTTGATGTGGACGAAAATACAAGAGTATCTGAAAAGAAGTTGTATTTTTGACGAAGATCCTGAGCGGGAGGGAACTTCAGTCTCAGATATATTCATTATGCCAGAAATGGCGGACTTCTTCTTGGAAACAGCGGACGCGATTGCTTATCTTGCACGCGGCGCGCGCGTTACGGGCGAGGTCATGGAGAAATATGAGACGGACTTGGATCGAAATCCGGGCCCAGTTTTGCCAAAAGAAGCCATCGCGTTATTGCCACAGGCCTTAAATTTTACGCGTCGAGGCTACAATGCTTTCGCTCAGCTGGCCTCAATGCGTCAGAAGGCCTATGAGGCCGCATTATATGATTGCCTGCTCACAAATGGATTGAGTTCACGGGAGGCTTTGGACGCCTTGTCTCGTGAATTGGGGGAAATGGATCATTCCAGGCGTCGCAGGCGTATCAGGGAAGGGCGGCGTTTCAGAAATCGTGGTCTGTTCTGGGAGGATTACGACCAGGGCAGGTTTCTTTATCTATGTCGGCGTATGAAAATAGATCCCTACAAAAATCTCTAAGGGACGAAACGTCGGGCCGTCCTTCTGTCTGGAAACCTGCATGATAATGGGAATATTTCAGAATCCATGACACGTCAGGACGTGTCGCAATGGATATGGAGATTCCCACACATGCCGATTGCCTTGACCGACCGTGTCCTCTTGCGGATCGATGATGTCATGCGAGAGACAGGAGCCAGTCGCTCCACCGTCCATCGCCTGATGGCTGCAGGGACACTGGTCCGGGTGAAGATCGGGCGGGCCACGCGGATTACGGCAGACAGCTACGCCGCATGGATCGCCTCGCTGACGCAGCCCGACAATGCCTGAAATGGAAATCGCCAGCCCACGATAAGCGGACCGGCGACCCGGAAACACCACACAAACAATGATTGCACAGCGTTTGTAGGGACTGCCGGGTCGATTCGTCCACCTAAATTCGTGGCTGGCACATAGGAAAGTGCCGATGCCGAGCCTTGAAAAGCGCGGACACCCGGAGTCCGTACAGAATCCGGGAAATTCCCTCCTTCTGGCCGTCTGGCCGGAGGTGCGCGCATGAGCCAAACCACTGCTTTTGACGCCGCCACGCGCCAGCAGATGGTGCGGGCCATGACGCGCGACTACCTCGATCAGCTGGAACGCTGCATCGCACAGGACCCGCCCCCCTTGGGTGAGGGGCGCAGCATTGCCCAGTGCGCGGCGTTCTCCGCCATGAGCCACCTTCTGGGGCTGGAACTGGAGCGTGCCGGACCACAGGCCCTTGAGGTGCTGGTCGGCGCGGCGACCATCATGCGCGATGTGGCGCTGGGGCGGGAGCTGCAGCCATGACCCAGCACCGTATCGACTTCGAGCGTATCAATCGTGCCGCCCTGGTCGCATTGCCTGCCCTGCTGGGGCGCTGGCTGCCGGACGGCAAGCGTGAAGGCCACGAATGGGTGGCTCGCAATCCCCGGCGCGGCGACCGCGAACCGGGCTCTTTCAAGGTGAACATGAATACCTGCCGCTGGTCTGACTTTGCCACGGGCGACCGGGGCGGTGATCCCGTATCGCTGGCCGCCTACCTGTTCAATATCCGCCAGGGCGAGGCCGCAGCCCGTCTGGCGACCATGCTGGGGCTGGGAGGTGACGCATGAACGAAACCGACATGCCCATCGACTACACCGATCCTGCACCTGATCCGCATATCGCCGTGCCTGCCACCTCCGTCGATAATTTCGGCAATGTCATGGACCTTACACCCGGCATCGAAACCGCCTTTGCCCCGCTGTCGGAGGTCGAACGGCAGGGAACAGCCCCCGCAGATGATGGGCGCGAGATATGGGAACCTGTCAGCCCCGCTCCGTGCGCGCCAGACATGCCGCGTGGCGCCTCCGCCATGTGGGTCTACCGCGATGCGGACGGCCAGCCGCTCTGTGCCCGTTTCCGCAAGGATGACGGTGCTGGTGGCAAGGTGGTGTTGCCACTGTCTTATGGCCACCGGGTCTGGACCGATAGCCGCGGCAACCGCCACGATGCGACGGGCTGGCACTGGAAGCAGGGCGCAAAGCCGCTACCGCTCTATGGGCTGGACCAGCTTGCCGCCTTTGGGGATGCGCCCGTGCTGCTGGTGGAAGGTGAAAAGACAGCGGAGGCGGCCGGCCGCCTGTTTCCCGATTTCGTGGTCATGACCTCGCAGGGTGGCAGTAAGGCGGCGGCCAACAATGACTGGTCGCCCCTGGCCGGGCGGAGCGTCACCATCTGGCCGGACAATGACGATGCGGGTCAGTCCTGGGCAGATGATGTGATCCGTTTGCTGCGCGAAGTAGGGGGAGGGATCACGCGCAAGGTCGAACTGCCGACCGGCCTGCCGCCGGGGTGGGATCTGGCAGACGACCTGCCGTTCGACATGACACAGGGCGGCGACGTGCCGGATATGGAGATCCTGCGCCCGCTGCTGGACAAGGCCCCGCTGGCCGCGCCCAACGTGGAAATGCCCCACGGCTATTACATGAACCGCTTCGGCCTGAACTTCATGCCCGAGGCCACAGGCGACCTGCCACCATCCCCTGTCTGGATTGCAGCGCCCTTCGATGTGGTGGCTGAAACCAACGACGGCACCGGGCAGGCATGGGGCCTTCTGATCCGCTGGGCAGACCGCGACCACCGCCCACACCAGTGGGCCATCCCCAAGAAGCTGGTGCATGGCGAAGGCAAGGAGATCGCGGGTGAGTTGGAAGATGCCGGGCTGAACTGCTCCATTTCCGCCACGCGCCACCTCCGCCAGTTCATCGCCAGCGTGAAGACCCGCACCCGCCTGCGCTGCGTGGACCGGGCCGGATGGCATGCCACCAGCAGCGGGCCAGCCTTTATCTTGCCCGGCGGGGTTACGATGGGCAGCGGTGCGCGCGCCGTGGTGTTCCAGTCCACCCGTGCCGCCATCGGGCAGGAGTTCGCCACGGCTGGCACCCTGGCCGAATGGCAGCGCGAAGTAGCGGCCTATGCCGTGGGTAACAGCCGTCTTGCCCTGTTCCTGTCCGCAGCCTTTGCCGGACCGCTGCTGGACATTGCCGGTGAGCAGTCCGGCGGCATCCATCTGGTCGGCAAGTCCCAGTCCGGTAAGTCCACCTCCGCCTATATTGCAGGCAGCGTGTGGGGGCGTGGCGATCGTGATGGCCAGATTCGTGCATGGCGCGGCACGGCCAACGGGCTGGAAGGCGTGGCGTCCGAAACCTCCGATACCGTCCTGATCCTTGATGAGATGGGGCAGGCCGACAGCCGCGAGGTCGGGGACATCATCTACATGCTGGCCAACAACACCGGGAAGATGCGCGCCGGGCGCAGCGGCAATGCCCGCACCCGCAAGACATGGCGGGTGTTCTTCCTCTCGACCGGCGAGGTCACCCTGGCCGCCAAGATGGGCGAGGCAGGCAAGCGCACGATGGCCGGGCAGGAGGTGCGCCTCGTGAACATCTCCGCCGATGCCGGGGCCGGGATGGGCGCATTCGAGAACCTGCACGATATGGAATCCGGCGGTGCGCTGTCCGACCACCTGCGTGTGGCTTCGCGCACCTGGTATGGCACGGCGTCGCGGGCCTTCCTGTCGCGTCTGGCTCAGGACCGCGGCAATGATGCGGATGGGCTGCTTGAGGCCATCAAGGCCATCCGTGCCCGCTTTGACGATGCCTTCCTGCCCGAAGGGGCTGATGGTCAGGTGCGCAGCGTGTCGGCCCGCTTTTCCCTGATCGCGGCAGGCGGTGAACTGGCGGCCGGATATGGCGTGCTGCCCTGGCAGGGTGGTGAGGCCTTCCGCGCGGCGGGTGCGTGCTTCCAGTCATGGCTGGCCGAACGTGGCGGGGCAGGGGCCAGCGAGGACCAGCAGGCCATCGAACAGGTGCGGGCCTTTATCGAGGAGCATGGGGAAAGCCGCTTCACCAACCTCAGCCGTGACACCGATGGCGAGGTGGTCGCCAACGAGAACATCCGCACCAATTACCGTGCCGGGTTCAAACGGCGTGTTGGCACGCCGGAGGGCGACCAGTGGCAATACCTGCTGCTGCCCGAGATGTTCCGCAAGGAGGTGTGCAAGGGGCTGGACGCCAAGCGGGCGGCCCGTGCGCTGTGTGATGCGGGCTACCTGCTGCCAGATCCATCGGGGCGCATGTCGCAGTCCGTGCGCATCCCTGACGTGGGCCGGTCGCGCGTCTATGTCGTCAGCAGCGCGATCATGGGGGATGACGATGCGTGACATTCCCCCGTCCGGCTCCGGGTCAGTGTTTTTGCGGTGTTCCATGTGTTCCACGTGTTCCATCTCTCTGGAACCCGCACAAAACTGCCATTTATCACATGTTCAGGGTGGAACACCGCGCAATTTCGCCGGTGTTCCACGTGTTCCAGATGCGGCAAAAACCGGGGTGGTGGAACACATGGAACACGTTGGCATCTGCTTACGTGTTCCAGCGCGAAGCGGAAAATATGGCTGTTTACCGCCATTAAATCGGCATGGAACACCGGGAACACGTGGAACACCGCATTTTTCATGTGTCGGGCCGGAACACGACATATGGTGAGCCGTAACCTGTCGGACTGGGTGTCCGATCTGCTGCCCCAACTGGCACCGGAGCAGGTGCCAGAAATGGCAATGCCGCCTGCCAATGATCCCCAGCCGGTCGAGGTGGTTCCCGTCATGCCGTCACCTCCGGCGGAGGGGATCGACCTGTCCAGTGTCACCCATGCCGAGCGCAGGGCGGCGCTGACCGGTTCCGCCATGGCGCTGCTGGGGGAGGCCCGGCATTACGGCGTGTCGGTCGTCGTGCGGTGCGGTCATCCCCGCCTGTCCGGCAAGCTGCCACCCGAAGCCACTGAAACCCGTTTCCTGCATCGCCTGGGTGAAAGCCGCCGGGCGGTGGTGATTGCCGCTGATAGCCTGGCACGTGGATGGTCCGTGGAATGGGATGAAGAATACACCGAATATCGCATTACCCCGCCACGACGGGCAGTGACGGCTGATGTTGAACCCTACGTCGTGGATGCCCCAGCCAATCGTAGGCCCGCGTCATGGGTCGATACGGAGGGTAAGCCGGTGCCGGAGGGATCGGTCTGCCAGTGCTGTCGCGGCACGCTGTGGTGGCGCGAGATGATGCGTCCGCAAGGATGGCGCTGCCGGACCTGCCACCCACCGATCGGGTCTGTGCCGGTCACCGAACAGGATACCCGTGAAGGGGCGGACGGCGCACCGGCAAGGATTGCATCATGAGCAACAAGAATGAAACGCGCCTGATTCGCAGCGTGAAGGGGCGCACCACAAGGGCGATCGTGTTGCCCGATATGATCCACTGGCCTTCCGTGCGCTATCTGACGATCGAGCCGGTCATGGGAACGGATGAAAAGCCGGTACCCGATCGCTGGCACCTGTATTGCTGGTTTCAGGATATGAGCGTGGGACAGATCGCCAGCGCAGGGCCATTGTCCGACCAGCGCCGGTTTGCCCTGCGCATGGCCGCCATCCATGACGTGACGGTGATGGATACGTCCCGACCTTATCCGGCAGGGCCCTCTGTCACCAATGAGGACCGGCTCTGGAAGCGCATGCCCGGTGTTTATGGTGGGGAGGTTATGGGCGAGAGGGTCGCCGCCCATATGGCCTACACCCACAACCTCGATAACACCCAGGCGATAGAAAACACGTTCCGATACCTCTCCCGATGGGCGGAGGGCATCACGGACGCCCGGCTGAGGAACGAGATCCGGCACCAGAGTTTCTGGGCCGCTATGGACTACCTGCAGAAGTTCTTCACGCCAGATGATGAAGACAATGGCGACGACCCTGGTGCCGATAGCATTGATGACAGGGAACAGGTCTGACCATGCACCCGACGGGAGGATGATGTCCGCGTCGTTTATGCACCATCACAATTCATAGGAAAGGATGGCCCGGTGAGCCAGAAACAGAACACTCCGTCTGCAGTGGCAGGGGATGACGATAAGTTGGAAAACGACCTGGGCGCGGTCTTCGCTAACAGTGCTCATGCGCATGCCAACGGGATGCTCGAGGCTCAGGCGGAAATCGCCTACATGTGCGAACATATCCGATACACCATGACCAAGAAGCAGACGGCCCCAGTGGAAGAAATTGAGGCTGCCATGGCAAAAGTTCGACAGGGAGCAGCGGATCGGCTGACCGAATTGTATTCTGCTGGTTCTGTCTGCACGCCTGCCAATCTGACAGCGGAGTTTATGGGGCAGCGTATAGCAGAACAGGCATTAGGGGCGGGCAAGACGGGTCAAGATTTCGCCGCCCTGTTGATGGATATGTCTGTTCAGATGGTATGCGAAGCCGCGGAGAACGATATTTGCACTGATTTTGCAAAAAGCTATGCCAGTCGCATTGCACAGGCTGCTGCGCGGCGCTGGCAAAAGCTGGGTATCAGCATCCGCCATAATGTTGGACATGCCTGACCCGGAGCGACTTATTCGCCTTGCCGTGCCCGGCTTCCTGAATTTACGAATGTCACGTTGATCTTGCTCGGGGCAGCAGATGCCTGGGTATTATCTGTCTCAAACATGCCCATGTGCTTCATGAGCTTTTCGAGTGCAGACATCTTGTCCCACATTTTGACCTCACGTCCGGCATCCCCGTCTTTCAGAGACGAGACGCAGGCCGCTAAATCAGCAGGCCATTCGCTCACGGGAAGCATCTTCCCCTCGTCATCGAGCAGCCCCCGGATGTCAGAAAAGGCTATCCGGGCAAGTTCCCTGATGATGAGATCCTGCGAAACCAATGTGCGGGTGGCTCGGGCGGCCATTGCGTTCTGAACAGCGCTTTCAATGTCTACATTTGCCAGCAGGCGCGCACCTTCTCGGTTGGCAGCTTTCGAGCTATATCCAGCCCGGATGGCCGCCTGCGTTGCGTTTAGGTCTATGAGGTATTCCTGAACGAAACGCGCCTGCTTGGGCGTCAGGGTTTGCACCTCAGAACTGTCCTGAGTTTGCACTGGATGCGTAATCGTGCGGCGTGAGCGCCATTTTCCGCGTCTGGTCGACAAGCTGCTGCGGATTATTGGCCTTCACCGTCACGTTCTGCATGTGGATCTGAGTTGTGTTGCCCGAAGCAACTTGAGGTGTTGGCGTTGATATTCGGCGCAAGGCAGCGGCAGACATGGCAAATCTATCGGCATATTCTCGCCCCCTGACGCCGTTTTTTATGTATTCCTTGGGCAATTCAGCATCAAGCGCGCCACGAACGGCAGCATGGAGATCATGGCCTGACCCGAACAGTCGCCTGCCTGCCGATTTTACGCCATCAACATTATGCATTTCCCAATCTAAGGCATCGGCTTGCTGTTCCATAGTCATGCGCGACAGGCGCATCCCGAAATGGGCCTCGATGGCCTTGCGCCGGGGTGCATGCCACTGGAACATGCCCTCAGCGTACCCGCTATCGCCGATGGCTTCCGTGTTGAATCCACCTTCCGATCGCGCCATGGCGGCCACAGCCGCTGCCTGCTCGGGGGTGTAGCCACGCGATTTCATCAGATACTGCGTCAGCTCATATTCGCGCTGGTTCTTCTCAAGGGCGCTATAACGATTTGCCCCATAATGAGGATCGCGCATCGCCTTCAGGTTATTGGCAATCCGCCCTGCATCGGATCGGTCATAGCTGATTTCTTTGTAGGCCGCGTATCCTGCCGCGCCGGCAACCGTTGCCGCGGCCACGATGGGGTTATCAGCAATGACGGCAGCCCCGCCCCGTACGGTCGCTGCACCTCCACGGCCAATCAGCGTTGCGCCATCCTTCAGTAATCCGGCTCCTTTGAGAAGGCCACGCATGCCAATGAGCGTGCCGACTATAGGTGCTATGGCGGAAAATAGGCCTCCAAGGGCAACGGCAACGGCTGTGGCGGTCGTGATCTCACTTACTTTGTCGGGATGATCTTTGCAGAACTGATCCCATTTCTTTACCCATCCGTCTAGTTGGTCTACCCATGGTTCCAGGTCGTGGGCGATATCTGTCCGGAATGTCCCAACATCCTCCATGAGGTTGCGCCACGATCTTTGAAACTCAAGGTCCCGATCGGTGTTTCCCGCGATGCTTTGGGCGCGGCGGTCCCCTTCCGCGTTAAACCGGCGCATCTCGTCGGGATGAAGGGCCAGGTTCGTATATCCGCCCGAAGTCAGGCCTGACTGGTCGAGAATGGAGGCCGAAACCTGATCGTCATATCCAAGACCGCGTAACTGCCCAACCACATACTGGACGAAGGCGGCATGGTTCATGCGCAATTGTTCCGGAGAAAGCTGAACGCCAGAACGCAGAAGGGCGTTTGTCAGTTCAGACTGTCCGGTGCGCCGATATTCCACCTGTGCGTTTGAATATGCGCCAATGCTCTGCCGCGCCTCTTCGCGGCTTGACCTCCCCGAGAGATAGGCACCCTCTTCTTCCGCAACATTGGCCCGTATGCTTGTGTTGGTGCGCTGCGCAAAGTTCTGCTCATCAACACCTCGTGCCGAAGTCTCCTGTAGCAGGTTGTTGAGACCTGCCACTCCTTTCTCGCCAAGGGTGATGGCGGCCACGGAAAGCAGTGTATCCCTCAGCTGCGCTACGGCCTGCGTTCGCTCGCGGATGGAGGTCATTTCCGCCCGCTCGCGCTCAACGCGCCGCCGTGCTGCAATCTGTTCCTGCTGCGCTCGGTCGCGTTCGGCGTCCCGGTTGATGCGCGCGCTCTCTCTGGCATGATCGCGCTCGGCGTGCTCAATTTCCTTCAGGGCGGCCCGGACCTCAGTCGTGCTCAGGGAAAGAGACCGAGCTAGACCTTCTACATTTTCCTCCGACCGGCGCCGCGCATGCGCCATGCCGGCCACCATGCGCTCCAGTTCGTCCTGCGCCTCGGCAGAGCCACGCAGGAAGTCAGTTGGATCAAAATTGAATTTTAGGCCGAACAGGAAGTCATCAGACATGGAGATATTTCTCACGGGTCGCAGGATGGGCAGAAAACAGCGTGAGAATTTTATCAATTCATGTGGAAGAAGTACAGTTTCCTGAAGGAGTAAGTGTCTACTTTATCGGCGTTTCTGGTGTTTGCAGGAAAGCATTTAGCCCGTATCAATGATTGTTAGCAGATTTCCATCACTTTTTGCGCCGGTGTCTATAATTGCGGTTTTCTTCACAAATCTTGGCAACAATAGCGTCCATGTCTTGCTTTTTTTTCGCTGTATCGCTGCCTTCAAGCATTTTTTTATCAACTTCATGCCTGTCCCAGCGCGGTGAGCGTGGGCCGAGGTGATAATTCGTCTGTGGCAGTTTTCCTGCTTGCTGAAGATAACGAACGCGATTGGGACTGATTGAAAGGTAATGAGCCAGTGCCTTTCGATCTAGCCAGCGCGGTAATGCACCATCCATTGTCGCGTCTCCCTATGCACCAAACAAGCGGCTGAAAAATCCCTTCCGTTTGCCTTCTCTGTTCTCGTCTGTGGCCTCGTCAGCTTCGGGCGCATCAGGCACCGTCGAATGGTCCGGCAGGGGATGTTCGCTGCTCGGGGGCACCTCCGTCATGGCGGTTCCCTCATCACCAGTCATCGGCATTTCGGTTGGCGGGGCTTCAGTGCCCTGATCGTTCTGTGCGGGAGGAGTGGTTTTCCATGCCACCGTGGCGCGCTTGCGATGAATGACCTGTCGCTTCGGCCGGGTCAGTTCATGCTCTTGCCGGACGCGGGCCAGGGTAGTGATGAATGAGCTGAACGTGAGGGATAGCCGCTCCTGTGTCCTGAGCATCTCCCAGACGGCTTTCCGGCTGTATCCATCCTGCATCTTGCGCTCGATCCACGGCAGTCGCTTGCGCATCACGGCGACGGCTTTTCGCTTGATCGGCATGGGCAGGTCGCTCCGCTCAGGGGATGGGGACTATGTTTCAGGCCATTGTGCTGGGTGGCGGGTGCCTTTTCAAATATGTCTCCGTTTTGTGTCCTTAATCTGGTCTATACACAATACGCAGTCCTGATGGACTGTAAGGCATTGAAAAATCTATGATAAAAAATCAGAGCCGCTCAGAAACGGAAAAAAGTTTAATACCAGACCGGCATTTTTCCTTGGGAAACCGCCAACGCGGGTAATAAATTTTGACCCGTCCTTTTAGGCAGGTCGAGAACAAGGATTTCCCATGCCAATCATCACCTTCAAAGTGACCGAACAGCAGAAAATGGACCTCGATGCGGTGTGTGGGGTGAACCAGTCCCAATACATTCGTGACGCGGTGTTCAGGCAGGTGGAACAGAGTGAGCGATTGGACAGGATCGAATACCGGCTGTTTGACCTTGAGCGCACTGTCGGGCGTCTGGCGGATAGGCTGGATAGGGCCCATGCCAAGCCGGACGCACCCGTGAAGGCAGACGTGTCGCCGGAGGTTATGGGGATGCTGGCCGAGGTGGTGCTGCAGTTGCGTGGCATCATACAGCCGGGCAAGACGACCTCCGCCATAGCGAGTGTGAAGCAGGCGGGCTGGCCTCCGCTGAGTATCCGGTAAGAGCAACCGATCCGCGCTGCCGGGGATCTGGGTGGCTGATTTGGCCATCCAGGCACGCCCTTGCGCGTGTGCAGCTCGCTCATGGTTCGTCCGTATTTCGGACGATCAGTGCCCGCGGATTTCGTCGCCACACGGGGCTGCATCCGTCCGAATTGCGGACGCTTGCGTTTCTGGTTTTTGGAGGCTCTGTGCGAATGAAATTCGGACGCACAAATCGTCGGTCTGGTAATTTTGATCCGCCGGAACTGGCGAACCAATCCTCTCGCGCGCGTGCGCGTATCTCGTAGTGAAGGCGGTCAGCGGGTCATGGTCCTGTAGCGCTATTGCGCGCGTGTGGACCTGTCTCATGTGTATCACAGCCATCGCTCAATGCCCCCAGTCGGGCTATTTCCCGAGTGACGGATTCCAGCGTCTCAATACCAGCATTGACCAGCAGGCACTTTGCACGGAAATGGCGGAATACAGCCAAAAATAACATGCTCCCTCGCGTGCGCGCGCGCGTACTGTGCTATTAATCCCGGCATTGCCGGGGTAGGTCAGCCCGTAATATGATGCGGCATGGCAGGCACCAAACCCATATCCGAATGGACACCGCCGGAGGTGGTGGACGTGTTCAGCATCAGGCAAGGGGCACGGAACCCTCAAAGCCGGTACTACCCAATGTCACAGGCCGCATTTGCCAGGCGGTATGGCTTTACCGCTTCTGCTATGGCCGACTGGGAGCAAGGACGCCGGAAGCCTGATCCTGCAGCCCGCACCTTGCTGGCGATGATTCAGAAGGATCAGCAGGCCGTGGACCGGCTATTGGGCCACAAGGACGCTGCACCCCCTAAGTAGATGGGGCAGCCTCGCGCGCGCGTTTTTAGGGAGTGAAAAAATTGCGGGCGGCTAAAGAATTGACCTCGCGCTGCTGGCATCAAGCCACGCACTCCGGGTGATGCTCTCCACAATCCGTTATGGCTGCTTTTTGGATCTTCCCTTTTTCTGCTCATCCAGCAACTTTTTCATGCGTGCGACCAATGCATCGCGCGCCGTGCTTTTTGACCGTGATAGGTTTACGGTCGATACGGAGCGAAGTGTGCCGGAAGCATCAGAAACCTCTCTTGCCGCGGGATAAGGGCAACGGAAGGAGTCTTGAATTCGTTCGATATCTGCATTGGTGAAGTAGACCGTGCGACCGATCTTTACGCCCGAAAGGCCGGGCACAGCGGGAAGATATCGCCTGAGCGTTCGTTCTGATCGGCCAAGCCGTCGGGCAAGTTCTGCACGGGAGGTAAGTTTGCCTCTGTGTCCTGTCTCCCTCACGGCCGCGGTGGGGGTAATCGGCGCAGATTCAGCCCTTTCTAAGGTCTGCTCCAGGCGCGCGAGAGCAAGTTCAACCCTCTGCAACATATCTGTCATTTGGTCTTGGGATTGATCGTAAGCGATCTGCCTGAGCACCGCAGCATGGATATATGCCGCAAGGTCAGCAGAACCTGCGCTTTCAATGGCCGCTTTCTGCTCGTCCGTAACCGTTATGCGGATGACAGGCATATGAAGTCCTTAGGCTCTGATCGAAGAGGGGGGACAGGGCATCTCATAATCAGAAAGCGCAAATGCTTTGGTTGGTTGCCATGGGGTGATCGGTACTGTCCTGAACGAGCATGAAACCCGGATGATATGTCCCGGTGTTTCCCGGTGCGTCTGCGTGTTCCAGAAGGGTATACCGATACGGTGCAACGGAGCGGAACACCCGAATGGCGGCTTTCCGTGTTCCATTAGGGTTGTCTAATTGCAAATGGAACATTATGGGTGAGGGTCTAGACCCAAACGGAACACTTTTAGGGATCACGCCATGCGATACGGATATGCCCGCGTCTCGACCATCGATCAGAACGCTGCCACGCAGGAGGAAGCACTCACCAACGCCGGGTGCGACATGATCCGCGTCGAGAAGAAATCCGGCACGAGCAGGGAAGGGCGGTCCGAACTGGAAACGCTGCTGGCCTTCCTCCGGGAGGGTGATGTTCTGGTGGTGACGCGCATAGACCGGCTGGCCCGTTCCATAGCTGACCTGCAAACCATCATCGCGGAGGTGAAGGCCAAGGGCGCGCAACTGCAATGCACGGAGCAGCCCGTCGATACCGGCACGGCAGCCGGCAAGGCGTTCCTCGATATGCTGGGGGTGTTCGCGGAGTTCGAGACCAACCTCCGCAAGGAGCGCCAGATGGAAGGGATCGCGGCGGCCAAGGAGCGCGGTGTCTATAAGGGGCGCAGACCATCCATCGACCGCGACCAGATCCATGCCATGAATGCGGAGGGGATCAGCCCGACCGAGATCGCCCGGCGGCTGGGAATTGGTCGCACGTCTGTCTATCGGTGCCTGGGGAAAGTGGCTGGCTGATTAGGCCCCATGCACCAGGGCGCAGTCATCCACAGCAAGGCTTCCTTACAATTTTCAACCAGAGCAAGGGAGCTGCCGCCTGTAGGCTGGTGACCGCAGGCAGGACCACTTGGGATGTGAAATGATGGGGAGTGATTATGAGGGTTTGGAACAGGGCCAAACCGCGTTCAAAACCGGTCTGGACGTGTCAGAACGTCCCCGGAAAGCGCATCGCTCATCATGGGTTTAATCGTGGATGAAACCCAGACGTGACGCCACAAAAGACTGATTTTATTGATAATTTTAGGGGATGATGGCGGACTCGAAAGGATTCGAACCTTCGACCTTCGCCTTCGGAGGGCGACGCTCTATCCAGCTGAGCTACGAGTCCACTCACGCCTGCATACATCGCCACAGGCCGGAACGCCAGCCCCAATCGGGAAAAATCATCGCGGCGCGATTGCGTCCATCCGTCCGGGCAGGATGGGCAGCGGGGCGTCGTGGCCTGCGGGTTCGGCCATCCATGCCGCCGTCGCCGCATCCCCGCCCGAGGGCAGGAAGCGCTCGGGGTGCAGGATCCAGCTGGTCATGTCTGCCGTCACCTTGCCGCCCGCCCGCCCGCGGGTCAGCAGGTGGTAGCCGTTGGGTATGTAATCCAGCCTTGTGCCCGTGGGCATGTGCCGCCACGCCCGCGCCATGGCGGCGGCGGGCACGATCTGGTCGCGCCCGCCATACAACACCAGCACGGGGCCATGCATGCGGGCACTGGCATGGGCGGCCTGATGCATGAGGTCGGTCAGCCCGGCGAGTGCTGTGGTGGATGTGTCGCGCAGGGTCAGCGGGTCGTAATACAGGCGGGCAAGGGCCATCTGGTCATCGGCTGCGGTCACGTGCACGGGCAGTTCGCGCCCGCTCAGCCGCCAGCGCGGGGCCATGGCCGCCATCAGGTGGGTGGTCAGGCGCGCGCCTGCGTCCAGGTCCCACAGCGCGGGGGCGAGCAGGATCGTGCCTGCTACCGGCAGGGCGTCAGGCCGCGCCGCCATTACGGCGGCCAGTGCGCCGCCCATGCTCTCGCCCATGATGTAGAGCGGCACGCCGGGGTGTTCACGGCCAATGGTGGTGATCAGGGTGCTGACCGTGCGGCGCAGCGCATCCGTGCCCACCCAGCCTCCGCGTGCCTGTGTCTGGCCAAAGCCGGGCAGGTCGGGGGCGACCACGCCCAGCCCGGCGGCATTGAGCGCGGGTGCCGGGCGCTCCCATGCATCGCGGCTGTCATTGAAGCCGTGCAGCGCCAGGATCACCGCGCGTTCCGGCCCATGGGCGGGCCAGATGCGCAGGGGCACGGCACCCACGCCCGCAATATCCACCACGCGGTCAGGCGGTATGAGGCGGGCGAGTTCGGCATGCCGCGCGGGCGGCGTGGGGGCTGGGGCCTCGTGGGTGGCGCAGGCGGTCAACATCACAAAAAGCGCTGGATAAAGCAGGCGTGACAGGCGAATGTTTGAAAGCACGGCAATCCTGCGTATCATCATGGGCCAGCGCATGGTCCACCCATCGGGCGCGCCATGCAAATCCAAGCCGGACAACAACCCGAGGCCGATCAGAATGCAAGCCCTGTCCCACGATCCCGCACCGCACCCCCGCCTGGGCACGATTGAAACCATTGTGGTCGATTCGCGCACCCTGTCCTGTGATGGCGGCCTCGGCGCGCTTGGCCACCCGCGCGTGTTCCTGCGTATCGCCCATCACCAGACCTTCTGCCCCTACTGCTCCCGCCTGTTCGTGCTCAACCCCGATGCACCGGTGGGTGACGCGCACTGACAGCCTCTACATCCATGTCCAGCGACACGCCGCTTCACCTGATCCTGGTGGATGGCTCGGGGTACATCTTCCGCGCCTTCCACGCCCTGCCGCCCATGACCAGCCCCGATGGCACGCCCGTCAACGCGGTCTATGGTTTCACCAACATGCTCTCGCGGCTTTTGCGCGAGCATGCGGGCACGCATCTGGCCGTCATATTCGATGCGGGGCGCCATACCTTCCGCAATGACCTGTATGGCGAATACAAGGCCCACCGCCCCGAACCGCCCGAGGAGCTGCGCCCGCAGTTCAGCCTCGTGCGCGACGCCACGGCAGCCTTTGGCGTGCCCGCCATCGAGCAGGCGGGCTGGGAAGCCGATGACCTGATCGCAGCCTACGCCCGCAAGGCCACCGATGCGGGCGGCCAGTGCACCATCTATTCATCCGACAAGGACCTGATGCAGCTCATCCGCCCCGGCGTGATGATGATGGACCCGATCAAGAACCGGCCGATCGGACCGAAGGAAGTCGAGGCAAAATTTGGCGTAGCCCCGGACCGTGTGGCGCAGGTGCAGGCCCTGATCGGCGACCCGGTGGACAACGTGCCCGGCGTGCCCGGAATTGGCCCCAAGACCGCATCGGCCCTGATGGCGGAATATGGCTCGCTCGATGCCATCCTGGCGGGTGCGGAGGGCATGAAGCCTTCCAAGCGGCGCGAGAACCTGCTGGCCCATGCCGACATGGCCCGCCTGTCCTACAAACTCGTCACGCTGTGCGAGGACGCGCCCTGCCCCGAGAAGCTGGCCGATCTGGGCTGCTGCGATGTGGACATGGAGCGGCTTGGCGCATGGCTGTCGGATATGGGATTTTCATCGCTGCTGCAGCGCATGGGCATCAAGGTAAAGCCGCGCCCGCGCATCTCGGCGCATGACACGCTGGCCGCGGCCCCGGTGGCCCAGCGCCCGCCCTTTCCGGCCGAGCCTTATGGCCCCTACATCACCGTAACCGACCCCGAGGTGTTGCGGGAATGGGTCAGTGAGGCCCGCACGAGCGGCATGTGCGCGGTCGATACCGAAACCGACGGGCTGGACCCGCTCACGGCCCCGCTGGTCGGCATCTCGCTTGCGCCACGCTGCGGGCGGGCATGCTACATTCCGCTGGGCCATCAGGTTGACCTGATGGACAGCGCGGGCACGCCCCAGATGAAGGCGCAGACCGCGCTGGAAATCCTCGAGCCGCTTTTTGCCGACCCGTCCGTGCTCAAGGTCTTCCAGAACGCCAAGTTCGACCTGCTGGTGCTGACACAGGCGGGCAGCGTGCAGCCTGCCCCGATCGATGACACCATGCTGATCTCTTACGCGCAGTCCGCGGGGCAGCACGGGCAGGGGATGGACGAGCTTTCGCGCCTCACACTCGACCATACGCCCATCCCCTATGATGAAGTGACCGGCACGGGCCGCAAGCGGGTCGTGTTCTCGCAGGTGGCGATTGACCGCGCCACGCCGTATGCGGCGGAAGATGCGGATGTGACCCTGCGCCTGTGGCAGGTGCTCAAACCCCAGCTGCGCACCAATAAGGCACTGGCGCTGTATGAGGAAATGGAGCGCCCGCTGGTGCCCATCCTGGCGGATATGGAGCGGGCGGGCATCAGGGTTGATGCCAATGACCTGCGCGCCATGTCCACCGAGTTCGCGCAGCGTATGGGGGTGATCGAGGCCGAGATTCACACGCTGGCCGGGCGTGACTTCAATGTCGGCTCCCCCAAGCAGCTGGGCGAGATCCTGTTTGACGAGATGGGCCTGCCCGGCGGCAAGCGCACCAAGGCGGGCGCATGGGGCACGGATTCGGCGGTGTTGCAGGACCTGGCCGACCAGGGCCACGACCTGCCTGCGCGGATCCTGGCCTGGCGGCAGCTCGCCAAGCTCAAGAGCACCTATGCCGATGCGCTGCTCAACCAGATCAACCCCGCTACGGGCCGCGTGCACACGTCCTTCCAGATGGCGGTGACGACAACGGGCCGCCTGTCATCGAACGACCCCAACCTGCAGAACATCCCCATCCGCACGGAAGAGGGCGGGCGCATCCGCCGCGCCTTTGTGGCGGAACCGGGTCATGTGCTGGTCTCGGCGGATTATTCACAGATCGAGCTGCGGCTTCTGGCCGATGTGGCGGATATTCCCGCATTGCGTGAGGCGTTCGAACTGCGGCAGGACATCCACGCCCGCACGGCCTCCGAGGTGTTCGGCATCCCGCTTGAGGGCATGGACCCGCTCACGCGCAGGCGCGCCAAGGCCATCAATTTTGGCATCATCTACGGCATCAGCGCCTTTGGCCTGAGTCGCCAGCTTGGCATCTCCCCCGGTGAGGCAAGGGGTTACATCGACGCCTATTTCGCCCGCTATCCCGGCATCCGCGACTATATGGAGCGGGTGAAGGCGGAGGCGCGCAAGAACGGCTATGTCACAACACCCTTTGGCCGCCGCTGCTTTGTGCCGGGCATTGCTGAGAAGAGTGCCGTGCGCCGCAACTATGCCGAGCGGCAGGCCATCAACGCGCCGCTGCAGGGCGGTGCGGCCGACATCATCAAGCGCGCCATGGTGCGAATTCCGGCTGCCCTGTCCGATGCGGGGCTTGACGGACGCATGCTCCTTCAGGTCCATGACGAACTTGTGTTCGAGGTGCGCAAGGATGATGCCGATCGTCTGGCAGCCCTCGTCAAACAGGTCATGGAATCCGCGGCGGCCCTGTCAGTGCCCCTGGTCGTGGAAACCGGGACCGGAACGAACTGGGCGGATGCACATTGATAATGCGAAATGAACGGGACCGGTTTTTCGTGCTGGTCGGGTTTGCCATACTGGTGGTCTCCTCGATTGCGGGGTATTTCGGCTACCGTTATTCCGACAGCGCGCCCGTGCCGCTGACCACCTATGGCAACCCGGTTGGCGGGTCGTTCAGGCTGATCAACGGGGCGGATGGCTCGGTGCTCGACACCGACTTCAGGGGCCGGTGGATGCTGATCTATTTTGGCGATACCCACTGCCCCGATGATGTATGCGGCGCCACCGTCAAGGCCATGGCCGAGGGCGTGGAGGCGCTGGGCCACGACCGCGCGCGGCTTGCGGTGCCCATCTTCATCACGCTCGACCCCATGCGCGACAACTCCGACGTGCTGCGTACCTATGCCCTGCGCTATGGCTCGCATGTCACGGTCATGACCGGCTCGCCCAAGATGATCCAGGCCGTGGCCAAGGAGTACCATGCCCCTTACGTGCGGCGTGATGGTGCGAATGGCGATTACAGCATGGAGCCTGCCAGCCAGATCGTGATCATGTCGCCCACCGGGCGCTATGAGGGCAGCCTGCCCGCCACCGCCACGGCAGCCGACATCACGGCCCGCATGACCGAACTCATGTCGCCTGCGGCGCATAACTGAACCGGGCGGGCCAGCGCATGCGGGCATCAGGCCAGCGGCTGGGCATGGTCGCGCTCATGCTTGGCGGCCTGCTGCATGCGCTGCCAGCCACAGGCTGTGCACAAGGCACGCAGGGCAATCCCCATCGCGGCGGCACCCTGCGGCTGACGGCGGCGAGTGCTTCCGGCACGCTCGACCCGCAGATCAGCTACACCAGCCAGTACATGCAGCTTGCCACCGTCATCTATGACGGGCTGCTCACCTATCCCAAGCTGGAGGGGCCGGCAGGCAACCAGGTGGTGCCTGACCTGGCCGAGGCCATGCCCGAGCTGCGTGATGACGGGCGCACATGGGTGTTTACCCTGCGCGATGGCATCCGCTTTTCAGATGGCACGCCGGTTACGGTGGAGGACGTGGCCGCATCCCTGCGGCGCATCTTCAAGGTGGGCACGCCCACGGCAGGTTCGTTTTACGGTACCATAGTGGGGGCGGATGCCTGCCTGCGTAATAGTGCGCACTGCACGCTGCAAGGCGGCGTGGAGACCGACCCCGCCACCCGCCGCATCACCATCCGCCTGACCCAGCCTGACTCCGAATTCCCGCAAAAACTCGCCTTCGGCCATGCCGCCATCCTGCCCGCTTCCACGCCCGCGCATGATCTGGGCAATGTGGCCGCCCCCGGCACCGGGCCATACCATATCGTGTCATCCGACCCCGAGCGCGGGCTGGTACTCGAGCGCAACCCCTATTTTCATGAATGGAGCGAGACGGCCCAGCCCGATGGGTATGTGGACCGCATCGTTTATGATTTCGGCCTGTCGGAAGAAGATGCGGTCACCGCCGTCGAGCGCGGGCAGTATGACTGGATGGCGGGCCTCAAGCCGCTTGACCGGCTGGGCGAGATTGGCAGCCGCTACACGGCGCAGGTGCATGTATCGCCACTCTATGGCCTGATCTTCCTGCCGATGAACGTCAACATCCCGCCCTTTGACCAGCCCAAGGCGCGCGAGGCCGTAAACTACGCGCTTGACCGGCGCGCCATGACCATCCTGTATGGCGGGTCGGGCATTGCAACCCCGCTGTGCCGCATGGTGCCGCCGGGGCTGCTGCCCGGCGATGGCGCCTGTGCCTGGACGCTTGGCGCCGACCCCGACCATCCGGCCACGCCTTGGGCACACCCGGACCTGCAACGCGCCCGCCAGCTTGTGCATGAAAGCGGCACGGAGGGCATGGACGTGACCCTGATCGTGCCCGCCACCGCCATGTATGTGAGCATGGGCACCTATCTGCGCGACATGCTTGAGGCGATCGGCTACCACGCGCGGCTGCACCCGCTCTCGCCCGCCATGGAGGGCAATTACGCCGCCAACACCACCAACCATGTGCAGATCAGCCTGCTGGGGTGGTATGCGGATTACGCCTCGCCCTCCAATTTTCTCGATACATTGTTTGGCTGCGAGAACTTCCATCCCGGTTCTGACAGTTCCATCAACATGTCCGGCCTGTGCGACCCGGTGGTGCAGGCGCTTGTGGCGCGCATCCGTAGCGAACCTGACCCGCAGGCAGCCCTGGCACTGTGGGGGCAGGTCGATGACCGCATCACCCGTCTCGCCCCCGCCGCCCCCATGATTAGCACGCGGTATGTCGATCTCGTCTCGCCCCGGCTGGGCCATTATTTTGTGACCAGCCTGTATCACATGGCCTTTTCACGTGTGTGGGTGCAGTAGAAAATAATAAAAGTTTTTGGGTGCCGCCTTTTTTCAAAAAAGGCGGCGTTCCTTATGAAGCTTTTTGAAAAAGCCTCACCAAAAACGTCTTTGACCATTCCCCGATGCGGGGCGGGTGGGTGTTCTTAAATACAAAACCCCGCCGGATAACCGGCGGGGCCTGTAGAACGGGGCGATAGGCCGCGTTGATCAGAGCATGGACTTCGCGCGGGCTTCCACCTTGGCGCAGGCCTGCTTGCGGATGTCGGCCGAAGCGTCCTCGAGCGAGATGGGGGCCTTGCCGCCCACCTTCAGCAGGCCGGTCGAGCCATCGGCGTAGGACATGTTGCCCTTCTGGTTGGACGGTACGTCGTTGGTCTTCTTGTTGAAGGCGGCCAGCACCGGCCAGGCTTCAGACGCGGTCAGGTAGTTGGACTGGATGCAGTAGTTCATGATGCCGCCCAGATCAGCGGGCTTGGCGGAGGCGACGGCGGAATACACCGTATCGGCCGAGAGCGAGCCCGGCTTGATCTGCTCGACCTGGTTGGCAACACCTGCGCCCGTGGGCGGCGAGACTTCAGCGGCATGGGCCGCAAGCGGTGCTGCGGCCAGCAGGGTTGCGAAGGCACTGGCGGACAGGACGCGACCGAACGACACCATATTCATTATTCCTTGCATGTTCATCTGGCGGGTCCATCAGGGCCCACTCAATTGTGAATCTATGTGTCAGGCATATCACGATGCGCGCGCGCCACACCCCTGCGGCGGATATGTCAGGCATTCGTCTTTTCGATATATGGCGCCCTTGTCATGCGCTTTGTGCGCCATAAACCCCTGTTGTCAGCCGGTATTGCCTGCCGGGTGCCGGACGCGCGCAAATGGCGCGTGTGGTCAATAAGTTGTGATAATGCTTAATACCCCGGCTTTTTTCGCGCAAAACGGGCCTGCGGCGCAATCATGATTGAGTCCGCCCCCACTTCGTGGGAATGCTGTGGGTTCCTGCCTTTCACCCCACTGCACGGGATCAACATGCAGCATTTGCGCCTTCTCCTGAAAGATGTCTGGTACCTGACCCGCCCCTATTTCGTGTCGGAGGACAAAAAATGGGCCTGGGGCCTGCTCGTGGCCGTTCTGGTGCTGACCTTCTCCATTGTGGGGATGGACCTGCTCCAGTCCTTCTCGCGCAATGTGTATTACACGGCGCTGCAGCAGCGTGATGCCACGACCTTCCTGCGCGGGCTGTTCTGGTATGTGCATAACGAGAGCGGGTACGTGCCCGGCTTCTTCATCATCACCATCCCGGCCATCCTGTTCAGTGTCTATGCCACCTACCTGCAGCAGATGCTGGGCCTGCGCTGGCGGCGGTGGCTGACCGCGCGCATGACGCGGCAGTGGATGGAAAACCAGACCTATTTCCGCATCGCCATCACCACGTCGGGCCTCGAGGCCGGGGCCGACAACCCCGACCAGCGCATACAGGAGGACCTGAACAGCTTCGTGACCGATACGCTGACGCAGTTCATCAACCTGCTGTCCAATATCGTGACGCTGTTCAGCTATGTCGGGCTTTTGTGGGTGCTGTCCGGGCCGCTGGAAATATGGGGCATGTCCATACCGGGCTACTTCTTCTGGGCCGCGCTGATCTATTCCGTGGTGGCGACGTGGGTCACGCATCTTGCCGGTCATAAACTGGCGGGGCTGCAGTTCTTCCAGCAGCGCGCCGAGGCGGATTTCCGCTACAGCCTCGTTCATGTGCGCAACAATGCCGAGGGCATCGCGCTCTATCGGGGCGAGGCGGAGGAACAGGCCGGGCTCGACCGGTCATTCGCCTCCGTCTATGGCAATTTCCTGTCCATCATGCGCCGCACCAAATGGCTGGGCCTGCTCACCACCGGGCTTGATGTGGTGTCGGGCAACTTTGCGCTGCTGATCGGCTCGATCCGCTATTTCGCGGGCAAGATGAGCTTCGGCACGCTCATGCAGTTGGTCATGGCGTTCTCGCGCGTGCAGGGGGCATTGGGCTGGCTGTCCAACTCCTATGCCGCGCTGACCACATGGCATGCCGAGGTGGCGCGTCTGGCCACCTTCCAGCGCGTGATGGACCGCGCGCAGGCCATGAAGAGCGAGGTCAGCCTCGTTGCCGCCCCCGCCGGGGCGGCCATGCAGGTCAGCGGGCTGGACGTGTTCCGCCCCGATGGCACGGCGCTGCTCAGGGGGGTGAACTTTACGCTGCCGCATGGGCAGATGACGGTGGTGACCGGCCCGTCGGGCACCGGCAAGTCCACGCTGTTCCGGGTGCTGGCGGGCATCTGGCCGTTTGCCAAAGGCACGATCACGCGCCCTGACGCGCCGATGATGTTCGTGCCCCAGCGCCCCTACATGCCGACCGGCACGCTGCGCCGGGCCGTGGCCTACCCGGCGGACAGCACGGCCTATGCCGCAACGCAGGTGGCGCAGGTGCTGCAGCAGGTCGGCCTTGGCGCGCTGGTGCCGCGCCTTGAAAACGAGGAGCCGTGGGGGCAGATCCTCTCGCCCGGCGAACTCCAGCGCCTGGCCTTTGCGCGCATCGTGCTGGCGCGGCCGGGCTGGGTCTTTTTGGATGAATCGACCTCGAACCTTGATGCCGCGTCCGAGGCCGCCCTTTACGCCCTGCTGGCTCAGGCCTGCCCGGGCATGACGGTGGTGTCGATCACGCACCGGCAGTCGGTGGTGGGCATGCATGAAAATGCCATTGACCTCACCCCCTTTGCCGTGGGTGCGACTGCCGTGGTCAGTGCGGGCGCATCGCCCTGACCATCAGCTCGGTATTATGCCGCATCATGCTGATGTAATCGGGTGCGGGGCCGCCCGCGGTGGAGAGCGCCTCGGCATAAAGCTCGCCGCCGGGCTGTGCCCCGGTGGCGTGGGCGACCTGCTGCACAAGGCGCGGGTCGGTCGCGTTTTCAAGGAAATAGGTGGTCATGCCGCTTTCGCGGATCTGCGCGATCAGCCTGCCCACATCGGCGGCGGAGGCTTCGGTCTCGGTCGAGAGGCCCTGCGGCGCCATGAAGGTCACGCCATAGGCGCGGCCAAAATAGCCAAAGGCATCATGGCTGGTCAGCACGCGCCGCCGCGCGGGCGGGATGGTGTCGATCGCGGTGCGGATGTCATGGTCAAGGGCCTGGAGCTGCGTGGTATAGGCCGCGGCCGAGGCGCGGAAATCATCGGCATCCGCCGGGTCGGCGGCAATCAGCGCATCACGGATGTTGTTGGTCCATACAATCACGTTGGGCACGCTGTTCCACACATGCGGGTCGGTTTCCACCTGCTGGCCATCGTGTTCGGTATGGATGTCGATCCCGTTCGAGACGATGACGGGTTTGCCCTGATAGCCCGCCGCGTGGGCCAGGCGGGCAAACCAGCTTTCCAGCCCTTCGCCACTCATGAACACGACATCGGCCTGCCGCAGGGCGCGGGCATCATCGGGGGCGGGTTCGAATTCATGCGGGTCGCCATCGGGCGGCACCAGTGATGTGACCGCGACATGCGCGCCGCCTACATGCGACACCACATCGGCCAGCACGGTAAAGCTGGCAACGGCATGCACCACATGCGGCGCGGGGGCGGCACGGGCAGGCAGGATGGACAGGAAACCGCAGAAGCCCAGAAGGCAGGTGAGGCGGCGCATGTCAGTGACTCCGGAAAGGGGATGAACCACCCCCCGCGCGGATGCCGGCGGGGGAGGTGATAAGGGAGAACAGGTAGGCCGCCGAGCAGGTGAGGATGATGCACGGCCCCGCCGCCAGCCGGAAATGGTAGGACACGAGCAGCCCCGTATAGCCCGCCAGCATGCCCACCGTGGCCGAGAGCGCCATCATCGGCACGAGGCGCCGCGTCCACAGCCGGGCAGTGGCGGCGGGCACCATCATCATGCCCACCGACATGAGCGTGCCCAGGGCTTCAAACCCGGCCACGAGGTTGATGACCACAAGGAACAGGAACACCATGTGGTACAGCGCGCCCCGGCTGCCGGTCATGCGCATGAAGCCGGGATCGACGCATTCCATGACCAGTGGCCGCCAGATGAAGGACAGCAGGCACACGCTGAGCGTGGTGATGCCCGCCATCAGGTACAGGGCAGGCCCGTCAATGGCGAGGATGGTGCCGAACAGCACGTGCAGCAGGTCGATGTTGGACCCCCGCGCCGAGACGATCAGCACGCCCAGCGCCAGTGAGGTGAGGTAGAAACTGGCAAAGCTCGCATCTTCCGCCAGGTGCGTGCGGCGGCTCACCAGCCCCGCCAGCAGCGCCACCCCCAGCCCCGCAGCAATGCCGCCCAGCCCCATGGCCGTAAGCGACAGCCCGCCCGCCGCCAGGAAGCCTATGGCGGCACCGGGCAGGATGGCGTGGCTCATCGCATCGCCAATCAGGCTCATGCGGCGCAGTTGCAGCAGCACGCCCACCGGCCCCGCGCCCATGCCCAGCGTGATGGAGGCGACCAGCGCGCGGCGCATGAAGCCAAAGGTGGCGAACGGCTCCCATAACCCGGCCAGCATGCTCATGCCGGGCCACCTGCCCACGGGGTGGCCTGCGGCGTGTCATACGCACGTTGCAGCGTGCCCGGCGTAAGGATGCGCGCGGTCTCGCCCCAGATGGCCTGCCCGCCCGAGAGCAGCACCACATGGGGGAAGCAGGTGCGGATCTGGTGCATGTCATGCAGCACGGCGATGATGGTGCGGCCCTGCGCGTGCCATTCGCGCACCAGTGCCAGCAGGTCCTGCGTGGTGGGGGCATCAAGTGCGGTGAACGGTTCATCGAGCATGATGACGGAGGCATCGGTCATGAGCAGGCGCGCGAACAGGAGGCGCTGGAACTGCCCTGCCGAGAGCGCATCGATCATGCGCCCGGCCTGCTTCTCCAGCCCCACGCGGCACAGCGCATCGGCCGCGCGCTGGCGTACGGCCCGGCTGGCCGCGCCAAAGGCCCCGGTCTGGCGCCATGCGCCACCGAGCACCATGTCGGTTACGCTGATGGGAAAGGCACGGTCAATGATGCGGGCCTGCGGCAGGTAGCCAAAATCCTGCGCGCGCAGGCCCCCGAGCGTAATCCTGCCCGTGGCCAGCGGCACCTCGCCCAGTATGGCGCGCAGCAGGGTGGACTTGCCCGCGCCATTGGCCCCGGCGATGGCCGTCATGCTGCCCGGCGCGAAACTGCCGGTCACATGCTGCCACACCGGCGTGCCGTGCAGCGTCACCCCCGCATCATCCAGCCCGATGGCGCCATGGCTCATGGCTGGGCCACGGCCCAGGCCACCAGCCCCCATAACAGGCCACAGGGCAGCGCCATGCACACCAGACGCTGCCACCCCGCGCGGGCCATCCATGTAAGCGGCAGGGGTGTTGCCGCCTTTGGGGCAGGGTGGGGCATTGGCGTGTTGCTGTCCTGCGGGGCGTGGCGGGCGGCTGAGGGGGACGGGAATGGCATGGGAACGCCCAAAGTGTTATAATATAACATTCGTTTACAGCACAGGCTTGCCATCCGTCAAGCGAAGGCTGCATTGTTACGCCATGCGCATGGCATGAGCGGGGTGGAACGGGTGAGCTTTCATACATGGCTGCTGTTTGCCGCCACCGCCTTCGTGCTCTCGGCCATGCCGGGGCCGAACATGATGCATGTCATGTCCATCAGCGTGCGCCATGGCCTGTTGCGCAGCACGGGGGTCATGGCGGGGTGCATGCTGGCCATCGTGCTGGTGGTGTGCGCCTCCCTTGCGGGCATGGCGGGCGTGCTGGCAACGTCGCCCCGGCTGTTTGCGGTGCTGCGCGTGGTGGGGGCGGCCTATCTGGTGTTTCTGGGCGTGCGCGTGTGGATGGCGCGCGACAGTGAAGGCGAGGGCGCGCACGCGGCGGATGCGTGCCCGGCCGCCCCATGGCGTGAGCTGTTCCGTGATGGATTCCTGACCGGTATCAGCAACCCCAAGCTGCTGCTGTTTGCTGCAGCCTTCCTGCCGCAGTTCGTCAATCCCGCCGCCCCGCACATGCCGCAATATGTCCTGCTCGTGACCACCTTCGTGTTTGTGGAGGCGTTCTGGTACCTGGTTTACGCGGGCGGCGGGCGCATGCTGTCGGCCTGGCTGTGTACGCCGGTGGTGCGGCGGGTGTTTGGCATCGTGACCGGACTGGTGTTCATGGGGTTCGGGGCCATGCTGCTGCTGGCGCGCGTCTAGGAAACCTGTTGTCAAACAGCTTGTGGAATAAGAGTTTCCGGGTACCGCCTTTTTTCAAAAGATCATTGTCCTTTCAAGAGTTTTTAAAAAAAGCTTCACCAAAAACTTTCTGGCTGATGGTGTCTGGGGCGGATGGGCATGGCCTGCGCCCAAAGGGGCATGGTGGCCGGAAATGGGGCACCCGTTCCGCCGGCGTGCGGTATTGCGGTGCGGGCCGCTGCAAACGTCACGGGCGGCACGTGTTTTTCAGTATCAATTCCATATAGTTGTGCCGTATCGCGCCGGGCTGGCTGCAAAAGCCGGGTTATCAGTGCGGTTGGTAAAGTAGGTATATCTATATACAGGAATATATAGACATCTGTATCTATAAGGACACAGTCATGCACTATGTGACGATTACGTGATTAATATATTTATGCTGATATAGACGCTGTGGCAGGCGGGTTATATACGCCCATGCATGTTCAACATGGCTAACGAAATGGAATCAGCATGGCCAGAATGACCGCAGGTATGGCGTGGATGCTTTCGGCCAGTCTTGGCGCACTGCTCATCCCCTCCGCTTACGCACAGGGCACCGGCACGGATGCGGACAAGGGCAGAAAAGCCCTCTCTACCGCAAAAACCACCCCCGCCGCCGATGACGCCGTAGGCTCCGCCAATGCGGAGGAAATGACCGTGATCGGCCACCACCGCATGGTGGCGGGTGCCGCGGCCAACTATAACAAGAAGATGGCCAATCTTGGCCCGCTGGGCACGCGCCGCACGCTTGATACGCCCATGTCGATCATGACCGTGCCGCATGACGTGATCGTCAACCAGCAGGCGCGCAACATCAACGACCTGATGCAGTACATCCCCTCGGTGCAGCTTGAAACGCGCGCCGACCCCGGCACCAGCCGCCCGCAGTCGCGCGGGTTCGAGGCGGATGTGATCTCCAACAGCCGCATCGACGGGCTGAACGCCTTTACGGTCACGCCATATGCCGCCGAGCAGTTCGATAACGTGCAGGTGCTCAACGGCCTTGCAGGCGCCATGTATGGACCCCAGAACCCGGCGGGCACGTTTGAATACGGCCTCAAGCGCCCGACCGACGAACGCATCAACCGCCTTGTGGTGGGTGTGGATTCCGTTGGCACGCTGATGGAAAACGTCGATGCATCGGGCCGCGCGGGCAAGAATGGCTGGTTTGGCTACCGCATCAACCTGCTGCATGGCGATGGCACGTCCTATGTGCAGGACAGCTGGGTGCGCCGTAACATGGTCAGCGCCGATTTCGATATCCATTTCGACCGCGATACCGTGCTGGAACTCGATGCCAGCCATTATACCTTCGATGAGCGCGGCATGCCCGCGGGCGTCAACCTCAAGGGCTATAACCTGCCCGCGGCCCCTGACCTGAGCAAACCCCATATGGGGCAGGACTATTCGGGCTACAATTCCGAGAACAACGTCTTCCTCGCCAAGCTCAAGCACCGGATCAATGATAACTGGAGCTTCGTCATCGGCGGGCTGTACCAGGATTCCGGGCGGCAGGTGTTTGAATCAGCTGACTCGCTGATCAACAATTCCGGTGGCTATACACAGTCCCTCTCGGCCGCCACCACGGTCAATGACTTCAAGGTCGGCAGTAACATGGCCTATATCAACGGCCATGTGCGCACCGGCTTCATCAGGCATGACCTGGTCATTGGCACCAATGGCTACATGGAAGGCGGTTACAACCCCCTGAGCGGGCAGAGCTATACCGATATCAAGTCGGGTTCGCTGAATAACCCCACCGTGGCGGCCAATGGCCCGCAGCCCTATTACAGTGGCAAGTATGAATCGCAGTACGTGCGCTACCAGTCGATGATTCTGGGTGACACGGTGCATTTCAACAAGCACTGGTCGGTCATGGGCACGCTGGCATGGAGCTGGCTGGATCAGGACGCCACGAGCACCACGACGGCGGCCAAGAACACCACGAGCATCGAGAACGGCTATACCGTCACCACCACCCATCTGGCCAAGGGTGCCACCACCAACAGCCGCGCCAATGCGGCCTTCAGCCCCATGGCCAGCCTGGTCTACAAGCCGACCGACAACCAGACCGCCTATTTCACCTATGGCCGCTCGCTGCAGGCGGGCACGACCGCCCCGGCCGATGCGCTCAATGCCAATGGCCTCACATCTCCCGTGCATAGCGAGGAATATGAGGTGGGCTACAAGATGCAGTGGCGCCAGATGCAGTTCAACGTGGCGGGTTTCCGCGCCACGCGCAGCTATGCCTTCTATGAAGGCAGCAACACGCTGTATGGCAATTTCGGCACGCAGCGCAATTATGGCGTGGAGTTCCAGGCCATGGGCCACATCACGCCCCGCCTGTCGGTTATCGGCGGCATGACGTGGATCGATGCCGAGGTGACGCACGCAGCCTTTGCCGCTCTCAACAACAAGGAAGTTGTGGGTGTGGCCCCGCTGCAGGCCAATGCGCTGATGGATTACCGCATTCCGTTCCCGCGTGGCTTTGCGCTCAATGGCCTGGCGGTCAATGCCAACGTGCATTATACGGGCCGCCGGGCTGCGGATATTACGAATTCGACCTATGCCGGCTCCTACGTAACCCTTGATCTGGGCGTGCGTTATCCGTTCCGTGCGGCAAAGCACCCGTGGATGGCCCGCTTTGGCGTGACGAATGTGGCCAATGAGCGGTACTGGTCCTCGGTCTATAATGGCACGGTGTCGAGTGCCGGTGTCACGACCAAGGATGCCACGGCCACCTCGCTCAACAGTGGCAGCGCCGCCTATGCCGGCATGCCGCGCGCCTTCCACTTCACGCTGGAAGCCGACTTCTGAAAACATCGTTCAAAAAACAGTAAAAGTTTCCGGGTGCCGCCTTTTTTCAAAAAGGCGGCATTCTTTTTACAAAGTGCCGCGCACCCGCTTGTGATGGCGGGCAGGGGCGCGAAAGGCGGGTGGTGTGCCCATATTCCCTTCAGCCATAAGGGAAGGAACGCCACCATGACCGAACCCACGACCCCGACATTCAAGGCCTGCCCCATCGGGCTCGATGCCACCGGCACCCGGCGCGAGAAGGACTCGATGGGCGCGATCGATGTGCCCGCCAGCCATTACTGGGGTGCCCAGACGCAGCGCAGCCTCGTGCATTTCTCGATCGGGCGCGACCATATGCCCATCGAAGTCTGCCGTGCCTATAGCATCGTGAAAAAGGCGGCGGCCCAGGTCAACGCCGCCGATGGGCGCATGCCGCAATGGAAGGCCGACGCGATATGCCGCGTGGCTGATGAGGTGATCGCGGGCAGACTCGATTCCGAATTCCCGCTCTTTGTCTGGCAGACCGGCTCGGGCACCCAGACGAACATGAACGTGAACGAAGTCATCGCCAACCGCGCCATCCAGTGCCTTGGTGGGGTGGTTGGCTCAAAAAGCCCCGTTCACCCCAATGATGACGTGAACATGGGCCAGTCGAGCAATGACTCGTTTCCCACCGCCATGCATGTTGCCACCGTGCTTGAAATCGACAGCCTCCTGCTGCCGCGCGTGCGGGAGCTGATCGAGAGCCTGCGCAGCAAGGCGGAGGAATGGATGCAGGTGGTCAAGATCGGCCGCACCCACCTGCAGGATGCCGTGCCGCTTACGGTAGGGCAGGAATGGTCGGGCTGGGCCCAGCAGTTGGAAGATGCGCTTGAGGCGGTCGAGGCCGCGCGCCCGGGCCTGTTGCAGCTTGCGGCGGGCGGCACGGCGGTGGGCACCGGGCTGAACGCCCCGCCGGGCTTCAGCCGGGCCATTGCAGGGCGCATTGCCGCGCTGACGGGCAAGCCCTTTGTCACTGCACCCAACAAATTCGCGGCCCTTGGCGGGCTGGATGCCATGGTGCGGGCCTCGGCGGGCCTGCGCGGGGTGGCCGTGACCCTGCTCAAGATTGCCAATGACATGCGCCTGCTCGGCTCCGGCCCGCGCTGCGGGCTGGGTGAGCTGCACCTGCCGGAAAACGAACCCGGCTCCTCCATCATGCCCGGCAAGGTCAACCCGACCCAGTGCGAGGCGATGGTGATGATCTGCACGCAGGTGCTTGGCAATGACGCCACGGTGGCGTTTGCGGGCAGCCAGGGCCAGCTTGACCTGAACGTGATGCGCCCGGTGATCGTGGCCAATGTGCTGCATGCCATCCGCATCCTGGCCGATGGCTGCCACAACTTCCGTGTGTTTTCGGTAGAGGGCACGACGCTCAACCGCAAGCGCATTGATGCTTACGTGGCGGGCTCGGTCATGCTGGTCACAGCCCTCAGCCCCGAGATCGGTTACGACCGGGCATCGGCCATCGCCCATCAGGCCATGGAGCACGACATCAGCCTGCGCGAGGCGGCCCTGGCCTCCGGCTTTGTCGATGAGGCCACTTTCGACCGCCTCGTCCGCCCGCTCGACATGGTGGGCAAGGGCGTGGGCGGGGCCTGACAAGATAAAAGTTTCCGGGTGCCGCCTTTTTCAAAAAGGAGGTATTCTTCGAAGTCTGTTGAAAAAAGCTGCACCCGGATGATGCCTGCCTGCCTGCGCTTTGGTTGGTAGTTTCTTTGACAGTAAAATAAGGCTGTGAAATCAACAGGTTACGCGAAGAGTCTTCCCCGCACACGTGGGGATTAACCTTTATCATTTACGAAGGCGCAGCGCCCTGCGTGTTGACCTGCAGCGTGAACAGCGTATCGCCCGCGCACATGAACACCACATCGCGCTTGGGGCCGCCGAAGGTCAGGTTCGACACCCCGCGTGGCAGGCGGATGCGCCCGATCATGTGGCCGTGGGGGTTGTACACCACCACGCCGCACAGCCCCAGCGGCCCGTTGGCCCCGCACCACAGGTTGCCGAAAATGTCGGTGCGCATGCCATCGGGAATCATCGCGTGCCCGTTCAGCATCATGTCGGCAAACGGGCGGAGGTTGCGCACCTCGCCGCCTGCCACGTCGGCGGCATGGATGCGCCCGTCGCCACCATGGCCGTCCTGCCCCGGTCCCGGCCCGTCGGAGATGACATAGACGATCTTGCCATCGGGCGAGAACGCAATGCCGTTGGGGTCGGGCAACTGCTTTTCGGTCAGCACCGCCTTGACCTCGCCCGTGGCCGGGTCGATGCGGAAGACATGGTCCTCCTGCCGCCGGCTGCCGCCAAACTCGGTCATGACCTCGCCATCAAGGTTCCAGCGTTCCACGCCCGCGCGGTTGGCGGGGTTGCCCGGCGCATCGGGGTGGCCTTCCACGATCGTGTCGCCATAGCCGGGATCGGTAAACCAGATGCTGCCATCAGGGTGGACGGCAAGGTCGTTGGGCGAGTTGAGCGGGGCGTTATTGTAGTGGTCGGCCAGCACGCGGCATGAGCCGTCATGCTCCCAGCGCACCACGCGGCGCAGGCCGTGCTCGCAACTGACCAGGCGGCCTTCATTGTCAAAGATGTTGCCGTTGCTGTGATAGGACGGGCTGCGGAAAAGGGAGACGGCCCCGTTCTCCCACAGATAGCGGTACTGCACGGCGCGGATCGTATCACTCAATAGCAGGAAGCGCCCTTCGCTGCACCAGGCCGGGCCTTCCAGCCAGCCGCCGCCGCGCCATGCCAGTTTCAGCCCGGCATTGGCATAGGCCAGATTGCCAAAGCTGGGGTCGAGCACCAGGATATCGGGGTCGGGCAGGGGCGTGACCGGCGCATCAGCGCCCCATTGCCGCGGCGGGTTCGAGACCACGCTGGGCGGCTGGGGCAGGCTATCGGGGCTGGCGGCCCGGGCGCGTTGGCCGATGGTCCATAATCCGCCTGCGGCCAGCCCTCCGGCAAGCATGGCCCGTCGGCCAGGATTGAACGGATGGATGACTGGCGGCATGGCGGCCTCCCTTTGATGATGATGGATCACGACAGGACAACCCGGCCCCCTGAAGGGGCCGGATAACGCCGGATGAGTGTTGATCCTGAAAGTTTATGGCGAAGTTTTTTTAAAAAAGACGGCTTTCAGTTCGTGATATCCTGAAGCACTTCAAAGCCCTCGAACACCGGCGGCCCCGCCATGAGCGGCTTGCGGTTGCCTGCATGCGCGTGTGCCGCGCGGAACTGCTCGGACTGGGTCCAGCCCACAAAGGCCTCATAGGATTCCCATACCGTGTGCGAGGCATAGAGGATGTAATCCTCATGCGCGGGGCCCTTGAGAAACTGGAAGCTGACAAAACCGGGCACGGTGCGCAGATGCACCTCGCGGCCCAGCCAGCGCTCACGGAATTCGGCCTCGTTCTCGGGCGGGATACGGAAACGGTTCATGGCGATGTACATGTCTGGCTTCTCCTCAAAAGCTATTCTGAAAGCCTGCCTGCGCCCCGGCTGGCGGGTGCGCCGTAGGGGCAGGGTAACGCATGGCGCGCGCCTTTTCACCCGCCTTGCAGGGCATGGTGCGGCAGAGCCTGAAAATAAATCCTTGATAAAAAACTGATAAAAGTTTTTGGGTACCGCCTTTTTTCAACAAGGCGGCATTTTTCGAGGCTTTTCGCAAAAAGCAGCCGTAAGGGCGCACCATGCGCAGCGGATCAGGTGAGGGGATATCGAACACCTGCAGCCTGCCCTGCCACCCGGGCCAGGGCGGCCTTTCAGCGCCGTTCTGAATCCGCGCCGCTGCCCTCATCGGTAATGCCCGCGCGTGAGGGCGCGTCCGAGCCCGGTGCCACCGTCCGGCTCATGCGGGCAACACCGGCATCATCGCCAAACCCCTTGGCCGCGACGCGGCGGCGGGGGGCGGGGTTTTCCATCAGCACGGTGGCGAGCGCCTCGGGGTCGGTGCGTTCGGCTTCATCAAACAGCTCGTCGGCGCGGGCTTGGTCGCCCGCGCGTTCGGCGCGCAGGCCCGCCTCGGCCAGATGGCGGGCGGTAGCGTGCTTGTTCCCGCCGTCATCACCAGGGCGGTCATCATCATTCATCGAGCGTGGCATGGGCCTGCCTTTCCTGTCGTGTTACGGGCCGCGCGTGGCCCATGGGCAGACAACACGCGGGGCGGGGTCATGGTTCACCCCGGCCTGCATGGCTACTGCTCGGCCAGGGTATAGACGCTGCTGAAGTCGAGATCGCGCGCCACATAGATCTGCACCATGTTGCCCTGCTGCACATACAGGCTGGGCGGCACGTTGCTGGTCTGGGCAAGGATGACCTTTTCCACCTCGCTCACAACGGAATTGGTGTTGTCGCTGCTGGTGGTGATGCTGGTGGTGCCCGGCTTGGAGGCGAGGTTGGTGATGGCCTGCACCATCATCTGCCCCACATTGGTGATGATCGAGACCATGATCGCATCGCCAAAGCGCGCCCAGAAATGCGTGTCGACCTTGCCCTTGACCCCGCTGCCGCCTAGCGGCGTGGTGCCGGGGCTGAGCAGGTCGATGCTCACGCCCTCGGGGTTGCGCAGGCGCAGCCAGTTCACGAAAATACGCTTCTGGCCATATTGCAGGGCGGATGTCACCTCGCCTTCCGCCACCGCCCCCTTGTCGATCAGGCGCACCTTGCCGTTGATGGAATAGACATCATGGCTGACCCGGCAGGTGACCAGCCCGGGCAGGGTGGTGTTGATCTCGTTGATCGTGCCGCACGGGATCAGCGTGCCCTTGCCCACGATCAGGTTCTGGCCATGCATCAGGCTGGCATGGGTGGTGGGCGTGCCCTCGGGCTGCAGGCGGGTCAGGAGCGGGTTATCGGTCTTGGCTGCCGCCGTGGCCGCAGCGGGTGTTGCTGCCGGTGGCGCGGTGGTATCGGCTACCGGGGTGGCGAAGGTGAAATCATGGCCCAGCCTGCGCTTCATGGCGGCGTCTTCCACGCTTTCTACCGTTGCCGCGGGCGCTGCCACGGGGGCAGGCGCCGTGCCGGGCGGGCAGGAAGCCTGTCCCTGCCCATCGACCATGACGGTGCTGCCGGGGCATTTCAGGGTAAGGTGGGCTGAATCCTGCGCGTGGGCGGGGCAGGCGAGTGCGCAGAATGCCAGCGCACAGGTGGCGGCCACGCGCCTCATGATGCCCCGTCGCGCACGACCCGGCGCACCATGGGCGAGATGGTGCCGCCCGGCGCACTGCCCAGCGAGGGATTGAACCCGTCATTGACCACGCCAATCACGAGGCTGCCGTAGCGGATGCGCCATTGCCGGGCGGTCATCTGGGCGGCGAGGATATTGTGGTCACGCCCCAGCACCACGGCGTTGACCACCGTTTCCTGCCCGCTTTCGTTCATGACATACAGCGTGGGCAGCACCCCGTTTTCAGGGAAGCGGAAATAGGTGAAGCGGTAGTCATCCCACACGTTCAGGGGGGCTATGGCACGGTCCTGCGTGCCATCCGAGCGGCGATAGGCGGTATTGTGCGGCCCGTCGCCATAGGGGTCGGCCAGTGCGGCCTCGATGTGGCGTGCGCGCGTGGCGGCGGCCTTTTTGCCGCCGTCCTCATCGGGGTAGACATAGGTCAGCTCCACCGTGGCCTGCGCCAGCGCCCACGGCGTGGGGGCGAAGACGGTGCGCATGTGGCCATCCGCCCCCTTTTCCTGCCGGCCGCCCACGTAATGCAGCAGGATATGGTAGGTGCGGCGGTCGGTCACGATGGTGAGGTTGGTGTCGCTCTCCTGCGCCTTGGGGCGGATGAAGCAGTGGTTCTCGCGGCAGGCGAAGGACCAGCCGCCTTCCTCGCCAAAGGCGTGGGTGACGTAATGCTCGTCGGGGGCAAGGGTGATGTCGGTCGCGATCCCCACCACGCCGTCGACTTCCACCGTATCACGCGGGTTATAGATGACCGACTTGATGCGGTAGTCATAGGGTGATGCGCTCTTGCGCCCCGTTGCCCCGGCAGGCGGGGGGCACACGACCGGTGCCATGAGGGCTGCCACCATTGCCATGCGCCATGGGGTGCGGGTCATGGGCGGGCTTCCTGTGTGGAGGAGTCTGCCGCGGGGGTCATGGCGCGGCCCGAGAGTTCAGGCGGCGGGGTGCGGTTGACCGGCACCAGGTGCCACATGCTGGGCTGCGTGACATGGCCCGGCCGGGACGTGCAGCCCGCCAGCAGCAGGCCCGTCGCCACGATGCCAAGTTGCGCGCCCACAGGCCACAGGCGTGAAAACATACGGACGGCCCTGCTCACAGGCCGGGCAGCCCGACCCTGAACCGGACCGCTACCGATTGCTCAAATCCGTCTCTTGACACCGTTCGCATGCGAAAAGGATAAAAAAGCCCCCTGTTATTGGCAAGTCCGGGAAGGAAGAAATGCAGCGCCCGTTCCTTCTCGCGCTTCTGGCGTGGCTTTCATGTGGCCTGATCGACCCGGCGGGGGCAGGCGTGCCCGCTGTGCCACTTGCTACGCTTGCGCAAAGCTGCGCGCCCGATACCGCGCCCCGCACGCTCATGCTGCTGGCCGCCCAGGAATCAGCGGGCATGCCGTGGGCCATTCATGTCAATGGTCCGTACCGCCTGCCCCGCCCACCCGCGAGTCTGGCCGAGGCCACCGCCACCGTGCGCTGGCTGGCCGCCCACGGGCATGATTTTGATACGGGACTGCTTCAGGTCAACAGCCGCAACGCCACGCGGCTGGGGCTGGACCCCACAGCCCTGCTCGAGCCATGCCGCAACCTGCGCGTGGCCAGCCTGATCCTGCATGAATGCTACCGCGCCGCCCTGCCCGGTGCGGCCAGCCCCCAGGCTGCGCTGCGCCATGCGCTGAGCTGCTACAATACCGGCAGCCCCACGCGGGGCCTGCGCAACGGCTATGTTGATGGCCTCCTGGCCCGCGCGGCCCGGCCCGCCGCCCCGGAAACGCTGATGATCCCGGCGCTCGAGGCCCCGCCCGCGCCGCCCGGTGGCGCACCGCCGCCACAGGCACCACCCCCCGCAGACCCGCCCGGCCATGACCCGCAGGGCGATGGCGCGCCGGTGCAGGACGCCTTTACGCATGCGCCGCGCGATGTGTTCACCCCACCCTAGAACCCTAGAACCCTAGAACCCTAGAACCCTAGAACCCTAGAACTCTGGACATAGACCTGCATCGTGCAGGCGGCGGCCATGCCCAAAACCACCACGGCAGATGGGTGGCTTGCATGTAATATCAGAACCCTGATCCGCCACCATCGTGGTGGTAGCATGCAACGGAGTATCCCATGTCCGATCTGATCGTTATCGGCTTTGACAGCCAGGACGAAGCCACGGCCGCGCTGACCGAATGCAAGAAGCTGGAAAAGGAATACCTGCTTGACCTCGAGGACGCGGTTGTCGTGGTCCGTGGGGCGGATGGCAAGCTGCACCTGCAGCAGAGCATCAACCTTGAAAAGGTCGGTGCCTCCTATGGCCTGTTCTCGGGCGGGTTCTGGGGGGCGCTGGTCGGCCTCCTGTGCCTGAACCCGCTGGCGGGTTTTGTCGCTGGCAGCATCGTGGGTGCAGGTGCCGGTGCCCTTGCGGGCAAGATGTCCGATTACGGCATTGATGACAATTTCATCAAGTCGCTCGGCTCGACCATTCCCGCCAATACGTCCGCCCTGTTCGTGCTGGTGCGCAAGTCGCAGCCCGACAAGGTGCTGGCTGACCTGAGCCAGTTCAAGGGCCATGCCCGCGTGCTCCAGACCTCGCTTTCGCCCGCCAATGAAAGCAAGCTGCGCGCAGCCCTCGGCCAGATGGCCGCAGCCGCCCCTGCCGCCTGAAGATCTGTTCCCCGTATGGCCTTGGCGCCTGCGGGGAACAGCGCCATCAGAAGTTTATTTTCGGGTCATGCCAACCCGGTTATCCACGCCCTGTTTCACACGCAGCCGTGAACCATCCGCGCGGCGCGGGGTGATAGGGTAGGGGCATGCGCTTTCCCGGTTTCTCCCTGACCCTGCGCGGCATGGCCGTGGCGGGCATTGTGTTCACCCTTGGGCTTGCCAGCCCGTCGGGGCAGGCTTGCGCGCGTGCGGCGCTGCATACGGCCTGGACCTCGCAGCGCGTGCCCAATGCCGTGGCCGTGGCCGATAACGGGCGCATGTTCGTCTCGTTTCCGTATTGGGGTGGTGGCGGCGGTGGCCCGAGTGTGGCCGAGGTCGATGCGCAGGGCGTGCCCCATGCCTTCCCCGATGCGCGCTGGAACCATGCCGATGGCACGAAAGGCGACATGCAGCCCTTCGTGCGCATCAATGCCCTGCGCATCGGGCCGGACGGACTGCTGTGGGTCGTGGATTCGGGCGATGCCAATGTCGGCGGTCCGCCCAACCCCATGGGGGGAGCGCCTGCGCGGCTGCTCGCCTTTGACATCACGACCGGCCAGCCCGTGCACATCATCTCGTTGCGCGCCAGCAGCACGCCGCACAGTTATATTGATGACATCCGCTTTCATAACGACACGATTTTCGTCACCGATGCGGGCGATCCCGCCCTCATCGTGGTCAGCCAGCGCACCGGCCGGCAGCGCCGCGTGCTGGCCCATGACCGTTCCACCACCGATGAACGCCCGATGTATGCCGAGGGCCGGCTGCTGACCACCGGCGGCCACCCCGCCCGCGTGCATGCCGACCAGCTCGAGGTCTCGCCAGATGGGTCGAAACTCTATTTCCAGCCCAGTTCAGGCCCGCTCTGGGTCGCTCCAACCGCCGCGCTGGAGAATCCGGACCTGCCCGCGCCCGATCTCGCCCGGTCTGTGCGGCTGTTCTACAACACGCCCACCACCGGCGGCACGGCCATCGATGGCGATGGCAACCTGTATGTATCGGATGTGAACCGGCTGCGTATCCTGCGCCTGACCCCGCAGGGCAGGGCCACCACGCTGGTGCGCGACAGGCGGCTGGTCTGGGCCGATGCCATGTGGATCGACAGCCATGGCACGTTGTGGATTCCCGCCGTCCAGCTCAACCGCACCGCCAGCTTCCAGCCTGATGGAAAATCACGCCTGCGCCTGCCGGTTGCGATCTACACCATGGACCTGCACCTCAAACCGGTGCGCTAGGGCCATGTGATAAACGCTTTACCAGGAACCTTAGAGACTGTTTGAAAAGTTCGATCCGCAAACATCCAGAAATCATAAAGAAGTCTTTGGTGGAGCTTTTTTCAGAAAGCTTAGAAGAACGCCGCCTTTTTGAAAAAAGGCGGCACCCAAAAACTTTTATCAATGAGCTGTTTCCAGACAGCCGTTTACTGGTTTTTCAGAGCTGGAGAATGCTCGAGAAGTCAAAATCCTGCCCCACCGGGTTCTCGCCCAGCCGGATAACGGTCGGCGAGGGCATGCTGTACGGCGGCACGGGCAGGTTGTAGGGCGCGGGTGCGCCACGGAACACACGCCCCGCAAGGTCGAATTTGGAGCCATGGCACGGGCAGGCATAGCCGCCGGGCCAGCTGGCCTCGCCCTTGCCTTCGGGCAGCGGCTTGTAGGCAGGCACGCAGCCCAGATGGGTGCAGATGCCCACCACTACGCCGTAGCGCGGGTCAAGCGAGCGGTGCCAGTTCGTGGCATAGGGCGGCTGCTGGGTGTCGTGCGATGGCCCATCGCGCAGGCGGGCGGTCTGGGCTGCATCCTGCAGCACGGCCAGCGCCTCGGGCGTGCGGTGGGTGATGAATACCGGCTTGCCCTGCCAGGTCACGACAATCTGCTGCCCCGGCGGCAGGGCGGATATGTCCACGTCCACCGGCAGGTGGGCGGCGGCACTGTCACGCGGCGCGAGACTTTGCAGGAAGGGCCACAGGCATGCCCCTGCCCCCGCAACAGCCGTGGCAGTGGTCACAAGCCCGAGGAAATTCCGGCGCCCCCCCGGGGCGGGTTGTATGTCCGACGCGTTTTCCATCATCATGTTTTTACTGCGCTCCCCCGCCAAAAGGAAGAGGATACAGCACGCATGCGCCATCTTGCCCAAGTCGCGCCCGACAGGCAGGAATGTGATGGCGGTCCATCCGTGCGCGGTGTCAGGCCCGCTGCCCCGCCAGACCCTCATGAAAGGTATTGTCCATGCGCCTGATCCTGGCCCTCCTGCTGCCCTGGTTACAGTTTTTCACCATCGGGCGGCCCTTTGCGGGCATTGTGTGCCTGATATTGCAGGTTACCGTCATTGGCTGGATTCCCGCCGCCATCTGGTCGGTCTATGCGCTGAGCCAGTACACCACCGATCGCAAGATCGCGGCCATGAAACGCTGACGGGACCGGCATGAAGCTCTATATATACGACCACTGCCCCTTCTGCGTGAAGCCACGCATGATTTTTGGCCTCAAGCACATCGCGGTGACCGATATCGTGCTGCTCAATGATGACGTGCAGACCCCCACCCGCATGATTGGCCGCAAGATGGTGCCGATTCTGGAACAGGACGGCCATTTCATGGGGGAAAGCATGGATATTGTCGCCCATGTCGATGCCATGGATGGCAAACCCCTGCTGACCGGCCCCACGCGCCCCGAAATCACCGCGTGGATGAAGGAGATGCACGAACCCTATCTGAACCTGACCTTGCCGCGCACGGCGGCAACGCCCCTGCCGGAATTCGCGACTACGGCGGCGCGGCTGTATTTCATCCGCAACAAGGAGGAGATGGTCGGCCCGTTCTGTCAGCGCCTGGCCGAAAGCCCGGCCCTGATCGCCCGCATCAACGCGGCGCTCCCCCGCCTGGCCGGGCTGATCCGTAGCCCTGGCGCAGTAAACGGCCAGCTTTCAACCGATGACATCCATCTTTTTCCCTTCCTGCGCAACCTGACGCTGGTGGCGGGCATTGTATGGCCTGCGCCGGTGCGGGCCTATGCCACGCACATGGCGCAGGCTACCGGCATCCCCCTGCTCGACTCCATGGCGGCCTGAGCCGGGATTGCGGCGCAAGCGCATGGCAGCCCCGCCGGGGCGCGGATGCAGGAAACTGTCAGCCTGGCCTGGCCGTTTTCCGTGCAGGACACGCCCGGCATCACAGGGAGGGATACCATGCCAGCATTTCACGATACGCCGCTCCTCCCCGTCAGGCGGGGCGGCGGCACGCCATTCGAGGTCTGGGTGCGTCGGTCGCTGCATGCGCGATTCGACCGGGTCTGTACCGAAGACCTGCCCCATGAAATTCTGGTTCACTTCGCCCGGCCCGACCCTGTGGCACCCGCCCTTGGGGAACATGATGATGAAGCAGGACTGAATGGCTGAGTCCCTGACAGGACGGGCCGGTCAGGTGTGGATTTTTTTTACTGGAATCCGCCCGAGTCCCCTGCACAGGAAAGCGCTGGCGTAAAGAAGGGTGCAAAAAGAATCCTGATTATGGCGGTAAATAGCCATTTATTGTCGCTTTGCCGCAACATGAAACAGGATTCGCAAGATGGAATCTTTCACGCAGCCCTGTGGATAAGTCTGTTGACGCTTGCGGAGATCAGGCACCGGAATGCAGAGTCCTCCTTTTTTCGTGATTTGTTCTGGCGCCCTTTTTCAGCCCGGCAGGTGCAGGGTCACATGCGGCTGCCCGTTGGCCTGCCATTCGCGGCGCAGCTGGGGCATGGGCGTGCCTTTCATGGCCGTGGGGCAGGCGATGTGCCACGGGTTGCCATCAAGCCGCAGGGCAACCCAGCCCTCGATGGTGTCGCTGGCGGGCGCCAGCCCGACAAGGGTCATGTCCATCATGGGGTCGTAGGCGGCAAACTGCCGCTCATGGCCTTCAAAGACCAGCTTCAGCGTGGCGTGGGAGTCGCACATGCGCTTGAGGTCAACAAGCAGGCTGCCACCATTTTTCATGCCCCTGTCAAACATCAGGGTGCCGCCGCCTGCCCGTATGTTCACCGGCAGCATGGTCACGCTCGTGCCCTGGGCATGGGCCACGATGATCGTGCCCCCATCGAGGTTCAGGATGCCTGCGTTCCAGCCGGCGAGTTCGGTCAGGGTCGTGCTCAGCCACGCGCCGCTACGCGCCACGATGGGGCATTCATTGCCCCGGCTGGCGGATATGCGGCCCTCCCTGCGGCACTGGGTCATGGTCTGGTGGAGCGAATCCATATCGAAATGACCGGATACAAGGGCCAGTTGCCCGTGTTCACAGGACACCGCCTGTACGGAGCCATGCCAGTTCCTGCTACCCATGAAATCCTGCCTCCAGATGCTACCTGCATGTCGCCAGCACTGGAGACATGATTAAAATATTGCCGTTTTTTGAGATCTTGATGGCTGTCAGCTGAAAAAATTCCGCTCGGGAAATGGCGGAAATCAGTTTCATATAATAATTAATACATAATATCTGTTACCGTTGGGGGGTATCCCTAGCACCATATGAAGCGGCTGTCCAATTATAGGTCAATTGGTCAATAATATGGGCTAGAGCGCTTTCCATGCGGCCAGCGCGCGGGCCCGCCCACCGGCCAGATCCACCACGGGGGTGGGGTAGCGCGTGCCTGCTGGCAGGTCGGCTTTCCATGGCGTGTGGATGGCGCGGCCCGGCAGGCGCGCGAGTTCGGGCACCCAGCGCCGCACATACGTGCCTTCGGGGTCGAATTTCTCGCCTTGCAGCACCGGGTTGAAAATACGGAAATACGGGGCCGCATCCAGCCCGCACCCGGCCACCCACTGCCAGTTGAACGGGTTGCTCGCCGCATCGGCATCCACCAGCGTATCGGCAAACCATTGTTCGCCCACCCGCCAGTTCAGCAGCAGGTGCTTGGTCAGGAAAGACGCCACGATCATGCGCACGCGGTTATGCATGCAGCCCGTGTGCCACAATTCGCGCATGCCCGCGTCGATGATGGGGTAGCCGGTGCGCCCGCGCTGCCAGGCCCGCAGCCCGGCGGGGTCGGTGCGCCAGGGCATGGCGTCGAATTCGGGCCGCAGGCTGCGCGTGGCCATGTCGGGAAAGTCGAACAGGGTGGAATGGGCGAAATCACGCCACCCCAGCTCGCTCAGGAAGCTCGCGCTGTCGCGGTCGCCCGCGCCGCGTGCGTCAACCGCGTGCCAGACCTGCCGGGGCGAGACATGGCCAAAGCGCAGGCATGGCGAAAGGCCCGACGTGGCGGGTTGGGCGGGCAGGTCACGCGCGGCGGCATAGCCGGGCAGGCGTTCCGCCAGAAATGTATCAAGCCGCTCGTGGGCCGCTGCCTCGCCGGGTTGCCATGTGGCGCGCAGGCCCGCCGCCCAGTCGGGCGTGGTGGGGCGCAGCGACAGGGCGGCCAGCTTCACGAGCCGGCTGGCCACGGCATCTGGCACCGGGGCGGCGGCCAGGGCGGTATTCAGGCCCTGTGGCACGGGCAGCGGCGGCAGCGGCGGCCCCATGGCCTGCACAGCCCGCCACCATGGCGTGAAAACGCGAAAGGGGCCGCCCTGCTTCGTGCGCACCTGCCATGGCTCATGTAGCATGTTGCCGGGATGGCTCCGGGCCATCAGGCCCCCGGCTTTCAGCGCGGTCTTGATCTCGGCATCACGCGTGCGGGCAGGGCCTGCGTAACGGCGGTTCCATTCCACGCCACGTGCGCCCAGAGCCCGCGCAAGCCACAAAAGGCTTTCCTGTTCCGGCCCCGCCATGAGGCATAACTGCCCGCCTTGCGTGCGCAGGTCGGCATCAAGGGCCTCAAGTGCCCCATGCAGCCACCATTTCTCGGCCCCGCCCAGCTTCAGCGCGGGGTCATGGATATACACGCACACCACCGGCCCCGCCGCCACGGCGGCAGACAGGGCCGGGTTATCTGCCAGCCGCAGGTCATCACGAAACCACATGATGGTGGGAGCATAATCAGCCATGACGACCCCGTTCCAGAAAATACCGGCTGTTTGTGTGGGGTACAAATGGCAGGCTGTCAAATAACCACCCGATCGCCGCTACCGGCCCTGCTTTCAGCGTGGGGCAGGGGGTGTGGGCGGCGGGGGCTGCGCGGGCGTGCCCGTGGGCCCGGATGGACCATCGTCCTCGAACATGGCGCGGCATTTGGGCGAGAGCTGGTCAAGCTTGCTTTCCAGGCATTCCGTCATCAGCTTTTCGTTCGGAATGTCGAGAAAGCAGAGCCTGAACACATCGCCCTTGCATGCGCTGGCCTGGTCGCCGCGCTCGGCCGCATGGGCGGACGACATGGCGCAGGCAACACCCGTGGCAACACAGACCAGGGCAAGCAGCCCATGCGTGGTGGAGCGCCGGGCATCGGGCAGGCGTCGCATTGCATTTTCTCCTTTGTGTTTAAGGTCGCGTGGCCTTGCTGCATCACAGCGCATTGCAGTTTGCTACAACTGTCAACCCTTTTTGTCATAACAGGATCGGGAAGGGCACGCTCCGGAAGTTCCCTGAAAAATACACGGCAGTCTTCATAAATCCGTGATGGCACGAATGCCGCCCTGCCTTCGTTGGCCTGTCATAACCACACCATCAGACCACAAAGGAGCATACACCATGGCTACCACCCGTACTGACCAGATCGGACAGGCCGCAGGCAAGGTTGCTGATGTGCTGACCGGTGCCCGCACCGATACATCGGGCCTGATGAGCGCGGTCATTGCCTATATGGGCAATGCCAACAGCCCTGGCCGCAAGGACCTGCATGCCCGCGCCCGCAAGGCCGGGCTGGAAGACCAGGTCACCCACTGGGAAAACCACCCCACCAACACATCGGTTGATGAAAGCGTGGTGACAACCCTGATCCCCGAGCCTGTCATTGGCCGGTTCTCGGATGAAACGGGGCTGTCACGCCTTGCTACCATCAAGGGGCTGGGCGACCTGCTGCCCCACCTTGCGCGACTGGATGGCTGATATACGCCGCCCGCCTGCAAACGGGCACGTTTTCCTGTTTGCAGGCGGGGGCAGGGGCCTATGATCCCTGGTATCGGACACCCCACAGCAGGCAGGATGATTCCATGAACAGTGCCCATTCCCCCGCCCCGGCCCAGACCCCCGGCGTCGTGATCGTAACGGGGGGCAGCCGGGGCATTGGCCATGCCATCAGCACCCTGCTGGCGCGTGAGGGGCATGCGGTAGCCATCAATTACGCCACCAACGCCGCCCCGGCCGAGGCGCTGGCCCGCGCCATTACCGAACGCGGTGGCCGTGCGATGGCCATCAGGGCCGATCTTTCCCGACCGGGCGAGATCCGCACCCTGTTCACGCGCGCGCATGAACTGGGGCCGCTATGGGGGCTGGTCAACAACGCGGGTGTGACCGGCACCAAGGTGCGGGTGGATGAACAGACCGCCGAGACGCTCGATGCGCTGTTCAACATCAATATCCGCGCCACCATGCTGGCGGCGGGCGAGGCGGTGCGCCGCATGTCCACCCGCCATGGCGGCAGGGGTGGCGTGATCGTGAACCTGTCTTCCGTTGCGGCGCGGCTGGGCGGGCTGCCGGGGCTGGTGCCCTATGCCGCCACCAAGGCGGCGGTCGAGACCTTTACGCGCGGCCTGGCCAATGAGGTCGCGCGCGAGGGTATTCGCGTCAATGCGGTGGCCCCCGGCCTGACCGCGACCGACATGGTCCCCCCCGAGACCGCGAAACTGGCCGAAACCGTGGTGCCCATGGGCCGCGTGGGCCATGTGGACGAGATTGCGCAGGCGGTGGCGTTCCTGCTTTCGCCCGCATCATCGTACATGACCGGTAGCGTCATGACGGTATCGGGCGGCCGGTGAAGCGATAAGGGCTTATGGGCGTCGCCTTTATTTCAGCAAAGGCGGCGTCTGCCGAAGCTTTTTGAAAAAAGCTTCACCAAAAACTTTTATTACTTTTCAATAACTTATTTTAAAGTGATGGCCCCCACATGCCTGCCACGAACAAGATGGCGCCAAGGGCCAGCATGGCGATATGGAACATGACCTGACCCGGCATGGCATCGGGGCTGATGTTCAGCCCGTGAATGAACTGGACGAGCACCAGCGTCAGCCCGATCACGCACAGCCCGATCCGCACGGGGCTGACGGTGGTGGGCCATATCGGGTTTCTGCGGTTCATCGGGGCATGCCTCCAGCTTATTGGCGCAGCATGCCATAAAACCCGCCGGGGCAGAAGATGCCTCCGGCCCGTACGGGGCCGTTGCGGCATTTGCCCCTTCTGCGCCTCATGCTATGGGCAGGGTGTCGCCGTGGCCTGCGGCAAAAGGTGAACTGACAGGAACAAGATGCGTCTCGATCGTTCTGCCATGGCGCGCGGGCTGGCCGCCTGTGCCGCAATGGGGCTGCTGGCCATGCCGCCTGTGGCGGCCCGGGCGCATCCACACGCCCCTCATCATGCCGCCCCTGTTCACCACCACCCGGCCGCGCAGGCCGATGTACCCGCAGGCCCGCCTTTGCCTGACGGGCAGGTGTTCCTGCCGCCGCCGCCCGGGCCGGACACGGCGCAGCGCGCGGCCGATGCCTCCATCTTTGCCGCGACCCGCGCCCTTGAAGGCACGCCGCGGTGGAAACTCGCGCAGGCCGATAACCGTGATACGCCCGCGCATATGGTCTCGGCCTTTTCGTGTGCGGCGGGCTTTACCCTGCCGCCCGAGCAGTTGCCCGAACTCGTGGGTCTTGTGGCGCGGATCGAAAAGCGCCTCACACCAGCCGTCAATACCGAGAAAGCGCTGTGGAACCGCCCCCGCCCCTTTACCGAGGCTGAACTTCCCACCTGTATTCCGCTCCGCGCCGACCTCAAGCGTGATCCGTCTTATCCCTCGCTCCATGCAACGCTGGGCTGGGTAACGGGGCTGATCCTGTCCGATATCCTGCCTGATCGCACGGCTGCGATCATGCAGCGTGCCCGCGTGTTTGGTGAGAGCCGCGTGGTGTGTGGCGTGCAGTGGCAGAGTGATGTCGCGGCGGGTTGGCTCAATGGCGGAGTGCTGTATTCGGCCATGGAGCAGGATGATGGCTTCAGGCAGGAAATGGATGCCGCGCGGGCGGAGGTCGTGGCGCTGCATGCCACCATGGCCGCCCCCCCGGCTGCCGAATGTGGCATCGAGGCCGATGCCGCAGCCCATCCGCCCCAGTGACCGGAAGTCTTTGGGTGCCGCCTTTTTGAAAGGATGCGGCACCCGGAAGTGTTCATTGCCTCATTATGGTGGGCTGCGCCCCAACAGGGCCTGATTGGCTACCCGCCCTGATGAATGACGGCGCAGGCCACGCGGTCGCCCGCCCCGCCAATCGGCTGCGTGCGGTAATCGTCGGGGTTGGCGTGGATGACAAGGGCGGACCCATCGGAATCGAGCAGCCCCGGGTGGCCGTCCGTGCCGTTAAGGGTCACCAGCGTCGAATACAGTTCGACCGTCGCGTTGCCGTCCTGTCCAACGAAGATGTTGGGCAGGTCTCCCGCATCGTTCGCATTGGCGTTCAGCAGGCCATGGACCACCGGCGTCGCGGCATGGACATGCGCGCCCGCATCGGTGAATTTCGGCGGGCCGCAGATGCCTTTTTCATGGAAATGCACGCCGTGCCAGCCAGGGATCAGCCCGGTGGCCTCGATACGCAGCAGCACCCCCTTCGGCGCCGCCGTCACATGGATCGACCCCCGCGCCGTGCCGTCCGTGCCCATCAGGGCGCCTGATGCCGTATCGGCTGCCCGGGCGGGGGTGGCGAACGCGGCGTAGCCGCTGGCAAGGGAAAGCAGGCCGAGGGAAAGCAGGCCAGAAAGGCGGAGACGTCGTGTGGGCATGGATGGATTTCCTTTTCGACGGAGGCGCGATGTCGCGGATGGGCACGTATGGCGGGACCGCGACGCATCGGCCGGTTGCCCCGATGCCGCCCCCGCCCGCCATGTAACGGGCATGCAGTCTCGACCCATGCGCGGGGAACCGGAATCCAACTCTTTGTGAGGGAGGTGCACCCGCAACGAAAAACGGCACCGCCATGTTGCAGGCGATACGGGATGTGTCACGGTTTGGTTCCGGGCCATGGGTTGGAGACTGTTTGAAAATCACTCATCGATAAAAAACGATAAAAGTTTTTGGACGCCGCCTTTTTTCAGGAAAGGAAACCGATTTTGCGGTTGCCCTCGCGGCCCGCGGTTTCCGCGCGCAGGCGCTCGAGCAGTTCGGCGGGCGTGGGGTTTTCATCCAGCAGCCGCGCCCGGCGCAGCACCAGCGCGAAGTCGGAGGGCACAAGCGTGTGCAGATGCCGCAGGGCAGCGGGCGCCTCCTGCCCGAAAAAGCGCGAGAACGCATGCGCCGCCTGTACCGCGTTCAGGTAGCCAAAACGCGCGCGGAACAGGAAACGCCGCATGCTGGCCGGGTCCAGCTTCTCCACAAGGTTGGTGGTGCAGGCGAATGGCAGCGGGTGCTGCTCCATCCAGGTCAGCATCTCGTTGACCTGGCTGATCTCCCATGACCGCTCGGCGGAGCGGCGGTCGCCCAGCAGGCTGTCGGCCTCGTCAATGATCAGGAAGGCCCCGCTGTCACACGCCTCGGCAAAGGCTGCGGCAATCTGCTGCTCGCTCTGGCCCACATATTTGTCCAGCAGGTCGGAGGCGCGCTTTTGCAGCACCGGCATGTCCATCTCGGCGGCAAGGTGGCGGGCATAGGCACTCTTGCCCGAACCCGGCGGCCCGGACAGCAGCAGCGAGACCGCACGGGGCGCGCCGGGGCGGGCAAGGCGTTTTGTCAGCGCCTGCAGGTCGCAATCGGCGTTGATGAGGGTTGCGTCATAATCCGTCACGTCGGGCTGTGAGGGCATGGGCATCTGCCCGCCCGCGGCGGCGCGTGCAATGCCGGTGGCGATCAGGCTGGCCATGGCCGAATCGCCGCCTGCAAGGTGGGTGGAGCGCAGGGCGTTGCGAAAGATGCCAGGGGCTGCCGGTATGGTGCGCGCAAGGTCGGCCGCATCCTGCGGGGCGAGGGCCACTTTTTCCTCGCGCGCCATGTCCTGCCACAGCCGTGTGCGCACGCCGATGCCGGGCTGGCGCACCTCGATGCACAGCGCCATGCGCCGGGCAATGGCGGGGCCGAGGGTATCGAGGTCGTTGGCGGTCCAGATCACCGGTGTGCCCCCCTGCTCGAGCAGGCGGTGGAAGAACACGCGGCTGTAGGATTGCGGCGCGTCGAACAGGCTGGAGGTGAACAGGTCCTCCGCCTCATCGAACAAAAGGATGGACTCGGTGTTGCGCAGCAGGCGCGTGCTGCACCGCAGGTCGGCCAGGCGCTCATGGCGCGAGGGTTCATCGCCCGCGCTGTCGGCCTCGCCCACGGGGTACAGCGTGGCCCCGATATGCCGCGCAAGGGTGGCGGCAAACTCGGTCTTGCCGGTGCCCGGCGGCCCGTAAAGCAGGATGTTGATGCCGCTGGCATGGGTGGCGACCGCCGCCCTGAGCAGCCTTGCCGCAATCTCGGCCTGCTGGCCCAGATGGGCGAAGGCTTCCCACGGCAGGGTGGCGGTGCGCGGCTGGCCGAGCAGCATGGAGCGGATATCGCCCACCACGCTGGCGCGGCGGTTCATCAGCGCCATCAGCCGGGGCAGGAGCGTGATGTCGCCATCCTCGTCCACGGTCATCAGCCCGCTCATGCGCAGCTGGCCATCGGGGGCGAGGGCGGTGGCAATCGCGTCCTCCTCCTGGCCGAGCAGCAGGTGCAGCAGCGGAATGTCCTCGCACAGGAACGGCCCGCGCGAGCGGTTCTCGCACAGATCATCCCATAACTGCTCGAAATGCCCGTTCAGGCGGTAGCACATGGCAAGGCCCAGCACCTCGCTGGCCACACTGCCAAGGCCGGTGGCGTGGCTGAGTTCGTCAAGCCAGGCATCCACGTAGCCCCGGTCGTTCATGTGCTGGAGACGGATTTCCTCCAGTGCATGGCCCAGGCGCTTCCATTCCGTGGCGGTGGGCGGGTTCTCGCCATCATGGCGGGGGGCGGCGGGCAGGTCCTTGTCGGGCAGGCCAAGGTCGGGCTGGGCCTGCACAACGCAGCGCACGAGGGCGCCGGCATCACGCGATCCACGATGGATCGACCCATGCAGCACGCACAGCATTTCCAGCAGGCGGCGCGTCTCGCCGCGTACGCGCGGCGAGCGGGGCTGTACCGTCCTGCGGCGGGGTGCCGGTCGTCTGCTTTTGGCCAATGCCATATATCGGGTCTCCTGCTATTCCTGCTGAATATAGGGAGTGCAGGCCCGGATGTCGTGGGGGGAGGAGAATATGTTTTCTCCTCCCCCTGTCCTGTCGCCTCTTATCGCCCGTCCGAGAGGGCGAAACCGGTTTCAACCCGGTTGAGCATGGCCGTGAGTTCGGCCTGGCGCAGCGGGTCGGTGCCGGTGGTGACATGGGCGTGCGCGCGCCGCTTCAGGCTGTCGACCATGTTGGGGCTGACCGGGTGCCCGTCGCCCTGGCGCAGGAGATCGGCAAGGCTTACCCCCTGCTCATGGGCTGCATGGGCCACGGCAAAGGCCATGTGGTTGACGATGTTCTCGAACGCAAAGCGCCCGAAACGCGACTGGCACCGGCTGAACTGCTCAAGGGCCGCGGCATAGCGCACCACGGGATCGGCCTGCCCCACGATGTGGAAGTGCCGGGCATGATGGCGGGCGGCCTGGATGTGCTCCTCACGCGCCTGATCCCATTCGCCAATGGCGGCGCATTCCGTCTCGATCAGGCAGTGCAGCGCGCGGGCGTTGAGGCTGGCGGCGACGAAATCCGCGTGGGTGATGTCATTCCACGCCAAGGGCTGGCCGGGGCGCTGCATGGCGAAGCGGAAGCCCCGATGCCCGTCAATGCCGTACACGATGGTGGTGTTGCCGCGATAGAGCGGGTCGGTGCCGGCCACCATGATGTGGCCGCTATCGGCGCGGTGCATGTAGTGCTGCCATGTCATGACATCGAGCAGCGTGTCATCATCCACGTGCCGCGCGGTGTGGCGGTGGGCGTGCTCCATGAAATGCGGCGCCGACAGCCCCGTTATGGCGCGGGGCGAGAAATCGACCTGCCACCACACGCAGGCCTTGACCAGGTGAAAGGCCAGCGAATCACGCAGCTGCGCCAGCGCCTCATCCTCGGCGGCGAGGCTGTCGCGCGCGGCATCGCACAGGGCTTTCACGGCCCCGAAGCGGTTGGCAAGCAGGTCGAGCTGCCGGGCTACGGGCTGCCAGGGGTCGAAATAGCTTACCAGGCATTCGGGGCGGGAATGCTGCAGATGCCAGGCAGACAGGGCGGTACGTGTTTCACGCATCGGGCGGTCCTTGAAGTATCTGTGGCCAGAACGGTTGGTACTGGTGGTGGAGCGGGCAGGGAGGCCCTGCATCGCACGGAACCATGCGCCACAGGGATGGGGGCGGGTCACATGGGTGGCAGGGCATGCGCCTTGTTATGGGGGTGAGGCTTGCATGGAGGGTCGTTGAGTGCCCTATTGATGTATATCATAGGCATATTATGTGATAATAGTAATTAATATCATATTAAATCCAGGACAGGTTTCTCCCCGGCCGGATGGATAGGTCCCTTTCAGTTCTGTAAGCCAACGGCGCGGCGCGTGCTGGAGTTCCGCCTGAACTGGGTGCGCATGCCCATTCAGGCTGGCAGGGGATTTGCCAAGACCGATGGCCTGCAATATCCAGATATCATCGTAACGCAATGGATATGGCAGGAAAATGGCAGGCATGGGCAAGGGCGGACAGCCCCGGCGGCGGACCATCCGCGATGTGCGCAAGGGCGGGGAGCCCGGTGTATGGCTCACGGCCTATACCGCGCCCATGGCCCGCAGGCTCGATGCGCATGTCGATGTGATGCTGGTGGGGGATTCGCTGGGCATGGTGGTGTATGGCCTGCCCGATACGCTGGCCGTGAGCATGGACATGATGATTGCCCATGGCGCCGCCGTGGTGCGTGCCTCGCAGCGCGCGCTGGTGGTGGTGGACATGCCCTTTGGCTCCTATCAGGAATCACCGCAGCAGGCCTTTCGCAACGCCGCCCGCCTCATGGCCGAGACCGGCTGTGGCGCGGTCAAGCTTGAAGGCGGGGTGGAAATGGCTGAAACCGTGCGCTTTCTGGCCGAGCGCTGCATTCCCGTATGCGGGCATGTGGGGCTGATGCCGCAGGCGGTCAACGCCACGGGCGGCTTTCGCACCCAGGGGCGTGACGAGGCGCAGGCACGCAAGGTGCGTGATGATGCCCATGCCATTGCGGGCGCAGGCGCCTTTGCCGTGGTGCTCGAGGGCACGGTCGAATCCGTATCGCGCGAGATCGTGGCCGCCGTGCCGGTGCCGGTGATCGGCATCGGGGCCTCGCCTGCGTGCGATGGGCAGGTGCTGGTGGTTGATGACATGCTGGGCGTGTTCGGCACGGACACCCCGCGCTTCGTGCGCCGTTACGCCGATGTGGGGGATGTGATTGACGGCGCGGTGGCCCGCTATGCCGAGGATGTGCGCACCCGCCGCTTTCCGGGGCTGGAAGAATGTTTTGGCACCCGCCGCGCGGTCACGCCGGGATGATGCGCCCGCCCGCGCCGGTGCCGCCTCCTCCTGCCCTCCGCGTGGGGCTGAAGGAGATCGTGGCATTTGGCGCGGGTGATGCGGGGTTCAACATCATCTGGGGGCTGATGCTCAGCTACCTGGCGTATTTCTATACCGATATCTGCTTTTTCCCCGCCCGCATGGTGGGGTTCATGCTGCTTGCCGCGCGCGCGGCAAGCCTCGTGACCGATCCGGTCGTAGGATTGTGGATCGACCGCAGGCCCGCGGGCCATCAGGCCCTGCCGCTGCTGCGCGGCGGGCTCGTGCCGTTCATGGTGCTGGTGGTGCTGACCTTCGTGCCGCTGCCCCGGGGCTGGCCCATCGCCGCGCGCGGGGTGTGCGCGGGCGTGGCCTATATGGGGCTGTGCGTGAGCTACGGGGTGGTCAATACCGCCTACGGGGTCATGACCAGCCTGATTTCATCCGATCCCGCCATCCGCCTGCGCCTGGCCACGAGCCGCATGGTGGGGGCAACACTTGGCGGGCTTGCGGTCAGCATGGCCACCCTGCCTGCCGTTGATTTTCTGGGCCAGGGCAACCGGCAGGCGGGCTTTGCCCTGTTCATGATGGTGGTGGCCTGCGTGGTGGGGCTTCTGGTGTGGCTGCCCGCGCGGCTGTGCCATGAACGGGTGGCGACGGATGGGGGCGATGTGGCTCCCCGGCAGCTCGTTGTATCACTGCTGGCCAACCGGACGTGGCGGCGGCTGACCGGGGCCATGCTGCTGACCATGCTGGGCAGCACCTTCCTGTTCGGCACGCTGGTCTATGACGTGCGCTACGTGCTGCATGCGGGCGACCACATGGCGGGCTGGCTGCTGGGCATGATGAGCCTGATGGTGCTGGCCGGGTGCGGGCTTTCCCTGCCCCTGTGCGCACGGTGGGGCACAGGCATGGTCATGCGCCGCGGCACGGTTGCGGCGGGGGGCATCCTGCTGCTGGCCTATGGGCTGCCTGCGCGGCTGGACCTGACCGGGGCGGGGCTGGCGCTGTTCGGGCTGTGCGTGGGGGTGTGCAACCCGGCCTGCTTTACCCTGCTGGCGCAGGCCATGCGGCACGAAGGCGGGGCGGACGGCCTGCACACTGTGGGGCTGGGCTGGGCGCTCAATTCCATGGCATCGAAAATGGCGTTTGACATTGGTGGCAGCCTGCTGGCGGGCGTGCTGGCGGCGGCGGGGCTGGCCAGCGGCGCGGGCCACCAGACAGTGCAGGCGCAGGCGGGCATCCATGCGGGCTTCCTGCTGGTGCCTGCCGTGCTGTACCTGCTGGCGGGCACGGTGGTGCTGCGCGGGCTTGCGGCTCAGAACCCCGTGGCGGCGGTAAACAGCACCGCAAGCCCGCCGCCCACGTAATATTGCGGCCCGTCGGCTTTGGTCAGCGTGGGTGTCGCCACGCCAGAGAGGTAATGCTGGTTGGTGATGTTGATGAAGTTCATGCGGAATTCGGGGTGCGAGAAAAACGCGTGGTCATCCATGCGGTAGCCGATGGCGAGGTTGCCCGTGGTGTGGTCGGGCATGCGCTCGTCATTCATGAAGGTTGAATACTGCCGCCCGGTATAATGCACCGAGGCCAGCCCGAAGAAATGCCCGTCATCATAACTCAGCCCCGCCGATGCCTGCAGCGTCGGGCTTTCCACCGCCATCTTGCCCCGCGTGGCCAGCATGCCGGTGGCGGACGGGATGTCGCTGTCAATGGTGGCATGCAGGTATTCGCCCGACAGGTAGGGGGCGAAGTGGTGCCACGGCCTGAGCCCGATCTCCACATCCACCCCACGTGAGGTCTGGCCGCCGCCATTGATGGTGGAATCCACCTGTGCGCCGTTCACGTTGAGCAGGGTCTGGATTTCGCGGTTGGTGAAATTGTAGTTGAACAGCGTCAGGCTGCCCACGATCAGGTCGCCATTGTAGCGGTAGCCCAGTTCCTCCGACACGGAATATTCGTTTTTAAGTTGTGTTGTGGTGCCGCTTGCGGTTACGCCCCCAAACAGCGCGCTTTCATCAGGCGTGCGGAAATTGGTGGTGGTGTTGAAGAACACCATGTGGCGCGGCGTGATCTGGTAGCGGATGGCGATGCGCGGCAGGGGTGTGGCGCTGTTGCTGCCCGCCGCCGTCTGCACGCCACCTGATGTGGTGGTGCCGGTGCGGTCGAGCATCACTTCCTTGAAGCCCACATCCACCATCAGCTTCTTATGCAGGAAGTGCATCCTATCGCCGATATAGAGCGCGTTGGTCTGGGAGATCATGTGGTAGCTGCCCGCGTCGACCTGCTGGCCGCTGGCATCGAGCAGGGTGCGGCTGATGCGGTCCACCCAGATGTCGGGCGCATAGCCTTGCGCGTTCACGGCGGTGAAGGGCTGGTGCTCGCTGTCATCGGAGTAGTCGTACCAGTAGCCGAACACGAGGTCATGGTTGCCAAGCTGCCAGTCGAGGGTTGCGTTGAAGCCCGAGCGGTAACTGGTCTGGGTCCAGTTCGAGCGCACCACCGTGGCCGCATCCGCCCCGCCTGAAAGCCCGGCATCGCCCAGCGTCGTGCCGCCGGGGTCGTTGCCGTAGCTCCACTGCGCATAGGGCGTGACCTTGAGGTGCAGCCCGCGCGCCAGCATGAAGCGCGCGGGGGCGGCAAGGTAGGCAATGCGCTCGGGCTGGCGGTACAGCGCCCAGTAATCGGTGCCGCCTGCTGCGTTATTGGGGTTGTAGGTGGCGGCGAGGTTGTTGGCTGCGCCATGTACGCCCTGGGCCTGCCAGTCGGTTTTGTCGACCGGCGGGTAGTAGCTGGCTACCATCGTGTTCCATGTGCCGATCAGCGAGACCCGGTTGCCCTGACCCCACTCGCGCAGGAACTTGAAGTCGATATGCTGGCGCTCGTCATGGCCCGGCCCGCGCCAGTTATCGGTATAGCCATGCGAGTAGGACACGAAGCCCCGCAGGCCGGTATGCCCGATCTGCCCGGTTTCAAGCCGCAGGAACTGGCGGTTGGTGTTGTAGGAGCCGTAGGATACATCGGCATACCCTCCCGCCCGCATGGACGGATCGCGGAAGGTCATGCTCATCAGCCCCCCCGCCGCGTTGAGCACGGGGGAGTCGAGATCCGCCGAGCCCTGCGCGAGCGAGACGCTCTGGTAATTCTCGGTATCGGCAAACTGGCCGGGATAGCCGTTGTAATAGGCGATATCGTTGAGCGGCATGCCCTCGAGCACATAGCCCAGCGAATCCCCGCCAAGGCCCCGCACGCTGATATTGGTCTGGGGTGAAAAGCCCAGCGGGTCGGATGAGGAGACATTGGCACCCGGCAGCAGGCTGACCATGTCGAACGCCGTGGCGCTCGGCGCCTGCTTGCGCATGAAATCCGTGCCGATGGTGCTGACCGATTTCGCCGCATCCTCCACCCGGATCAGCCCGCCACCGGGCTCGGTGCCCACCACGCGCTGGCTGGTCACGGTCAGCCGCTCCACCTTGCCCGTGGCAGGGGGGCGGGGCGGTTTTGTGGCAGCAGGCGTGGTGGCGGTGGTATCATCAGCCGCCGCCATGCCCGGCCCGAGGCCAAGCAGGGTGCTGAGGGCGACCGTGAGCACATTCAGGCGGCCAGCGGAGGTGGCGGGGAACACAACGGGGCGGCAGGGCGGGCGCGGCATGGGGGCGTTCCTGAAAAATATCTTTTTATTTCATTATTCTGTCTCATCCGGGTGGGATATGACATCGTCTTGAACAAATCGGGGACCGATATAGTATAGTCATGCAAGGCATCGTAAGCCCCGTTATCGTGCGGAATGGCGCGGGCAGGCAGGCAAGAAGGTTGCGGGTGGTGGGACAGGAATCAGCACATATCGTACGCAGTTACGAGCAGGAACTCGAGCAGTTGCGCTCCATGATGGCGCGCATGGGCGGATTGGTGGAACGCCAGACCTCGCAGGCCGTTGCCGCCATTGCCGACCGTGACGAGAATGCCGCCGGCATCGCAGCCGACCTCGACCCGCAGGTCGATGCGCTCGAGCGCGATGTGGAGGCGATGGTGATCCGTATCCTCGCCCTGCGCTCGCCCGTGGCGGGTGACCTGCGCGAGGTGGTCTCGGCACTCAAGATTACCGGCGACATGGAACGCATTGGCGATTGCGCCGCCTCCATCGCCCGGCGTTCGCTGCGGGCCGAACTGGTGGCCTCGCGCATCTCGCTCAGCGGCCTGCGCAGCATGGGCCGCCTGGTGCAGGACAACCTGCGCCGCGCCATTGACGCCATGAGCCAGCGCAACCCCGACCTCGCGCGCGAGGTGTGGCAGTCCGACACGGCGGTGGATGAACTCTACAACGCCATGTTCCGCGAACTCGTGACCTACATGATGGAAGACCCGCGCAATATCGGGCCATGCACCCACCTTTTGTTCATTGCCAAGAACCTTGAGCGCATCGGTGACCATGCCACCAACATTGCCGAGCGCGTGTACTACACCGCCACCGGCGAGATCCTGCCCGTGGTGCGGCCACGCGGCGGGTTCTCGGGCCAGGGAAGCTAGGGCCCGTGCAGGCTGATCAACCGCTCCGCATCCTTGTTGCGGAGGACGACGCCGCCCTGTCCGTCATGCTCACCTACAACCTCGAGGCGGCGGGGCATACGGTCATGCCGGTCGATAACGGGCTTGATGCCCTGACCGGGGTGACAAGCTGGAAACCCGACCTCGTGCTGCTGGACTGGATGATGCCCGGCCTGTCCGGGGTCGATCTGTGCCGCAGGCTGCGCATGGCGGCGGCCACGCGCTACCTGCCCATCATCATGCTCACCGCGCGCGGCGAGGAGCAGGATTCCATTCACGCGCTCGATACCGGGGCGGATGACTACCTCGTCAAGCCCTGCGGCATGGACGTGCTGCATGCGCGCGTGCGCGCGGTGATGCGGCGTAGTGCCGGGCGGGGAGCAACATCTGCCGCAGTGGCGGAGGGGGATGTCCTGACCTTTGCCGATGTCACGATCGACCATGGCGGCCGCCGCGTGTCGCGCGCGGGCAGCACCATTGCGCTGGGGCCGACCGAATACCGCATCCTGCTGCATCTCATGCGCCATCCGCGCCGGGTGTTTTCGCGCGCTGAAATTCTGGCGGCCGCGTGGGATGACCGCATCCATGTGGAGGAACGCACGGTGGATGTGCATATCCGCCGCCTGCGCCTCGCACTCAACGCCACGGGCGGGGCGGACCTGATCCGCACCGTGCGCTCAAGCGGCTACATGCTCGATGACGGCCAGGCGGACTGAAGAAAACGGATAAAGGTTTTTGGTGAAGCTTTTTTCAAAAAGCTTCGTAAAGACGCCACGTGGAAACGCTTATCCCCGCTCCAGCTTGGCATACCGCCTGAGCGCGCGCTCGCGCCGCAGGCGTGACAGGCGCCGGGTCCAGAACAGGCCATTGGTCTGGTCGATCTCGTGCTGCAGGCACGCACCCAGCAGGCCGCAGGCCTCGTCTTCGGCCACGGTGCCGTCGGGGCGGTCGTAGCGTACCCGCACGCGGGCAGGCCGGGTGACGGGCGCGTGGATGCCCGGCATGGACAGGCTGCCTTCCTCCATCGTGGCGGTATCATCCGAGTGCCAGATGATCTCGGGGTTGGCATAGACATGCGCGCCCGCGCCATCATGCAGGTCGATCACCACCAGCCGCAGGGGCTGGCCCACGTGGCTGGCGGTAATCCCCAGGCCCGGTGCCGCGCGCAGGGTATCGAGCAGGTCGTGGGCCAAAAGGGCCGTTTCGGCGCTGGTGGCGTCAACGGGGCGGGCGATCTGTTCGAGGCAGGCATGCGGGTAGCGGATGATCGGCACGATGGCCATGGCGGGTGTTCCCAGGCTTCAGTACAGGAAGGGACCGTTATCATCCGCGTTGAGGTTGGTGTAGTAGGGAATGTAGAAATTCAGGCCAAACGGGCTGTAGGTATGCTCCACGCCCGAGACGGGGCGCAGCGGCTTGACGTCATGCGCGGCAAGGCAGTCATACAGCGTCTCGCGCAGGTGGTCGGTTTCCTTGTCCGATTTCGGGGTGCCATAGAACAGGTCATGCGCGTAGGGCTTGCAGGCCTGCGGCGTGTGTTCGTAATAATTGGCGTAACGGTCCTGCTGGTTGCGCGCGATATCGGCATCCGACATCCACTGGTGGGTTGCAGCCGTTGTGCTCCACAGGGCTTTCCAGTCCGTATGCATGTGCGACAGGCGGGCAATCGCCACGCCATCCTCGCGCGTGCCATCGCCCCGCACGAGGCTGCCATGGCAGGCGAGCACCTGAACATGGTCGTTATAGACCGAACTCTTGACCGTGCCCCCTTCGAAACGGATGGCGGGCGAGGCTTTGGGTGCGCCCTGGTTTGCCGTGCGCACGATGGCCGCGCCAATGGCAGGCTGGCTGCAGTAATTGACCATGGGGCGGGGTGCATGCTGCGCGCAGGCGGCCATGGCGAGCGGAAGACATAAAGCAACAAGACGGCGCAACGGTTTTTTCCTTTTTGGCGGGGCGCGCAAACCCGTCATGCGGCGGGTTGTTCGGGCCTGATCATCAAGGCTCCATATAATGCAAAAAGAAGGCGTGAAACTGTTTTTGCCTGATGGCTGCGATGTTTTTTTAAGGCAGCTGCATCCCGTGCGGCAGGCGGCGCATCACGTTGCGTATTTCCTGGGCGGTGTGAAGAACCATTTCACCAGCCCGAGTAAGCCACGGCGCTTGCGCCGTTGGGGCCGGCTGCGTGCAAGGGTCGGGTTATAGTGCAGGGTAATGCTGGCATAGTCATAGACGATGCACACCGGCGTGGGCGGGCGGGCATACAGGTCGTATGTCGCGCAATGGATCATGCTGCACACGTTATAGGCCCGGGCCGGCTGGGCGCGTGCAGGCGCGCCCGCGCCCAGAACCTCATAATCCTCAAGCTCATGCAGCACGATGTAGTCCGGCTGCATGATATGCGTGATGGCCTTTACGCCAAGCCTGCCCGCCAGTTCATGGATGGGATCATCAAAAGCATGGAGCGGATAGCGTTCTGCACCGCCGATGTTCTGGTACAGGGTCGTGCCATCATATTCCAGCTTCAGCTGGATGATGTTGCAGATGTCGAGCAGGATGAAGGTGGTCCTGCCTTGGGGGGCGCGGGGGGAACATTCCAGCCATCGGTTGTTTGCCACCGTGCGCATGATGGTGCGGACATCATCAAACCTGTCGTAGTAGGACATGGATTCCTCCCCTTTTATTTATAGGGCGGGGGGAGGACGTAACAAGAATACAAATTTTTCAATGTAGCCCTGTGCTTTTGCCTTTACCGGGATGTATCGTTGCGGGGATTGGGGGCATTGGCCCGTCCGGGCGCGAAAAGCAGCACCATAAGCAGCAGCACGATCGCGCCCGACCAGCCCCGCGTGCGCGGGGTGGCGGGGTCGCCCATCAGAACGTAATGCTGCTGTGCAGGCCAAAAATGGCCTCGTTGCCCACGCGGCGGTTATAGCTCACGCCATAATCCGGTACGCCGCCCGAGGGGTTCCACACGTACTGGAAGTCAGGCTGCATCACCATCCATGGTGTGACCTGCGCCTGATAGGTCAGTTCAAGGTGGTTTTCATTGCCCTGCACGGGGGTATAGGCGCTCAGGGCCGTGTTGCGGTCGAACTGCCGCTCGCCCGAGCTGGCGCGCCCAATGCCCCAGCCCAGCCCGATCGTGTCATTGTCGCGGCCCTTGAACGGGGCCTTGAGGTTCAGCCCCGCATCAATGGCGAAGCTGATCAGGTTGCGGTCGCCACTATTGCCGGTGGCGCGCACGAACAGGCCCACCGACCGGGCCGATGTGATGGAAGGCCGCCAGAGCATCTGGTCAATGATGCCATACACCATCCAGTTACCCCGGTCCCAGCGCGGGATGCCGGTGGTGTCATTCGGGCTGCCGAGCGCCTGGCCCAGATTGTTGTAGCGGTAGTCGGCAAACTTCGCGGTATCGTAATAGCCGCCCAGCTTGTACACGCCCGGCAGGCCGGGGTTCGTGGTCGCGTGCGCCATGTCGGCGGGCTGGGGGTTGAGCGCGTATTGCAGCTCGGTGATCAGCAGTGCGCCGGTTCCCATATTGAAGTTGGTACCGTTAGATCCATTATAGGTCTGGCTGGTCGGATCGGAATTGTACCCGCTGGTGGAACCTGTGGCCTGCTGGATGGGGGTAGAATTGTAGCGGTTGCCCGGCGGGTTGTCGTCGGCTGCGGCAAACATGAAGGTGAACTTCTCGCTGGGCCGGTAGCGGATGCGGATGGCGGGAGACGACAGCGGCCAGGATGGCCCGCCGCCATACAGGTTGACCGAGGGCGCCATGGGCCAGCCGAAATTGGCGTTGAGGTAAAGCGAGGCGTAATCGCTGATCAGGAATTCGGTATCGAGATCCTGCTGGCCGATCTTGACGTCGAGCTTGCCTTTCAGGAAGGACTGCTGGTACCACAGCTCGAACAGGCGGGTGGAGCGGTCGGCCTCGAACCCGCTGACGGGGTTGAAATTGGCCAGGTGATCCTGCGAGATCGAGCGCCCGCGTGTCTGCAATGCGCTGACATTGAACAGGCCGCCCTTCAGCCCAAACAGCTTCTCGGTATCGACGGTGAGCGTGGGCATGGTCACACCATCATAGGCAGGCCCGGTGCCCGAGCCACTGGCGCCATCATTGCCCGATGGCGTGCCGCCGGTGCCGTTGCCCCATACTTCATCGACTTCCTGAATGTCGAAGCTGATGCCGTGCTTGTACAGCCATGGCCGTGCACCCCACATATTGCCCAGCAGGTTGCCGCTGGTGTCGAGCCTGTCACCGTCGCCCGCGGCTTTTTCCTCCGCTTCAGCGGTGGCGCGTTCTGAATCGCGCACCGTGGCGGGGTCGATCTGCACGATCAGTGGCGTGGAGTTGCCCAGGCGGGCGCGGTCCAGCGCGATCTGGGTCTGGGCATGGGCTGCGGTGCAATATGCGCCGCCCAGGGCGCCCGACAGCAGCAGCAGGCGCGACAGGGGCTGCCGGCGTGCGGGGAGAATATGCAGTTTCATGGTGGAAACATCCCGTCAGGATGGGTCTGGCACCAAAGGGCCAGAAGATGACGGACCAATGAAAAGGCCCGTCGCTGCTACGGCATACGGGATGTCAGCTCGGAGGGCGCATGGTCTTATATCCATCTCCGGTCATGCCCGCCCGGCGATATCGTTAAAGGACAATGGCAGGTCTCCTGACTTGCGGGTCATTGCACATCATCTCCCTTCCCGGCCGGAACCAGTGGTCGCCGTTGGCATGGCACCAGATGAAGCACTCTCCGCCTACAGTTGCGGGTACAGCTGCCGACTGCGCCCCCGGGCCTGAATACCCTGCCGGGACTTACGGCATTCCCTTTTTCACCCGTTTGCACGGGACCATTGACTTGTCGGGCAGGACTATACCGCGCGCGGATCAATGCGCAAGATCAGCGCATTATCGCCATTTCACCATGGCAGGCGCAGCCATGGGGCACGCCCACGCAGCGCCGGGCGGTGCTGCGTGGGTGGTTATGGGCGCGTGGCCGGGGTTTCGTGCGGCGGCTGGGCTTTTTGTGCCCCGCAGGAAGGAGATGGATTTAATATGTTGATAAGAAAAGGTTTTATTAAAAAAGACAGCCATTTATGAAGCTTTTTGGAAAAAAAAGCTTCACCAGAAACACTCTCATGGCCTGCAGGCCGGTTTCAGGCCGCCGGCACAGGCTCGGCCCGGCGTTCCCTGATCCATGTATCAAGGGCTGCGGTATCCATCGGGCGGCCAAAGTAATAGCCCTGTATCACGTCGCAGTCGATGTTGCGCAGCTGGGCGCACTGGGCGGCGTCCTCCACCCCTTCGGCCACCACGGTCATGCCCAGCGTGTGGCCGATGCGGATGATGGCGGTCACCACCTGGCGCACGTTGCCGGTGCTGCCAAAGCCGTTCATGAAGCTGCGGTCGATCTTGACCTCGCTTATGGGCAGGCTGGCAAGGTTGGACAGGCTGGAATACCCGGTGCCGAAATCATCCATCGACAGCCCGATGCCCAGTTCGCGGATGGCCCTGGCGGTGGCGACCGTCTGCTCAAAATTCTCGATCATGGCGGTCTCGGTCAGTTCCACGATCAGGCGCTCGGGCGGCACGCTGGTCTCGTGCAGAATACTGGCAAGCTGCGGCACGAGTTCAGGGTCCTGGAACTGGATGGCCGATACATTGACCGATACGGTGGGCACGGGAATGCCGCGGGCGATCCATTGCGCCATCTGCGCGCACGCCGCGCGCAGCGACCACACGCCAATGGCGCGGATCTGCCCGGTTTCCTCCGCTACGGGAATGAACCGCCCCGGCGAGACCATGCCCAGCACCGCATCATTCCAGCGTGAGAGCGCCTCCACGCCATGCAGCTCCCCCGTGCTGAGGTCAACCTGGGGCTGGTAGACAAGGGTCAGCCTGTTATCGGCAATGGCCTCGCGCAGGGCGGAGGCGAGGATGATGTGATCTTCCGCCTGCCGGTTCATGGAGGGGTGGAAGAAGCGGTAGCAGCACCGCCCCGCCTTCTTGGCCTGTGCGAGTGCGGTATAGGCCTGGCGCAGGGTTTCTTCCACCGCCTGCCCGTCCTGATGGGTGCTGATGCCGATGCTGCCCGAAATGTTGATGGGAATGCCATCGATCGTAACCGGCTCTTCAAGCGTGTGGATGATGCGCTCGGCCAGATGCGTGATGTTGGTGGCGTCCTGCGTGGTCAGCACCACGAATTCATCGCCCTCGGTGCGCACCAGCACGTCGCGCCCCACAATGCCGTGGCGCAGGCGGCCCGCGAGTTCAAGCAGCATCTGGTCGGCCCGGCCCTGGCCAAGCGCCTGCACGATCTTGCGGAAACGGTCGAGGTCGATGACCATGATGCTCAGCACCGTTGCAGGCGGCCGGGCCACGAGTTCGTTGAGGCGGCGGTTGAGCCACAGGCGGTTGGGCAGGCCGGTCAGCCGGTCGGTATAGGACAGGCGGATGATGGATTCACGGCTGCGCTGCTGCTCGATGGCGAGCATGGCCAGGTGCACGCAGGCATTGACAATGCGCCGGTGCCACGCCCCCGGCTGGCCGGGCGTGCGGAAATAGAGCGAGAAGCTGCCCGCCACATCCCCATTGCGCAGGATGATGGGCACCGCCCACTCCGCCGCCAGCGCGTGCTCGGCCACGACCGTGCGCAGGGCGGGCCAGCGGTCTTCCGCCGCAAGGTCGGGCACCTCCACTTCCTTTGCCGTGGCGATGGCCGTGCCGCACGCGCCGCCTGCGGTGCTGGCCTCCAGCCCCTCGAACGCCTGCAGCACGGGCAGGGGCATGGCGCCGTGGCCACCGGCATGCAGCACGCCGCCGGTGCTGAGCATGACCACGGCCAGGCAGTCCGGCGCGATCAGTTCGATGCGGCGGCACATGAAATCGAGCATCTCGCGCAGCGAGAACTGGTCCGTCAGAGCCTCGACCACGTCTCGCTGCAGGTTGCGCAGCTGCCGGTCGTGCGTGATGTCGTGGATGATGATGATGAGATCGTCCAGCGTGCCGTCATCCGCGTAATGCGGCGTGACCGCGCAGCGCAGCCACAGCGCCACGCCCTGCGGGCCACGGGCCTGTACATCCACCTCGAAGCTGGTGCGGCGGGCAAGGTGCGCGCGGAACTGGCGCAGGGTGCCGATATCGTTTTCCGCCCCGGCCAGCAGCGTGCCAAACGGCGCGCCATGCAGCGCGTCGCGCTCCACGCCCAGCATGGTGGCGATGGCGGCATTGGCATGGGTGATGCGGTACTGCGCATCAAGCACCACGATGCCCCGGTCGGTCGCCTGCACGATCATGGCGCTGATCTCGGCCTGCTCGCGCGCCAGTTCCTCATGCGTGCGGTCATGCAGGGCGATCAGCTCATAGGGCACGCCATCCCACTCCAGGTTTTCACGGTACAGGCGCACGGGCAGGCCCAGCCCGTCCCTGCGGCGCAGCGTGGTGCAGTGCGAAGGTGTCGGCCCCCGTTCCGCGCTGGCGGGTAGCGCCAGCGTGGCCGCTGCATCCGCACCGGGCAGCAGGCATTGGGTGAACAGGCGACCCAGCCGGGTGGCGGCCAGTTCCGTGGCGCTGTAGCCGGTCATGGCGCAGGCGCGTGCGTTGCCATAGAGCACATGGCCCGCGCTGTCCGCCATCATCAGGGCCAGAGGCAGTTTCTCCAGCAGCGGGGAAGAAATCTGTGTGATATCTGGCATGATGGCGTCTTTCCACAAGGTCTGGGCCCGCCGCTGCGCTGTATGCCCATGATGCAGGAGCATAAAAGGCACGGTTTTTCAGGCGATAAGGGGCATTGGCGTATCTTTGACTCTATTGCGGCAGTTTTATGGCCTGCTGTCGCATTGTCTTTACTGTGCCGCCACACGCGCATATTGCTGCGGCGGATCAGTATTCCGGTTTTTCTCCCCTGGCGGGAACGGAGGTGGGGGTGCCCGGCGTGCCGGCATAGGTCAGCAGCACGACGGTGCGGGCATCACCCGTTTCCCCGCGATGCGTATCATTAACGGATTCAGCAAACGCCTCGCCCTGATGGAAAGTTTCCGTTTTGCCGCTATCACGATCATGAATCGTCAACTGCCCTTCCAGCACGTAGCCTGCGTTGGGCACGGGGTGGGTGTGCCACGGCAGCGCGGTATGGGCGGGAATGGTCAGGCGGATCATGGTCAGTTCGGGGCGTGTGGTGGGGTAGGGCGCATACGCCACGCCATTCCATGAATGATCGGCCTGCAAAAGGATATCACGATGGCCGGAGGCAACCGTCTGGGCATGGGCTGCCGTGGTGGCAAGGCTGGCAAGGCAGAGGCAGGCGGCGGCTACGCGGGCAGGGTGCAGGGGCATGGATGTGTCTCTTTCCGCTCAGGGTTCGCTCCTGTTCCTAGCGTTTCGTTGCCCGCTGCGTTGCCATGTGGCGCGCTCACATGCCTTTGAGCGCGCGGGCCACGCCCCCGTGCGTGGCCCTGGCCCGGCGCAGGGTTTAGCGCCCTTGCGGGGCCTCGGTATTGCGCAGGTCGGCCAGGGCCTGCTGCACCTTGGCCTGCTGGGCTGCAATATAGTCATAGTAACGCTGGTAGAACGCCGGGAACGGCCCAGAGGCCCGCGCCAGTGAAGGGTGGTGCGCCTGCCACCATGAAAGCGGCTGGCGCTCCTGCAGGATGCGGGCGTAGCGGCCGGAAAAATACTCAAGGTTGGTGCGCAGGTCGTAATAATGCGCGTTCTTGAGGTAGTGGGCGAAATTGCGGTGATACGACCCCAGCACCGGGTCATCGTAGAAGATGAGCGACAGCGAGGTGTTGTAAACCTCGTTGGGGGTATGCACCGGCTCGGATTCCAGCAGCACGCCCGGCTCATCGGCCAGCCAGTCATATTGCATGAAGGTCTGGTAGGTCAGCCTGTCGTTGAATATGGCCTGTATTTTTTCCACCGGCACCGCATCGGTGCGGTGGATCAGGTTGACCAGTTCATTCTTGGGCACGGGAAAGCTCAGCGCCGCCAGCATGACAAAGCGGTTGATCGGCCATTCGCTCCAGAAACCCGCCGCCGCCAGCGCATTATGGGTCAAGTGGTTGCAGTTGTCCTGCAACACGTTGGAGTCATAGGTTTTGGGTCCGTTGCGATAGACGGCGTTGCGCGCGTTGAGGAAATCCATGATCTTGCGCATCTGTGGCCCGGTCACGGGCAGGCGGGCGCAGAAGCGCGCGCGCCCCAGCGTGGTGGCGTAATCGGTGCCGACCGACATTTCATATTTCCAGTCCACGGCGGACATGTTGGCAGGCTTGCCGTTGAACACTTCCTTGTGGAAGATCACGCCATCATAGATGCCGCGCCGCTTGGCCTCGTCCTGCGTTGCCACGTAGCCCGCGCGCGTCAGCCCCTGCCCCGGCGCCAGCGTGCCATCAAAGTAGAAGGCGCTGCCCTCCGCCCCGGTCCAGTTGGCGTTGCTGTAATGGGAGTTCATGCTGAAGCCCACGCCATCGGGCCGGTCGGCAGTACGTGTGGCATCGCATTCGGTCAGCACGGGGTAGCCCGCCTTGCGGTCGAGGCACACGCCGCCAAGGAACATGACCGCATGCCCGCCAGCCCCCCCGCTGATATCCGCGCCGAAGCCGGGTTTTTTCGAGATCTGCGAGACCGCGCACAGCTCGGCGTAATACGGGAAGGCCTGGTTGTACACATCGGGCCGGCTCACCTGGCCGGGATGGTTGAAATTGGTCGGCGCGCAGGCGGCAAGCACGGCGGTGCCCGCCAGCAGGGCCGCACAGGACATGCGGCGCAAAAGGTGTTGTGCCATGCCCATTACCGGCGCCCCCGCTCAAGCTCGGGGCAGGATTGTGGCCTGTCGCGCTCCAGCCACAGCCGCGCCGAGACAAGATAGTACGCCGCCTTGAACACGGCCATGGGCAGGCGTGTTTTCAGCCTGCCCCGGAAGTCGCCCGCGAGCAGCGAGATCACCCCGTCACGCATGCGGAACTCATTGCGCGGGTTCATGAACAGGTGGCGGATGACCGGCGTGTTGATGCGGTAGATCAGCCACGCGACGCGCTTCATGGCCGCGCGGGTTTCCTGCTCCGCCCTGTGTGCGGCCCGCCGCCCGGCCTTGGGTGACTTGAGCCACGCATCCGCAACCGACACGCCCCGCTCGGCACTGCTCATGGCCAGCAACACGCCCGAGGAAAACACCGGATCAAGAAAGCCGAAGGCATCGCCAATCATGTAATAGCCTTCCCCCCATGACTGCCCGGCATGGTAGGAATAGTTGCCCGTGGCCATGATCTCGCGCAGCGGTGTTGCGTTGCGCATGCGCGCGCTCACGCTCGGGCTGGCCTTGACCCTGCTCCAGAACAGGTCGGCCGGGCTGCCCTTGCGGCCTTCAAACGCCACGCGGTCGCCTACAAAGCCCACGCTCATCAGCCCGTCGGGCAGGGGGATCATCCAGAACCAGCCATTATCCACCAGATGGATGGAAATATAGCCCTCCCTCTCGCCATCGCGGAATTCGACACCGCTGAAATGGCCGAACAGGGCGGCAGTGGAATTGTATTTGTTGCTGGTCTTGTTGCCCGCCCGGCTGGCGAGGAAGGTATCGCGCCCCGAGGCATCGAGTATGAAGCGCGGCGCGAAGGCGAGTTTCGCGCCATCAGGCCCCACGGCCTCCACATGGCCCCGCGCGCCGTCCTGCCCCGGTGCCACGTCGGTCACGCGGGTGTTTTCCAGCAGCGTCGCGCCTTCCCTGCCCGCGTGGCGGAACAGCATTTCATCGAATTCGGAGCGCACGACCTGGTAGCTGTTGGTGTAGCTTTTGTCGATGCCATAGGCGAACGGGAAGGCGACGCTGCGCCCGGTCACGTCGGAGACGAACTCCGCACCCGGCTTGAACACCCCGAACGCGCGCACCCGGTCCATCAGGCCAAGGCGCTCGAGAATGGGCAGGTTCCATGCCAGCAGGGATTCACCGATATGGAAACGCGGATGGCTGTCCTTTTCCACCATGACCACCCTGCGCCCCTGCCCGGCAAGCAGGGCGGCGGCGGTTGACCCCGCAGGGCCGCCGCCGATGACGAGGACATCGCATTCCTGCACGGGGCGGCTGTCGGTGGGGGGCATCATGGGGCGTTCTTTCGTGCTGGGGTCCGGGGTCATGCCATGCCACCATTGATCGAGATGGTCTGGCCGTTGATGTAGGCGGCGCGATCGGAGGTGAGGAAGGCGACAAGGTCGGCCACCTCCTCCGGCTGGCCCGCGCGCTTCGCGGGCACGAGGTCGGCAATCTGGCGTGGGGTCATGACCGCGTCGATGGCAGGCGAGGCAATGACGCCGGGGGCCACCACATTGACCGTAATGCCCCGGCTGGCCACCTCACGCGCGAGTGCGCGCGCGGCCCCGCTCAGCCCGGCCTTGGCCGCCGCGTAATTGGCCTGCCCCCGGTTGCCCATGATGGCCGCGACCGAGGAAATGCCCACGATCCGCCCCCACCGCGTGCCGATCATGGGCAGCAGCAGTGGCTGGAGGGTGGCAAAGAAACCATCAAGCGACACGGACACGACCGAGCGCCATTGCCGGGCACTCATGCCCGCCATGGGCGCGTCATCATGAATGCCCGCATTATGGACCACCACCTGCACCACGCCTTCGGCCAGAAGGGTTTCGAGGGCGGTGGCGGTGGCCTCCATGTCCGACAGGTCGCACTGCCAGGCCTGCGCCGAGCCGCCGGTGGCGCAAATCCCGGCGGCAATGGCGCGCGCCCTGTCGATGGCGTTATGCGCATGCACGATAACGTGCAGCCCGTCCTGTGCGAGGCGCTGGCAGATGGCCTGCCCCAGCGGGCTGGCGCCCCCGGTTACGAGTGCGCGTTTCATGGCTGTTGTTCCTGTGGTTGCAGCACGACAAAACCATGGCCGGTGACCAGCATGGCCCCCGCTTCGCTCGCCACGCTGAAGTGGTAGCGCATGCCCTGCTCATCGGCCTGTTCGCATGTTGCCCTGACCTGCAACGTGCCTGTTTCCGGCTGGTCCAGCCGCCCCGGCGCAAGGCTGACCTGGCGCAGGGTGGTGAGGTAGCCGATGCGCGGGCCGCCCGCCTGCATGTGCAGCCCCCCATGCAGGGCGGCGGCCTGCATGCCGATTTCAACCCCGCACACCATATCGAGCCGCCCGTTGCGGCGCAGCGGGTTGGCGGGGTCGAGATGCGCGCGGGTGGTGCAGTGGATCGTGCGCCCGTCATGGGCAATCACGCGCTCGAGCAGGCAGCTGGCCCCGGCATGGGGCATGCGGGCCTCGATATCCGCCCGGCTCAGCATGGCGTCACCCTGAGCGCCACATGGCCCACGTCGCCCGCAACGCGGATCTCATGCGTGCCGCCCCGGGCGATGGCGGCCAGAAGCGGCAGGCAGCGGGCCGCCGGGTTGTCGTGGCACAGCGCGCGCAGGGCTGTTGTGGCCTGCGCATCGGGCAGGGTCAGCACGGTGTCGGCTGCATCCTCCGCTCCATAGTCCACATCCAGCATGGCCAGCGCGTGCGGCACGGGGTGGGGAGAGAGCACGAGCCCCACGCCAAACGTGCCCCGCGTGGCCCGTTTCTGGCCCAGCGGCATTGGCATGGCCATGTCATAGACACACAGGAGCACGGTCTTTCCTTCCACGACCGCCTCGGCCGCGGCCTGCAGCAGGGAAAAGCCCCAGCTCCAGTCATACCCGCCAAGACAGGCCACGGGCTGGTGGGACTGGCTGCCGATGGTCCAGTACCCCGCCGCCGCGTTATGCACGCAGTTGTGGAACTGCGTGGGCGATATGCCTGCTGCCGGGTCGGCGAGTGCCTGCAGGATGGCATTGACCACCCTGCCATCACCATTGGAGCTGCCAAACACGTTATGCACCGTGGCCGGGTCGCAGCCTGCCGCGGCACAGGCTTCGGCCGCCACGGCCATGGCAAGGCGCACGATGGGGCTGGTGCGCCGCCGTTCGTTGGGGGCGAGGGTGGCAGGCGGCGGCAGGGCGCAGGGCGTGGGCTGCCATGTGTCTTCCCCCCGCAGGATGGCGCGGGCGGGCTCCCATCCCGCCATGCCATCGGCCAGCACGGCCAGGCCCGGAATCCATACGCGCATCAGGCGGCCTTTCCAAAAATCAGGCTGCAGTTCGCCCCGCCAAAGCCAAAGGCGTTGCTCATGACATGGCGCACGGGCCGGGCCATGTTGGTGGTCAGGACATTGGCCCTGAAGGTGGGGTCGACTTCATCCACGCCAAGGCAGCCGGGCATGAACCCGTGTTCGATGGCCAGGGCGCAGATCATGGCCTCCAGCACGCCGCACGCGCCCAGCGTATGTCCCGTCCAGCCCTTGGTGGAGGAGCAGGGCACATGCGTGCCAAACCGGGTGCTGACCGCCCTGTCCTCCATCGCGTCATTGGCGCGGGTGCCGGTGCCGTGCAGGTTGATGTAATCAATGGCGTCCACCGGCAGGCGCGCACTGTCCAGCGCGCGCTGCATGGCCAGGGCCGCGCCCGCGCCCTGCGGGTGCGGGGTGGACATGTGGTGCCCGTCGCTGCTGGCGCCATAGCCGAGCAGGGTGGCGCGAAACCCGGCGGAGGGGCCGCTGATGGCGCGGCCATCAGGGCGCTCGAGCAGCACGATGCCCGCCGCCTCCCCGATCGAGATGCCATCGCGCAGCGCATCGCACGGGCGGCAGCGCCGGGCCGAGACCAGTTCAAGGGCGGCAAAGCCGCGCAGCGTCATGCGGCACAGGCTGTCCGCCCCGCCCACCACCACCGCATCGCAGATACCCGCGCGGATCAGGTAGGCCGCATCCATGAACGCGCGCGAGGAGGATGCACACGCCATCGACACGCACAGCGCGGGGCCGCCCAGCTCCAGTGCCGCGCGCACGTACCGCGCGAGCGAGAACAGGTCCTGCGTGTGTTCATAATCAAAGTTCGCGGGCAGCCTGCCCTGCGCATCCATGGCGCAGAAGGCGTCCTCGCTGGCCAGCACGCCCGATGTGCTGGTGCCCATGACCACGCCAATGCGCCCCGCGCCATAATGCGCGCGGGCCGCCATGATGGCCTCGGCCACGCCATCGGTGCGCAGGGCCATGTCGATCAGGCGGTTGTTGCGGCAGTCATAGGCAGCCAGCGCCGGGGGCACGGCGTGGGCCTGCACGCCTGCAACAGGCCCTGCATAGCCGTGGGTGATGCCGGCAAAATCGCACGGCTCCAGCCCGGTGCGCCGGTTGCGCAGGGCGGCCAGCGTCTGGCCCACGCCACGGCCAATGGCGCTGATGCCGGTGCCCGCGGTCATGCGCAGGGCGGTCATGGTAGCACTCATGAACGGGCCTGCCGCGTGGTATCGGCCAGGGGTGCCGCCATCATGAAACTGAACAGCATGGCCAGGAACGCTCCTATCGCGACGGTTGAGCCGATATCACGCAAAAGCGGGGTGCGGCAGCATGCCAGGATGCCAAAGGTGAGGAGGGTCATTGTATTGCAGGTAAGCAGGGTGCGTAAGGTGCGGGCGCGTTCGGCCCGGTCGATCTGGGGGCGGGCGAAGAACAGGGCGTAATCCAGCCCCACCCCCATCACGAACTGCAGCGCAATGACATGGATGAGCGACAGCCTGACCCCCAGCACGCCCATCGCGGCCAGGATGATTATGCCAGCGCTCCCCACCGCCACGCACACGCGCGCCAGCCGCCCGCCGCTGCGCAGGCCGAGTGCCAGCAGGGCTATTGCCATAAGGGTGCCAGCCGCCGTCCACCACAGGGCCTGATGCATATGGTCGGCCACGATGGCGTTTGTTTCGTTGCGCATGTTCAGCACCATGATGCCGGGCTGCGTTGCGAAGGCTGTGGCAAGGGCTGCCGTATCGCGCACGGTTTCGGGCAGGATGATGCCAAACCACTGGCCCTGGCGGGCGAATAGCAGCGGGGCCAGCCGGGTGGCAACGAGCGGGGATGTCATGTCGCCCGGCTGTAACGGCGCCATGGCGCGTGCTGCTGCGACATCATGCACGAAGGGCGCAAAGGCATCGGGCTGGAAGGGCAGGTCGGCACGGGCTTCATCAAGGTTACGGGTCAGCGTTGGCGTGTCGGGCAGGCCCGTGATCCGGGCGCGCTGGAGGGCCATGCTGGGCAGGAAGCGGGCGGCGTATTCCGCATCGCCCATCACCCCGCGCGCCTGAAGGGCGTCGAGCACGGGCATGAGCTGCTCCTCGCGTTCGAGCACGCCCTGCACGGTGGGGGCCTGCACGATAATGGCCTGGCCCGCATCGGGGGCGCCAATTTCGTGGCGCAGTTCCGCATCGAGCGCACGCAGCGCGGGCGGCACGGGGCTGAGGGAGGCGATATCGGTCTCGCGCTGGGGGGGATGGGCCACGAGCACGCCTGCGCCAAGAACCGGCAGGATCAGGAACCACAGGCGGTAACGCCGCCAGGATTCAATGCGCAGGATGCCGTCGGCATGGGTGGCGACACCGGGGGAAAGGTCGGCCTTCTGGATCAGGCGTGGCAGGAGCCATAATGTCGTGGCCGCGGCGCTTACAAGCCCCGCAACCGAAAACACGCCAAGCTGCGCCAGCCCCGGCAGCCCGCAGAACACCATGCCCGTCAGGCCGAGGCACGCGCTGGCCACCGCAAGCCGCAGGCTGGTCCCGATCCGGCGCAGGGGGGCATCTGCCGCCTCGCCCTGGTCGCGGTGGCCGATCAGCAGCACGGGATAGTCGAGCGAGACGCCAAGCATGGCCATGCCAAAACCGAACGAGATGCCATGCACGTAGCCAAACAGCACCCGCACCACGATCATCGCCACGCTGAGCGATAGCGCGAACGGAATGCCCAGCGCCGCCAGCACCCATGGCGAGCGGAAACGCCAGATCAGCACCGCCGTGACCAGAATCATCGAGGCGGTTGACAGGAACTCCACATCCGCCTGCATGGCGTGCGAGGCTTTCAGCGCAAACACCGCAGGCCCGGACATGAGCAGGCGCATGCCCGGCCGTGCCGCAGCCGTGTAGGCGGCATTGATCGCCGCCTGCACCTGCTTTTGCGCATACAGGTCCATGCCGTTGGCGCGGGTGCGCAGCAAAAGCAGCGCGCGGTCGCGCTCGGGAGCGAACCAGACGCCATCAATGCTGCGCCCGTGGCTGTGCGGCGCCCAGGCCCGCAGCAGCGCCATGAAGGCCCCGGTCGGGTCGGCCAGGCCATAATGCTGGGCCAGTGGCTCGGCGGAGGATTCCATCATGTCCAGCACGACCTGCATGTCATCATGCAGTGCATTGACCGAAAAATCGCGCGCCGGATCCTGTGGGGCGAGCAGGTAGCGGTGGCTGAACAGGAAGGCCTCGTCCGCGCCATCGGGCGGGCGGCTGCCATTGGTCACGGTCACGAACAGCCCGCTGCGGGCGAGGCTGTCCGCCATGGCCTGGCTGGCATGGGCCAGCACATCGGGCGCAGCCCCCTCCACCCCGGCCAGGATGACCGTGGCGGCACTGCCGGACTGGATCTCGCGCATGATGAAGCGCGTATTGTCCGTGCGGCCCGCGGGCAGGAAGCCCGCCATGTCCGTGCGCAGCGGTATGAGCGCAAACACGCACGCCGCCACCACCAGCGAGACCAGCAGGCCGATGGCCAGCGGCTTTATGGAGCGCGGGCGTGCCGTCATGCGGGCGGGTCGATGCGCATGACCTGCGTATCCCCATTGGCCTGCACCACGCGGATCACGGTCATGGCGTTGTTCTGGCCATCGATCGTGATCGTGCGCACGTAGCGCGCCATGGCGGGCTGGGGGGTGAGCTGCAGCGTCCAGTGCGCAACATCGCCCTGTGCCGCCAGCGTATAGTCATGGCGCAGGGCGGTGATGTCGCCATCAAGTGGTGCGCGGATGGCCTCGACAAGGGCGGCAAGCTGCGCATGGTGCGACAGGTCCACCACGCGGGCCGGTCCCTGCCCGCGGGCCAGGCTCAGCGTCGCGCCCTGCACGATCAGGGTTTCGGGCCTCGGTTCGCGCGTGATCTTCTGCACATGGCCCGGGCGGGCATAGATCAGCTCCCCCGATGAGTCGAGGTCGTGCGTGAGCGCCGCGATATGCTTGCTTTCATGAAAGGCATTGTGCCGTGCGGGCACCATGCCGATGCGGGCGATGATGGCCGCCGCCAGGTCGGGCGGCGGCTGCACGTCCTGCGCATGCGCGCTGCCCGCCCCCCGGAGCAGGGCCAGTGCCATCAAGGCGGGCGCAAGGGCGCGTTTATGGTTTTTCATGGTTCCCCCCGTGTTTTCCCACCTGCGGGGCAACCCATACATCGTGGAAATTGAACCAGTTATAGGGATGGGCGTGGCACAGCCGTTCCATCCAGCGGGCGTACTGCCCCATCCACGTGGCCAGCCCCTCGGCCCGCTGCCTGCGCGGGATGGTGATCTGTTCCGCCAGCAGCTCGAAGTGCACCCTATACTGCCTGTAGCCCGTGCGCACCCCGCTGAACAGGATGACCGGCACCCCCAGCATGCTGGCCACGAGCAGCGGCCCGGCGGGAAAGGCCGCCATGCCGCCAAGGAACGGGGTCAGCACGGATTTTTCATGCCCCGGCGCCCTGTCGCCCAGCATGCCTACCAGTTCATTGCGCGCCAGGCTTTCATGCACGCGGATCATGGCGTCAGGCTCGCCGATATCAATGATATCATGGGCGAATTCGGGGGCAAGCTGCTCCAGCAGGCGGGTGGGCGCGCCTGCGTTGCGGCGGAACATGAGCACCTTGACGGGAAAGGGCGACATGCGGCCCACGCTGCGCAATGCCTCGAACGAGCCGATATGCGCGCCCAGCAGGATGCATCCGCGCCCGCCCGCCATGGCCGCATGCACGCAGTCCAGCCCACTGGTGTCGATTTTGTAGCCCCTGTAACGCCCTGCCAGGAAAAAGACCCGGTCCAGTATGGCCGCGGCGAAGGTATGGAAATGCCGCGCCACATCCACCATGCGCACGGGCCGGTCGAGCACGCGGGCCAGGTACTGGCGCGAGGCGCGGCGCGCCTGCCGGGCCGTGAGCAGGAAATACAGCGTGATGAATGGCAGGATGGCCTCGCCAAACGGGCGGCCCACCCGCAGCGTCAGCCAGATCATGAAGCGCGAGAGCGCGGCTGTGCCACGCTCGGGCCTGACCCAGCCGGGTCCGGGTTCACGCATGGGCGCCATTGCGCAGGCGCCCTTTCGCCACGACCTGCGTGCCCACCGTGCAGGTAAATGCCAGCGGCTGCGTCGTGTGCGTAACCCGCACGGTATCGCCCGGCCGCACGGGGTGGAGGAACTTGATCTGTTCAAGCCGGGCGGGCTCGACCCCCATGAGGCCAAAGGTCTCGCTCAGCACCACCGCGCCGGGCACGATGGGGCAGCCGGGAAAATGCCCGGCAAGGGCAGGGTGGTCTGCTGCTATGCTGAAGCAGCCCGCATCCTGCACCGCCGTGGCAGGGGTGGCCGGGCGTGGTTCACGCACAAGGGCGAGCAGGGCGGTACGGGTCAGCTTGCCCATTTCATTGCGGGGCAGGGCATCCACGCGCATGACCCGGCGCGGCAGGAAGGCAGGCGGCACGCGTGCGCGCAGCGCGGCCAGGATGTCGGGTGCCGCGCGGGTGGGCGCCACCACCACGCCCTCCATGCGCCCCACGGGCTGGCCGGGCACGGCATCGGGTTCGGGGGCAATGAAGGTGCCATCCTCAACGCCCTGCATGCCCAGCAGGATGGCGTTCAGCCCGGCAAGGGACGTGCGCTGCCCCGCGATCTTGATGATGTCGGTCATGCGGCCTTCCAGCCTGAAGGTATCGGGCGTGAGGGGCGTGAGGGCATCGGCCACGACATGGGGCGTGGCATCGGGCGCCTCGATGCGGGCGGTGCCATCGGGGCGGGGGTGCAGGCTGATGCCGGGGTGCAGGCGCCATGCCTGCGTTGCGGTGGTGCGGCGCGTGGCGATGGAGCCGGTTTCGGTGCTGCCATAAATCTCGAAAACGGGGGCATGCCAGCAGCGTTCCGCCATCTCGGCGGTGGCGGTATCGAGTGGCGCCGTGGCGGATATGACCCGCGCAATGGGCGGCAGGGGCGTGGGGTCGGCCAGGAACGTACGGATGTGCAGCGGCGTGGTGAGCAGGATGCACGGCTGCGGCCCCTGCCCGAGGCGGGCGCGGATATCGGCGGGGAACAGGGCAGGCCCCGTGGTGCTGGGGCAGCCCGTGACGAGGGGCTGGATGACCGTCGTCTCGAAACCGTACATGTGGTAGGGCGGCACCGTGCCCACGATGGTGGCAACCTTGCCCGGTACGGGCGTGAACAGCGTTATGCTCGCCTGCGCCCGGCGGCTCAGCGCGCCCCATGTCTTGGCATGGGCGACCGGCGTGCCGGTGCTGCCCGATGTCAGGATATGCGCCACGACCTGTGTTGCGGCAATGTCCGGGTTGACGGGCGTGCCCGTGCCATCGGCTGCCAGGGTGGAGAGGCGGATGACAGGCGTTGCGGCCGGGAGCGGGCAGGGCGGCAGGTCGGCATCGGTCACGATGGCCGCATCGGGGTAGCGGGCCAGCAGGTGCGCGAGCGGCCCGGCAGCCCTGCTGCCCGGCAGCACGCTGTACTGCCCGCGCAGCACGGCGGCGCAGAAGGCGGCGGTAAAGTACAGCCTGTCGCGGCACAGGTTGATGATGGGCCGCGGCGGCAGTGTCGCGGCAAGGGCGTGGGCTGCATGGAGCACGCCATTGCCGGTTATGAGGCGTTCCGGTGTTCTGAACAGGGGGGCTGCCGGGTGGCCGAGCAGGGGAAACGCATGCATGCTGATGGCTTAGGACGGGGGATGCGCTGCTATGTAATGGGTCAGGCTGCGCACGGAGCGGAAGATATCCACTTTATCGGCAGTGTCCGAACGGAGTTCCACGCCGTACTGCCGCTTGATGGCCAGCGAGAGTTCCAGCGCATCAATGGAGTCCAGGCCAAGGCCATCGCCAAACAGGGGGGCGTCCATATCGATTGTGGAGACGGGCATGTCCAGTTGCAGGGTCTCTACAATAAGGGCCGCTACTTCGGTTTCTGATGGAGATGGAGGGTTTTCCGCCACTAATTTATGCCTATTTATTTACATTAATATCAGAAGGTTTGTGGTCCGGAGCATACCCTGCCCCATGGCCTGTAACAATACTGAATCATTCTGTAACAGAAGCCGGGTTTTGTGCATCGTTCTTCAGTGTGATGCTGGTATGGTGGGTTCTTACGGTCAGGCGGTTCTATGCGTTTAACTGGCATTATCATGCTGTTTGTGGCGAGTGTAGGGGCGCATGTGCTCTCGGGCATGGGATTTGTGGCCCCTGCCGCGCGCTGGCTGGTAACGGGGCAGGCCATGGCGGGCTGCATGCTGCTGGCGGCATCCGTCATGCGCTGGCGCGTGGCATGGGGGGCGGGCCTTGCAGTCCTTGCGGCGCTTGGATACGTGCTGCCCCCCGGTTTTGTGCTGCTGGCGGATTCCGTGGTGCTGTACACCGTGCTTCAGGGCGTGTTGCTTTTGCTGTTCGCGCGCACCCTGCGGCCCGGCCGTGAGCCGCTTGTCACCATGCTGGCCCGACAGGTGCACGGCACGCTGCGGCCCGATGTGCGGCTTTATACCCGCCAGCTGACATGGGCATGGAGCCTTTTCTTTGCGGTGCAGCTCCTGCTGCCCGCGCTTCTTGCGCTGGCGGGACCCGCGGGATGGTGGCGCGCGGTGCTGCATGGGGCGAGCCTGCCGCTGGTGCTGGTCATGTTCGGGGTTGAAGCGGGCGTGCGGCGCTGGCGCATCCGCAATTTCGAGCATGCCTCGATCATGGAGTCCGTCAGGGCCTTCAACAACCGCGCGCGGGGGTGAGGGGCCGCCCTTTCACGCCCGTGCGGCGCGCCTGCGCAGGGGCCGCAGCAGCAGGCGGCCCAGAAAAATGATCATGAGCCGCACATGCATGCGGATCAGCAGCAGGTTGTCGCGCAGGTAATGGAAGTGGGAGATGCCCCCTTCATCGTGGCTGAGATAGCGCACGGGTGAATCAAGATTGACACAGTCCAGCCCGCGCCAGCACAGGCGCACGGCGGCCTCGGGGTCGAAATCATAGCGGCGCATACCCGATACCGTGTCCATGACCGCCAGCAGGTCGGCCGCCGGATAGACCCGGAAGCCGAACAGCGAATCCCCGATGTCACTGCCCGGGGTTTCCAGCCGTGCCCACCAGTTGGAAACCCGGCGCCCCTGCACCCGCAGCGCGGGCGCGTCATCGGCAAAGACCGGCCGCCCCAGGATCATGGCCGCCGGCGCGCTGCGTGAAGTCTTGATGAACCGGCCAATCTGTTCGGCAGGGTGCTGCCCGTCGGCATCCATGGTCAGGATATGGGTGTAACCATGCGTGCGCGCCCAGCGCAGCCCATGATGGATGGCCGCCCCCTTGCCCCGGTTGCGCGGCAGGTGCGTGACCGACAGGCCCCGGTGGGTGTCGGCAAGGGCGGGCAGGGTGTCGGCGCTGCCATCGGTGCTGCCATCGACCACCACCAGCACATCGGGCCAGGAGGCCAGGGCTTCGGCCACCGTGCGCGCCAGCACCGGGCCGGTATTGTAGGAGGGGATCACGACAAGATGGCGCGGGGCGGGCGGGTTCATGCCATGCCTCCATGGGGTGCCTGCCGGGCAAGGGCCTCGGTCAGCCAGGCCTGCACCTGGCCTGCCAGTTCGCGTGATGTCATGGCGTGGGTGGCCTGCGGGGGCAGGGTCGCGCCGCGCGTGACGGTATAGGTAATGGGCAGCGCTGGCCTGCGCAGCAGGGAGGCGCCCTTGCGCAGGTAGGGCGAAGTGCTGGTGATGACCATGATCTGCACCGTGCAGCCCGCCTGCATGGCAATGGCGGCGAAGGCGGGGTGAAAGGCGTCATTGACCTGTGCCCGGCCCGAGCGCGTGCCTTCGGGGAACAGCAGGATGGGCTGGCCCGCGCGCGCATGTGCAACCGTGCTGCGGATCAGGCGCAGCGGCGTGTCGTTGCCGGGATACTGCGCAAGCCGCAGCGCCGCGCCACAGAACGGGTGATCGAGCAGGGACTGCTTGGTCACGCACACAAGGTCGGGCAGGTAGGCGGTGAACAGCATGGCATCCATCAGCGATGGATGGTTGGCCACCACCACGGTGTTGCGGATATGGGCCAGTGCCCTGAGGTCGCGCGCATCGCACCGGATTCCGCCCAGCCCGCGCAGCACGTTGAGCGAAAGCCGCGACATGACCCACACCCACCGCCGCCCGACCGTGCCCCGCCACCTGCGCGGCACGACAGGGGCCAGCAGCAGCGCAACAGCATTGAATACCGCAAAGGCCCAGACAGCATAGACAAGGCCGATGCAGAAAATAATTCTATGCCAGCCTCTCCGCGCCATCTTGCCTATCATATCCATAAAACCGAACCGGGTTGCCACGACAGGGCAGGCACCTGATAGCCCATTATGGCGGAAGGGGGTGTAACTTCCTAATAGGCCCTGCATCGCTTCGGGTCATGGCCGATACACAAACGAATTCGCACGGCGGGAAAACACAAAAAGCGCCGGCGCGCCAGCGTTGTGATGCAGATTGCAGTCATTTTAAAAAAAGGAAAATGGTGGAGGGAGTTGGATTCGAACCAACGTAGGCGTACACCAGCGGATTTACAGTCCGCCCCCTTTAGCCACTCGGGCATCCCTCCAGGTTGGGCGGGTAAATACGGGGTATGCGGGGGGTAAGTCAAGGGTATGGGTGAAAAATTTGCGACAATTTTCGTTTGGGGGAATGACGCCGGTGCCCGTTGGGCTTAAAGAGCGATCATGAACATGCGCACATCCCGCCGCCGTGGCGCCTCGTCCGGGGCTCATTCCGCTTCTTCCGCCCGCGCCACACCTGAAAGGGGCGGCAGGCGGGGTGGTCGTGGGGCCGCATCGGCTCCACACGGCACATGCTGGCTGTATGGCCTGCATGCGGTTCAGGCCGCGCTTGAAAACCCGGCCCGCAAGCTGCGCCAGCTCCTGGTCACGGCGGAAGCGCAGGAAACCCTGGCGGCAAGGCTTGAAGGTGGCTTTCCCATCCAGGCCGTCCGCGCCGAGCGTGCCCAGCTTGATGCGCTGTGCGGCCCTGACGCCGTGCATCAGGGCATGGCCCTGCTGGCCGATATGCTGACCCCGCCCGACCTTGATACGGTGCTCGAGCAGCCCGGCCCGGTGCTGGTGCTCGATCAGGTGACCGACCCGCGCAACGTGGGCGCCATCCTGCGCTCGGCGGCGGCCTTTGGCGCGGTGGCGGTGGTGATGCAGGACCGCAACGCCCCTGACGAGACCGGCACGCTCGCACGCGCGGCCTCGGGCGCGCTCGAGATCGTGCCGCTGATCCGCGTGGTCAACCTCTCGCGCGTGCTTGATGCGCTCAAGGCGCGTGGCCTGTGGGTGGTGGGGCTTGATGCGGGCGGCGGCATTCTGGATGGTGCGGCCTTCCATCAGCGCCGGGTTGCCCTTGTGCTCGGCGCGGAGGGCGCGGGCCTGCGGCGGCTGACGCGCGAGCATTGTGATGAAATCGCGGGTCTGGCCATGAGCAGCCACATGGAAAGCCTCAACGTATCCAACGCTGCCGCCGTGGCGCTGTACGAGATGTTCCGCCACCGCTAAAGCTACAGGGAAAATGCAGCCTTTTTTAAATAAAGGCTGCACATGGAAGCCTGTATCCTTGCAGCCCCCTGCGCACGCGGCGCCATCGCCCGTAACGCCCGGCGAAAAGGCTGGGAAACATGAAAAACTATTTACGTTATAACATGTAGATTTGTGCCCCCGTTATTGCCATTGGGAGGGGCATGACACGATTACGTGAGAGGGGCATTGCGCCAGCCCGCAGCAGGTGGGGCAGGGAGCTGCGGCGCCAGGCATGACGGATGGCTTGCTGCGGCGGTTCCGCTGGCTTTACGCCCCGCGCCTTGCGGATTTCGGCTTTGCGCTGCGCACGACCATCGCCGCCCTGCTGGCCCTCGTGCTGGCGCTGTGGATGGAGATGGACGACCCGCAATGGGCCCCCATGACCACATGGATCGTGGCCCAGAATTCACGCGGGCAGAGCATGTCCAAGGCGCGGTGGCGGCTTTTGGGCACCTGCCTTGGCGCAGTGGCCGGTGTTGCGCTGATTGCCGCCATGCCGCAATCGGCGTGGCTGCTGTTTCCCGTGCTGGCCTTGTGGGTGGGGGTGTGCTGCGGGCTGGCCACCTTCCTGCGCAATTTCCATTCCTATGCGCTGGTGCTCATGGCCTTTACCAGCGGGCTGATTGCGCTGAACGCCGCCAATGCGCCGCATCAGGTGTTTGACATCGCGCTGTCGCGCTCGACCTACATCTTTGTGGGCATATTGTGCGAGAGCGCGCTGGCCGCCGTGTTCGCCCCCAGCCTGATTGACGTGGCCCGGCGCGAGATCGGCCAGAAAGTGGGCGCTGCCATAGGCCAGGCAGTACAGGCGCTCGGCAGCATGATGCAGGGGCACGAGGGGGCGTTCCTCAAGTCACGCACATTGCTGGGCTCGGTCTTTTCCGTATCGGACCAGATCGAATTCAGCGAGGTGGAGATGCAGCACCGCACCCGCGCGGGCGACCATGCGCGCGCAGCACTTGCCTCGATTGCGGTAGTGATGTCGCGCGGGCTGGGGCTGAGTGCGCGCATGCATGCCACGGGCGACCTGCCGTCTGCCTTCGTTACCCCGCTTGCACGCGCGCAGGCGCTGTTCGGCAACATTCAGGCGGCACTGGCGGGGCCGGACCCGCTGGCCGCCATTCCCGCCCTGCGCGCGCAGTTGCGCGACCTTGGGGCGGAATGCCGCCAGCAGCTCGTCAATGACATCATTGCCGTATCCGGCCCCACCCCGCCGGGCCGGGCGGCGGGGCAGCAGCATCTTGATGGCTACATCCTCAATGCCTCGCTTGGCGTGCTGCTGGTGCGGCTTGATGCGGCGCTGGCGCATCTGGCGGCAACACAGGTTGCGCCGGCGCATGACCACTTTCACTTCTCCATCCCCCCATGGCGCGACCGCACGGCGGCGTGGCATAACGGCATCCGTTCGGCGGTTGCGGTGCTTATGGGCGGGCTGGTGTGGGAGTGCACCGGCTGGCCCGATGGCGCGACCTTCGCCATGTTCGTGGTGGTGACCTGCAGCCGCTTTGCCGCCAATGAAAACCCGGTGCGCGACAGCATCGGCTTCCTGCGCGGGGCAGTATGGGCGGTGCTGGTCGCGGCCATCATCACCTTCCTGGTGCTGCCCGACCAGGCGGTGTGGGAGACGCTGGTGCTCTCGCTGTTCGTGCCCATGATGGTGGGCGGCCTTGCGCTGCGCGATGCGCGCACGGCGGGTACGGCAGCGCCCTATAACAACTTCCTGCCGTTCATGGTCTATCCGGGCAACCAGTCGCGGCTGGATGAACTGACCTTTTTCAACACCAACAGCGCGGTGGTGCTGGGCATCGGGTGCAGCGTGCTGGTGTTTCGCCTCGTGCTGCCTTTTGACCCCGATGCCGAGCGGTGGCGCATGCGCCGCCAGATCGTGCGCGACCTGCGCCGCATTGCCCTCGCTCCCGCCATACCTGACCCCGGCGCGTGGGTGAACCGGCTCACGACCGGCTTTGCCCGGCTGGTAAGGCACGCGACCACCATGTCCGATGCGCAGACCAATGCGTATCTGGATGGCGTGCTGTCGGCCATGACGGTGGGGCTGAACCTGATCCGCCTGCGCGGCCTGCTGGCCCGCGGCAGCCTGCCGCCCGCCGTGGTGGCTACGGTCGAGCGCACGCTTGCGGCCTTTGGCGCATGGAAGGGCGGCCCGCCGGTGGAGCTGGCCCGCATCGTGGCCGCGGCCCTTGCGCAGATGCGGGCTGCGGTGGATGGCGAGGTCAACCTGTCGCGCCGCCTCGATCTGGGGTGGAGCGTGGCCTATCTGGAAATACTGGTGCGTGAACTGCACATGAATGCCCGGTTTTTCGATGTGACGCGCCGCTTTCACCTGCCGCCTGATGGGGCGGCCAAGGGGCGCGCATAGACCAGGACAAAAGCTTCGGAAGACCATCGCTTTTTTGGAAAAAGGCGACATTCGAAAACTTTTATTATTTTGATAAGGTGTTATTTCTGGAAACTTGCAATAATAAGGAATTCGTTTCATGACCATCAAACGCCTGCAACCTGAAGAACGCCTCGCCGGGGCTGTCGTGCATGGTGGGCTTGTCTATCTTGCCGGGCAGGTTGCCGATGATGCCGACCTTGATGCCGAAGGCCAGACCGCCGACATCCTGCGCCAGATTGACGCCATCCTGGCCGAGGCCGGCACCAGCAAGGCAAACCTGATTTCGGTGCAGATCTTCCTGAGCGACATGAATGACATGGCAGCCATGAACCGTGCATGGGATGCCTGGCTCGATCCCGCCAGCAAGCCCGCCCGCGCCACGGTGGAGGCCCGCCTGGCCAACCCGAAATGGAAGGTCGAGATCACCGGCATCGCCGCCTTGGCCTGAAAAGGATAAAAGTTTTTGAGTGCCGCCTTTTTCAAAAAGGCGGCATCTTTCCATGTGCAACATATTGACCCGATAGGATTTCCACGAAGTCCTTTTGGCACCGGACGGTCACAAAACCCGCCCGGCATGCAACCGCGCGGCAGGCGCACTGTTTGATCTGTAGCCCCGGGGCCACAAGCGCCCCTGTTACAGATACGGAGCCTGCCCCATGCCAGATGACAGCCATATCGCCTCCTCCCGCCGCACCGTGCTGGCAGCAGCGGCGGGGCTTGTAACGGCAGCGGCGGCCTCAAGCCGGGCGCAGGCCGCCGAAATGGCCGCGCCCCGCCCGCCACTGGTCGACCCGGAAAACGCCTATCCCCGCCCGCCCTTTCCCGAGCAGTCACAGCCCTGGCCCGGCCTTGCGGGCAAGATGAACCCCCGCCCCGACCATGGCGAGACGAGCTACCGTGGCGCGGGCCGGCTGGCCGGGCGCAAGGCGCTGATCACCGGCGGTGATTCCGGCCTTGGGCGTGCCGCCGCCATTGCCTATGCCCGCGAGGGCGCGGACGTGGCCATAGCCTACCTGCCGCAGGAGGAACCCGATGCGCGCGAGGTCGTGGCCCTCATCCGCGAGGCCGGGCGCAAGGCGGTGGCCCTCCCCGGTGACCTGCGTGACAGCAGATATTGCGCCCAGCTTGTCCAGCGCGCGCATGATGAACTGGGCGGCCTGGACATACTGGTCAGCAACGCGGGCCGCCAGCGCCATCAGGCCAGCATTCTTGATATTACCGACGAACAGTTCGACGAAACCTTCCGCACCAATATCTATGCGCTGTTCCACCTGAGCAAGGCTGCCATTCCGCTCATGCCGCGCGGGGCCGCGATCATTGCCACGGCCTCGGTCAATGCGTTCAGCCCGTCCGAGATCCTGCTGGACTATTCCGCGACCAAGGGGGCCATTGTCGCCTTCGTCAAGTCGCTGGCCAAGCAGATGGTGCACAAGGGCATCCGCGTCAACGCTGTCGCCCCCGGCCCGTTCTGGACCGCGCTGCAGGTCAGTGGCGGGCAGACGGAGGAGAACATCCACAATTTCGGTGGCGAGACCCCGATGGGCCGGGCCGGGCAACCGGCGGAAATCGCGCCGATCTACGTGCTCCTGGCCTCATCTGAGGCCAGCTACATCACCGGGCAGGTCTATGCGGCCTCGGGCGGCACGGGGGTTGGCTGAACCCTTGCGCTGTGCTGCGCGCGGTGGCACAGCACAGGCATGCGCATGATCATTCCTGCCCTGCTGATGCTGCTTGGTGTCGCGGCGTGTTACTTCGCCATTGGCATGATTACCGATGCCGGGCGGTTCATATCGGATTCCCATCCGTGGTGACACGCGCCTTCATGAAAGGGTATTTTAAAACAACGCCTTGATAAAAATTTTTGGTGAAGCTTTTTTCAAAAAGGCGGCACCCAAAAACTTTCATCATTTCAAGGCATGATCGGGCCTGCCTTTTCAGGCAATCTCCTGATGGTAAAAGAGGGATGACAGGATGACTGATCACGATGTCACCACGCCGGGCCTTAAGGGGCTGTTATGGCCCCGCCGCAGCCTGTGCTACCGCCGCCTTGCCGGATGGCTCATCCCCGACATGCGCTGGATGGAGCGGCCCCGCCCGCTGGATATCTGAAAAAAAAGCGCCATCAGGATTAAGTATCTGGCAACATCATGGCCCTACAGGGATTTGTGTTGCGCTGCCCGGGGGTTCATGCATGTGATACGCATTCACGTTACGCATATCCCATAAAAACCGGAAACAAGGCATGCGGGCCACCCCCCCGCACTGGAGTCAGAGAGATGATCCGTTTTTCCGCCCTGCCGGCCCTCGTCGTGGCCAGTGTTGCCTTCGCCTCGCCCGCGCTGGCGTCGGTCGTGCGTCTTGAAGGGCATTTTGCAGGCGAACATGGTGCGACATCCCACCCCGAGGGCAAGGTCGAGGCCGCGCTGAACACGCGCACCAACCTCGTGAAGTATGTCATTACATGGAGCGGCCTGAGCGGCCCGGTCACGGCGGCGCATTTCCATGGCCCCGCCCCGGCAGGCGAGGAAGCGGGCGTGCTCGTGCCCATTCCCGGCCCCTATAAGCCAGGCCAGCACGGTTCGGTGCTGCTCTCGGCCGAGCAGGCGCAGGCGCTGCAGAACGGGCAGGTTTACGTCAACCTGCACACCGCTGCCCTGCCCAATGGCGAGGCCCGCGCCCAGATCGAGCGCCTGACCCCGCCTGCCAGGCCGTAAAGCCGGGCCGCCTGGCATAAAGTCCATGATAGGGTTTGCATGGCTGCTATTTGTGCGGCACTGTTGGCGTTACGGCATGGAAGCCATGCCAATCCTTCATGGAGCCGGGCGACACATATCGCCAGAAGTCAGGGAGTTTGCTTTTGCGCCTAGCATATGTGGCCGCTACCGCGGCTGTTATATCCCTGTCCGGTTTTGGTCCGCTGTGCGCCCATGCCCGCGCGGCGGATGCGCTTGGTGACCATACGGGAACGATCACCTTTGCCATTTCGGCGGCGGATGTCGGGGCAGGTGTATCATGGGGCAAGGGCGTGCTGACCTTCGAGGGGCATGACTATCCCTTCCGCATCCGGGGTGGCTCGGGGGCTGCCATCGGTTTTTCGCGCACCAGGGCGGTGGGCACCGTCTATAACCTGTATCGCGTGTCCGATATCGAGGGCACGTACTGGTCCGTGCAGGGCGAGGCCACGATGGGGGCGGGCAAGGGCGGTGCCGTCATGGAAAACAATAACGGCATCTATATCAAGTTCACCTCAACCAGCAGCGGCGCGCGGCTTGCCTTCTCGGTCGAGCGCCTGACCATTCGGCTCAACCCCGGCACCACGCCGCCCGCGCAGCAGCCTGCCGCAGCACCCGCTCCGGCCACCAGCCCTGCATCACGCCAATAGGCAGGCGGCACCCTGATCGTGCATGGTAGCTTCATCATGAAACCTGATGGAGCCGCCAGCATGACCGAGAATACCCATAGTTTTGGCGATGGCCGCCTTGCTGCCAGCGTGCACGCCAAGGGGGCCGAACTGTGCGCCCTGCGCGCGGGCGGGCGCGACCTGCTGTGGGGCGGCGGCGCGCCGTGGCAGCGGCAGTCGCCGGTGCTGTTCCCCATCGTGGGGCGGCTGGTCGAGGATACCGCCTGGGTGGAGGGCAGGCCCTACCGCATGACCCAGCATGGCTTTGCGCGCGACTGCACCTTCCGCTGGCTCGCGCGTGACGAGACCGGCTGCCGCCTCGAACTCGTCGATACGGACGAGACGCGCAAAATGTTCCCCTTCGCCTTCAGCCTCGTCATCGAATACCGGATCGAGCACGGCACCCTGTCGGTGCGCTACTGCGTGACCAACCCCGATGGCGCGCGCGTGCTGCCCGCCTCGCTTGGCGCGCACCCCGCCTTCATCTGGCCGCTCGCCCCCGATGTGCCCAAGAACCGGCATGTCATTACCTTTGATGCGCCCGAGCCTGCCCCCATCCGCCGCCTGCAAGGCGGCCTGCTGCTGCCCGAAGCCCTGCCAACCCCGATCAGGGGCCGCACGCTGGCGCTTGACGAGGCCCTGTTTGCGCCGGACGCGCTGATTCTCGACCAGCTGGCCAGCCATGGCCTGACCTACCACATCCCCGATGGGCCGGGCCTGCGGCTGACATGGGAGGGCTTTCCCTATCTGGGCCTGTGGATGAAGCCGGGCGGTGATTTCCTGTGCATCGAGCCCTGGCACGGCATTGCAAGCCCGGTGGGGTTCAGTGGTGAATTTTCCACCCGCCCGGGTGTGTTCCACCTTCAGTCGGGGCAGGAATGGCGGGCTGGCTGGCAGGTTGGCTGCATCTGAGCGCTGCGGCCTCCGGCGGGTGTATTTTCCGCGCAACACCCGCCGGAATAAGCCTTGCGAAAACAGCATGGATCGGCCCGTAAATCTGCGAAAATATCGGATGTGCAAGGCGTTGGTTGCGGCGTAGTAGAGCAACAGGAGCAGCATGCGGCAGTATCGCCCGCTAGGCTCACGGGAAACGCCTTGATGCGTAGTTTTTCTCCTGTCCCCGCCGTGGGATTTTCCCCGTCTTCCCCCTCCCTCCCGATCCGTTCCTTCCGCCAGCGCGTGAGTGCGTGGGTGGGTGCGGCCTATCGCAAGCAGGGGATGATGCTGCTCGCCACGCTGCCCAGCGTGGCCGTGCCCTCGGGCTGCCATTGCGGCATGGAAGGTAGCCCCTCGCTGCTCGCGCTGCGCGGGTGGGACCGGGCCTGAAACTGCTGCCTGCGGGCAGGCCAGTCCTGTGATATTGTATATGGCGGCGCATCACGGTGTGCCGCCATATTCATAACTGCCGCATGGCGCGGGCGAACAGGAAGGCACAGGGCGATGCACAGGCGCATGTTGAACTGCATGGGGGGAATTGGCCTTGCCATGCTGGCGCATGGGGGCACTGCCGGGGCGGCGACAACGGCCTTCAACAAGATGCCGGATTACGAGAAATTCGGCATTACGGTTTCCTCCGCCTACCATGTGCGGCGCTGCGAGGTGACGGTGCGCGTCAATCCCGCCCGTTTTGCCCAGAGTGCGGGCGCGCTGGAAAACGAAGGCATTCTCGATAACGCCACGACCGACCTCATCAACAAGCGGCCCGAATACTATATCGGCCAGGCCATGCACGAGATCGTGCCGACCATCATCTACCATACCTTCCTGCGCTATACCGATGCGGCGACGTGCCGGTTCATGTTCCGCAACCGGGCGGGGCAGGATGATGCGCTGTATGGCTATGCCGTGTCCGAGCCGACCTTCCTCAGCTTTGTCGTGCGCAGCCACACCATGACGCAGGTGGACTGGTACAAGGCCAGTTTTGACGAGATCAAGGAAGTCTCGGCCCAGTTCAGTGAAGACCCCGCCTACGCCACGCCCGCAATCCAGGAGGAAGGCATTCCCCCGGCGGCCGCCACGGGCCTGCCCGGTGCGGGTGATGAGGGGCCGGGGGTGACAGACGGGCTGCGATGAACCACAAACAGGCATGACCACTACCCCGCCGGAATTTCCATCGCCCTTCATGGACCAGTTGCGCGACCTGCTGCGCTGGCGGCGTGATGTGCGCCATTTCCGCCCCGACCCGGTGCCCGAATCCGTGCTCGATGACCTGCTGCGCACCGCCTGCCTTGCGCCCTCGGTCGGGCTGAGCGAGCCGTGGCGCTTCGTGCGCGTGGATGATCCGGCCCGGCGGGCTGCGGTCCGGGCTGATTTTGCCCGCTGCAACGAAGCTGCCCTGGCCGACCGTGACGGGCCGGATGCCCTGCGCTACGCGCGGCTGAAACTGGCCGGGCTGGATGATGCGCCCCACCATGTGGCCGTGTTCTCCCACCCCGATCCCGCCCAGGGGCGCGGACTGGGGCGGGCGACCATGCCGCAGACCACCACCTGGTCCACCGTCATGGCCATCCATACGTTCTGGCTGGCGGCGACCGCGGCAGGGGTGGGGGTGGGCTGGGTCTCGATCATCGACCCCGGGCGGGTTGCGGCCGTGCTGGAGATGGACCCCGCACTCGAACTCGTGGCCTATCTGTGCGTGGGCTACCCGGCGGCTCCCGCCAGCACCCCCGAACTCGAGCGGCGCGGCTGGGAACGCCGCGCGCCCGAGCGGCGGCAGTGGATCCGGCGTTAGGCGGCAGGCGGGGCGTTACCCATGCGTGCCAATGAGCGGATGCTGCGCACCCTGGCCCGGGTGCCTGCCCATGCCACGCTGCGGGTGGCGCGTCGTTTCGCCCCGGTGCTGGATGCGGGCATTGTAAACGAAGGGGAATACACGTACCTGGCCTATTGCCGCGCACGCACGGCCCTGCCCGCGGGCAAGGCCAGCCCTGATGGGACGGGGCGGGAATGCTGGGTCAATTCCCTGCATGTGGAAGACTGGTACCGGACCCATGTGCTGCTGGCCGCCCTTGGGTTTTCCGATGCGGTTTTTGCGTTATGGGAGAAGCAGCAGGGCAGGGGTGATGGCCTCGTGTGCCTGATCTCGAAAAGCCGGGTGGCGGGCAGCGCGCGGCAGGCCGTTGTGTGGAAGATGCACCGCCCTGGCCACGACTGGCTGGCCGAAGATCTGTCCGGTTATGATGATGCGGTGCTGGAGCTGGCATCACGCGCTGACATCGCCTTTGTAAAGGAGCGGCTCTGCTTGCGTGCATGAGGGGCAGGCATGCCAGGTAAGGGCCAACGCTGCCGGTTCTTGTGTATTCATGGCGCGGTTACATGGGGCTGGCCCGTATCACGGGGCCGGTATTATGGGCCATCTTAACGGATGGTTGAAAAAACGGGTGGCAGATATTCGTTAAATCCGGTTTTGCCTTGCGCCTGTTTCACCCATTGTACCGACCGGATTCCAGGCCGGGGGTACAGGCACCTTGCGGCTTTGTATCGCGTATCTGGTCCGGGCATGCCCTGTCTATGTTCCGCTAAGAAATCATGATGACCTGCCCGGCACGGAGGACTGAACGCTGCTGCATCATTTCGAATACCTGTTCCAGCATTATGGCTATGGGGTCATTACGTTCATTGTCATGCTGGAAAGCATGGGCCTGCCGCTGCCTGCCGAGACGCTGATCATTTCCGCCTCCGTCTATTGTGCCGCCACCCATCGGCTCGATATCCGCTGGGTGGCCCTTGCCGCCGTGATGGGCGCCGTCATTGGCGATAATATCGGTTACATGATCGGGCGCAGGGTGGGGCTGCCGCTGCTGCAGAAATATGGCAGCCGCATCAAGCTTACGCCGCAGAGGCTGCTGCTTGGCCGCTTCCTGTTCCGCCACCATGGCAGTGGCATCGTGTTTTTCGGGCGTTTTATCGCCCTGCTGCGTGTTTTCGTGGCGCTGCTGGCCGGCGCCAACCACATGCCCTGGCCGCGTTTCATGATCTTTAATGCGCTGGGTGGGCTGTGCTGGGCAGGGGGGTACGCCACCGGGGCGTATTACCTGGGCCGCAAGGTCACGCAGGTATCGGGGCCCGCGAGTATCGGGCTTGGCCTTGCGGTTGCGGTGGGGCTTGTGGCGAGTGCCGTGTTCCTGCGCCGCAATGAACAGCGCCTGACCGCGCAGGCCCTGCGTGAGGCCGAGGCGGAAAATGCGGGGGGCGGAACACAGGCCGCCTGACCGTTATGGTCAGGCGCTTTTGGCCAATGGCTGCTGTGTCTGTTGCACCTGGGCCGGGCCGGGCAGGCGTGCGAGCAGATGCGGGCGTTCATGATCTGGCAGCAGGTCGGCCAGTGTTGTTGCGTCCAGCACGCTCATGAAGGCGCCCAGCGCGATAGAGAGCACGCCGCGCAGCTTGCACATCTCCGAAAGGATGCAGCAGCTGCCATCGGCGTGGCTGGGTTCGCAATGGACCAGTTGCAGGTCATCCTCGGTCTGGCGCACGACATCGCCAATGCGGATATCCTCGGGGGGATGGCCAAGGATCAGGCCACCGCCACGACCGCGCCGCGCATCAACCAGCCCAAGGCGCGACAGCCGGTGGATGACCTTGACAAGGTGATTCTCGGAAATGTCATACGCGCTGGCGATCTCATGGATCGAGACACGCCTGTCGGCATGCAATCCCATGTATAATAGCGTGCGTAAGGCATAATCGGTGTGCAGGGTCAGGCGCATACCGATAGCTAGCATGGCGTGAATGAGCAGAAACAGACCTCTATAAATTGCATAATGAATGCATATTAATGGGCTAAATCCCCTCCAACCCTTGGTTTTGGGGCCTTGATTGCGCTTAAAGGCGACAAATTCGGTGCTATAGTATCACGACAATGTGATTGAAGTAACAGATAACCGCCATCATCCTGCCTCTATCCTCACAAGCGATTCCGGTTTGTGCGCCAGCATGGAAAAAGCCCTGTTTTCCAGAATTTAATATCGTATTTTCAATGACTTAATAGCTTAAGTCTCTCGTTGCGCTTCCTGCCCGGGTGGGAAAAGGGAGGGAGGCTGACACACGATTTCATCATGCGAGTGATTAGGGTGAGCAATAAGCATCGGCGTCAGTGGTGGCAGGAGGTGCGTTTCCATGCGCCGGACCGGGGCCTAGCAGGGACCCGCATGCGCGCTGCGGCATTGAGATAATATTAAAAAAACTAAGGAAAACCACCAGAAAACAGGCACAGACTGCTGAACCCCACCATCCGCGTGGCAGGGATTCCTGCACGCCCGTAGTCTTGCCTGTCATGTGATCTGCATCTTGAAATGCGATTCGCACCACTTTTGCGCGCGCCTGATGCGTACCATCCCGCCTGATCCGTGGTGATACATCTGGCCTGGGGGCCATAAGCCTTCCCGGCCAGTGGCTGGCCATCCTGCACGCATGTCCGTCCGCCTTATTCCGCCTTTCCCGTCCTGGTGCGCCCTTGGGTCAAGGAGGAGATAATGCATCAGGTGCATAATTTCACAGGAACATCCCTATAATCGCATTCTGTCCAGAAAGGTAGGGGGTATGGGTATAACAGTTTTTTTATGCTGCCCTGCCTGCACGCCGACCAGAGGGGTGTTGCACGCCTACCTTGCAAAACCGGGGGGGCGTGCGTTACTTGCGGCGTTATCTTCTGATGAATGGCAGCAGGATTGTTGATTTGGCCAAGCCCGTAAAACGTAATGCCAGCGGGCGCACGCGCGCCATTGTGGTCGCGCTGCTGCTGGGTGTGGTCGTGGGGCTGGGCCTGCATGCGGCGGGCCCGGCTGCGGCCGAGGCCGCCACCCGCTGCGCAACCCTGCTGACGGGGCTGTTCCTGCGGCTTGTGCGCATGATCATTGCCCCGCTGGTTTTTGCCACCCTTGTGTCGGGCATTGGCAGCCTTGGCGATGGCACGCAGGTGATGCGCATTGGCGGGCGTATCCTGCTGTGGTTCATCGTCGCCTCCTTCCTGTCGCTCGTGACCGGCCTGCTGGCCGCCAACCTGCTCCAGCCCGGCATAGGCTTTACCGTGCCGCAGGGCCTGGGCGATACGGGCCTGGCGCATGCGCATTTCGATCCGGTCGAGTTCGTGCTGCATGTGGTGCCCACCAGCATTTTTGATGCCATGGGCCGCAACGACATTTTGCAGATCGTGGTGTTCTCTGTCCTGTTTGGCCTGGCCCTGCCCGCGGCCGGCAAGGGGGCGCAGCGCATGATCCTGCCCTGGACCGCCGAACTCGCCCGCATCATGCTGCGCATGACCGATATGGTGATGTATGCCGCCCCCGTGGCCGTGTTCGGCTCGGTCATGGGCAGCGTGGCCCATAGCGGCGTTGGCATCCTGGGCATGTTTGGCGTGTTCCTGTGCAAGTTCTACGGCACGCTGGGCGTGCTGTGGGTGCTGCTGACCACCATGACCTTCTGCGTGCTGGGCAGGCGCGTGTTCGCACTGGCGAAGCTGCTGATCCAGCCCATCCTGCTTGGCTTCGCCACCGCGAGCAGCGAGGCCGTCTACCCGCTGCTGGTCGAGCGGCTGGAGCTGTTTGGCGTGCCCGACCGCATCAGCGGCTTCGTGCTGCCGCTGGGCTACAGCTTCAACCTTGATGGCTCGGTGCTGTTCCAGTCCTTCGGCGCGCTGTTCATTGCGCAGGCCTATGGCATCCACATCCCCGTAGGCCAGCAGATCGCGATGGTGCTGGTGATGATGCTGAGCAGCAAGGGCATTGCGGGCGTGCCGCGTGCCGCCCTTGTCACGCTGGCGGCCGTCATGCCGCAGTTCGGCCTGCCCGAGGCGGGGCTGGCGCTGATCCTGGGCATTGACCACTTTCTCGACATGGCGCGCACGGCCACCAATGTGCTGGGCAATGGCTACGCCGCCGCCGTCGCGGCCCGGTGGGAAGGCGAACTGGCCGATCACGCGCTGGAGGAGGGGGCGTAACCCCGGCAAAGATTAAAAAGAATGCCGCCTTTTTGAAAAAAGGCGGCACCCGGAAACTTCTGTTTTATGCCTTGGCCAGTGCCGCGCGCAGCTTTTCGTCCAGCACGTCAAGGAAAGGCTGGGTATCAAGCCATTTCGTGTCCTTGCCCACCAGCAGGGCGAGATCCTTGGTCATCTGGCCGCCCTCCACCGTCTCGATGCATACGCGCTCGAGCGTATGGGCGAAGTGGGTGACATCGGGCGTGTCATCGAATTTGCCGCGATAGGCCAGGCCGCGCGTCCAGGCGAAGATCGAGGCGATGGGGTTGGTGCTGGTGGGCCGCCCCTTCTGGTGCTCGCGGAAATGGCGGGTCACGGTGCCGTGGGCCGCTTCCGCCTCCACCACGTCGCCCGTGGGGTTGAGCAGCACCGAGGTCATCAGGCCAAGGCTGCCGAAGCCCTGGGCCACGATGTCGCTTTCCACGTCGCCATCATAGTTCTTGCACGCCCAGACATAGCCGCCCTTCCACTTCAGCGCGCAGGCCACCATGTCATCGATCAGGCGATGCTCGTAGGTCAGGCCCAGCTTTTCAAACTCGGCCTTGAACTCACGCTCGTACACTTCCTGGAACACATCCTTGAACATGCCGTCATAGGCCTTGAGGATGGTGTTCTTGGTGGACAGGTAGACCGGCAGCCTGCGGTCGCGCCCATAGGCCAGCGAGGCGCGGGCAAACCCCTCGATCGAGGCGCGGGTGTTGTGCATGCCAAGGGCCACGCCAGGCCCCTTGAAGTCATGCACGTCCAGCACCTGCTCGGGGCCGCCATCGGCCGGGGTGTAGCGCAGCGTGACCTTGCCGGGGCCGGGAATGCGCGTTTCGGCCGCGCGGTAGATGTCGCCATAGGCATGGCGGCCGATCACGATGGGCTGGGTCCAGTGCGGCACGAGGCGCGGCACGTTGGTGCAGATGATCGGCTCGCGGAAGATGGTGCCATCAAGGATGTTGCGGATGGTGCCATTGGGCGAGCGCCACATCTTTTTCAGGCCAAACTCCTTCACCCGGTCCTCGTCGGGGGTGATGGTGGCGCATTTCACGCCCACGCCGTAGCGGCGCACGGCCTCGGCGGCGTCCACGGTCACGCGGTCATCGGTTTCGTCGCGGTGGGTGATGCCGAGGTCATAATATTTCAGGTCGATGTCGAGATAGGGCAGGATCAGCCGCTCGCGGATGAAATGCCAGATGATGCGGGTCATCTCGTCGCCATCCATCTCGACAACGGGATTTTTGACCTTGATCTTTGCCATGGTACGTCTGTGTGCCTTTGTTGAATCTGGTTTTTTTGAAGGGTGTTTTCTTGTGGCGCCCGTCTGCGCGGGCCCTCCCGGCGGCCCGCATTATTAGGCGCGTGCCCGGACGATAAAAAGCATTGCCGCATGCCGGTTCGTTCACAAACGTGCCAGCCCCGCGGCGCTGGGCCGTTTGCCGCCATTGCGCGCGGGTCTACCCGCCTGTGTGCGCCCGTGGCATGAAGGGGCAATGAACAGGCTCCCCCCTCCGCGCAGGTTTCTGCATCGGTCGCGCTCATGGCGGCAGGCATGGCCCGATGCGCTGCTGGGGCTGATGGCCGGCCTGGCACTGCTGCCCGCCTGCACGGCGTTGCAGGGCATTGCGCGCGCGCTCATGCTGTGGGGGGTGATCGCACTCGCCTGCAACAGCAGGCGGGTGCTGCTGGCGGCCTTGCTGCCTGCCGTCGTGCTGCTGCCGGGGGCTGTGTATTACATCCATATCAGCGGCGTGCCGCCGGGTTATCCGTTATGGCTGATCCTGTTCTACTGCTCGGTGCCGGTGGTGATGGGCTATGTCGCCCCGGTGCTGCCATGGCTGTGTGCGTGGGCGGTGCTGTGGTCGGGGCTGGCCGCCCTTTACCTGTCGCGCCCGCGCGGGGTGGTGGTGCCGTGGCCGGGCCGGTGGCGTCTGGGCGCGGTGGCGGTGCTGGTGACGGTGCTGGTGGTGCCCGTGATGCGGCTGTGGCACAGCCTGCCCCCCACCCGTGCGGGCACGGAGAACCCGCTGGTGGCCATCCATGCCCATTTCGACCGTGCCTGGCCGTGGAGCCTGCTGACCGGCTATGCGGCAGCAAGGCGCGAGACATGGCGCGTAACCGCCATGGCGCGGCGCATCAGCCATGAGCCGGTCGAGTTTCTCACCCCGCCCGCACCCGGTGCGCGGCAGGTGATCGTGCTGGTCATTGGCGAGAGCGCGCGCCGCGACCACCATCACGGCTTTGGCTACGCCCTGCCCACCACGCCTGAAATGGACCACCTGCCCGGCCTGCTGCGCTTTGACAATGTGGTTACGCCCTTTGACTACACGGTGGGTGCCGTGCCGGTCATCCTGTCAGGCTATGACCGGCTGCGGCCGGGGTCCGTGCCGGGGCATGACCTTGTCTCGGTGTTCAATGCGGCGGGGTTCGATACGTGGTGGATCAGCAACCACCCCCGCCTTGGCCCGTATGACAGCGTGATCGGCGCCTATTCGGAGCAGGCGCACCATATCGCCTATACCACCGTGCGGGGCGGCGTGATGGGCCGCCCCGTGCTTGATGAACAGATGCTGCCCGTGTTCGATCAGGCCATTGCCGGGGCGAAGGGGCCGGTGCTGGTCGTGCTGCACCTGTTTGGCAGCCACGAGAATGCGGCGGATCGCGCCCCTCCAGGCTTCGCCCATCTGGGCAGCGCCTATGACAACAGCATCGCCTATACCGACCATATCCTTGCCCGCGTGCAGGCCAGCCTGCAGGCGCATGGGGGTGAAGCCGCCCTGTTCTACGTGCCGGACCATGGGGTGCGGGTAAATGAATGCTCAGGCGGCATCCCCGCGCATGGCGATGTGCGTGCAGCCTATGAGGTGCCGCTCTATTTCTGGGCCTCGCCTGGCTGGCAGGCTGCCCACGCCCCGGCCATGCAGGCCGCGCGCGCCAATGTGCATGCGCCGTTTACGCTGGCCAGCATGCCCGCCAGCGTGCTTGAGGCGGCGGGGCTGGCCTATGCGGGGCTGGATCGCAGCCTGTCGGTGCTGTCAGCCGACCCCGCCCGCCCGCGCCGGATCGTGCATGGCGATAGTGCCGCCAACCAGAACGTGGATTACGACCACAGCCATGACGACCAGAGCTGTCATATCACACGCGATTAACCGGTTATGACCAAAGAAGTTTTTGGTGAAGCGTTTTTCAAAAAGCTTCGAGAGAGCGCCGCCTTTTTGAAAAAAGGCGGCACCCAAAAACTTTTAACTTTTTTCAGGCCTTTTACTTGCCGTTGGGGTGGTCCTTGCGCCATGCGTCATAGCGGCGCTTGTCCAGGCAGTAGGCCAGGTCACGATAGAGCTGGATGTGGCGGATGTGCGTGACGTCCTCCTGGCAGCCGATCTTGTCGCTGTCCTTGTATTCCTCCCACGCGGGTTGCAGCACCAGGGCGCGTTCCTTTTCCGCCGTGACACAGGCATTGGTCACCTCGTCGCCAAACTCGGTGGTGCAGTCATCCACTATCGGATAGGCGGGAAAGGTCAGCGCGGGGGCGGGAAGCTGCACCTCGGGGCGGATGTAGAGCGAATTCAGTTCCGCCTCGGGCACGTCGGCGCGGGCGGCGGGCACGCAGGCTACGGCCAGCGTGCCCAGCAGGGCACAGGTGATGATCTTGTTCATGTCTGTATGCCTTCATTCGAAAAAGCGCGGCATGGGGCTGCGCGCCTTATGTGGCCATAATGCCGGTTCCTGCCAAGGGGAATGGGGATATGCGTTTTCTATGGCGGTGCGGCCATCAGATCCCGCCAGGCAAGCCAGTCCCGCACGAGCCGGGCCAGCACGTCGTAGCCTGCCCCGCCGGGGTGCAGCCCATCACCCCGGGCAATCCCGCCACACCATGCGGCGCTGCCCAGCAACGGCGCCCAGACGGACAGGAAGGGCACGCCAGCCCGGCTGCATGATGCCGCCATGGCCTGCTCCAGCACGCGGGTGCGCTGGTCGGGGCCGGGCCGCCCCACGGGCGGGGGGCCGATCATCAGGGTTGGCCATCTGCTGCGGGCCTGGTGCAGGATCCGTTCGGTGGCGTGCAGGCTGTCGGCGTGGGCAAGCCGGGGTTGGCCTGCGGCATCGGGCATGACGTCATTGGCCCCGAAGGACAGGACAATGCCGCCATCATCGCGCCCGTGCAGCCGCGCCTGCGCTTCAGCCTGCCAGCGCAGCGCAATGTCGTGGCTGGTCTGGCCCCTTACGCCAAGGTTGTAGAGGGTGAGGTCGTGCCCGGCCTGCCGCTCGCATGCGCAAAGCCGACCGGCCCAGCCCTGGCAGGTTTCATCGCCCGTTCCCGTGACGTAGCTGTCACCGATAAAGCAGAGTCGCATGCGGGCATGATAGGCCCGGGCCTTGGGCGAAGGCACTGGCATTTCTCTACTTTCTTATTTTGTTCTCACGTTTTAGACTGGTTGTGCCACGAATGCAGGGGAGCAGGAATACAAATGCGGGTAGGCATCGCGCCATGGTTGGGCTTGTGGCTTCTACTGGCCCCCGTAGCCGCGCTGGCAGCCCCCACCTCCTATCAGGTCGCGCCTGATGCCATTGGGTGCACGCAGGCGGCCAGCCTGCGCCGGGTAGCGGAACTGCCGCTTTCCATGCCTGCCGCGGCCTACGGGCAGGCGCTGGCCCAGTTGCATTGCCAGCGCGCTGACGGGGCGGGAACATGGCAGTTACTGGGCACGCGCGATGATGGCGCCGTGGTGCGGTTGCGCGCCCTGCCGGTGCGGCGGGGGAGCGCGCCCCTGTATTTTGCCGCCAGTGCCGTGCGTGTAGCGGGTGCCGCGCCCACAGCACTGCCATCGGGGGTGTGGCGGCTTGTGCTGGCGGGCGGTGTGGCGGTGCTGTTGTGGCCCGTGCTGCGCTATGGCGCGCGATGGTGGCGGCGCAGGCGGGCGTGGCAGTTGTGCGGGCAACTGGTGCGCCGCCATGCCGAGGCCCTGCGCATCCGCCGCAGGCAACTGGTGCAGTTCAACAGTTATGGGGTGGAGCGCACCACGAAGTGGGAGCGCGAGCAGGCCGAATTCGTCAAGACAATCATCCAGCCCGCCCTGCGCGGCAGAAAGCTGGCGGGTCTGTGGCCAGCCCTTGCCCGGCCCGTGCTGGCGCTGGTCGATCAGGTGGCGCGTCAGGCCCCTTCGGGCAGCGAACCCACCGATGGCTTTTCACCCGACATGGACCCCATCGCCTATGAGCGGTACTGCGCCGCCCGCCTGCGGGGCTGTGGCTGGGATGCCCATGCCACCCCGCCGGGCGGTGACCAGGGAGCGGATGTCATTGCCGTGCATGGTCCTGTCAGGCTGGTGGTGCAGTGCAAGCTGTACCGCAACGCGGTGGGCAACGAGGCCGTGCAGCAGATTGCAGCCGCCCGCCTGTATTACCACGCCGATGTGGCGGCCGTGGTCTCGAATGCGGATTACACGATTCCGGCGCGGCAGCTTGCGCGCTCCAACAACGTGTTCCTGCTGCACCACGATGAACTGCCCGCCTTTGCCGCCCGGCTGGCGCGGGCGCGCAAGAAGGCATGACGGACATATTGTGTCATAACATGACACGGGCCCGCCTACCTGCTCGCGCGCCCCATCCTGCGGGTGAGGTGCTCAGTCCTTTGCAGGCTGGGAAACTGTGGGAGAAGGCCGGTTGCGCGTGCTCAGCCGGACCGTAATCAGCAGATGGGCGATCATACGTGCAGAGTTGCTCATGGATCATACCTCCTATCCTCTTCATACATGAATCGTTTCGTAAAAGCGAAGGTTTCCTGGAAACTGGTTCCATTTTGTGCCGCGGTTGCGCCGCAGGGCGGCCATCCCCATCTACAGGCAGGAACGAAACAGGACAGGATCAGGGCTTGAGACGACATCGTGTGATGCTGGACGGGCGTGAGCTCTATGCTGGCGCGCAATGGACGCACGTGCAGCGCTTTGCCGCCGCCCTGCAGGCCAGGGGGCAGGACGCCGTGGCGATTCGCGATGAAACACCCCCGCCGCCGCGCGCGCCACGCGCCCGCCTGCGCGGCCTGCCCCCGCGCGCCACGCCACCCGCAGGGGATTGAGTGGTGGCGTATTGTTATCTGGTCATCGCCATCGTGGCGGAGGTTACGGCAACATTCTGCCTGACCCTGTCCAGCGGCTTTACGCGGCTGGGTCCATCATGCGTGACGGTGGTGGGGTATGGGGTGGCGTTCTATGCGCTGTCGCTGGCATTGCGGGTTATTCCCACCGGCGTGGCCTATGCCATCTGGTCAGGTATTGGCACGGTGCTCATTACACTGGTCTGCCGCGTGGTGCTGGGGCAGAAGCTCGATCTGGCCGCCATTGCGGGCATGGCCCTGATCGTGTGTGGCGTGCTGGTCATGAACCTGCTTTCAGGGGCAGGGCAGCACGGATAAGGGCCTGGGGCGCAGCTTTTTTGCAAAAAGCGTTGATGAAGGCGGTCCGTTAAAAAAGGCTGGCTCCGCAGGGAGCCAGCCCATGTCACGCTCAGCGGCGGTGACCTCCACCAAAGCCATGCCCGCCGCCGCCGGGTCCGCCAGGGCCACCGGCCCCATGCCCGCCGCCACCCGGACCACCACCGCCAGGACCACGGCCCGGCCCGCCGCCATGATCGCCGCGCGGCCCGCCGCCCATGAAGGGGCCACCGCCACCACCCCGGCGCGGACCGCCAAAGCCGCCGCCACGGGGCCCACGGGGCCCGCCACCGCGCCCTATGTATTCCGGCGCGCCGCCATAATAATCGCCATACCCATTATAGTAGCCGCCGTAACCGTAGCCGCCATATCCACCATATCCGCCATAATAGCCGCCGCGCGGGCCGTCCACGCAGGCGCTCAGGCCACTGGCTACAGCCAGTACGCAGAGTGATCGGGTCAGTTTTTTCATGGGGCAAATCGTCCTTATTGTCATTGCGGGGGCAGGGTCTGGGCCTGCGGGGCGCTATGAATGCACTAAGGCGACTGTTCCGGTCTTTTCACGCGCATGCAAGGGCGTGGGGAAACCGTGGTTCCGTTTTTTCACAGAAAGGGGTTCTGGGCGAAGTTTTTTTCAAAAATCTTCAGAAAACACGACTTTCTTCCCTCCTTTCCCGCTATGTGGAAGGAGGGTGGCCGGGAGGAGAAGGTCTGGCCTTCCCGTCCCGGCCTGCCTGCTTATTTCAGGCCGTCGGCCTTGGCGAGTTCCTTGACGCGGCGCAGCAGCGAGGTTGCGTAGTCTTCCGCTTCCATCTTGGAGCTGAACCCGGCAATGCTGCCGGTCAGGCCACCGATGTTGATCTCAAGCGCGAATTTGCCCTGTGCGTCGGGTCCGGTCGGTACGGCTTTGCTCATGATGGCATCCTATTCTTCATGGTGTGTATCAGGGACACACGGCGGTGTCCGTTCCACCATAGATGGGGTGGCGCGGGCCCGTCATCCAGACCCGTCCCTGCATGGCAGGATGCCGCGACGCAATCTTGACATGGCGGCGGTTGATACAGGGGTCCTGCCGCCGGTTTTGCACAGCCAGGGGTAAGCTTGTTACAAGGGCTGCCTTTCATGGCGCGGCATGACTGCCGTCAGCACCCCCAGCCAGGAGACTGCCCCGCATATGATGAAACGCCTGCCCGGTTTCTTTCAGATGGCCCGCCTGTTCGACCTGTTCGAGGAGGGGGTGATGCTCATCCTGACCCTGCTGATCGTGGTGATCGCGGGCACCTCGCTTGTGCATGTGGTGGTGGCGGTGGGGCGCATGGTGCTGACCTCGGGGCTGAACCCGACCAGCCCGGAGGTGCTGCAGGGCATTTTCGGCATGTTCTTTACCGTGCTGATTGCCCTTGAGTTCAAGCATTCCATTCTGGTGCTGCCCGATGCGCAGCCGCACAGCATGATCCGCATGCGCTCGGTGCTGCTGATCGGCATGCTGGCCACGGTGCGCAAGTTCATCGTCATCGACCTCAAGGAAGTCGATGTGATGGAGCTGCTGGCCCTGTCGGCCGCCGTACTGTCGCTGGGCATTGTCTACTGGCTGGTGCGCGCGCCCACGCCCGGTGTCACGGCACCCACCACGCCTGAAGAGTAGAAGAATAAAAGTTTTTCGGTGCCGCCTTTTTTTAAAAGGCGGCGTTTTTTACGAAGCTTTTTGAAAAAGGCTTCACCAGGAACTTTTATCTTTTCAGGTCTTATTTTGCGCGGGCAAGGTCGTCTTCAAGCTTTTTCATGCGTGCAGCAAGCGCATGGGCATGCTCGGGGCGGTCCTTCAGCGCGATGGCGTGGTCGCGGCGTACCTGCTCGAGTTCACGCTCGAGATCGGTGTTGGACGGTATGCGATGGTCTGCAGACATGAACGGGCTCCATAAAAAAAGGTGGTTTCCGTTCATGTCGGAATGGATTGGGGCTGGCACAACCTGTTTTTTGCGCGGATGTGGTATGCCGTGGCGGATCAGTGGCTTGCAGCGCGCAGGGGCGCTGGCATGATGCGCGTCAGGATTTCAACGCGCATGAGGGAAAGGAGTAAGGGCTGATGGATTTCAAGGACGGCGATATCGTGGTGGTGAAGGATGATGCTGCGGTCAGGCCCGAGCAGCGCGGCTTCAAGGGCGCCATCGTGGAGATGATAGAAAACGGGCAGGTGCGCGTGCGCAATGACAAAACCGGCAATGATGCCTGGTTTTCGGCCAGCGACCTGCGCCACGAATGACGGGGCTGCGGTCAGTCTCCATCCCACAGGCGCAGGAAGGCGTATGGATAGGCCATGCAGGTCCGCATCAGATCCATCATGCGGCCAGGCCATTCGGCGCCAGGCGCGGGGGCTGTCAGTATCTGCATGGCCGTGCTCCTTGAATGCTTTTGCACAGGAAGGTGGGCCTAAGGGGCCAGCCCGTTATCCCTGTAACGAAATGCAAGCATGAAAGCGGTCGGGGCGGGTATCACATCTGCATGAGTGATGCGCCGTTGCGCGGCAGGCGCATTGCCGCCGCGCATGCCGGGTTTGGACGGTTGCGCCCACATGGTGATAGAAGTACGAAAACCGGCTACGCCGGGAACCGGACTGACAGACAGCGAAGAGATTTGATGAACCGCGGCAAGATTGTGAAATGGGGGACCATCGTGTCCCTGCTGCTGATGATGGGCAGCGTGGGCGTGCTGGTGCGCGGCATGACGGCTGACGGCATTGGCCCCATCTCATGGATGGTGGCCGAGGGACTTGCGGGGCTGGGCCTGCTGGGGCTGGGGATCATCAACATAAGCGGCGGGCGCGACTGAGCGCCCGCCAGGGCGCCGGGCCTGGCCGCCCCTCAGTTACCCATGCCGGGGCCACCTGAGCCGCCCGGTCCGTCATCGGGCGAGTCCTGGCCGGGCGAGCCGGTCATGCCGCCCACGCCGCCACTCTGGTCGGCATCGCTGGGCGGGTGGCCGGACTGGCAGGCTGCCAGCGTTGCGAGAAGCAGCAGAACGGTAATTTTTTTCATTGAGGGTTTGCGTCCTTCGATCACGATATGGCGAGGTATGTAAGGATATTGGTGCCGGAATCAAAGCCTTTCCCCGTATCTTTAAGGGGTGGAGGCTGAAACCGGTTCCACGCCAAGGCGGTAGATGGTTGTTTCATCATATGTCTGGCCGGGGCGCAGTTCGATCGAAGGGAAGTCCGGGTGGTTGGGGCTGTCGGGGTAATGCTGGGTTTCAAGCGCTATGCCGTCGCCCTGCCGGTAGGTGCGGCCTGAAGGCCCGGCATAGGCGCCATCAAGGGAATTGGCCGTATAGACCTGCATGCCGGGCTGGGTGGTCAGCACCTCGAGCACCCGGCCCGATGCCGGGTCGCGCAACCGGGCCGCAGGCACCGGTGTTGCGGCATGGGCGGGGTTGATGACCCAGTTCTGGTCATAGCCGTGGGCATGAAGCATCTGGGGCATGCTGTCGCGCAGGCGGGCGCCGATGCGCTGTGGCGTGCGGAAATCAAGCGCCGTGCCCGCCACGGGAGCGATGGTGCCGAGCGGCAGCGCGTTGGCATCGGTGGGCGTGTAGGCATCGGCATTGAGCTGGAGCACATGGTTTTCCACCGTGCCGCTGCCTTCGCCGCCCAGGTTGAAATAGCTGTGGTTGGTCAGGTTGACGACCGTGGGCCGGTCCGTCGTAGCGCGGTAGTGCAGCGAAAGCTCATTGCGCGTGTTGAGCGCGAAGGTGACATGCGTGGTCAGCGTGCCGGGAAAACCTTCCTGCCCGTCGGGGCTGACGAGCTTCAGGGTTACGCTGGCGGCATCTGCGGCAAGCTCCGTGCCCTCCACGGTCCACACCTGTTTGTCAAACCCCCGTCGGCCGCCATGCAGCGCGGTCGTGCCCTTGGTGGGGGGAATATGGTAGCGCTGGCCTTCCAGCATGAAGGTGCCGTGGGCAATGCGGTTGGCCACGCGCCCGACCGTTGCCCCAAAGAACAGGCCGCCGCGGGCACTGTCCATCGTGTAGCCCGCCAGCGTGGGGAAGCCCAGCACCACGTCATCGACATGGCCGGTGCGGTCTGGCGCCTCAAGGGCGGAAATGATGGCCCCATAGCTCAGCACCTGCACGCGCATGCCGTGCGCATTGGCCAGGGTGAAGCGCTCCACCTCCTGCCCGTCGGGCGTTGCGCCAAATGGCGCGCGGACCAAAGTGGGCGCGGGCAAAGGCTGCGCCAGGGCCGGGCTGGCCAAGAGCAGGGTGGCCGCGAACAGGGCGGCGTTCATGCGTGAAAAAAGGGCCTGCATGGCGGCTTCCTGTCAGCGCGAAGCGATATGCGACGTGTTTGCGGGTGGTTTGTCTTGCCGCTACTGGCATGATCCTGCAAAACAGTCTCGTGATGTGGGGTCTGGCATGCATGGACATCGCACATGCATATGAAAGGGAGACAATGGGATACAGGGTAGTGTTGGCAGTGATGGCCGGAGGACTCGCCTGTGCTGGCCTGGCGGGCGGCGCGCGGGCGGCACTGGCGCAGGAAGCTGTCTCCCCCGCCCCGCACGTGGCGGCGAACCTGCAGAAACTGCCGCCGTACCAGAACAAGGTGAACGAATATATCGACCTTGCCTCGGTGCAGGCGCGTGGCACCCATTCCTCTGCCACGTTCATCCAGGATTTTGACGAGGACATGATCCGCCACGGGCTGCCTTTTGCCTCGGTGCGGTTTTCCGTCGTCTATAACTGCGCGGGCGATACCTATCGCACAATGGCCTATTCCACCTGGTCGGGGCACATGGGCACGGGGCACCGTATTGCCGATGGTCCGGTGCCGCGTGGCGAAATGACGGTCGACCCCTCCCTGCGCGACGGACGCCGCATTGCCTGCGGCAAGGCCACGCATGGCGAGGGGGAGTGAGTCTCCATCCCTGTGGATAAAACGGTAAATAATGTGGATAAACGGGTGGACGGGCCACGGGCTTACGCACCACATGGCTTAGGGAACAGATAAAAATGAGCGATCAGGCGGTTGTGGATAGTCATGTGATTGACGCTGTGGCGACGGCGCTGGAGGGGAACGCGGCACCCCCGGCCCTTACCCCCGCCGCGCGCGAGCAGGCGCGCGCCTTCATGCAGCGGCTGGAGCGGCAGGGCCTGAGTGTGACCCCGGCAGGCAGTGATTCCGCCCTGCGCCTGATTTCAGACGGGTTTATCGACCTGTTCTCGAACGAGGACCGCAAGCTGAAATACGGCTCCCTTCTTGTGCTGTTCGTGGTGCTGGTCGTGCTTTACGTGCAGCCGCTGGTCATTCTGTTCGGGTTGCTGCTGAGCGGCGTGATCTTTTTCATACAGGCGCTGCGGCGCGACAATACGGCGAACTGACAGGTCAACGCCTGTGCTACGGGCAGGTTGCATGGCTGTAACCGCCGCAGCTTTCAGGTCATGAAAGTTTCCGGGCGCCGCCTTTTTTAGAAGTGTCAGAAGAAATTTTTATTGTTTCTGGTCAGGGATCTGTCCTGTCGCGGCCTGTGGCGTGGCGGTCGCGTTCTTGGCGGGCAGGATGTCATCGCTGCCGCTTGAGCCTGATACGAGCTGCCACTGCCGCCGGTCATCCTGATAGCGCGAGAGGCACATGAGCAGGGCCTGGTATTTTTCCAGCCGGCCCGGATCATTCACCAAGGACAGGCATGCCCCGCGCAGGTCGCTGTCATAGCCGGTCCAGTGCGCGCCGAGCGTGGCCTGGCTTTTCTGCTCGGCGCCGACGCATTCGCCATCCGTATCGAGCATTTCCACATGGGCACGGTCGCAGTTGGCGGCAATATCGTATTGCGGCAGCGCCACCTTGCGCCCGTGCTGGGTGTCATAGGGGTGGTGGGCCAGTTTTTCTATGTCCAGTCCTGGCTGGGTCGGGGGGGCGGCTGCGGCTGGTTGCAGCGGGGGCGGCAGGCTCTCGCCATGGGCCATCGCGTAATGGGCCAGGTCCTCAAGGGCGGGCATGGCACCCTTGAGCGAAAACGAAACGGGATCATGCTCGAAAGGAATGAGCGCGCCGGTGCTGGCGTTTTTGAGCGCATTGATCATGTCGGGCACGGTGTCGGGCTTGAGGTCGCCGCCCGCCGTGTCCCATTTCTGGCCGGTCAGGAAGGTCTGGAGGGCGACGGTGAACTTGCCGATCATCGCCATGGCGGTTTCCACGCCCTTGGGGTTGCGGTACCTGCCATGACGCTGGTGAAAGGCAATGCCCAGCGTGCCGCTGGCCGATCGGTAGAACATCACATCAAGCGTGCCCTGGTGCGATATGATCATGGGCTGCCCGCCGGGGCCGCTATTGGCAAAGATCCAGTCAGGATCGGCGGCGCGAGCCTGTGTTGTGGCGCAAAGGGTTCCGATTGCCAGGATGGCAGCAGGTAACAGGCGCATCCCGGCTTTTTCCTTCCAGATCCATGAAAAAACAGTGTGGGCGAACCGCATGATAACGGCCCCGCGCCCGCAGGCCAATGCCGCGCACGCACGGCGGCCGTGTCCGGGCACGAAAATGAAAATCTTCTTTAGTATTATTATGCGCGCCTGCGTGGCACGCATCGGGCAGGCGGAAAGACATGCTTTGTAGCATGGGTTGGGCAAACCCCTTTCCTTATCCATAATTATGACAATATATGTCAACATCACGCCTGGGTGATGCCGAAACCGTCCACCATTCCGATTCGTCGGTCCTTGTTGCAATGGGATTGTCGCAAAGTGAGCACGAAATTTAAGGTTCTTCTGGGTTGCCTGGCCTGTCTTGCCCTGCCGGGCGGGGCGTGGGCGCAGTCCTATGACAACACGGCGCATGCCATGCCGGTGGCCATGCAGCCGCAGGATGAAAACAGCAGCCCCAGCCCATCGCAGATGCTCGTTGATGAACATGGTGGCGGCTGGGTCGCCATCCATCACACGCCCGATGCCGGGGTGCATACCGACCTGTGCATCGCCGGGTCGGAAAGCGAGATCCTGATGTTCCGCGCCGATGCCGACTCGCTGCAGGTGCGCAGCGCGGATGATCACTGGACCCTGGCCAATGGCGAAAAAGGCGACATGACGGTAACGGTCGGCGCCTATACGCATGTCTTTCACATGCAGGCCAATGACGCCACGACGCTGGCTGCCACCATGCCCGCAGCCGACATGACCAGCCTGCTCGACGCCATGGCCCACCAGCATCTTGCGGTGGTGCGCTTTGGCGACCACCCGCCGCTCAGCGTCAATCTCGCGGGCAGCGTTCCCGTGCTCGACCGCTTTCGCGGCTGTGCTGAAACCCAGCATTTTGCCGATCTCGGCCAGGGTGCGGGGCAGAAATCCTCACCGTTCTGATCGTCTGACCGACCGTCCAGTCGCCGTCCAGCCGCGCATGCATGGCTGCCCGCACGTTGCGTTGTGGTCACAAACCGCGTGTCTATGGCAAAAATGGCCTTGCCGAATGCAAGCCGCAGGCTGATTTCTTGACGGAAGGACGACACGACGTGAGGCGACGTTTTCATCTTGGTGCGCTGGCCGGGCTGGCTCTCATGGCCACCGGCGTGGCGGCCACACCCGCCATGGCCCGCGCGCCCAGGGGGCATGGCGTCCCGCCCGTACCGCCACCCACGCTTGATGTCGCCTCCTTCCAGGCGCAGGCGGCGCAGTATGTGGGCAAGCCCGTGCGTATCGAGGGGTGCACCATTACCTCCGCCAATTCGGGCGGGGCGGACTGCGCCACCTTCCGTATTGCCGACCTGCCGGGCAAGGTGGACTGGAACGGCGCCATACCGCTCGATGGCCCCACGATGGAGGAAGCCTCCTTTCGCAAGGCACAGCAGATCTGTGGGGATACCGGCCAGCACGAGCAGTGCCGTGCCGATGTGACCGGCGTGGTCTATGACCCGTTTGGGGATATGGGCGTGCAGGGCCAGCGCAATTTCGAGCTGCGTCAGGTCCGCATTCACTGGCTGGCGGAACCCGCCCCCAAAAAGGGTGACACCCGCCACCCCATGCGGCAGGCCGCCCGCTGAGCACCCTGGTTCAGCCCGGAAATCGATGCCATTTTTGAAAGACGCCGCCCTGCTGCACCGGGGCGGCGTTTTTTATCCCGCCGCGTGGCCCAGCAGGTGCGAGAGCAGGGTGAACACGCCCCCGCACAGCACGCTGCCCATGACCACCATCGGCACGATCCAGGCCTCGCGGATGAAGGTTGTCACATGCGTCATGGCGCGGCGTGTGGCCGGGCTGCGCGCGGGCGACAGGGATGGATTGAGCATGATTGCCATGGCGTGACGTCCCGGGGCGCTAGGGCCCAAAAAAGCGACTGCGGTGCGTGACCGGTGGCGCGTAATGGAGACACGGCGGCACGCTGTCAAGCATGAAAAACGGCGGCGCTTGGGGCATGCAACCCGGGGGGCTGAAAAACCCCGGTTTTCAGGCCATTTTTCACGCCCGTATGTTTTGCATGCAGGGCGGTCCTGCTGTGCCGGATGGGGCAGGCGGGTCAGCCCGCGCCTCTGGTTCCAGCCTGGGGTGATTCGCGCGGGGACAACTGTCCTGCTGCGGGCCGCAGCTGGCAGCATTGCCAGCACAACAGGGCTGCGCCTGCCTGGAACAGCGTATGGACTGGCTGTTCCTAATGGATGGGGTGACAGGACAGTTCATGCATTTTCATCAATGGATCATGGCAGCGCCCTGCCTGGCTGTTGCGTCGCCGGTTTATGCGCAAACGCCAAGTGAAGAACTGGCCGTGCCCCAGATCAGGGCAGCCCTTGCCAACCCGGACATAAAAAACCTGCTTTCCATTGCAACGCATGAAAAATGCAATTTCCGTATAGAATACAAGAATGGAAACGATCGATCTGATACCTGTAATATATCTTTATATAGTATAAATAACAGAATTTTCGTTAGCACGGAAATATTCGGGAACAACAATACGCAGGTCGTGATATTTGGTTTCTTTTCAGCCGCAGCAAGCGAAAATCATGCGATCGGGCAGAACATCAACGGAATTCAGATTGTGACCAATGGCCAGTCCCATGATGAGAAGGCAACAGGCACCTGCATGCTCTCGCCCGCCACGCAGGAGCTGGTCTGCAACGCCCGGGGCCGCGACAGGATTGGAAAAATTACCGTCCATGAATCCGGCGTCATAAAAAAGTTGAAGTAAAAGCCCCTTTGTTCCGGGCATCATGGCCCACGTAACCTTCCTGCCCGCAGGTGGCGGCCGGGCACATCCTGCCCGTCGGGAGCGTGTTTGCGTGCCCGGTTCGGCCGGTGGCAGGGCCGCGGGCGGTAGCAAGGGTTCCGGCATGGCAGGGGTGGCGGGGGCTGGCTGTGCGGGGCCTCTGTGCAAGGTTGTTGCTTTCTTGCATGGCTGCCCCTTAAAAGGCGCGTTTGGCTGGACGAGACTGGCCTCTCTCACGCACGGGACCGCCCCATGACTCCGCTCGCGCTGATCCTGACCGGCATAGGCTCCATTGCCGTCCTGCTCCTGCTTATCCTCAAACTCCGGCTGCATCCCTTCGTCGCCCTGCTGGTGGTGGCCGTGGCGGTGGCCCTGCTTACCGGCATGCCCGTGGCCAGGCTGGCCGATGCCATTCAGGGTAGCATGGGCCGCATCATGGGCCATATCGCCATTATCGTGGCGTTCGGGGCCATGATCGGGCGCATGGTTGACCTCTCGGGCGGGGCGGCCACCGTGGCGAATGCGCTGGTGCGCCGCGTAGGCTCCGCCCATGTGCCGCTGGCGCTGGTCATTGCCGCTTTTGGCGTGGGCATTCCTGTGTTTTTCGAGGTTGGCGTGATCATGCTCATGCCGCTGGTCTATGGCATGGCGCGGCAGACGGGCCGCGTGCCCGCCGTGTTCGGCATTCCCATGGCCGTGACCATGCTCACCGTCCATGCCCTGCTGCCGCCCCACCCCGGTGCCGTGGCGGTTGCGGCAGCGCTGGGCGTGGGGGCGGGGCACATGCTGCTGCTGGGCCTGCCGCTGGCAGCCGTGGCCACGGTGCTGACCTATGTGCTGACCCGGCCCATCATGGCGCAACCGCTGGGCTGCGCGCCCGATATCCGCGCCGTGGTGGATGAGGCCCGTGCGCCTGCGCAGGGGCAGGATACGGCTGATGACGCGGCGGGTATTTTCATGCAGGCCACCGCGCGCAGCCCGGTGAGCGTAGGCGAGATCCTGGGCGTCATCGCCGTGCCGGTGGTGCTGATGGTGGCGGGCACGCTGGCGGGCGAACTGATGGCCCCGGGGCGGGTGCGCACCCTGCTGGTCTTTGCAGGGATTCCCTTCGTGGCGCTGGGGCTGGACGTATTGCTGTGCGCGTGGCTGCTGGGGCTGCGGCGCGGCATGGCGCTGGCTACCGTGTCTGATGTCGTGGCGGCCGCCCTGCCGGGCACGGCCATCATCATCCTCATTACCGGGGCGGGGGGCGCGTTTGCGCAGGTGCTGGTGGGCAGCGGCGTGGGCGATGCGCTGGGCGGCCTGCTGGCCGCGACCGGCCTGCCGCTGCTGGTGCTGGCCTTCGTGCTGACCATGATCCTGCGCGTAGCCCAGGGGCCGACCACGGTGGCGCTGATGACCACGGCGGGCATCCTTGGCCCCATGATTGGTCGCCTGCACCTTGACCAGACCCATCTGGCGCTGATGGCGCTGGCCATGGGGGCGGGGGGCATGGCGCTGTCGCACGTGAACGATGCGGGGTTCTGGATCGTGACGCGCCTGTGCGGCGTGAGCGTGCGCGAGGGGCTGCGGAGCTGGAGCCTCATGACGCTGGTGGCGTCGCTGCTGGTCTTTGCAGGTGTTGCGGCGCTGTGGGGCGTATTACCCACCTCGGCAGGGTAAAAGATAAAAGTTTTTGGGTGCCGCCTTTTTTCAAATCAAAAAGGCGGCGTTCTTTTCAAAGCCTTTTGAAAAAAGCTTCACCAAAAACTTTTACTCTGCAAATCAGCCGGTCAGCGGCAGGAGGAAGGGCGCGGTAGCGCTGCCTTTCGCACGGGCCACGTCATGCGGCGTGCCCGCAGCCACGATCGTGCCGCCCCCGTCGCCCGCGCCCGGCCCCATGTCGATGATCCAGTCGCTCCTGGCTGCCACCCGCATGTCGTGCTCGGCCACCACCACGGTGTGGCCGCCATCCACCAGTGACTGCAGGTGGGCCTGCAGCCGGTCCACATCGGCAGGGTGCAGGCCAGTGGTGGGTTCATCAAGAATGTAGAGCGTATGGCCCCGGCGCTGCTTGCGCAGCTCGGTGGCAAGCTTGATGCGCTGCGCCTCGCCGCCCGAAAGCTCGGTGGCGGGTTGCCCCAGCCGCAGGTAGCCAAGCCCGCCCTGCTGCAACGTGGCGAGCGTGGCGGACAGGGCCGGGTTGTGGGCAAAGAAGGCAGCGGCGTCATCCACCGTCATGGCCAGCACATCGGCAATGGACTTGCCGCCTATGGTCACTTCCAGCACCTCGGGCCGGTAGCGTGTGCCGTGGCAGGTGGGGCAGGGGGAATACACGCTGGGCAGGAACAGCAGCTCCACCATCACCGAGCCCGCACCCTCGCAGGTGGGGCAGCGGCCTTTTGGCAGATTGAAAGAAAAACGACCCGCGTCATACCCGCGCGATCTGGCCAGGTCGGTCGCGGCATAGATCTGGCGGATGGTGTCGAACAGGCCGGTATAGGTGGCAAGGTTGGAGCGCGGGGTGCGGCCGATGGGTTTCTGGTCGATCATGACCAGCCGGCTGATTTTTTTAACACCTTCCGTAACCTGCCCCTGTGGCGTGCCTTCGGGCATGTCCTCGATGGTGTCGGGGTCTGTCGCATCGGGCAGTTTCTGCCCTAGCGCATGCGCCATGATGGCGGGCAGCGCCTGGCTGACCAGGCTCGACTTGCCCGAGCCTGACAGGCCGGTCACGGTCACGAACGTGCCCAGCGGGATTGCGAGCGTAAGGTCGTGCAGGTTGTTCCACGTAATGCCCGCAAGCTTAAGCCACGCTTTGGCCGGACGCGGCGTACCCGCAATCGGCGCATTGCTGGCAAACAGATAGGGCGCGGTGCGGGAGTTTTTGACCCCCCGCAGGCCCTCGGGCAGGCCGCTATACAGCACCTCGCCCCCGCGCGTGCCCGCATCGGGGCCGACATCGACAATCCAGTCCGCCCGGCGGATGAGGTAGAGGTTATGCTCGACAATGAACAGCGAGTTGCCCGCCCGCTTCAGCCCTTCCAGCGCATCGAGCAGGTTATGGGCATCGGCGGGGTGCAGCCCGCTGGAGGGTTCATCAAGCACGTACACCACGCCAAACAGGCTGGAGCGGATCTGCGTGCCCAGCCGCAGGCGTTGGTACTCGCCGAGGGAGAGCGTGGTAACCGGGCGGTCGGCCTGCAGGTAGCCAAGGCCCAGATGCTCCAGCACCGCAATGCGGCCGAGCAGGTCGTTGGCTATGCGGCGCGCGGCGATGGCGGTGGCATCGCCCGCCTGCGGGGCGTGCTCGGGTGGCTGCGTGCCGTCAGCCAGCGGGGCCAGCGTGCGGGCAATGGTGGCCAGTGGCTGGCGGGTGAGCTGGGCAATGTTCAGCCCCGCGATGGTGACCCGCAGCGCCTCGGGGTTGAGGCGGCCGCCATGGCAGGTGGGGCACGGCGTTGCGGTCAGGAACCGCTCGGCCCGCCTGCGCATGTTGGCGCTCTGCGATGTGGCAAAGGTGTGCAGCACATAGCGCCGCGCGCCGGTAAAGGTGCCGTTATAGGCAGGGGGCACGTGGTCGCGTATCGCGCGCTGCACGGCTGCATGGTCGAGGCCGGGATAGACGGGGTAGGTGGGTGTTTCCTCGGTGTAGAGGATCCAGTTGCGGGTTTTTTCCGGCAGGTCGCGCCAGGGGCAGTCCACGTCCACGCCCTTGGTGATCAGGATATCGCGCAGGTTCTGTCCCTGCCACGCGGTGGGCCATGCCGCGACCGCGCGCTCGCGGATGGAGAGGCCGTCATCAGGCACCAGCAGGTCGGTGGTCGTGTCCATGATGCGGCCCTGGCCGTGGCATTGCGGGCACGCGCCTTCGGGCGTGTTGGTGGAAAACGATTCCGCCTCCAGCCGCTGCATCCCCGCCGGGTAATGCCCCGCGCGGGAATAGAGCATGCGCAGCAGGTTCGACAGCGTGGTGATGCTGCCCACGGTGGAGCGCCCGGTGCCCGTGCCGCGCTGCTGCTGGAGTGCGATGGCAGGCGGCAGCCCCTCGATGGATGTGACATCGGGCACCGGCATCTGCCGGAACAGCCGACGCGCGTAGGGCGAGACCGATTCAAGGTAGCGCCGCTGTGCCTCCGCATACAGCGTGCCGAAGGCCAGCGAGGACTTGCCCGACCCTGAAACCCCGGTGAACACGACCAGCCGGTCACGCGGAATGTCCACGCTGACATCCTTGAGGTTGTGCTCGCGCGCGCCGCGCACATGCACGAAGTCGGGCCGTGTGGACGGGTCAGCCGCAGGAGCGGGAACGGGGCGCTGTGACATGGGAGAACGGGCCTTTGATGCAGTGGGCGGCCACGGGGCCGCAGGGTGCCCTGTTATAACCCGGCTGGCCGGGTCTGTGCGCCCCCTCTGTCATGCCTGTATATTATCACCCATGACATAATTGCTGATGGCAACTGCATCCCGCCCCCGGCTTGACCGATGCAGGCGGGCAGCGCATCACAATAAAAACAAGCTATGGCAATATGAGTGATCAGGCGGTGGAAGCATGAAACGAGTCATTATACTGGGCGTGTCGCTCTGCCTGTATTCCGGGCTGGCGCATGCGGCGGGCGGCGCTGCCGTCATCGCCGAGGCCGAGCGCCATGTGGCCGCTACCCTGCCCGACCCGCATGCCGTGACCTTCCGCAATGCCACGGTGCATGCCGTGGATGGCGCATCGGTGGTGTGCGGCGAAATGGCGGAGCACAATCCGCCCGCCGATGGGGTGTACAAGAAATTCGGCTATGTGCAGGGACAGGATGACCCGGTGATCTTCAGCGGGCGCCCGGTGCCGGCAAAGATCCAGTTCAATGAAGTCAATTCCTGGCTCAATGACAGCATCAAGCTCGAAGATCTTGAGGAAATGGGCTGCGTGCCAAAAGGCACCTATCACCATTACAACGAGCAGCTCAATCAGGTCATGGCCCAGCGCAGCCAGTTTGGCGTGAACTAGGCCAGGACAACTTCGGCCCATGCCGGGCGTTGAATTCGCAAATGCGCCCCTGGGTGCCTGTGCCAGGTGTAACGGGCATGGGGAAGAAGCCGGAGCGGTTGCCGTAAAGGCTCCGGCGCACGGAAGGCGGCCGACAGGGCCCGCCATGTGAAGAGACAGGGCATGGGGCGGCACCCAGGTGCCAGCCCGCATGCCCGGCAAGGAAAGGGAATTCATGACGGATTTAACGCAGGCCATGCTGGGCCAGGACGTGATCGCTGCGGGCTCGGGCCGCATGGGCACGCTCACGGCCGTCAATACGGATGGCACGATTCAGGTTACCGTTGATGGTCCGGCAGAAAGTGCCTTTACCATTCCCGCCGCATGGGTGCAGTCTGCCGATAACGGCAAGATCCTGCTCAGCCATACGGTGGAAGATGTACAGGCCTACACGCCCCCAACAAACTGAAGGGCCTGCGCTGCCCCTGATCGGGGTGCGGTAATGCCTGCATCCATAAGCCCGCCCGGCCCCGTGCTGGAGGCTGACGACCTGTTTCGCGTGCCCGCGCGCCTTGCGCCCGGTGCATTGCAGGCTCTGGCCGGGCAGGCGGTCATGCCCGCCTTTGCGCCAGCACCCAGGGCTGCGGACCTTGTTGACATAACAAGGGTTGATCCGGCGATTGCGCTGGATATCCGCTATGCCTGCAGCCGGAATTTTCTGGGCTTTCCGGTTTATCCGGCCGTGCGGGCGTTTTTGCAGCGCCCGGCGGCGCTGGCCCTGTCACACGCGCGCAGGCTGGCCGGGCAGCATGGTTATGGCCTGCTGGTGTATGATGCATATCGGCCCTGGCATGTCACGGCGCTGTTCCGCGCTGCCGTGCCGGAGGCCCTGCATGAATTTGTGGGGGATCCGGCCACCGGGTCACGCCATAACCGGGGCTGCGCGGTTGACCTGACCCTGTGGGATCTGGCAACGCGCTGTGTTGTGCCTATGCCATCGGGCTTTGATGAAATGACGCCCCGCGCCCATGTTGATTATGCCGGTGGTGATGCCACGGCACGGCAGCGGCGTGACCTGCTTGCACGGATCATGCAGGCGAGTGGCTTCCTGCCCCTGGCGGAGGAATGGTGGCATTTCGACTTTAGGGACTGGGCGGAATACCCGGTGCTTGATCTGTCGTTTGATGCGGTGGCGCGGGCTGAAAGGAAGTAAAAGTTTTTGGGTTCTGCCTTTTTTCAAAAAATGCGTTCTTTACGAAGCTTTTTGAAAAAATATTCACCAAAAACTTTTGACTTTATGGAAATGAAAATACCACCTTATTTATAATAAGATGGTATTATTTAAAATTATTCTAGAAAATATCAGTCATCATGCAGGGTGCGGTCGATCGTGCGGCCTGCCTTTTCACCGGGGCCTTTGGGCGGGTCGAAGGTATCCTGCATCTTGTCGCCAAAATGATCGATTTTCTCGCCCGCTGTCTCATGGTGGCGCTTGCATCCACTCAGTCCCGTGCCTGCTACCATCAGGGCCAGGCCAAGGGCGGCTACGGAGCGCAGGCGCCGCCGGGCAGCAGGCGCGCCAGATGCGGTGGGGGCCGGCGCGCAGTGGCGCAGGGCAATGCGGAACTGGAGGCGGGCTGGCTCCGTGCTGGAGGGGGTCTGCGTGCGGTTGCGTAAGGCGCTATCCATGCCCGGTATCCTGTTGCGATGTCATTGCATCCTTAAGTGAGTGATTGCCGCTTCGGTTCCAGCATCACGGGAATGTGAGCGCCGTTAGCTGAACATGGCCCGGCATTCCGGGCACAGCCGCAGGAAGCGGCCATCGGCTACAAAGGCGGTGTCGCAGTTCAGGCAGGTGCGGCGCACCTGGTCGGGGCGGTCCATCGGTATGGCATGGCGGATGCGGTGGCGGCGCAGATGGGCCTCAAGGGTCTTGATGTTCATGTTCAGCCTGCGGGCGGTCTCGCGCGTGGAGCAGCCCTGTGCCCGCAGGGCGGCCACGCGCGGGGCAAGGCTGGGCCAGTCAACACGCGGCGGGCGCGTGCGGCGTGGCGGGGCAGGGGAGGGTGCCGTGGTGATGTTGTGCATATTTTTCATACGCACAGTATGTGCTGAAAAAACACACATACAGCAAGAACTTTATGAGAACATTTAGGTCCGCATCGCCGCCTTCCATCCATTTGTGTATCTTATTCACACACATGGAACGAAAACAGATGCAAAATTCCTATCTGCCCGCTGGGTGCACGCAGGCTAATATCGATGCCCGATTCGCACCCGATGAGCCCGCATGGGTCGCCCGCTACACCACCCAGTTGGCCCACCAGCTTGAGCGGATTGCCGCCATGCGGGCCGAACTCGCCGCCACCCGGTTTGATGGCGCATATGACAGCACCGACATCGTGGGCTACCTTGATGACGAGATGCAGACGCTGCGCCAGCACATGGCGCACCCCCTGCCGGAATAGGCCGGCGGGGGCCGAACCCGGCCAGCCGGGCAAGGCGCATTCTGCATGATGAAGGATTTGCCATGACCGACCTGCCGCCCGATCTCGATCACGCGCATTTTTTGCGTCGTGCCTTTGCGGTGGCCGAGCAGGCACGGCAGGGGGGTGACCATCCTTTTGGCTGCATTCTGGTCGATGCGCAGGGGCAGGTGGTGCTGGAACAGGGCAATGGCTACACCGCCGAAGGGGGTGACATGACCGCCCATGCCGAGCGCCTGCTGGCCACCCGGGCCTCGAAGCGCTTCCCGCCTGCCGTGCTGGCGTCGCACACCATGTACACATCAGCCGAACCGTGTGCGATGTGTGCGGGTGCGGTGTACTGGAGCGGCATTGGCCGTGTGGTTTTTGGCCAGAGCGAGCACAGCCTGAAGGAAATGACGGGCAACCACCCCGAGAACCCGACTCTCGACCTGCCCTGCCGCACGGTGTTTGCCGCAGGCCAGCGCCCGGTGGAGGTGATCGGCCCGCTGCTTGAAGCCGAGGCCGCGGCCCTGCAGCAGGCCTTCTGGAATGAAAGCAAGGCCACCCGATCATAAAGGGTTTTGGTGAAGCCTTTTTGAGGGCCTGCTGGGAATTGGTTTTTTTAAAACCTCTTGATATGCGTTAAAATCTGGATGGATCGCTTTGCGCTGACGGATGCCCAATGGGCGAAGATGGAACCGCTGCGCCTTGGAAAGAAGATGGATTGCGGGCGCAGCGACAAGACAGGTCATTCCATGAGAGCCGTTCCGGCATGATCGCGGCCATGACCCTGCAGGCAAGACTTACGCCGGGGGTCAGGAGAAAATGAACAACCAGAACAGGGGAGATCGGGCGATGTCGGTACGCCCGGAAATCACTCTGCGGGTCCTGGAGGGGAGGCGCCTATGTCTTGCACCTATTATCATGGCTAGGATCATCGCTGGGCCAATCAGCCAGATTGCTGTGGCTATGGAGGCTTATGTGAAGCGTCTGAATGCTCCAAATGGTACAGTCATCTGCACGATATCCGCCCTGACCGTCATGATGGCAGGTATATTGCCCGAATTGCAGAATGATCGCGATGTCCGGCAATGAAAGCGTATTTCATTTTGCATCCCTGCCGGTATCGCCTGATGTCATCTTCGCGAATTGCCGCTTCCACGCAAACAGCGCGTGTGTGCTGACCCAAGCCGCTGCGAAACTTCCGCTACCGAAGGTTCCCGTTTGGTAATCTGCGCCATTGCGTTTCGCTTGAACGCATGACTGAAATTGGACTTCCCCATCAACGTTTTCTGTTCTCATTTTCAGGAGTCTGGGCGTCTAGAAATCTGGAGGTTATTCAGCCCAAACATCTCGATTGAAATTCGCTTTGACCTTCTTATCTATGTAATCCCTAGAGTATTTTTTAATTCTCTAATTTAATATATAATGTAGAAATTATTAATTTTTTTTGAAAGATGAATTAAATGAAAAATTTTGGAAATAGTGTAGATCATTTATTTCGTTTTTTATTAGTGGGTGGCATTTCAACAATAGTTAATTATGTAGTTTTCCTTATTTTGTTCGAGAAATGTGGGCAGCAATATCAAGTGGCTTCAGTATGCGGTTTTTTGACTGGGGTTGCAGTTGGGTTTCCATTAAACAAAAAATGGACATATAAAGTTAATTTTAATAATAAATCATGTTATTTTTGTAGGTATGGAATTATTTACTTTATATCTTTACTTGTTAATTTGTATGTGCTAAAATTTTTAGTAAAAAACATAGGTATAGACGCACGAATAGCAAATTGTATTTCTATAATTGTGACAACTATAATCAATTTCATTGGTACAAAATTTTGGGCATTCAGGGTTTAAAAGGAGTTTATTTTAAAAATAATTAATATATTCTGGATACAGGACTTTTTATATCTTCCAGAAGATAACAATCGCTGCGAGCCAGGCGGCTGAGAAAAGTATGTGGGTGCTGCGATCATAATATGCTGTGATACGATGCCAGTCTCTGATGTTCTTGAAGAGGTTCTCGGCCCCGTGTCGCTGCTCACAAAGATGCCGGTCGTAAGTCAAATTCCTCCTTCTTATTTTTATTGAAGAGATACAAATCGTAATACCGCGTAGCAAGGTAAGCATCTGCCCAGAACCATGGGCACCGCTCAGGTGGCTTGTGGACTGCACCCTTTGCTTCCATCAATATCACTACGCCACAATCTTATCTGACATCCCGCTAGGATCTGTTAAACCTTGATGTAGTCTGCTGCTGTAGCAGCGATAAGGATGATGGGGAGGAAGGATGCAGCTGTTTTCTCATATCGGGTATGACAGTCCACCATTCCTTGAGCCGTGTCGACAGGGTTTCGACCATATGCCGGTTTATCATAAACAGCTATGGCCTAACCGGATCTTAGGTCGCGAACTCATAAAAATTGTTGGTGTTTAGCGGCTCGCGCGATTGAAGGCTTCGGACTGAGAGAGCCTTGATGACGCGCTGCCGCTACGAACTCGCTGACCGCGAATAGTCGATCTTGCCGCCATCGCTGCCCAACAAGCCGCGTAGCGTTCGTTCCCCGCGTCGATGAGCGCCGTGTGCTGAATGGCATTCTTTGGTGCTTTCGGGCAGGTTTGACCTGGGCGGAAATCCCCGAATGTTGTGGGCCGCCGACCACCAGCTACAACCGTTTCGTCCGTTGGCGAAAAGCACGCGTCTGGGATCGATCGGCTTCGTGAAGCCGTTTTAGACGCTTATGATGGTGACATCATCATGATCGATTCAACCTGTGTTCGCGTTCATCAGCACGCGGCTATGAGAAAAAAGGGATGGAAATGATCGCGGCATGGGATGTTTCCTCGGCGGCCTCACCAGCAAGATCCATGTTCTCGTCAACGCAGGAAACCGTCCCGGTAGTCTTCTCCTGATAGGTAGCCAAGTCGCCGGTTGCATCGAGGCTGATGCGCTGACCGATAGCCTAAGATAGGGAGGCATCCTGCTGGCCGACAGGGAATATGACAGCAATGCCAGTCGCACCAAGGCAGCGGCCCCAAAGGCTTGGGCCAACATCCCGTCAAAGACCAATCGCTAGGGAAGCTTTGCCTTCTCACGCTGGGTCTGTCCGCAAGGAGCCTCGTGGAACGCTTCTTCAACAGGATCAGACAGTCCCCGAGGCATCGCTACCCGATACGACAAGCGTCCCGAAAACCATCTCGCCGTTGTAAAGCGTCGCAGCGAGAAGCTGGTGCCGGTGTTTATGAGCTGACGCTCTGGGGTCATTCAAATGCTAACTTGGCATATCTTATGGATGTTGCAGTGTTTTTCGGCTATGTTCGCATCATGTAAGGCCAATCCATGTCAATATTCACTCCATCTTTTTTTTGAAAGCTGGTGAATTACAACATGATGGTATCATTAAAAAATTACAGATTAGGATATGGTGCAGATGGAATTTATAGATAAATATTTCAAAAACAAAAAGTTATTTAAATTAACTGTGTTGATAATATGGATAATTATTACATGTTGTGCGATTAATTACCATTCTATGTGGCGAGATGAAGTTAGAAATTTCATGATTGCCATTAATGCAACAAATAGCATACATATTATTGGTAATGCTCACCCTGCCGTATCATATTTGATTCAAAAGTTAGGATATTTAATTTTTCACACTTATAAAGTGCTTCCAGTATCATCGTTTATTATATCTTTTTTGGCAGTTTTTCTCGTTTTGTTTTTTTCACCATTTGGAATTATTACAAATATAGCGTTTATTTTTGGTTACTTTTCTTTGTATGAATATACAGTCATGGCAAGAAATTATGGAATAAGTATGTTGCTAATGATTGTTTTAGCAATGGTATTTTCCTCAGAAAATTATCGCTATAAATTAACTGGACCTACACTTTTTTTGCTAGCAAATACAAATGTGCATTCTGCAATTATTTCAATTTTATTTTCTTTCATGTGGCCTTTGTGTGTATGGAGGGAAAATAGATGGTCCTTTAATGAAAATGTTCGTAAAATTTTACCCGCAGCCTCTATGGGTTGTGCTGGATTTATTGCTTGTGTGTTAACCATCTATCCTCCCCGGTATGATGATCTCGCTGCACAACCATCAATAAGCAATATAAAGTATTATTCAAAAATAAATTTTCTGGATGGAATAACACTTTCTCCTTTTGAGGGATGTTTTTATAATATATTTGGAAATGGCTACATTTCGCATAAAATTTTTATATTATTAAATTATATTTCTATAATTTCTGTTTTTTCATGTATTTTTTCGCTTTGGGGAGATGTATTGCTATTTTCTGTTGCGTTCGTAACTCATATTGCGTTTGTTTCTTTTTTCACAATAGTTTATTTTGGGGGATATCGTCATCAATCATTATGGATCGTCTTTATTTTTTCTATTTTTTGGATTTATCGAAAAAACAACAAGAATACAATAAATTATTTGAATAAATTTGGGGTATTTTCTCTTTTATTTATGCTTTTTGTGCAAATTTTACCGTCTGTAAGTTTGGAGTTTCATGAAATCCAGACGCCAAATTCTAGGGCTAGAGAATTTGCCAAATTGGTTATAAATACGCCTGACTTGTCAGATGCTACAATTATAGCGTCAGATGACGCTATAATTGAAAGCATGCCTTATTATATAAATAATGGCCTTTACAGCATGATGCAAAGAAAATTTGATCGTGTTGTTCCGTATAGCAGTAACGGACGTCTAAATTATTCTATGGAAGATATTATTGAAGAATCAAAAAGGAATTCAATTTGCACGCATACTCCTTCTATAGTTCTCATTATAAATGACTATAGTCCAAACGAAAAAATAATTTCTAATATAATGGATAATGTTCAAGATGTTAACTATAGAAAATATTCATACGGGTATGCTGTATTTACTTTTTCAGAAGAGCAAAAGCGGGAGTTGAAAGCTCAGTCAACAGAAATCGCTCGTTATCCCAACGGTTATCTGGAACAAGGTTTTATCGCCTATCGGTTGAACATACCTGATTACGATGTATCTAACACGATAGATTGTCATGGCCACCAACTGAGTGATATTCCTCCCTTGCCCTGAATGAAGGGCAAGAACCGCTCGACATTCAGGGTGAACAGCCCGGGTTTACCGAAGAGTAAAACTCTCGGAGGATGGACCCTATGGTAGAAAGCAGAAGATATCGCGTTATTCGCCTGAGTTCCGTGAGCGCGCCGTGCGCTTTCTGGAATAATATCGATCGGATTACCCGAGCCTTTCGGCGACCTGTCGCGAGATTTGTGGCAACCTTGGCGACAGCCTGCACGACTGGTGGAAGCAGGCCCGTCGGGATGCGGGTGCGCAACCGGGACCGACCACGGCCGAGACGGCACGGATCAGGGCGTTGGAGCGTGAGGTCCGTGAACTGCGTCAGGCCAATGAGATCCTCAAGAAGGCCTCGGCTTATTTTTCTCAGGTAGCGCTCGACCGCCCGTTTCGCAAATGATCGCGTTTATTGAAGCCTACCGTGCCGATTACGGGGTCGCGCCAATCTGTCGCGTTCTACCGATTGCCCCGTCCACGTTTTATCATCAGGGGGCCGTGGCGAGAGACCCAGCCAAGGCTAGCACACGTGCCCGGCGCGATAGGGAACTGATGGCGCATATCCGTCGGATCTGGCAGGAGAACCGTGCTGTTTACGGTGCGCGCGAGGTTTGGCGCAACCTGCGGCGTGAAGGGCGGCAGGTGGCGCGCTCCTGTCCCGATGACAGGGTCAACCGGCAGTTCCGGGCCGAGGTCCCAACCAGCTATGGGTCTCGGACTTCACCTATGTCCAGACCGGGAATGACATGGTCTATATGGCGTTCGTCACTGACGGGTTTGCTCGCAGGATCGTGGGCTGGAAAGTCTCGACTTCCATGACCACCCCGTTCGTGCCCGACTCCCTTGAACAGGCCATCTGGCAATGAAAGCCCGCAGGAAACAAGGCGCTGATCCATCATTCGGACCGTGGACCACAAGACCTGTCGATCCGATACACCGAACGCCTGGCGCTGGCTGACATCGACGCCTCGGTCAGTGACAGCTACGACAATGCACTGGCGGAGACGATCAACGGTTTATACAAGGCCGAGGTTATCCATCATCTGGGGCCATGGAAATCTATGGCGCAGGTCGAATGGGAAACCCTCAGATGGGTGGACTGGTATAATAATTGACGCCTGCTAGCACCAATCGGCTACAGGCCTCCCGCCGAAGCCGAACGGGTTTTCTATGCAGATCACAGGGCAGGCTTGATATAGCAGCCTCCTGATGGGCGCAAACAATGGTTGAATTGAACATCTCCACAAAAAGAAAATCCTGAATGTCGATCGGTTCTGGCAGGCTTCTCGCTGGTATATCCCTGATTGACATAAGCCAGTTCAACGCTCTCGTCCGTCGCATCCTGAACAGCGGCCACAAGACGTCCCATCTCGGCGCGATTATCCCGACTGGCTGGTGTGACATGCAGGGCCAGCAGGTGCCCCAGCGCGTCAAAACAGCCTGCCTCCATTCGGCAACGGAATTGCTGGTAGACCGCCGACCACGGTGGAAGGTCATTCGGCATGGCGCGCCAGATAATTCCGTAGAAAATCATGGAGCGCAACCCATTGAACCGTTCGCGCAATGCAGGAGGCCGTTGTTCCGCATCTTCACGCATCACGGGATACGCAGAGACCATTCTTCGTCTGATATATCAGAGAGATATGGTTTACGTGCAGGTGTCATCCCTCATTACAGCACCAATCACGCACGAAAGTACATAACACCCTCTAGGGCCTGTTAGGCCTTGATATATTCTGCTGTAGCCGCGATGAGGATGACGGAGAGGAAGGATGCCGCGGTTTTC
>NZ_QQBI01000089.1 GCF_004302915.1 Komagataeibacter xylinus | reverse complement strand
ATCGGGCTCCTGTGGGATGACTGAATTCTACAAAATAACCCAAAATTTCCTCAAGTGTGAGAAATTCGCGTCGAGTGTACGGTCATAAGAGGCCCATTCCGCCGCGTCCAGGCGTTCGCTTTTCTGGACATGCATATTTGCGTCACTGTGCACCTGCTCGACGCTTTGCCACAATTGATTGGCTGCGTCCTGGCTGATCCGTCGGGCTTTGCGTGCGTTCCCGATATCGGCTTCCAAAATGTTGGCACGCATTGAAATATGGGCCTGATCCGGGTCTTTGATTGACCCCCCGATTTTCTCGGTGAGCGAACGCTGTTGCGTAAGATCGCAACTGGGATAGGCATTGGAGAGCGTCTGTGCCTGAGCGCAAGTCAGCGTCAGAGGCAGGCTGGCTACCAATATAAGACATTTCATTGGTTTCTCCCGTTTTACATAGAATAGTAAAGTCCATCCGAGAGCTTAGGTGTTTAGTCCCGGGATTTGATGGTGTGGTATTTTCACGCGAGTGGAAGGAAGCATTATGGGACAGATACGTCATGGCAGCGCCACGAGCACGCACGCCGTGCGAGCAGCAATACAGCGATCGCAGGCTTCGCTCGCGGCGCTGAGCAGGGAGTTCGGGATCAACCCGAAAACAGTTGCAAAATGGCGGAAGCGTCAGACTGTCGAGGATCAGAAGACAGGGCCCAAAGAACCGCGTTCAACGGTTTTGTCCGAGACTGACGAAGCGATGATCGTGGCCTTTCGTCGGCATACCTTACTGCCGTTGGACGATTGCCTTTATGCGTTGCAGGCCACCATTCCGCATCTGACACGCTCAGCGCTGCATCGCTGTCTTCAGCGTCACGGGATTTCACGTCTGCCTGATGTCGAAGGAGACAAGCCAAAACGGCAGCACTTCAAGCGTTATCCGATCGGGTTCTTTCACCTCGATATTGCCGAAGTTCAGACTGCCGAAGGAAAGCTTTATCTTTTCGTCGCCATAGACCGCACGAGCAAGTTTGCAGTGACGCAGCTTGTGGACAAAGCCAACAGACGAACGGCCTGGGAATTTCTCGAATATCTTCTGCGCATCGTCCCTTATCAGGTTCATACCATCCTGACGGACAACGGCATCCAGTTCGCCGAACAGCCCCGTAACCGGGGCACCGCATGGTCACGTTCCATGCGTTTCGACATGATCTGCGAGGCTAACGGGATCGAGCATCGCCTGACAAAACCCAATCACCCCTGGACCAATGGTCAGGTCGAGCGAATGAACCGGACGATCAAGGAAGCAACTGTCAAACGCTTTCATTACGACAGCCATGAGCAGTTGAGGACGCACCTCAATGACTTCATGGCAGCCTATAATTTCGGGCGAAGGCTCAAAACCCTCAACGGTCTCACGCCCTATGAATACATCTGCAAAATATGGACTTCAGAACCAGATCGATTCATCATCAACCCAACCCATCAAATCCCGGGACTAAACACTTAGGCTCAGGACCCATTGATATGATTGCGGAAATCTGATTCAGCCTCTGTGAGGAGACTGAAGATGAGTGACCTGTA
>NZ_QQBI01000088.1 GCF_004302915.1 Komagataeibacter xylinus | reverse complement strand
ATGACGATCACGCACAGTTCTCAAACTGGGGAATTTTCAACCAGCACATTTGGGGAGATTACAACCAGCACTCACAGTCCCACCATGCCAGTGCCAGCAGCCGTTCGATGGTTCTCTCAGGGAAGCGGTATTTGATGACCCGGGCCGGGTTGCCGCCCACGATGGCATAAGGCGGTACGTCCTTCGTCACCACGGCCGCCGTGGCGATGATCGCTCCTGACCCTATGGTGACGCCCGACATGATGTTGGCCCGCGCGCCGATCCAGACATCATTGCCGATGACAATATCCCCCTTGGTGGAATGGTCATCGGATGCGTCAGCTGCTTCCGGCCAGAAATTGCACTGGTTCTTGAACGGGTAGGTGGTGATCGTGTCCGTGCGGTGGTTGCCCAGGATCATCAGCACCTCGCGGGCGATCGAGCAGTATTTCCCGATCTTCAGGCCGGCGTATTCGGCCTCTATGATGATGGGAGAACCCTTGGCGCCATACGTATGGTCCCCGATCTCCCAGCCCCATTCCTCGATCTCGTGGGCCAGTGTGTAGCGTAGGAGCAGCGAAAAGGCGTTCTTGCCGTAATACATGGGGGCGGCGTTCTCCCGTCATGGTTGAGTGTGCGAGGCTGTCGATATGCGATTTTGCACACCGATTATAGGAAACAACAGCTTTGCTACGGGAGATTGCCGTCCAGCAAGGTCGGGAAGGACCGGATCTGTGGAATGGCAGATCAGGCGCTATTCACCCTGATTGACTTTGGAAGCCCATGCACTGACGCTTCGGCCTTTATATATACCCTTTTCCCCTCCTGGTAATCCTCCGTCCTTGCGGAGATTCCAGTATTTCCAAGGGAAGATGCACTCTTCAATCGATATGAACGAGACGTCACCATCCTGCGCGAATGCTTTATTGAATGCCTCAATACGGTCTGGTCGGACGATGCCGAGCACACGCATTCCCCAATCCGGACTGACAATACCCTTCTCAAGCATGAAAGCAGCCAGAGGCGTAAACCAGCGCGTATCTCGTTCATGGATGCGGTTGCATAACGGCTGGATGTTCCATGCTTCTGTCTCTTCCACCACCACGACATGGCGATTTCTGAAATCAAGCGCCACATAATCGGGACACGATCCGCCATGGTTGTTTTCAAAGGCAATTTCGACCTGAGATGCAATGTAAGTCTGACCGTCCATGGTCAGGTAGGTTACAAGATCGCTCATATGCCAAAGCTCCACTCATGAGATGAGCAGACATATTGGCAAATGAATTTTAGAGTCTGTAGGGCATGCTTGGCATACCAGTAAGCCATCCTTGATCTTAAACCCGATCTGGCTAGTCAAAAAAACCGGTGTTCCACCTCTGGGTAGGTGACATGCGAGGAATGGCGGGAAACCAACATTTCCTGCGATCGGGGGTGAAAAGGTCACTTTGGAATACTCTCAGATGCCTGCAAGGATCTCTTGCTATTATCGCTCATAAAATCGGATATACTGACCGCAGATCCTGATATGTTCGTGTGATGTGAATGTCAGCCCGTTGGTGCTGGCGCCTATGTCACTGAGGTGGTCCCGTCCGTTCGGACAGTTTTGCGGGCTTGATAAGCTATACCCGATTGTTGTTATGCCGCCCTTCTGA
>NZ_QQBI01000087.1 GCF_004302915.1 Komagataeibacter xylinus | reverse complement strand
TGACGATCACGCACAGTTCTCAAACTGGGGAATTTTCAACCAGCACATTTGGGGAGATTACAACCAGCACTCACAATTGCAATCGTAATCTGCTCGGCACCATGATAGCTGCTCCCAGTTTCGTTGCCGCACGGCCCCTGAACCCCCGACTGCATGTGTTGTTGATAACCCGCCAGTATACAATATTATCTATACCGGATACACGCCTGTCCGTTCATGAACGGACAGGCGTGTATTACCATAAATATTCATAGAAATTATAAAATAAACATATTTAAATTATATAAATATTTATTTCCGAACATGACATTTATTTTGTTATCGGTATAATTATTTACAAAACATTTTTTGTCCCATTTTTTGTTTTTTACGACCTTACATGTTGGGTTTTAACCAGCATTCGGTAGATCGTGGCTTTGTGTACCCCAAATTTTTCGGCTACCTGCGCAACCGAAAACCCATCTTCGGTCACCATCTGGCAGGCTAAAGCCGTTTCCGCCTGCGCCAGCTTTGTGGGGCGTCCCATATGAACGCCTCGTGCACGCGCAAGCTCACGACCCGCTGCAGTACGTTCTCTGATTTGGGCTCGCTCAAACTCCGCTATGCCAGCAAATACGGTCAGGATCATCCGTCCTGCTGGAGACGTCGTATCCGCCCATGGTTCAGAAAGGGAACGAAATCCGGTCTGTTTCTTTTGGAGGTACTCCGTAATTTTCAGAAGGTGTTTTGTCGACCGTGCCAAGCGGTCAAGTCTATGGACAATTACCACGTCTCCCCGCCGGACTTTTCTCAATAACCGATTAAGTTCTGGGCGTTGTCGCTCCGCACCAGAAACTTTTTCCTTAAAGATGTAATCGCACCCAACCTTGCATAGATGCTCCAATTGCACGTCTAGGTTTTGTTCGTCCGTGCTTACACGTGCATAGCCAATCAGCATTATATTTCAAAGAGATATAAGATTTCGCCACGCAATACCTGTATAGGTATTATTCGCATAAATCTTACCTTTTACGACTTTTACCGCTGGACGGCTTTGTCCGATCGGCTGGCGTCTCCGGGACGCGCTTGGTTGCCGCCGTGTAGATTTCATTATCCTCGCGGCGTCCCACCGCGATGACGAAGATGACGATCCGCTGTTCCACGACCTGATAGACGAGGCGATAGCCGTCCCGTCGCAGCTTGATCTTGTAGAATCCGGCGAGATCGCCGTGCAGTTCATTGCCGGGAGAATGCGGGTTCAGAACCAGTTTTTCGAGCTTTTTCTCGAATTTCCTGCGAATGCTCCCGTCCAGCCCGTCCCACTCCCGAAGTGCACGATCATCGAATTCGATCGCGTATTCAGTCATCGGGATGGCGGGCCTTGAGTTCCGCCAGCGTCATGCGGTGGCGGGGGGCGGGATCGGCGAGGCGTTCGCGGACGACTTCGATCAGCCTTGCATCTTCATCGGTCACAAGCCGTCGCTTTACCGGCGGTTGGCCGGTCTCGGCGATATAGGCCAGCGTATCGCGCAGTACGTCCGAGAGAGACAGGCCGTGCGCGGAGAGTTTTGCGACGGCGGCAGATTTGAGAGCGTCATCGACGCGGAACGTCACGGCGGACATAGCTACCTCCCTGTTTTCAGTACAAACGTAATACATTTGTACGAAAAAGAGAAGAAGAAAGTCAGGTGGAAGGTGAGCGGGCAGGGGGAAGATCAGGGTTCTGTACAGCCGCCAGTGCGGCCTGTTCGCGGGCAATTTTCCGTCCGATCAGGCAGGCGAGCAGGAGCGCGACATTGTTTGCCGACACGCCAGCAGGTGGTGCCTTGGGTGGCACCACCGTGATCCGCAATTTTTGCTTCGGCGCGCGCATGGCATATCCCGTCCGGTCGGTTGACCCCGTTCAGCACAAGCATGGTCAGGACTGGACGCACGCGAAAGATGCCGTGCGGTGCCATGCGGATATTAGCGGCGCATTCGCAAGAAAACGAAGTTTTGTTCGAGCGTGCTCGGTTCCCGATTATCTGGCATCAGAAATAATGAAGCGGCGTTATCTTTGGCAGATCCTGACTGCAATGGAGTCGACGCGGAAATCTCACAGAAGGGTTGTACATCGGGTTAGATTATGAAAAAGTCTGTTTTGCACAAAAGAAATTT
>NZ_QQBI01000086.1 GCF_004302915.1 Komagataeibacter xylinus | reverse complement strand
TGTAAATGCTGTTTCAAAATTCCCCACATGTGCTGTCGGAAAATTCCCCAGCACGGATATGGTGATCAGCCATTGAGGTGATCGATAGCTCCATGCTTTGGGGGCCTACCGCGGCGCTTTGGCGCTGCCGGTGGCATCAGATTGGCGTGGGCCCGTGTATGCTCGGGGATCAGATCGGCATGCTGGCGCAGGCGATAGCTGGCGCCTTCGATGTGGACGACGACAGCATGGTGAAGTAGCCGGTCGAGCAGCGCGGTGGCGACGACCGGGTCGCCGAAGACCTCGCCCCACTCGGCAAAACCGCGATTGGAGGTCAGGATCATCGCTCCCTTTTCGTAGCGGGCATTGACCAGCTGGAAGAAGAGGTTGGCACCACCTGGCGTGATTGGCAGGTAGCCAATTTCATCGACGATCAGCAGCGAAGCCCGCGTGTAGAAGCGAATTTTCTCGGCCAGACGCCCCTCGCGTTCGGCTCTGGTGAGCGCCTCGAGCAGTTCTGCCAGAGAGCAGCGATAGACGCTGCGTCCGGCCCTGACGGCGGCCACGCCGATGGCTGTGGCCAGATGGGATTTTCCGGTGCCTGGCGGGCCCAGAAAATGCAACACCTCGGCCCGATTGATGAACTCGAGCTGGGCCAGCGCGGTGATGCGATGCCTGTCGAGTGAAGGCTGGAATGAGAAGTCGAAGCTCTCGATAGTTTTGATCGGCATGAGGCGGGCGGTGCGCAGTGCTACGCTGATGCGCCGTCCCTCGCGCAGGTTCAGTTCTTCGGCCAGCAGATCGTCGATGGCCTCGATGGCGCTGATCTCGCCCTTTTCCAGCCTGCCCAGCGTGTGATCAAGCGTTTCGAGGGCGCGTGCCATATGGAGAGCCAGCAGGCTTTGTCGGATGCGTTCGGTGACAGACATCATGCGGTCCCTTTGGCATTGATGCTGGCCAGGCGTTCACCCACCGCGCCGTAGAAAGCCAGAGGACGCGGGAGGATCGGCACCGCCGGTGTCGTCGGCAACATCTCGGCGCGTTGAACCGGTGGGGCCTTGCGGTGGCCTGGCTCGATCCGCTTACGGTTTTTGCCTTCCAGCACGGGATGCCGGGCGATGAGTTTCCCTTCCTCGAAGATCAGGACTTCATGTGTATGGTGCTGGATCTCGACCACGCGACGGCGGGCAGTGTCAGGCACACTGTAATAATTGCCGGCCACCGCCACCATCCCCTCGCGGCTGATCCGCCGCTCGACGCTCAGAACAGCATCGTAGCGCAGGGCAGGTAATGGATGCAGATGGGGCTGCTCCTGTGCAAAATGCTCCTGCACGATCCGCCCGGTGGTGGCATGTGCCCGCGCGTTGGCGATATCCGCGCGCCAGACGTCGAACTGGGCGTTGAGGTCATCGAGATCATGGAAGCTGCGGCCAAGGAAGAAGTCCTGACGGATGTAGCGGAAGGGTCGCTCGACCTTGCCCTTGGTCTTGGCGCGATAGGGCTGGCAGGCTCTGGGGGCGCTGCCATAATGGGCCAGAAGCGCCACCAGCGAGGCATTGTAGGTCACCACGCCCGCATCATCCTCACCGATGACAGCGGTCTTCATGCGATCGTAGAGAATTTCCGTGCAGCAGCCCGCCATCGCCTCGAAGGCGGCGATGTGGCAACGCATCACTGTTTCCAGACCCTGGTTCGGGCAGAAACGTCCCCACAGCCAGCGACTGTGCCCCAGCACCATGCTGAACAACCAGACCTTGCGCACGATGCCTGGCTCGCTGGTGAAGACTGTCTGGAATTCCGCAAAATCGACCTGCGCCTGAACGCCGGCTCCGGTCTCGAAGCGCCGCTCATAAGGCCTGGGCAGCGGGGGGCGGATTTGCCGGAGATATTCCGTCAGCGATGAATAGGCACCGTCATATCCCATGTCGCGAATTTCACGATGCAGCCTGCGCGATGAAAGTCCGGGATAACTTGCCATCCGCTCCAACAGATAGGTTCGATAAGGTTCTGCTGCGCTGGCCACCGGTTTACGCGGTGCATAGGCTGGAGCCTCCAGCCCATTGGCCAGATACTTCTTCACTGTCTTGCGATCGAGCCCTGTCTGGCGCGCGATGGCGCTGATGCTGAGCCCCTGTCTTTTGAGTTCCTGGATCAAAACGACCTCCCTGAGTCCTATCACCTGCTCGCCCTTCCTTTGGCATCAGCAGGGATAAATGTGCCGCGTGATCGTCATGGGGGCATGCCCCCATGACGATCACGC
>NZ_QQBI01000085.1 GCF_004302915.1 Komagataeibacter xylinus | reverse complement strand
GTAACCGGCCGCTCTGGGCCGCCTTGATTATGCGGCCTGTCTGTGCAGTGTATTCACGGGTTTCCAGTTCCATGGCAACAGTTCGTGGAGCCGGTTGATCTTGTGCTCGTTGATACGGGCCAGGACGTCGGCGAGGTAATCGTGCGGATTAAGCCGGGAGAGTTTTGCGCTTTCGATAAGCGTCATGGCATCAGCGATGTTGTCGCCCCCGGTGTCGGATCCGGCAAAGAGATAATTTTTTCGCCCCACGCATACGGGCCGTATGGCGCGTTCGGCAGGATTGTTGTCGATGGCGACACGACCATCTTCGAGGAACAGGGTAAAGGCCTTCCACCGGTTGAACGCATAACGGATCGCTTTTGCCAGTTCCCCCTTTCCAGGGATACGGGCAAGCTGTGTTTCGCACCATGCGTGGAATGCTGTGACACGGGGGCGGCTTTGTTCCTGTCGGACAGCCAGACGATACGGGGCCGGGTGTCCGGTGATCTGGCGCTCGATATCGTAGAGCTCTCCGATCTGTTCAAGTGCTTCCCTTGCGATTGTCGAATCACTGCCCTTCCAGACATCATGGAAGGCCCGGCGGAGATGAGCCCAGCAGGCCGCTTCGCGCACGTGCACGGTTCCTGTTGCGTCTGGTTTATACAGATCCCTGAACCCGGCGTAGGCGTCAGCCTGCAGAATGCCCCGGAACTGTGCCAGATGGGTCTGGGGATTGATCCCCTTGCGATCGGGAGAGAACCAGTAGGCCACGGCGGGCGGATCACTCCCTCCCCATGGGCGGGGATCGCGCAGATAGCTCCAGATCCGCCCTTCCTTCACGCCCCGGGGTTTGCCAGCCTGACGCAGACGGGGGTCAAGAACCTGGATGGGTGTATCATCAGCATGTAGCAGGTCTGCCTTTACGACATCCTGACGGATCAGATCTGTCAGAGGACGCAGAACGGCAACGGCCTGACCACACCAGTCGATCAGGGTTGAACGGGGAATGTCCACACCCTGACGGGCAAAGATCTCATTCTGACGATAAAGCGGAATGTGGTCATCGAATTTCGAGACCAGGATATGGGCTAAAAGCCCGGTGCCAGCCATCCCCCGTGGGACAGGGCGCGACGGTGCTTCAGGCTGCACCAGTGTTTCGCAGTGACGGCAGGATTTCTTCAGCCGTGCCGTTTCGACAACTTTCAGTTTTGCCGCAATAAAGTCCAGTATTTCGGTGACATCTTCGCCTACAAGACGCAGGGGACCGCCACAGGCAGGACAGGCCTCACCTGGGTCGAGAACAATACGCTCCCGTGGTGTCGTGTCAGAAACCTTTGGTTTGCCACGCTGCCGTGGGGGAGAGAGTGCATCATCGCTGACATCATGCTCCCTGATATCAGGAGAAGGATCGGCTGCCGCGATGGCGATTTTTACATCTTCAAGGAGCAGTTCGAGTTGTTCAATCTCACGGTCTATCTTTTCTGAACTGGCCCCGAATTTCTGTTTCTGAAGACGTGCGATCCGGATTTTGAGAGACTGGACAAGAGCTTCATACGCACGGGCTGACGCAGAAAGCCGAGCCACTTCGGTCTGCAGGGAAACAATCATTTCCCTCAGGGTATCCGGATCATCAGGCAGGACCGCAGGTGCAGACGTCATTATGAAAAAATAGCAGAAAACCTAAGAAAATTCAAAATGTTCTGCACTCTCACGCCATAAAAATCAGGCCACGCGAGACGGTGGTGCAGACCAGGAAGGGCGTCTCCACTCCATGCCTTCCCACAGCATGGCCATCTGTGCTGTCGTCAGGCGTGCAACGCCCTCTGCCGGAGACGGCCATGGAAAACGTCCCTTCTCAAGCACCTTGTAATAAAGACAGAACCCCTGACCGTCCCACATCAGAAGCTTGATCCTGTCCCCACGGCGACCACGAAAGGCAAAGAGCGCCCCTGATGTCGGGTTCTGACGCAGCACGTCCTGTGCCAGTGCTGCCAGACCCGATATGCCCTTGCGCATATCGGTCACCCCGCAGGCCAGATAGACACGCACGCCGTTGCCCACGCCAATCATGCCGTCTCCGCAATCCGGATGACCCGGGCCAGAAGATCTTCGGCAGGATGTCCCGTCACCCTGATACTACGGCCATTGCGCAGCACTATGGCCAGTTCGTCAGGATCACCGCCAGATGCCACAGCAGGTGTCGTCACTGAAGCAACAGGAACAAACGCCACAGACTGATCTGGGGAAGATAGTCTTTGACGGAATGACGTCCGCCATTGGTAAAGATGTTGGCGGGTCAGGTCATGTCGACGTGCCACATCCGATACACTTGCTCCATCCACACCAACTTCAGCCAGTATCGCCAGCTTCCGTTCATCCGACCAGCGGCGGCGGCGTTCAACGCCAATCAGGATTTCCTGGGTCATTCTTACCTCTCAAATGACGTCAATAACGACGTCGTTAACGACGGTAAGTTACCAGTCACAATCCTCAATCATAAGGCGGCCTCAAACGGCCGGTTAC
>NZ_QQBI01000084.1 GCF_004302915.1 Komagataeibacter xylinus | reverse complement strand
AGCGTAAGCTCCCGGCGACTGACGCCTTGCTGAATACTTCTGGCCTGGTTCAGCTATGAAGCATGAACGATTTAAGAGATAGGGACGCGGTACTACCTGCGAGTGTCGCAGGTAGTACCGCAGAGAGGCTCCAAAGGAGCGGTAGAGAGACCGATGAGCGGGACAGGCTGGCGGACGCCTCGCGGATCGAGATCGTTTCGGATCGCCGCCGCTGGCACGCCCCTGAATTTCGCGCGCGAGTGGTCATCGCGTCCTACGAGAGCCGACGCCCCATAAGGGAGGTGGCTGCACAGTATGGGATCCATCCCAGTCTGGTGTTTCGCTGGCGGCGAGAGGCTCGGGCCAAAGCGCAGGCCAAAGGCGGGACATCGTTCATACCTGTCATGGTAGCCCCGGCCCCCGAGCCGCAGCCATCGGAGCGTCGGAGAGAACAGGGAACGCTGTCCGGCCAAGCCGTCAGCCTGGTCTTTCCGGACGGTGTGCGGCTGGAGTTCGACGCAGGGCTGTCCGCTGATCGTCTGCGTGAGATTGTGGGCGCACTACGATCATGATCCCGCTTCCTTCCACGCTGAGGATATGGCTGGCGGCCGGTGTAACCGATATGCGCCTGGGGATGCCCGGGCTGGCGTTGAAGGTCCAGGAAGCACTGGGTCGTGACCCTTTCGCGGGTGACGTCTATGCCTTCAGGGGCCGACGCGGCGACCTGGTGAAACTGATCTGGCACGATGGGATCGGCCTTTCCTTATATGCGAAGCGGATCGAGCGCGGGCATTTCTTGTGGCCTTCGGCAAAGGACGGAGCGATCCATCTCTCCCCGTCACAATTGACTTGTCTGCTGGAGGGTGTGGACTGGCGCAATCCGCAGAAAACATGGAGACCTGAACTGGCGGGATAATAAAAACCGCGCCAGGTCAGCATATACTGGTACCCTTTTGAGCGCCCATGTGATCAACTGCCTTCATGACGGGAGACACGGACGACATCATCGCCTTGCGCGCGGCACTTGCCGCTGCCGAGGCGCGTGCCGAGGTCGCGGAAGCCCGTGCGGCCAGCGCCGAAGCGCAGATTGCCCATCTCAAACATCTTATCGCGCGGATGCGCCAGGACCGTTTCGGCGCCTCGTCGGAGCGGGGGCGCCGCCTGCTGGCCCAGCTCGAACTCGAATTGGAAGAGCTGGAGACGACACTCGCCGAGGACGCGCCCGAAAATGCGGCGGATCCCGCCGTCCGTGCGACAGCACCCAGGAGCAACCGGGGGCGCCAGCCCCTGCGTGCCGATCTGCCGCGCGAGCGGGTCGTCATCCCCGCACCGACACAGTGTCCGTGCTGTGGCAGCGATCGTCTGAGCAAACTGGGGGAGAGCGTCACCGAGACGCTGGAGGTGATCCCGCGCCAGTTCAAGGTCATACAGACGGTGCGGGAGAAGTTCACCTGCCGGGACTGCGAGAGCATCACCCAGCCACCCGCCCCCTTCCATCCGATCGCGCGCGGACGCGCCGGCCCATGGCTGCTGTCGACCATCCTGTGCGACAAGTTCCTGCAGCATCTGCCGCTGAACCGCCAGAGCGATGCCTTTGCCCGCGAAGGGATCGATCTCGACACATCAACGCTGGCCGACTGGGTGGGAGCCTGCACCGCGACGCTGGCCCCCCTGACTACGCTGATCCGGGCGCATGTGCTGGCGGCACAACGCCTGCACGCGGACGACACCACCGTGCCGGTTCTGGCGAAAGGCCGGACAGTCACCGGACGATTGTGGAATTATGTGCGTGATGATGGTCCATTTGGTGGGCCAGCACCGCCAGCCGTCTGGTTCCGGTATTCCCGGGACCGCAAGGGCGAACATCCCACGGACCATCTCACCGGCTGGACCGGCATTCTGCAGTCAGACGCCTATGCGGGTTATAATACTCTGGCGAAACCGGGACGCCAACCCGCGCCGGTTGTCTCCGCCGGATGCTGGGCGCATGGACGCAGGGGACTGTTCAAAATCGCCGAGAGGGACAAGGCGCCCCTCGCCATAGAGGCAGTAGGCAGGATCGACGCCATATTCCAAGCCGAGCGCACCATCAACGGTACGCCCCCAGAACATCGGCTGGCAGTCCGTCAAACAGACATAGCCCCTCTGGTCGACGATCTGTTCGACTGGATGCGGGAGTGTTGCCGGCGCATGTCGACAAAAAATCCCGTTGCCCACGCCATGAACTATTTTCTCAGACGTGCCGATACATTCACACGATTCCTCACTGACGGCCGGATCTGCCTCTCAAACAATGCAGCAGAACGCGCCCTGCGCGGCATCGCCCTGGGCAGGAAAGCCTGGTTGTTCGCCGGGTCCGATCGTGGCGGAGAGCGCGCCGCCGCCATGTATTCCCTGATCGTCACCGCGCGCCTGAACGATGTCGATCCCCATGCATGGCTCGCTGATGTCCTGGCACGGATCAATGACATCCCCAATCCACGCCTCCATGAACTCCTGCCCTGGCACTGGAAAGCCCACCAGCAGGTCCACAATACCATCGCCGCCTGAATACGCCCGCGTCTCCCGCCGGATGCTTAC
>NZ_QQBI01000083.1 GCF_004302915.1 Komagataeibacter xylinus | reverse complement strand
GTGGCTCCATGCGTTGTAGACGGTGACGATTTCATCCTCGCACATTTCGTGCGGGGGCCGTCCACAACATCACCTCTCCGACCGGGGGATCACCATGACAGCCCGCAGAGATTACAGCATGACCGATCCCGATATCGGAGTGGCATCGCTCCGACAAACCGTATCTCCTGTACGCATCACTGGAAAACCCGGGAAAATCGCTGCCTACACTGCCAGTTCTGTCATCGCGTCATGCAGATCCGGTCACAAAAACCCGTTCCAGTTCCACAAACGCACCTGTATGCTCTGGCTCAGCCTCTCCCCCGGGGCGGCGCCAATTGCAAATTCCCCATAACCGAGTCCCGGTGTCGCGGGTTCGGTCTTCCCAGACTTTCGTACGCCTCGCGGCGCCCGAAACCCTTCAGGGAAGCGGAACGTCGGCTTAGTCGCCGCTTCTTTCAGAAAGGGACATTTCAGCATTTACATTCGAGGTGGCTGCAAGGTCAGAATGACCAGTACAGCGTCTTGCGATTCAAAACGCAGACCTATAGGGTCCGCGTATGGCACTTTATGGCGCAAGAACCGAATATATCCTGCACAGCCTGCTCTGGCTGGTCGATAATCCCGAACCTGTCAGCAGTCTCGATTTGGCAGAACTGCAGGACATTCCAGCGGCGTTTATCGCCAAGCTGCTTCCCAAGCTTGAAAAGGCGGGCCTGCTCACCGCGGTGGAGGGCTTGAGAGGAGGGTACAAACTGGGCAGAACGGCTGAGGAGATCAGCGTTCTGGCGGTGGTGGATGCAGTTGAGGGTCCAAAGGACCTTTTCAGCTGTCAGGAAATCCGCGGTCGCTGCGCTCTCTTCGATCAGCGGCCGCCCGAATGGGCAACGCAGGGTGTTTGCGAAATTCATGGTGTCATGCTGCGAGCTGAGCAGGCCATGCGTCGGGAACTGGCGCAGATTTCGCTGGCCGATCTGGTACGCTCCGTGCGGGATAAGGCTCCTTCTCCCTTTCTCGGAGAGGCGCAGTCGTGGTTCGACGAGCGTATCCAGACCCGCCGTACCAGCAAAGTCAGACAACGGAAACGGTTGAACATATCCTGACCACCACAAAGCTTTTACCAATTGGAATATTGAAAATGCGCAAGTTTATTGCTCTTGCTGCCGTGGCTGCAGGGTTCTGGCCCTAGTCTCTTCATGCTGAGACCAAAGTCACGCCTCTGCTAGCCCATGATCTTTCGGGTATTCCCGGCAAAGAGGGGGCCATGCTGACGGTCGATTACGCCCCCGGAGGCTCGGATCCAATCCACAGACATAATGCTTCCGTTTTTGTCTATGTCCTGAAGGGAAGCATCACCATGCAGGTCAAAGGTGACGCGCCCGTAACGCTGAAAGAAGGACAGAGCTTCTTTGAGGGACCAGACGAGGTCCATCTCGTTGGGCGTAATGCCAGTCAGACAGCGCCAGCGCGTTTCCTTGCGTTTTTCGTCAAAGATAAAGCAGCTCCATTTGTCTTTCCCGCGAAGTGATCAAAAGGATATCGAATTATCATGAAGGTTCTAGTGGCTGGAGCCAGCGGTGCATTGGGCCGTCCGCTGATCAGGATTCTGCGGAATTCCGGGCATGAGGTCTGGGGGCTGGCCCATCGTCCCGAGAGTCTGAAAACGATCGAAAGGCTCGGTGCTCATCCTGTGAATGGTGATGCACTTAATCGAACCAATATTTTCGAACTCGTTGAGAAGATCCGCCCGGACGTGGTAATTGACCAGCTGACTTCCCTGCCGTCCAGTCCTTTCGACCTGCCACAGCGCCTGCCTGCTGATCGCCGACTGCGGCTGGACGGTGGTGGTAATCTTTTCGAGGCAGCCAAGACTTTCCAAGTAAAACGTTATGTCCAGCAGTTATCCGGGTTTTATCTGGATGGTGGAAATGGACTTGCAACGGAAGCTGCGCCCTTGAGGATCAACGCTCCAGGGACGATCGGTGACAGTGCCCGTATGTATGCCGCGTTGGAACAGAGGGTTTCAAGCGCGCAGGAAATGGAAGGTATCGGGCTGCGCTATGGGTTCTTCTACGGTCCCGGGACATGGTACTGGTCCGACGGTGCATTCAGTCGCCATCTTCTCAAGGGGGAAGTTTCTCTGATCGGCAAGGGGAGCAGCACATTTTCCTTCATCCATGTAGAGGATGCTGCACAGGCAACGGTGGCAGCCCTTACAGCGCCAAGCGGCATCTACAATATCGTAGATAACCAACCGACGAAAATGTCTGACTGGCTACCGGCATATGCAAACTGGGTCAGAGCTGATGCTCCTCCCTACCTCGATGAGCAGAAGGCTCTTCAACTCTTAGAGCCCGATCCGAAAGTTCTTCAACCGTGACAATGCCTTGCGGTTCTGCGGGTCAGCATGCGGATTGAGGCGATCAAAGTCCATGCGGTTGAGGACGCAATGGATTGTTCCCAGTCTTTGGCGAGCCGCCTGCACCGTCCCAGCCATGCGAATGTCCGTTCAACCACCCAGCGGCGCGGCAGGATCTGAAATCCCTTCGCCGTATCGGACCGCCTGATGATTTCGAGGGTCCATTTTCCCATGGAGGCGAGCGCGGATCGCAATTTGTCGCCAGCATAGCCGCCATCAGCGAAGATGTGGCGCAGCCAGGGAAAGCGCCTGCGTATCGCTGCCAGGACATCAACGGCCCCATCACGGTCCTGGATGTCGGCGGCATGAACGAGGAGAAAGATCAGGAAGCCGCAGGTATCCGTCACAATATGGCGCTTGCGGCCCTTGACCTTCTTCCCCGCGTCATAGCCCGAAAGCCCGCCACTTTCCGTGGTTTTCACCGACTGGCTGTCAATCACGCCCGCGCTCGGAGAGGCTTCACGCCCCTCGATCTCGCGCAGGCTCATGACCAGCACCGTATTCATGACTTCGAACACTCCGGCACCACGCCAGGCGTAAAAATAGCGCCTGACAGTCGACGCGGAAATCTCACAGAAGGGTTGTACATCGGGTTAGATTATGAAAAAGTCTGTTTTGCACAAAAGAAATT
>NZ_QQBI01000082.1 GCF_004302915.1 Komagataeibacter xylinus | reverse complement strand
AAATTTCTTTTGTGCAAAACAGACTTTTTCATAATCTAACCCGATGTACAACCCTTCTGTGAGATTTCCGCGTCGAACGTAATGTCCGGCTGTCGAGAATGGCGGCCGTTGGCTCCGCCCTGCGGCCAGAAGCGATACGCAGCACGGCACGCAGATCAGATACCAACGCGTCAAAACAACCTGCCTCCATCCAGCGACGGGATTGCTGGTAGACCGCCGACCAAGGTGGAAGGTCATTCGGCATGGCGCGCCAGGCAATGCCGTAACGGATCACGTAACGCAATCCATTGAACAGTTCGCGCAATGCGTGATGTCGTTGTTGCGCATCCTCGCGCATCAGGACCAGATACGGGACGACCAGAGACCATTCTTCGTCTGATACATCAGAGGGATACGGTTTGCGTGCAGGCATCATCATTCATTACTGCACCAATCAGGCACGAAAGTACATAACACCCTCTACGTGAGAGTGAAACCGTATCCTGCCCAGTATCATACATTGCGTATCCTGCCGAATATTATCATGATAAAGTGATTGGCCTTCGTGTCTATGAACAGGGAACGAATAAGAAAGTAATCATTTCTCGGCCCGTTGACGCGCAAGGTGGAGGGATCGAAGAACCCTTGATTGATGTGCTTGGCCGGTAATTTCTGGGTTTTGGCGATTTGATTGACGGTTTTTGCGATGGCGTCCAGTCTGCGTTTTGAGCAGATTGGGAGTTGTCTCTCGCTGGATGGCTATGCGCTCGCGTTCAATCTTTCGAGGAAGAGGAGGCGGCGCATATTGTAGACGATATTGGCGAGCCCGATCCTCATGGTGGCTCGACTGATACCGACAGTCCGGACAAACAGCCCCGTCTGTGACTTCTGATCGGCAAAGACATGCTCGACACGCGAGCGGATGACCGACTTTCCAGCATTTGATTTCTGGATATGCCGGGGCATAGGCTTGAGATGCGGCTTTTTGCGATGAACCTTGGAGACAAAGCCCTGCTTTTCCATGAAGTCTTCGTTGGCTTTTGAGCGATAGGCCGTGTCGGCCCAGACACTTGAGGCCGTATTGGTTTTATCCAGAAGCCCCTCTCTCAATCGCGCGCCATCACTGGCAGCGGCATGCGTTGTTTTCCATTTCCGGATGAACCGGTATTTCCGATCGATGGAAACATGCGATTTATAGCCAAAGAACGGGATGGCGAGATCGCTGGATGGCATGGTTCCATCATCCTGCCGCTTCGCCTTCGTGAACTTCAGTGTCCATCGCGCATGACGATCCTTGTGCGACAGCTTTGCGGGTTTGTCCTGCCAGTCTTCAGGAATACGTCCTTCCCGAAGATCGGCTTTCTCTGCATTGCTGTTCCGCTGCTTCGGAGCCGCTACCAGCGTGGCATCCAGGATCTGGCCTGACATCGGCAAATACCCGGCGTTGCGCAGGGTGGCATCAAAGCGGTTGAACAGCCCATCGATCGCACCCGCCTGGGTCAGACGCTTTTGACACAGCCAGACCGTTTTGGCATCCGGCACCCGATCTGAAAGTCCCAGCCCAAGGAAACGCATAAAGGAGAGGCGATCGTTGATCAGATATTCCGTCCGCTCATCAGACAAATTGTTGAGCGTCTGGATCACCAGGATCTTGAACATCAGCACAGGATCAAATGGCGGTCGTCCGCCCTTGCTTCCATCGGAATACGCCAGGGCCTTGTCCAGATCAGGACGGAACGCTTCAAAATCCACAGTCCGGGAAAACGCTTCGAGCTGATCGCCAAGCCCACTCAGCCGGGCAAGACGCTCTTCAACATCAAAGAAACCAGACTGCTTCATATCGCCATTCCCTCAATCAACGCAGAAGAAATAGAATCATACAGAAGACCTCAAAACCAGGGGGTTTTTAGAACCCTCCAGCTTGAAAAACTTTCGGATCGGGCTCTTATGTATAATCCCTCTTGGACGCCATGCGTCTGATTGATCTACTACGTTTTCTGGGACACCGGGGCATGCAGCGGCCTTTCAGGCCAGTTCATTGCACGGAACCGATATGCCGAGAACTTATTTGTATTTCTTTCTCTCGTCATAAGTTTTGGAAAGTATCGATGCAGTACGCACATGATCCAGCACTCCTTCTGGCGCGCTTTCAGTTCGCCTTTACCGTAGGCGTCCATATCATTTTTCCGGCCTTTTCAATCGGGCTGGCGGCTTATCTGGCTGTTCTGGAGGGGCTGTGGCTCAGGACCGGACGATCCGTATTCCTTGACCTGTACCGGTACTGGATCAAGGTATTCTCCATTGTCTTTGGCATGGGCGTCGTCTCGGGACTGGTCATGTCGTATGAGTTTGGCACCAACTGGTCGATCTTTTCCAAAAAAGCCGGGCCGATTACCGGCGTGCTGCTGTCCTATGAGGTCATGACCGCCTTTTTCCTCGAGGCAGGCTTCCTCGGCGTCATGCTGTTCGGCATGAACAAAGTGGGGCGCAAACTGCATTTTGCAGCCACATGCTGCGTATCGGTCGGCACCCTGATTTCCATGACATGGATCCTGTCCTCCAATTCATGGATGCAGACCCCGCGTGGTTACACCATTGACCCGACCACCGGGCGCTTCATGCCCGCTGACTGGCTGGCCATTATCTTCAACCCGTCCTTTCCGTTCCGCCTGGTGCATATGGGTCTGGCGGCGTTCCTGTCGGTTGCCTTCATCGTGGGGGCCACGGGGGCGTGGCATATGCTCAGGGCCCGCAAGGCCGGAAAGATCTCCAGCGAGCCGGTGCGGGTCATGTTCTCCATGGCCATGTGGATGGCGGCGATCATAGCCCCCCTCCAGATCCTTGCTGGCGACGCGCATGGCCTGAACACGCTCAAATACCAGCCCGCCAAGATTGCTGCGATGGAAGGGGACTGGGTCTCGGAAGATCATGCGCCCGAACTGCTGTTCGGCATTCCCAACATGAAGACTGAGCATACGGATTATACCAACCATTGTTTGGCCTGACTCACGGGGTACCCATCGGTTTAAAAATGTGATTCATAGGATGCAGACCATT
>NZ_QQBI01000081.1 GCF_004302915.1 Komagataeibacter xylinus | reverse complement strand
GGGATCACGACACGAAAGTGTATTTTACGTACGCTTGGAGTGAACACCTGTAGAACTGGCCACATTGAGGTTCACGCAACAAGTAGGGATGCAGGTACCCGAAGCGGTCGTAACGCGCCAGCTTCGGGCTGCTCATCTACATTCCAGCGATAGTCGCCTGTCAGAGAAATATGCTCCCAGCCGAGGGGTGCGATATGCTGGGCCAGGTCATCTGAAATACCGAGCGTCGTGATGGCAGACTGAAGATAGCGCGTATTCCATAGGATGACCGCTGCCACCAGCAGGTTCAGACCTGACGCCCGATAGGCCTGATTTTCAAAACGCCGATCCCGCAGTTCGCCAAGCTGATTGAAGAAGAGCGCCCGAGCCAGCGCATTCCGGGCTTCTCCCTTATTGAGTCCAGCCTGGGTTCGTCTGCGCAAATCCAGATCCTGTATCCAGTCGAGCATAAAAATTGATCGTTCGATCCGGCCGACTTCGCGCAAAGCCACAGCCAGACCATTCTGACGGGGGTAAGATCCGAGTTTGCGCAGCATGGTCGAAGCGGTCACGGTTCCACTCCGAATAGATGTGACGAGACGCAGCAAGTCGTCCCAGTGTTCCACAATATGGTTGGTATTGATCAGGTCACCGGCCATCCCACCCAGAAGTTCGCCCGGGTGTTGTCCCGGAAAAAGGTGAAGTTTCCGCTCTTTCAGATCCCGTATCCTGGGCGCAAATCGATAACCAAAGAAGGGCATCAGCCCGAAAACATGATCCGATGCCCCACCCGTATCTGTATAATGCTCTTCAATGGAAAGTCCGTTAGCATGATAAAGCAGTCCATCCAGAACATAGGGCGCTTCACCGGCCGTCGCAGCAATCACCCGGGTCGAAAACGGATCATACTGATCGGAGATGTGGGTGTAGAAACTGACGCCCGGTTCACTGCCATTGCGCGCATTGATATCGCTGATCGCAGCGCCTCTGCCACCTGCATGAAACAATTGACCATCACTTGAGGACGATGTGCCGTCTCCCCAGAGTGACGCCAGGGGCAGCCCACGATGGGCTGCAACCATACGGCCAAGGGCTTCGGCGTATCCGGCCTCGCTGATATGCCAGTCATGCAGATGCGCCAACTGGCGCAGGGTGGCACCCTGACAGGTGTCGGCCATGCGTGTCAGACCAAGATTAATCCCATCCGCCAGGATCACCGTCAGCAGGGCGTTTTTGTCATCCGCGACACGGCTGGAACGGCGATGGGTAAAGCAGTCGGTGAAGCTGATCCAGCGGTCCACTTCCAGCAGAAGATCAGTAATCTTGATCCGTGGCAGCCGGTCGTAAGCCGCCCGCCTCAACTCTTCCACAGCAGGGGGTGTAATTGCTTTCAGAGGCGAAATCACAAGACCATCTGCATCAAGCCGGACCTGTGACAACTCGCCCTTCCTGACAAGAGCCGTCACCCGGTTCAGCGCGGTTTCCAGCACTGCACGCCGTTGAGAAAGGAACGTGTCAGCCGTAGCATTGATCGCCAGAGGCAACGGTCCTTGCGCGCGCATCGCTGCAAACGTGGCTTCCGGAAGAAGGTAGGTGTCGAATGCGCGGTATTGGCGACTTTCCGTTACCCAGATGTCTCCGGCACGCAGACGCTCGCGCAGCTGGGTCAGAACACAGAGTTCGTAAGCCTGTCGTATGACTGTTCCCTCTGGCCTGACAAAGCTGTGCCAGGAAGGCGGAATGAAACGGATCGGACAGGAGTCAGGCAAGCGGCGTTTACCGGTCCGATAGAGGTCTCCAATGATCTGCACCGCCTTCAGTAATCCCTGTACCGTGCGACCACCCTGAAACTGGAACGCGTTCAGGAATGGACCAATGGCAGGACGAAGAGAGCGATGCCGGTTGATCAGTTCGGCCGTGCGATCAATGGTCTCTGGAGCTGTCAGGGTTTCAGCCCTGCCGATGGCGTCCTGGAGGCGGGGCCAGTCAATTCCCGTAATGGCAGACAGTGAATCAACACCCTGATCACGCGCCTCAATCAGATGACGGCAGGAGGTTGTCAGCAGACGAAGCTGGGCCTGCAACGATCGCATGGTGACAATCGCTTTGTCACGGATCCGGTGCTCGGCACGGCGCATCATGCTTCCGAGGAGTTTGTCCATCATTGTGAGGGTCGCGTCGGTTAGAACCTCCTCAAGTCGGACCCCGGCTGCCACCAGAATGGCGTAACGACGGGATGACCGAAGCTCGGCCAGATGCTGGGGCGTAATCCGGGCAGCTTCTTCGCTCAAACGGTCAAAGGCCACACGCGGTATGGTCGTGGCGCGAGCACTGTCGAGGTTCAGGGATCGTACATACTCCAGGCGTTCCAGCAATCGCAGGATATTGCGCGCGGCTGGTGACAGGGGCGGGTTACGCAGCCACGAGAGCGAGGAGGCACTGCGATCGCCACGACGCTCCAGCATTTTGTCCAAACGACAACGGGTTTCCGGCGGCAGATCCCCTGCAAGGACGTCATGGACAAGGTGATCGGCCTGCTGGCGAGCACGGCGCACCAAGGCTTCAATGACAGTGACCGACGGCAGGAGAATGCTTCGGCGACGCATCTCGTCAATCAGGATCGCAGCCATGCGGGATGGCTGGGTCACATGATGTGCAATTGGCATCGCGAAACCGGTCATGTCATGAAATGCCGACCGATCGAAGGTTCGGTAGCCATAACGCTTCATCAGGTGGGCCAGATGGGATCGACGGGTTTCGTCACGACGTCCGTAATGGGACCAGAGCCCAGGGGACAGGTCGAGCTGCCGCGCAACAAATGACAGAATGGGAGCCGGTGGTGTTTCACCAGATTCCAGCACCCGTCCCGGCCAGCGCATGTAGAGCATGACCATCGCAAAACCCAATCGGGAGGTTTCTCCGCGGCGGGTTGCGATCAGATCGAAGTCATCCTGGCTGAGTGTAAAATGTCTCGTGATCTCGCGATCATCGACAGAAGGCTCGTAATGTCGGGCGAGAGCTTCACGGGTCAGAAGACGGCGCCGCGCCATGATCGGATGTCTCCTTCATGTGTCCGGAAGGGGATC
>NZ_QQBI01000080.1 GCF_004302915.1 Komagataeibacter xylinus | reverse complement strand
CAGGACATGCAGGCCGCCTTTCATACCGCGATCCGTGCGGTTCAGGTGGAGCGGCAGCAACTGACCGACATTGTCGGACAGGCCCGTACCCAGGACCGTCAGAACTGGTGGGTGCTGAAGGTCGGGCTGGCCTGTCTGGCTGTCGGGATCGGGTTCTCGCCTGCCTTGACCTATCTCCTACCATCGTCACTAGGGACGCGGGTGGCCTCCTTTATCGTGGGCGGACAGGATCGGTGGGAATCTGGTGCGTTGATGATGGAGGCCGACAATCCCGAAAGCCTGCGGCATATGGTCCGGGCCAACCGGCTTGTGGACGCCAGTCGGGACCGGATCGCTGGCTGCCAGAAAACGGCCAACGAGACGAAGGTGGACCAGTCCTGTGTCCTGACCGTCCGGCCGGATGGGTCATAAGCGTCCTGTCAGGACAGGAGATCATGCACGCTCATGCCGTCGAGGATGGCCATAAAAGCATCGGTTGCCTGTCTGGTCAGGTGACGGAGACGGCAGGCATCTGCCAGGATGCAGGGTCTGCCCTGAAGCGGCGCACAGCCGGTCATGACTTCACCTTCGGTTTCCATGAGGCGGATGACATGCCCGACATTGATGTCTTTCGGGGAGCGGGCCAGGCTGACGCCACCATTCCGCCCCCGGGTTCCCACCAGGAGATCATGATGGCACAAGTCGTTGACGACCTTCACGAGATGGTTATGGGAGATATTGTGCCGCTCGGCGATGTGCCGGACCGTTATGCGGTTCTGTGTGTGTCCATGGCGGGCCAGATGGATCAGCACGCGGAAGGCGTAGTCGGTACGCAAGGTGAGGTGCATCAGCCAAGTCGCGTGGCAGTCGGGCTGATCTGCCCCGAAGGCGTGAAAAGGTTTCCGGGACCATAGTCCGAGGAGGCCAGGTTTTCGAGCTGGTTGCTGACGCGCATCCAGAAGGCGGCGTCATCCACAAGGCCAGCCTCGACACACCGGCCAACGTGATGGCGCGCCCGTTCCCTGGCGCCAGGTAGTCCGTATTCGCGCAGGAGGGCTACCGTCATGGCGTCTGTATCCATGATCTCAAGGTCACGGGCCTGCTTTATTCCTGAACCTGCCATCTGTCCGTCCTTTTTTCACGCCTGTCCTGTGACGACAGCCGGGAAAGCGGGCAATCAGGCACACGCCTCCTGCCCGCCCTGGCGTCGGGCGGGTAGAAACGTGTTCCAAAAGGGCAAAAGCACGCCCTGCCTATTTCCACTACGGCAGACAGGTCTCCCTGTTCACCGCTGGACATAGTCCGGGTGTTGTATTGGGCAGGCCACCCGACAAGGAGGCCGCCCTTTTGGAAAAGGCGTTTCTACGCGCCTCTTTCAAAATACCACATGCTGTCTGGCAGCACCACCCGCCCAGGCTCCCGGTAGCGGTCACAGGAAAGGAGAAGAGAGTGCTGCTGCTCTTTTTAGACGGCCCTGATGGGGCCTGGATAGGACTGCACGAGTGGATCATGGGTCAGGAGGAGGAGCCCTTCGACCGTGGCCTGGGCGACAAGGATACGGTCAAAAGGGTCGCGATGAATATCGGGAAGCTGTCCAACTGCCACGGCATGCTGACTGGTGACGGGGAGGTCTTCATACCCGTTCTCGATGAGGCCACGACGCAACAGATGCGGATCAACCTGGAAGTCTGCCCGGCCAAGCCCGGCCTTGATCGTGACTTCCCACAGGCTTGCGGCGCTAAACATCAGGATGTTCAGAGGGTCTTCCATGAATGTCCGGGCATCGGCGGAGAGTTTCCCCGGGTTTCCGGCTGCCCACAGGAGCAGGTGGGTATCGAGCAGAAGCCTCATGCCTGCCCGTCGAACAGCACGCCGATCTCTTCGTGTCCCATATGATCAAAATCGTCCGGGACTTGGATTTTGCCAGTCAGAAAGCCCAGACGCTGCCTGTGCTGTTCCTCAGGGGCACAGACAGGGCTGACCCGCACAACCGGCTTGCCGGCCCTGGCGATGATGAAGCTTTCACCCTTTGTGGCGGCATCGATCAGCCGGGACAGGTGGGTCTTGGCTTCATGGATATTGACGACACGCATGGCATCCCTCATTGACTTGGTCATACAAACTTAGTTTATTTTGGGCAGATCGGCAAGAAAAAGCGGAGAGCAGCTGCGCTGCGGTCTGGCTGCCACGATGACTGTCTTTGGAAATGAAAATTTCAGACCAAAAATAAATAACTATTATACATTATGTATTGTATAGACGAATACAGTGCATATTTGTTGGTTGTATCAGGATATTTCCACATAAAATGTATGAGGTATGCCGTTATTCAACCGCTAGTTGAATGAATTCTTCTGTTGCTGCCTTCCATGTCAAACTGTATCCATGAATGACGAAATATGTCGTTTTAAAGGCGACGTTCCATTCAATACAGGACCGACCGGTCATCGCCGGTCAGGCTGACCGTTCGGGAGGTTACTGATGCAGTTCAGGGCCGTGGCTTGTGCTTTTCTTTTTTCTGCTTCCCTGACGGGCGTATCCCATGCTGCGGGAACGGCAGCGGTCCCGGCCCCGTCTGCCGCGCCATCGCCCGCAAAAGGGGCCTCTGCTTCTCCGCAGGCCCCGGCCCAGCCTTCGCCGATCACCACGCAGCAGGCTTTTGGCGCCTGGCAGGCCAACTGCACCTATGCGCCCGCGACACGCGCGGCTTCGCTGTGCGTGGCGGCCCAGCAGCTGAGCATGCAGCAGCAGGGCAAGGCCGTGCCGCTGGGCATGGTGATCGTCGCCCGGGCCGCGACCGACAGGGTGGCGATCACCGCGCGCCCCTACGAGCTGAGCGTCATGACCCCGCTGGGCTTCGACCTCACGAAGCCTGCCACCCTGTCGATGGATAACGGCAAGCCGGTCAGCCTGCCCTATCTGGTGTGCAACGCATCGGGCTGCCTGTCGACGCTGCAGGCGACGCCCGCCATGATCACGGCACTGAAGGCGGGCAAGACCGGCCACATCCGCGTCAGCCTGTGAGTGCTGGTTGTAATCTCCCCAAATGTGCTGGTTGAAAATTCCCCAGTTTGAGAACTGTGCGTGATCGTCAT
>NZ_QQBI01000007.1 GCF_004302915.1 Komagataeibacter xylinus | reverse complement strand
CTGTCCTTTGTGATCCAGTCAAAGGAGGCAAAACCGCGTGCCGCTTTGCCTGTCGCAGTGGCTGCGTCACAAACCTCGGCGGACAGGGAGGCAATCCGGTCATACAGGCGGGTGTTTCCTGCAAGCCCGAACAGGAAGTCAACGTGGTTGTCTTCGCACCATGTCATCAGACTGTCCCGGGCGAAACCGCTGTCCCCACGCACCAGGATACGCACCCGGGGCCAACGGCTCCTGATCTGCTCCACGATCCGGCGGATGTCTGCCAGTGCTTCCTTCCCCGGGTCCCTGTCTGCCGTGCGCAGGGTAGCGCTGAGGAGATGGTCCCCGCAGAAGACATACAGGGGAAGATAGCAGTTATGGCCGTAATATCCATGAAAGGCGCGGCCTTCCTGATGGCCATGGATACGGTCATCGGTGGCATCCACATCCAGAACGATCCGGGCGGGTGCGTGCTCATGCTGGTCAAGGAAGAGCGTGACGAACAGGGTAGCCAGGGCCTCATGATCAGCAATGATCCGACAGTAACGATCTGCCTTGTGCCCACTGCGCTCCAACCGGTTCAGTGTAGATTTGCCAGCCAATGCTGCGCAGTTTGCCCGGCCTCCTGACAGACGGCCCGAGGTCAGACCAAAGATCAGGTCATGCCGCAGGGCATCGTGATCATTGAGATCTTCATAGCCCAGTGCCAGGCCCATGATCCGCTGACGGACAAGGTCTTCAACCCGGTATTCCACAAAGCCGGGATGCCGCTTATCGCGAAAACAGGCAGCAAAGCGGCGGCTGAGACCCAGAATGTCATCAGCCTGCTTCACCAGAATGACGCCCCCATCCGAACTCATGCGACCCCCGTCAAAACGGGCCACAACACGCCGTCCACAGGAGGCTGGAAACTCATACGCGCCTGCGCTACACTCTGTCTGCATCGGGTTTTCTTATAGCTTACGAAAATTTCTTTTGTGCAAAACAGACTTTTTCATAATCTAACCCGATGTACAACCCTTCTGTGAGATTTCCGCGTCGAGCAGATGTTTGGGGGCGTGGGCCAGTGCGTAACGGTGTGCAACGCCACCATTGGCCTCATGATGGCGCTCAAATACGTCACGCGCCACACCAATCCTGAGCGGCAGCGCTATATCATCATGCCGTCCTTTACTTTTGCCGCGGCAGCGCATGCCGTATTGTGGGCGGGTTTCGTGCCGCTTTTGTGTGATATCGACCCACAGGACTGGATGGCATCGCATGATGCGGAACAGGCATTATTGCAACAGTACAAAAACCAGGTCGCGGCAATATTCCCTTACGCCACCTTTGGTAACGCCGCCGATATGGAATACTATACGGAACTTGAAAGGCGCACCGGCATTCCCGTCGTCATTGATGCCGCAGCCTCGCTTGGCGCGCGCGATGGGCAGGGCCGTGGCTTTGGCCAGGGCTCGCCGCATGCCATTATCTGTTCGCTTCACGCAACAAAAACAATGGGGATTGGCGAAGGCGGCTTCATCTACGCCAACAACCCCGAGATGATCGACGCCCTGCGGGCCATGGGCAATTTCGGGTTTGGCCGGGTCCGCCACGCCACCATGCCGGGCCTCAATTCCAAGCTGCCTGAAATCGGGGCGCTGCTGGCCCTGTCGGGGCTGGAGCAGCTTGATGCGGTGGTCGAGAAAAAATGCAGCATCGAACGACTGTATTACGACCTGCTGCCCGAATTCACGTTCCAGCGCCAGCATGGCACGCGCACGGCCTACCAGTTCCTGCCCGTGCGGCTGCCCGCGCAGTACGCGCCGCACCGCCGCGCCATACTGGAGCGCATGAAGCAGAGGCGCATTGGCACCTCCACCTATTTTTCACCCCATCTGCATGAACAGAGCTATTTCGCCGCCAATAGCGTAGCAGGCGACCTGAGCGCGACAGAAGCCCTGGCCGCCTCCATCGTGTCGCTCCCGCTATGGCATGAAATGACCCCTGAAATGGTGCATTACGTGTGCCGTGAATTCAGGGCCGCCTGCCATGCCCAGATTGTCTGAGCCCCCGTCGTTCCTTCCAACCACGGAAAACGGACCCATGCCCCATGTCCACCCACGCGACAACGCCCATCCTCATTGCTGGCGGCGGCCCCGCGGGCATCGCCATCCTGCTTGCCGCCTCGCGCATCGGCCAGTTGCCCCACCTCCTTGATGCAGGCGTGACCCTGGTTGAACAGGGCAGCACGATCGGCTCCGGCATGCTGGGGCGCTATGTCATCAATTCCGACAGTGCTGCCGAAACCTTTGTCGATGCGATTACAGCCAACCCCGTGCCCGAGTTGGCCCGCCTGACCCATCACCCCCTGGTGGAAATGATCCGCAGCCACGGCAGGCAGCCCCTGCCGCTGCGCATCGTTGCGGATTTTCTTGATGTGGTGGGCCATGTGCTGACCGAACTCATCGCAGCCCATCCCGCCTCGCGCCTGCTCACCGGCTGGCGGCTTGAAACCCTGACCCGGCAGGAAGATGGCAACTGGCTGGCCGACCTTGCCACGACCCACGGGGCGCACAGGCAGCAGGTGTTTGCTGGCAAGGTGGTGCTGGCCCTTGGCGCCTGCCAGCCCGAAGCCCGGCTTTATACCGAGAACGTGGCAGGCCGGCCCCTGCTGCCGCGCTATGCGGGGCGTATCGTACAATCCGATGCCCTGCTGGCGCCTGAAGGCATGCACACGCTGCGCGCCATGCTGGCGGGATGCGAAAAACCCAGGATCACCATTATCGGCGGCGCCAGCAGCGCCCTGTCATCGGCCAATGTCATTCTGCGCGACATGGGCGAGCAGATCGCGCCGGGGCACCTGACGCTCCTGCACCAGTCCCGGCTCAAACTGTTCTACCGCACGGCTGAGGAAGCACAGGCGGACGGGTATGCCGATTTCAGCGCCAGTGACATCTGTCCGGTCAGCCAGTTCGTGCATCGCTTTGGCGGCCTGCGTTATGATTCGCGCACCCTGGCCATGCGCCTGCTCGGCATTGCAGGCGCAGCACCTGAGCCCCGCCTGCACGCACTGCAAATGACACCGGACAATACAGCCCGGATACAGCACATTCTGGATCAGTCCGATGCCATCATCGCCTGCCTTGGCTACAGCCCGCGCCGCGTGCGCGTGCGCGACACTGATGGTACGCCCATCCCCCTTGCGGCAGACCAGCCCCATGCCGCCCTGACCGGGCCGAACTGCGGCATTCTTGATCAGGCGGGGCATGAAATTCCGGGCCTGTTCGGCATTGGCCTGGCCTCGGGCTTCAGGCCATCGGGGGCGATGGGGGGGGAAGCCAGCTTCCGCGGGCAGGTCAACAGCCTGTGGTTGTGGCAGAACGCCATTGGCGAGCGGATCCTCACGCATATCCTGCCCCCTGCGGCCCGTGCGCGTTCATCCCCCGTGCCCGCGCGCCCGTTTGACCTCGCGCGCGGACATGTGCATCTTTGAAAATGAAAGTTTCTGGTGAAGCTTTTTTCAAAAAGCTTTGAATAACGCCGCCTTTAAAAAAAGGCGGCACCCATGCCTACTTCAGGTTCAGCGCAACCGGTCGAAGGCGCCTGCCTTGAGGGCGGTCTCGATTTCCTCAAGCGAACGCCCCCGGGTTTCAGGCACGTAGCGCCAGATGAACACGAAGGCCAGCACGTTCAGCCCCGCATACATCCAGAACGTGCCCGCCGCCCCGAGCGCCTGCACCAAAGAGAGCGTAGTGAGTGAGATCAGCAGATCCGCCGTCCAGTGGGTTGCTGCCACAAGACTCATGCCCTTGCTGCGACACGAGAGCGGATAGACCTCAGCCCCCACCAGCCAGATCGCCACCGACAGGCTGCCCACGTTGAAGATGGCGTAACAGACAACCGCCGCTGCCGTAATCCATGTATTGATTCCATGCGTTGCACCTTGTGCAAACATTGCGCCAAGCACCATGAGCGATACCGCAGCACCGGGCACCAGCCGCAACAGCAGCCTGCGCCGCCCCCACGCATCAACCGCCCAACTGCCGAACGCGGTGGAAATGACCATGGCCACGCCAATGGCGATCGAGGTCAGCAGCGCCGACCCCTCGCCAAATCCTACGCCTGCGAAAATGGTGGGCGCGTAATACAGCACCGCGTTGATGCCGGTAATCTGGCAGAACAGCGCCACCCCTACCGATGCCACCACCGCAGGCCGCACCCAGGGTTGCAGCAGGGCCGACCAGGGGGCCTGCTCATCATGCATGGCCACGATGGCGTCCAGTTCCGCGCGCGCGGCCACGGGGTCACGCCGCAGGCGCTGCAGCACGTCAAACGCGCTTTCCAGCCTGCCCTTCATGGCCAGCCAGCGCGGGCTGCGCGGCAGGAACGACATGCCAGCCAGCAGGATCACCGCCGGAATGACCCCCAGCCCGAACATGAGCCGCCACGACTGCGCGCGGAACAGATAGCCCACGATAAACGAGACCAGAATGCCGGTCACGACGGCCAGCTGGAACAGCACCACCATCTGACCGCGTTTTTCACGCGGGGCAATTTCCGCAATATAGACCGGCACGATCTGCGAGCACATGCCCACGGCCAGCCCCAGGATGAAACGCGCCGCAACCAGCACCCCCACGCCTGGCGCAAACGACGCCACCAGCGTGCCCACGATAAAGACAAGGGCCGCGAACATGATCATGTAGCGCCGCCCCAGCCGGTCTGATAACGGGGCCGCCATCAGGCACCCTGCCAGCGCCCCGGCCACGATGGCCGAGGTCACGACCTGCTGCCCCAGCGTGCCGAGTGAAAAAGCCGGGGTGATCTGCAGCAGGGCGGCCGAAATGATGCCGGTGTCATACCCGAACAGAAGGCCGCCGGTCGCGGCCACGCCTGCAATCAGGTTGACAATGCCGGAGCCGGAAACCGTTTGACTGTGATGCGCCATTATTATGCGTTCTTTCAGCTGCGCCGGGTCAGGGCGGGGCGGCGGTGCGCCCGGGGTTATTGCATCGGTATCTTCACCACCAGCCAGGGGCGCTCTTCCATGTCGTGCCCATCATGGAACACGGGCAGCCGCCCCCACTGGCCCACGGTCAGCCACAGCGCGTTATCCTTGATGGTCAGGCCATCGGGCGCGATCAGGCGCGGGTCATGGGCCACGACCGAAAGCTGCCCGTCAGGCAGGCGGCGCAGTACGGCGTGGCGTTCGATATCGGTCAGGTAGAGGGAATTATCCGGTCCGGTCGCCATGCCATCCACCACGGCGTCCTCCCCTTCATCGCGCACGGCTTGTTCAAGCTGCGCGGGCTTGGTGGCGGGGTTGGCCAGGAGTGCGGTGGGCGCGCTGTACAGCCTGCGGCTGGACAGGGGCTGCCAGTACAGCGTGCTGGAATCCGTGCTCAGCGCAACACCATCGATCCCGCCCTGCCCCATGGCCGGATGCGCCATGTCATAACGCAGCATTTTGCCATCAAGTTCCATGGCAAAGCCCTGCTCTGCGCGGACGGAGGGGGCGTTTTCAAGCACGCGGCGGGCATGGCCGGTGGCAAGATCAACCACGATGATGGCCGGGTGATCCATCTGCGAGGTATCGCTGATGAAGGCGGTGCCCTTCTCGCCATGCGTCAGGTCAACGCGCACGTCATTGACGTGGCTGTCCGCGCGCGTGGCGCCGGTGTCCGGGCCGAGTGCGATGGTGGCAATGATCTGGCCGGTCCCGGGGTCCAGCCCGATCAGCGCCGGGGTGGCGGGTGCTGCCTGCCCGGCCACGGTGCCTTCATCCACGATCCACAGGTGGCCCGATGTATCCACCGTCATGCCAAGGGGGGAAATGAAACGTGCCTGCGTCGCCTCATCGGGGAAAGCGATGGCCTTGCCCTTGACCAGCTGGCCAAGGCGCGGCCCCTTGTGGTCAGCCGCACTGCGGGGGAAGGCTATGACCAGCCGCCCGTCGGGCAGGGCCGCGATGCCGGAGGGCTGCATGTCGGCAAAACGGGCCACCACGGTTACATTGCCGCTTGGCGCTGCGCCATGGTCCACACTGTCCCTGGCATGGGCGCCATGGGGTGCCAGAAGGGCCAGCAGCGCGGCCCCACAGGCATAATGGTGGAAAAGACGGGAGAACAGGCGTGTTTTCATCAAACTCTATCCATTTCCTTATTCTTGCCCGACATGCCTAACATGATCGCCATACGCCCATAACCATCTTTTTCCACACCCTGCCCCGCCTTTACTTTCAGGCGGGGCATGCGGCCATTGCCCCACGCAGGGCGGGATAGAGCGCGCGGTAGCGGGCCAGCGGGGCTGCGTAGGCCTGGGCCATGCCCGCATCAGGCGCGAGTGTCTCCTCACGCTGCGGCGGCTGGCACACGGCGTCCACCGCCTCATCCGTTACAGCAATTCGTGCCAGACGCGCCGCGCCAAAGGCCCCGCCCTGTGCCCCATGGGCCAGGCGGTGCAGCGCAAGCCCGGTAACATTGGCAAGGATCGAAACCCACAGGCGGCTGTGCGAGCCACCGCCAATCACATCCGCACTGGTCAGCACGGACCCGGCATCGGCCAGCGCATCGACCACATCACGAAACGAGAAGGCAACACCTTCAAGCACGGCCTGCGTCATCTCCGCCCGCGTTGTGGCATCCGACAGCCCGGCAAAGCTGCCGCGGATCTGCCCGTCATTATGCGGCGTGCGCTCGCCCGAAAGGTAGGGCAGGAACGTAACAGGCGAAGGCCGCGTAATTTCAGGCGGCAGTTCGGCCAGCAGGGCCGTTTCCGTCATGCCGGTGACGCGCGCCCACCACGCCAGCGATGACGCGGCGGAGAGTGTCACCCCCATCTGGTGCCATGTCGCGGGCACGGCATGGCAGAAGGCATGGATGCCGCCCTGCGGATGCGGGCGAAAGCGGTCGGTCGTCACCCACAGCACGCCTGATGTGCCCAAGGAAAGGAAGGACGATCCCGCCTGCACCGCACCCAGCCCCACGGCGCCGGCGGCATTGTCACCCGCGCCGCCTGCCAGCACGGGGCGGCCCTTCATGCCCCAGCGCCGGGCCAGATCGGCATGGAGCAGGCCCGCCCGCGCCGTGCCCTCGACCACTGCGGGCATGGCGTCACGGCCAAGGCCAGTTGCCGCCAGCGCCGCATCCGACCAGCAGCGCCCGCCAACATCGAGCCATAGCGAACCGGCGGCATCCGACATGTCATCAATCATCTCGCCGCTCATGCGGTAGCGCAGCCAGGCCTTGGGCAGCAGCACATGGCGGGTGGCGGCAAACACCTCCGGCTCATGTTCCGCCACCCAGATCAGCTTGGGCGCGGTAAAACCGGGCATGGCGATATTGCCACATACCTGCCGGCTATAGGGAAAGCGGCGCTCGAATTCGGCGCATTGCGCAACGCTGCGCAGGTCATTCCACAAAATGCACGGCCGCAGCACGCCCCCATCGGCGCCCAGCAGCACCGCGCCGTGCTGCTGGCCTGACAGGCCAATGCCCGCCACCTGCGCCATCTCGCGCGGGTTTGCCGCCGCCAGCGCATCCATGGTGAGCAGCAGCGCCTCCCACCAGTCCTGCGGGGCCTGCTCGCTCCAGCCCGGCTGGGGAGAGGTCACGCGCAGAGGGTGGGCGTGGCTGGCAACAACCTGCTGCCGGTCATCGACCAGCACGGCCTTGAGAGATGATGTACCCAGATCCAGTCCGACAAACATTATTGTTATTCCCGTGCCACAACTGGCATTGCAGTCGCGGCATTGCTGTTTTCTGCTTGCTCAGGACTTTACTCAAGACATACCGGCCACCTTGTGGCAAGCACCGGCTGGACACCTTATGGTGACCGGAACGCGGCAGGACAGAATATTGCTGCTGAAAAGGCAAAGTACCGGGCCTGATGTTCCATGAAGATTTTTGAAAAAAGATTCACCAAAAAATTTTCAGGATCTGCACCACAAATACGGTTCAGAAAAAGTTCCTGAATAAAGTAAAAGTTCTCTGGTGCCGCCTTTTCCCCAAAAGGCGGCGTTTCTGTTGCCAATACAGGCTTTACGCCGTCGCCACCTCATGCCCGATGAAAGCCTCCACAACCTCATTGACGGCCGTTGCACTTTCAAGCTGCGGCATGTGCCCGATGGCGGGCAGGATGTGGCGGGTCACGCTGCCCGGCAGGCCATCAGCCTGTGCCACCGGCAGGATTTCATCCGCCTGCCCCCAGATCAGGGTCGCGGGCATGTCGGCTGCCGCCAGCACGGGGCGCAGGTCATCGCCCTGCTTTCCACCGGGGAAACACGCTTCCGCTACCTTGCGCAGGGCAGCTTCCGCCCCGTCCAGCCGCTTGTAGCGCAGCACGTCATCCGCCATGCGCCGCCCGATCAGCGCCTTGTCATGCACCAGGTATTTCAGCACATCCTGCACACCGCGCACGCGGTCGGCCTCGATGAAGCCGTTGATGAAATCCATGTTGATCTGTGGCCCCAGCCCGGCAGGGGCGATGAGGGTCAGTGACGCCACAAGCGCGGGCTGGGTGCGTGCCAGTGTCAGCGCAATGCCGCCGCCCAGCGAATGACCCATGACATGCACGCGCGAAAGATCGAGATGCGCCAGCAGCTGCGCCGTGACATCGGCAAAGAACGCCAGCGTGCCCGGCCCCACGTCCTTTGACGAGCCACCATGCCCCGGCAGGTCGAACGCAATGACGCGCCGCCCGTGTGCGAGGGCCGCGTGATTGAGCATCCAGTTCTTGAGGTCGCCGCCAAAGCCATGAATGAGCACAAGCGGCGTGCCGTCGCCCGCCCCCCGGTCATGCACGCGCAGGCTGTGCGCGCCCACCTGCATCATTACCGGCTCATCAGCGGCCTCCGCCCCGTCAGGCTGATCGGAGGCGGCGGCAAAATCGGCCTGGAAGCGGGTGATGAACGCATCGATATCCGCATCCGCCACCGCTGCATCAGCCACGATGCCGATCAGCGCGCCCACGGGCAGCATCTCGCCATTGGCGGCCACATGCCGGCGCAGCAGGCCCGCCACCGGGCTTTCAAAGGTATTGGTGATCTTGCTGGTCTCGATATCGACCAGTTCCTCGCCAGCCGTGACCTGCGTGCCGGGCTCGACCAGCCAGCCCGCAATCTTGCCCTCCGTCATGGCAAGGCCGAATTTGGGCATGGTGATGGGAGTGATGTCGGGGGTCATGTCACACTTTCTCCGTTACGCGGTGATTCATGGTCGCGGTGACGGCGGCCTCGATCTTTTCAACGCTGGGCATGTACAGCGTTTCCAGCACCGTGGCGAAGGGCACCGGCGTGTGCGGTGGCACCACGCGGCGGATGGGCGCGCGCAGGGTATCAAACGCCTCCTCCGCCACAAGGGCTGCGATATCGGTGGCCATGTTGCAGCGCGGGCTTGATTCATCAACAATGACCAGCCTGCCGGTATCGGCCACGCAGTCCAGTATGGTCTCGCTGTCCAGCGGCGATGTGGTGCGCGGGTCGATGACCGTGCAGCCTATGCCCTTTTTGGCCAGCCGGTCGGCGGCCTCGTTGGCCATGCCCACCATGCGCCCAAAGGCCACGATGGTCACGTCATCGCCTTCACGCGTCAGGTTGGCCTCGCCAAAGGGGATGGCGTAGGGCTCATCGGGCACCTCTTCCTCAACGTCATACATCACCTTGTTTTCAAGGAAGATGACGGGATCATCATCGCGTATGGCTGAAATGAGCAGGCCCTTGGCCTCGTAGGGGGAGGACGGGATGACCACCTTCAGCCCCGGAATATGCGTAAACAGCGGGTACAGCGCCTGGCTGTGCTGGGCGGCGGCATTGAAGCCCGCGCCGTACATGGCCCGGATGACCAGCGGCGTGCGCGCCTTGCCGCCAAACATGTAGCGGAACTTGGCGGCCTGGTTCATGATCTGGTCAAGGCAGCAGCCGACAAAATCGACAAACATCAGCTCCGCCACCGGGCGCAGGCCGGTCACGGCGGCTCCTGCCGCAGCACCGATATAGGAGGCCTCGGTAATGGGAGTGTCGAGCACGCGGGTCTCGCCAAACTCCTCGTACAGCCCCTTGGTCACACCCAGCACGCCGCCCCAGGCATCGGGCGTGCCGGCCGAGCCACCACGGCCACCGGCCACGTCCTCGCCCATCAGGATGACGGTGGGGTCACGGCGCATTTCCTGGCGCAGGGCCTCATTGATCGCCTGCCGGAAGCTTTTCTTGCTCATTGGTCGTCTCCTTGGTGCCGTGGGGTGGGGTCAGTAACGCACATACACATCGGCCAGCAGGTCGGCTGACTGGGGCAGTGGATCATCCTTGGCCTGCAGCACGGCGGCCTCGATCTCGTCGGTCACGGCCGCATCGACCTCATCGAGCACGCTGTCCTCGAACAGGCCCGCCTGTGTTACGCGCTCGCGGAACAGCTTGAGGCAGTCATGGTCACGCTTGGCCTCGGCCACTTCATTGGGCGCGCGATAGGTCATGGCATCGCCTTCAAAATGGCCATACCAGCGCTGCAGGTGCACATGCAGCATGACCGGCCCCTTGCCCGCGCGGGCATGGGCAATGGCCTCGCCCGCCGCCTCGTGCACGGCAAAGTAGTCCGAGCCATCGCATTCGATATACGGCATGCCAAACCCCGCGGCCCTGTCCTTCTGGGTGCCCGCGCAGGCAAAGGAGGCCGCCGTGGCCTCGCCATAGCCGTTGTCTTCCACCACAAACACGGCGGGAAGCTGCCAGACCGAGGCAAGGTTGAGGCTCTCGAGCGTGGTGCCTTCATTCGAGGCGCCATCGCCATAGAACGCCACCGCAACGCCACCGTCACGCAGGGTCTTGTGCGAGAGTGCGGCCCCGCAGATCAGTGGCGGCCCGCCACCCACAATGCCATTGGCGCCCAGCATGCCGCAGGCGAGATCGGCAATATGCATCGACCCACCCTTGCCCCGGCACACGCCGGTGCTGCGGCCATAGATCTCGGCCATCATGCCCGCGACTTCCACGCCCTTGGCAATGCAGTGGCCATGACCGCGATGGGTGCTGGCAATGGTATCATTATCGGTCAGGTTGGCGCACACGCCCACGGCCGAGGCTTCCTCACCGCAATAAAGATGCACGAAGCCGGGTATCTCACCGGTTGCAAATTCGACATGCAGGCGCTCTTCAAACATCCGGATGGTGCGCATCGCCCGATACGAGCGCAGCAGCGTTTCACGCGCTATTTGCATGGGTCTTTTCCCTGTTTCTTCCCTGGTCCCGTCACGCATGCCACGCGGCACGCAACCGGGCGGTGGGCAGCACACACGCAAGCCCGCCCCACGCGCAAGCACGCAGCCCCAGTGCTTCACGCCCATGTGACGGCGGTGGTACGAAGTGTCGCGAAACCGCGCCATGTGGCCGCGTGTTTAGCCGCCACCCCTCCCAACCCTGCAAAGAGACAGCATGCCGCACGGTTCCGGTTTTCCGCCTGCCTTCCCTGCACGGCCTGCCCCTTGCGTGATCGGCACGGGGCTCGAGGCCTCATGGCGGCGCTGCCAGCATGATTACGCGCTCGACCCCAGCACGCCCGCCCTGCCCGATGTGCTGTCCGGCACGGAACTGCGCCATGCCTGCCAGCACGCAGGCCGCATGCTGTATTTTGCGGGGCCGGAAATGGCGCGGCTGCACCATGCGCTTGAACCCGTGGGCTACACCGCCCTGCTGGCCGATACCGCGGGCGTGGTGCTGACACATAACGTGGCGGGCACGCTGCAGCGCGGCTGCCGCCGGTGGAACCTGTGGCCCGGCGCCGTGTGGCACGAGCGCCATGCAGGCACCAACGGCATTGGCACCTGCCTTGCCGAACAGCGCAGCATCAGCGTGCACCGCAATGAACACTGGCGCAGTTTCCTGCACGGGCTGACCGGCATTGCAACGCCGGTCTATGACGCGACGGGACGCATGGCGGGCGCGCTCAATGCCAGTTCCTACCGCCCCTCGCCCGATGGCAGTCTTGGCGCGCTCATTGCATCATGCCTGTTGCAGGCCGCGCGCCAGATCGAGCAGGCGTTTTTCATGGATCTGTATCGGGGCCATACCATCATGCTGCTCGGGCCGCCGCAGGGGGCATCGGCCTCCGTGCCCATGATGGCGCTCAACCGCGAGCGCCACGTGGTGGGCGCGACCCATGCCGCGCGTGCGCAACTCGGCCTGCCCCCTGCGGGCGATGTCAGCCTGTGCCTGATGGAGGAAACCACCCCCCGCTCCCCGTTGCGCGAAGCCCAGGCCATGGCCATCCGCACAGCGCTTGCCAGCGCAGGCGGCAAAGTGGCGGTGGCGGCAAGGATGCTGGGCATCAGCCGCTCGACCCTGCACCGCAAGCTCCGTGCCCTGGAGGACACGCAGGCGGCCATGCGCCCCTGAGCGGCCCTTCAGGTAATCCGTTCACACACGTTGAAATTCGGGCCACCCGCCACCTGCCACAGTTCATACCACGGCTCGGCCCCGCGCAGGGTCAGCACGGCGCGCCGCATTTCCAGCGGCATGTAGAAATCATCCTCTGGCCAGGACTGGTGCCACCCGCCCACAATGGCATCAACATTGTCGCGGAACAGGTCGCCCCGTTCGGCATAGGCATAGGCATCGTCATAGGCCCTGCCCAATGGCGTAAGGGCGGCGCGCGCGTATTCATGCCGGTGCAGCCCGAGGCTTCCGAGCCATTCCACCACTTTTTCGCTGCCATAAAGGCAGACCGCCTCAAGGGGCGGGAAAGACGTGTCGGCCGTGGCATGAAGCGGCAGGCCGGTGCAGCCCAGTGCCGTAACCTCCTGCTGCGAGCGCAGCACGTTAAAGAACCGCTCGTCCTCCACCGCGCTAAAGCCGATGCTGGCATAGCCCATGGGCATGCCTGTTTGCACAAGCAGCTGGCTGTCGAGTGTCATGACATGGGGGCGCAGGGCTGGCGGGGCATAATCAGGGCGTTCGCCGCGCCAGTATCCGGCAATGTCGCCCCTGCCTTCCACACTGAGGGTAAAGCACGGGCGGCGCAGCTTTTCGCCTTCGGCCAGCAGGTCATCGAGTGTCATGTGGTCAGTGCTCCCGTATCAGGCACGACGGCCTTGATGTCGTGGCCCGCAGCCCAGGCCCCCATGTCCTCACGCCGCAGGGCAGCGGCCATCATGTCGGGAAACAGGTCGGGCGTGCAGGCGAAGACGGGAATGCCCATGCCCGCGACCTGCCCCGCCATGGCCGGGTGGTAGGCGGGATTGCCCGTATCGGTCAGGGCCAGCAGTGCGATCACGTTGACCCCGAGCCCGTGCAGCCAGGCCAGGCGGGTCAGCAGGCCCTGCGCGTCGCCCCCCTCATACAGGTCGGTAATCAGCACAAGATGGGTCTTGCCGGGCTGCTCGATCCGCTCGGCGCAATAGGCCACGGCCTGGTTGATGTCTGTGCCGCCGCCCAGCTGGAGGCCGAAGAGCATGTCTACCGGGTCGGCGAGTTCTTCGGTCAGGTCGATAACGGTCGTATCGAAGCACACAAGCCGTGTTGCAACGCCCGGCAGCGAGGCCATGACGGCGGCGAAAATGGAGGCATAGACCACCGATGTCGCCATGGAGCCGGACTGGTCCACGCACAGGATGACCTCATCAAGATCCACGCTGCGCCTGTTGCTGCTCATGAACCCCACCAGCCGCTCGGGCACGATGCTGCGGCAGGCGGGCTGGTAATGGCGCAGGTTGGCCATGATGGTGCGCGACCAGTCAATATTGGCAAAGCGCGGGCGGGCGGTACGGCGGGTGCGGTCCACCCCGCCGCGAATGGCATCGGCCGTGCGCTGCGCAAGCCGGTCCATCAGGGCTGCGACAACCTTGGCAATGACCGCGCGCGCAGTCTCGCGGGTCTTGTCCGGCATGGCGCCGCGCAGCGCCATGAGGTCGGCCACGAGGTGCACATCCGCCTCGACGGTTGCGAGGAATTCGGGCTCGAGCAGCATCTGGCGCAGCCCCTTGCGCTCGAACGCATCACGCTGGATGACCTGCACGACCGAGGCAGGAAAATAATCGCGGATATCGCCCAGCCATTTCGCAATGCCGGGGGCGGAGTTGCCCAGCCCGCCCCGGCCTTTTTCGCCACCCGTGCCATACAGCGCATCAAGCGCGCGCGACAGGCGCTGCTCACGCGCGGGCAGCGCCGGCATGCCCGGGGCCTCCTCAATGCCCAGCGCAAGGCGCCACCGGCGGCTGCGTTCGGCGGTTTCTTCCATGTTCATGACACCCCTCCCGCATCGAGCAGCGCGAGCACGCGGGCCTGATGCGCGGGCCATAGCGCAGCCACATCAGGCACGGGCGTGTAGTCGCGCGTGGCCTGCGCGGGGGCAAACAGCGCATCAAGCAGGCGCCGCCGCTCGGCGCGGTCAAACGCCGCGAAAACCCGGCGGAACAGGGGCAGGCTGTTCATGAACACATCCTCATCAAGGCTCACGAGCCATGCATCGACCGCCTGGCGCAGCGTGGCGTCATGGATCAGGCGCGGACCGGCCGCCTCAAAAAACCCTTCGAAGAAACCGGCAGCCTGCGCAATCGGCGTGCCGGGCGAGAGCATGCGCGCCATGAGGTCGGTCGTGGCCCCGGCCCCGAGTGCATCGGCTTCATACAGCAGGCGTGCCACCGTGCCGGTAACGAGGCGGGTGGTGCCCTCATCCTCCATCACCTCACGCAGGGCCTGACGCCATCGTGCCGTGATGTCCTGCCCCATCTGCGCCAGGGCTATGGCCTGATCGGCTGCCAGCAGCGCGTGGCGCAGTTCGGTTGCGGCGGCGGCATCAAGGTTACGGGCATCATGCGGCAGCGACAGCGCCGCGCGCACCACCATCTGCGGCATGAGGCCATCAAGATGCGCCACCGTGCCCGCACGCGCCTCGCCATAACGCATGATGGCGGCCATGGGCGGCAGCGTGCGCAGCAGGGCGTGGCAGGTGGTGGTCAGGGCCGCCCTGTTCGCCAGCACGCCAGCGCCTGCGGCAACCGCACGGTCCAGGTCGGCCACAAGGGCCGCGCGCACCAGCTCCGCCAGGCCATCGAGCGTGGGTTCGCGGCCCATGCGCTCCATGAGGCGGCCTGTCGCGGCCTCGGCAATGGTGGCGCCATGCACGAGGTTTTCAACCAGTTGCACCGCAAATTCGGGCTGCCAGCACAGAACCCAGTTCTCGCGGAACGTGCCCCGGCTGCCGCCTGCATCAAGCAGCCTGCCCCAGCCCACATCGAGCACATTGAGCCGGTGCAGCAGGGTGGAGCGGGCCAGACCGCTCGCGCTGCGCAGGTCAACCGACAGGCTGCGCTCCAGTGCTTCAGGCTTGAGGCGGGTCGCCTTGAGCTGGCGTTGCAGATCCTCGATCAGGGGGGCGCGGGGCACGTTGGCCGGGATGGCACCCACATCGGACCCGATGAGCAGGGCCGGGGCGATAGCGTCCCACCGCGTGCGGTAGCCTTCGCACAGGCAGGCGATGACGGCATCGGCCAGTTCCTCGAACCCCGGCGCGGGGCGGTTGCGCAGGGCGGCCAGCGTCCGGGCCAGGCGCTGCGCCTCGATCACGCTGGCAACCGATACGAAATGCCCCTGCGCGCGCAGGGCCGCGACAATGCGCGCAAGCCATGTGACGGTGGCGTTCGCATCACTGTGGGTGGCCCACAGATGCGCGCACCACCCCGGTGCCACAACACCCGCCCCATAACCGCTGGCACGGGCCAGGCGCGGGGCGGTCCACGGCGCCCATGTAGCGCAGACCTTGACCCTGGGCCGCCCGCGCAGCAACGCGCGATCCGCCGCAAGCGGCCTGCGTTCGGCCAGGGCGGGCACATGCCACGCCCCGCACACCACGGCGATGGGGCCATCAAACTCCCTGGCCGCCCGGGCAATGGCAAGGCGCATATGGGCCTCGCGCGCGGCTTCATGCGGGGCGGGGTCCGCCGCCTGGGCCCGCAGGGCTGCCATGGCATCGGCCACGGCGGTAAAAACGGGGCCGGGATGCGGGTTTTCCTCGATCACGTGCGCCCACCATGATTCCCCATCGCGGTAGCCAGCCAGCATTGCCAGCGTGCCGATGGGATCACGGGTGACGGGATCGGGCGGCTCGGCCTGCGCATCGGCCTCATCCGCTTCCCGCGCCAGCACGTCGGCCGCGGGCAGGTCGATGAAGCGGAGTTCCGCCCCATGTTTCACCCCCCAGCAGGCGGCCTGATATTCGGGCGAATATTCGGCAAACGGTGCAAAACTGGCCCGCGTGGGGTCCGCCACCACATAGGACAGCAGGGCCACCGGGGGCACCATGGCCGGGTCACCAAGCAGGGGCAGCAGGTCGGAGGCATCGGCCGGGCCTTCGATCAGCACCACCTGTGGCTGCAGCGCATCGAGCGCCTCGACCAGTCGCCGCGCCGAGCCCGGCCCATGGTGCCGGATGCCGAAAATGGAAACCGCGCCAGCCATCGGGTCAGATCATCTCGGTCAGCGCGGCGTAATATTCCTCGAACCCGGCTTTTTTCTTGAGCACGGTTTCCAGATATTCGCCCAGCACCACGCGGTCCTGCACCGGGTCCTTTACCACCGCGCCGATGATGCTGGCCGCAAGCGTTGCGGGGGTCAGTTTTCCATCATTGAAGAAAGTCGCCTGGCTGATGCCGCCCACCAGCACCGCAATCCCCTCCGCCGTGGACAGCCCGCCCGAAGGGGTCTTGAGCGCCACCTTGCCATCCTCGGTGGCGCCACCGCGCAATTCGCGGAATATGCTCACCACCCGCCCCACTTCCTCGGCCACGTTGGGGGGCGCCGGCAGGTCAAGGGTTGCGGTCATCTCGCCCACGCGCTTGACGATGATGGCGATTTCCTCATCCACGCGCTCGGGCAGCGGCAGCACCACCACGTTGAAGCGCCGCTTGAGCGCGGATGAGAGTTCATTCACTCCCCTGTCGCGGTTATTGGCGGTAGCGATGATGTTGAACCCGCGCCGCGCATGGATGGCGGTATTGAGTTCGGGGATGGGCAGCATCTTCTCCGACAGCACGGTAATGAGGGTGTCCTGCACGTCGCTGCCCATGCGGGTCAGTTCCTCAAGGCGGCAGATCTTGCCTGCCTCCATCGCGCGCATCAGCGGCGTGGGCACCAGCGCCTCGCGGCTCGGGCCATCGGCCAGCAACCTGGCGTAGTTCCAGCCATAGCGGATCTGGTTTTCATCCGTGCCGGCGGTGCACTGGATGACCAGCGTGGAATCTCCCGTAATGGCGGCGGCCAGATGCTCGGACACCCATGACTTGGCCGTGCCCGGCATGCCCAGCAGCAACAGCGCGCGGTCGGTGGCAAGGGTTGCGACCGCCGTTTCGATCAAGGCGCGACTACCTACGTATTTGGGGGTGATGAGCGTGCCATCACCCGCAACACCGCCCATGAGGTAGGTCACGACCTGCCGGGGCGAGAGCTTCCAGCCCGGGGGTTTGTGGCCGCCTTCCTCGGCAGCCAGCGTGCGCAGTTCGCCTGCATAACTTTCCTCGGCGAGCAGCCGCAGTTTTTCGCTCATTCCTGTGCTCCAGTCTTCTCAAGGGCGATATTGAGCCTGAGCATGTCAAGCCGTGAGTCGGCGGCGAGGTAGCCCGCCTGTTCAAGTGCTGCCATGGCCTGCCGGGCAGCGCGGGGCGTGGCGATCAGGCCAAGTGCCAGCAGTTCGGTCGCAAGGTTGGAGGCGGACAGTCCATCCTCTGCCGTGCGTGCCGCCAGCACGGCGCGGAAGGCGGGGGTGTTCACCACGTCATCCAGTTCACCCCCGCCCGCCAGCAGGCCAAGTGCCGAGAAGAATGCCAGCCGCCCCTCAGCCGCAAGCGGGGCGCGGGCCAACCGCGCGCGCGCGGCCACAGGCAGCCTTTCGGCCAGGGCATCATAATCGCGCCTGTATGGCGGCCCGTTGGCCAGTACGGCCTGCAGCAATCCGGGCAGCATCGCATCCGGGCCGCTTCTTGCCGCCATGCTGATGAAATCCATATCCAGGCGCTCATCCACGTTCCATGGCCACAGGCGTGCCAGGTCAGTGGGCGCCAGACTGAGGGCCGCCGCAAAGTCCAGAACAGGCACCTGGTACAGCAACCTCCAGCGGGCGTTTTTCTGCGCCTGTGTTTTGAGCGGCATGGCCTTTATAACCTGCTGGCCGCCTGCCGCGCCCGCGGGTTCGATGGCGAAAAAACCTGTCAGTTCTTCAGCCATCGCCCCATCGCAGGTTCCTGTTTCCTGCCGCGACAGCAGCAGCGTGGCCAGTTCCTTCAGCTTGCGCGCCCGGTCCGTGCTGGCAATATCGCGCAGCAGCGGCACATCATCAGGCCCGGCATCGGCTCCCAGAACGTCCAGCAGGCCCAGGCGCTCATCAGCCGTGAGATGCCTGCGCCTGTTTTCAAACAGGGCACGGGCGCCAGCGGGGTCACTGTGGCGCAGCCGTACAAACGCCGCAAGCCGGGTGGCCGGGCCGAAATCATGCCAGTTTTCCGCGCTCAGGGGCGCATCGGGCGCCATGGGCAGGGTTTCCTGCCCGGCGGCGATGGCGGCGGCCCAGTCCTGCCACGGGGCGTAAAGGGCTGGCACGTCATCCTGCGGGGTCGGCATCCAGTCCGCCGGGTTGAGGCTGTAGCCACGCCGGGCCAGCAGATGCACGAGGCCAAGGGCGCGCACCTCCTTCAATTGACCAAGCACGCGCCGTATCGTCGGCGCCAGGGCCTCTGGCACGGGAGGCAGGGCGAGTTGCGGAATGGGGGGGAAAGCCTTGAGGCTGGCGGGCACTGCCGCCTCCACCATCGCATCGAGGAACTGGCCACCCAGGGCCAGCAGCCGCAGTTCCGCAACCGCCGGGTCCTGGCCCAGCACGGGCTGCCACGCCGTTGCCACGGGAGCCGCCGCCGCCCCCATGGCCCAGCGCGCCAGCACCGGGACCATCATGTCATAAACAGGCTCAGCCATGATACAGGCGCCCCCACGCGCTCCGGGCTGCGAGCAATGCCAGCCGGTCATGCGCCCACAGGCCGATGGCGCGCGCAAGATCAGTGCCAAGCCATACGGGCGGTACATCACCCGCCAGCGGCAGCGTCAGGCTGCCATCGGCGGCACGCCACCACAGTTGTTTCGCTTCATCATGCATGATGCGCCCCGCTGGCAGCATGAGCGGCACCTCAAGGCGCCACGGCTCGGCCAGAAGGGCCGCGTTGATGGCCGCACGCGGCGGCGCGCCCGCAGGCCAGTCGGGCGCATCGGCGGATGGCAGGGCTGCGTGTTCGCGCAATATGGCACGCAGCGGAAAGGGTGCCGGGTAGAAGGCGAGCGTGCCGGTAAAATACGCGCCCGGCGTGAACAGGCTGCTCCGCTGCATGCCAGCGCCCTTGGAAAAAAAATCAACCAGCATGGCAAAGCGCGGACCGTCATCGCCCAGATTGAGCAGCCATGTGGTCTGCACCACCAGCCTGTCGCGCTGCATGTGCTGCTGGCTGACCAGCACTTCCCACACGGCATGAACGCTTTGGGTATCGGGGTGGACCAGCAGGGTGTCCCGCGTCTCGGCCGTGCAGACAAGGCGGCGCAGGTCAGGCCGCTCCGGCTGCGCGCGGAAGGCGCAGGCAAGCTGCACCAGCTTGCCCAGTTCCACCACGCTGGCCTGCAGCCGCGCCCCCGCGGGCAGGGCAAGGATGCGGGCGGGCAGTTCATCCACCCGGCTGGCAAGGGCGGTGGCCTTGCCATCAACCAGCCGGGCCGCGACCTGCCGGCAGCGCTCGGGCATGTTGTCAACAAAGCTGGCCAGCCCCAGCCGGAGCTGGTCGCCAATCCACTGCTCGAGCGTGCGCAGCCCGTCATACACGGCCTGCGTGGTTTCTCCCGCGCGTTTTCTGGCGGCCTCCTTGCGGCGGGCCTCGGCTTTGGGGTCGTCCGGCATAGCCTGCTGCACCTGCCGGGCGGCCTCAAGGTCGGGGGGTGTGCCTGCGGGCCGGGCCGTCGCGGCTGGCGTGGTCGCGGCCTTCGGCCTGCGCCGGGCCAGCCACTCCCCCACCCACTCAGGCGGGGCGCCGGGCGTGAAGGGCGCCTTTTGCCCTGCGCACAGGCAGATCAGCCCAAGCACATGCTTGCACGGAAATTTACGCGAGGGGCAGGTGCATTTACTCCCCATGTCACGCGCATCGACCATGACACGGTAGGGCCGGGCGCCAGAGCCCGCGCATTCGCCCCAGAGCAGGGTTTCATCCGGGCTGTGCCCCAGCCCGGACCATTTGGCGGGCTTGGCCAGTCCAAGCCCCGCGCGGAGGGAGGCCTGATCGACCGCAAGCTGTTCGACAATGCCGGGATCAATCTTCATGATGGTTATGGCCTTCCTCCCGATGGAGAAAGCATATCCATCAATGGTAAACATTCAATACGCTACCGATAAATCATATATATTCAAGTATTTTATGTTCCAATACCGCATGTTAAGATACAAAATGAATGCATAAATTGTTTTTCCATTCTTCGTCTTCATGCACCATGCCACAGACAGGCTGATATTCTCCTGCCCTGTGCCTTATGCTCCTGCACGCCCGATGCGGGCACGGACCAGCGATACGCCCCGCCACAGCACCATGGCCATCAAAGCCGCCGCATAGCTGACGCTGGTGGCGTTATACGTCTTGAACGCCAGCAGGAAATGCACCGCAACCAGCACCGCCACGCCATAGACCAGCCGGTGCAGCCTGCCCCAGCGCCGCCCCAGCCTGCGGATGGACCAGTTATTGGATGTGAGTGCGAGGGGCAGCAGCAGCAGGAAGGCCGCAAACCCCAGCATGAGGAAGGGCCTGCGCGTGATGTCATGCCACAGCACGGCCAGGTTGCCCTGCTGGTCAAGCGCCACGTAAACGCTCACATGCATCAGCGCGTACCAGAAGGCCAGCAGCCCCAGCATGCGCCGGTAGCGCAGCAGGCTGATGCCGCTCACCACCCGCAACGGCGTGACCAGCAATGCCGCAAGCAGGAAACGCACCGCCCACAGCCCCAGCCAGCGCTCGAACACATTGACCGGGTCCGGCCCCAGCCTGTCGTGCGCACCATACCAGAAATAGAGTGCTGCAGGCAGCAGCCCCACCGCCATCAGCACCATGGTCTCGCCGCGCCATGGCAGCAGCGTGCGGGTGCGCCCCGCCCCGGTCAGGCGCGGCATGCTCAGTAAAAGCGGCGCAGGTTCATGGTGCCATAAAGCCCGGCCACCTGCGCACCATAACCGTTGAACATGAGGGTTTTCCTACGACCGCCACCAAAAAATCCGCCTGCGCCAATCACCCGCTCCGAGGCCTGGCTCCAGCGCGGGTGGTCCACATCGGGGTTGACGTTGGCGAAGAAGCCATACTCGGCGGCGTTCATCTGGTTCCATGTCGTGGGTGGCATCTGTTCCACCAGCCGGATGCGGGTAATGGACTTGATGCCCTTGAAGCCATACTTCCACGGCACGACCAGCCTGACCGGCGCGCCGTTCTGGTTGGGCAGGGTCTCGCCATACAGGCCCACGGCCAGCAGGGTAAGCGGGTGCATGGCTTCATCAAGCCGCAGCCCTTCCACATACGGCCAGGCCAGGCTGTCGAGCCCACCCGTCTGGCCCGGCATCTCGGCCGGGCGCACGACCGATTCAAACGCCACGTAGCGCGCGTTGCCCAAGGGCTCGGCCAGAGCGAGCAGGCTGGCCAGCGGAAAGCCATCCCACGGGATGACCATCGACCACGCCTCGACACAGCGCATGCGGTACAGCCGCTCCTCGATCGGCATGGCGGCGATCAGCGCATCGATGTCCCACACGCGCGGATGGGCCACCAGCCCTTCGACCGACACGGTCCATGGCCGCGCATGAAACCGGCCGGAACGGGTTGAGGGATCGGTCTTGTCCAGCCCGAATTCATAGAAATTGTTGTAATGGGTCACATCTTCCAGCGGGGTCGGTTTTTCCGCTGCCTGAAAGGGGCCGGGCCGTGTGTGCAGGGCCTCGGCAAGGGCGCGCGGCCCCGTGCCGACCGCCATGCCCAGCGTGGCCCCCGCCAGCAGCCTGCGCCGCGACAGCCAGACCCCGCGCGGCGTAATCTCGCTTGATGACGGACGCGGATAGGACCATCGGGCCATGAATGCCTTCCCCCTGTGCCTGTTTACGGCACCTTCAACGCATCGCACCCTGCGCGGTATCCCGGCAATACACAATACGGGCCGTAAAACATGACCGGACGTTAAGGTTGGCCCCTTGCCTCAGTCTGGCTCGGGGGATGGTGGCGGCGGCGCGATCTCGCGTTTTTCCAGGCAGGACGGGCACAGGCATGCGCCCCCCGCCTGCGGCAGGGGGTGCACTGCCGGGCGTTGCATGCACCAGCAATCACCCTGCGGATCGCACCCGAACGGTGCCTGACAGATGGCGCAGCAAGCCAGTTCAGCCCCCTTCCCGCCATGCGGGTTTTACATGAATGCCACGAACATCGCGGCACACGGCCACAAAGGCATAGCATGACGATGGTGCGACACTGAAAGGCCGCAGGAGCGGCTCTGGCCTGACATCCGGCCCCGCAGGGCCGGGCGAACGTGCAGGCAGGTGGCTTGACCGCACCACATTACAACGCGCGGTTGCGACAGACGGCAAGCGCTGCGTCCCCCCTGCACCCGGCGCATCAGGGCCACGCAGGGGCATTCCCTGCCGGCTGGCCCTGGCCTGACGGCGCGCCGCGTGGGCAAGCGCCATGGGAAAGCCATGGGTCTGGCCGTAATGCAGGCGTGATGTTTTACGCCCGCTGCCCTTCCATCAGGCGGAAAACGGCGCGTGGCTGGTTCGCAGCGCCTCTGCGGCCTGCCTGCTTTTTCAGGCTGCCCGTCAGCGTTGTGCCTGATCGAGGTGGAATTCCACCGGCACGCTCAGCACGATCGGATCGCCCCTGACCTCGGGCGGGGGCACCGGCAGGGGTTCGGCCCGCCGGAGCAGGTCCAGCGTTTCCGCATCGAGCAGCGCATGGCCTGCGCTCCGTTCGATGCGGGCTGAAAGGACATGCCCCTGCCGGTCCATTGCAAAATGCAGCACCGCAACCCCTTCCTGCCGCCCTGCCTGCGCCTGCGCGGGGTAGCGTTTGTAGTGCTCCAGCCGTGCCAGCAGTGCGGCCTGCCAGGTGGGCAGCGCATGCGTGGCATGGGCCGGGTCGGCCCCCGGCATGGGTGCGGCCTGCGCTGGCGCATGCGGGGCGGCAAGACTGGGCGGCGCCGTTGTGGCCGCGGCTGGGGGCTTGCGGTCAGGGGGGGCATCCCTGACGGGGGGCGTGGGCCGTTTCTTTTTCGGCGGGGTCTTTCGGTCTTCATGGCGGGGCACGACAACGGGCGGGTTGGGCGCGGGTGAAGGGGGGGCCGTGATCTCGGGGGGCGGCAGCGGCGTGGGATCAGGCTGCGAGAGAACCTGCATGGGGCCGGGCGGCGCATCGGTCGGGGGCACGGGGGTGGCGACAGGTTCGGGGGCCAGGTCAATGGCGATGGCCGCTGGCGGGGCCTCAGGCACGGGCATGACCGGGGGCGACTGGCGCATCATCCACCACGTCGCACCCGCCAGCCCGCCCAGAACCACCAGCAGGGATGCGCCCCATACCAGCCCATCGCGCCGGTCAGCCCGCCGCAGGCTGGCGGCGCGCCATAGTGTAAAGGAACCGGGAGTGTCACGGGTCGGGAAAACGGTGGGCATCAGGGTGCCGTGCTCCCCTCACCCGCATTTTGCAGGTTGACCAGGGCGACTTTCAGATAACCCGCCGCGCGCAGCCGGTCCATCACGCCCATCAGCGTGCCGTAATCCACGGTTTTATCCGCACGGAGGAAAATGCGCGCGTCACGGTCGCCCTGCGTTGCGGCGGCAAGGGCTGCGGGCAGGCTGTCGGGGGTCACGTCATCCTCGCCCAGCGCCAGCCCGTGATCGGCCTTTACGGTCAGGAAGACCGGAGCATCGGGGCGGGGCACAGGCTTTTCGGTGGAAGAAGGCAGATCAACAGGCACATTGACGGTGGTGAGGGGCGCCGTGACCATGAAGATCACGAGCAGCACCAGCATCACGTCGATAAAGGGCGTGACATTGATGTCATGCGCCTCATGCACGCTGTCATCACCGTGGCGGATACGCTGCATTGCCATGACCCGCCGCCCTATTCCGCCGCCGCGCGGGCATCATGCAGCGTGTAGCCGCGCAGCACGGCGCTGTCCTGCGCCGCGCGCCCCAGATCGCGCGAAACCAGGCGCATGACCAGCGCGGTGAGATCAGCCACCTGTGCCCGGCACCCCGCCGACTGGCGCATGATGTGGTTATAGATCACCACCGCCGGTATGGCGGCCACAAGGCCGAGCGCGGTTGCCAGCAGGGCCTCGGCAATGCCGGGGGCCACCACGGCCAGGCTCGTGGCCCGGCTGGCCGCAATGCCGGTAAACGCGGTCATGATGCCCCAGACCGTGCCAAACAGCCCGATAAAGGGAGCCGTCGCGCCAATGGTGGCCAGCAGGCCGGTGCCGCGCATGAACCGCCGCCCCTCGGCGGCCTCCAGCCGCTCAAGGTGCAGGACTATGCGCTCCTTCACCCCCTCCGCATCGCCCGCGATATCATGCGACTGCCTGCGCTCGGCCTGCACCGCCACGAGCAGGGTGCGGGCAATGCGGCAGGCGGGCGCGCCATCAGCACCATCCGCCACCGATGCGCACTGGTCCAGCGCGGCGGCGGCGTTGTGCATCTGCCTGCGGGCCAGCAGGAGTTCGACGGTTTTGGCGATCAGGATGGTCCATGTGATGAGGCTGCATGCCACCAGCACGAGCATGACGCCGCGCACCACGGGCCCCGCATGCACGAACATCTCCCACGCGGAGAATGACATGGGCGAAGAAAGGACTGGCGGCATGAATGAATCCTGGATTTTTACTTTGTGAATACAATAACGGCATGCACGCCTGCTGTTCAGGACACACGATCATTCCTGACACAACGGAACAACGCTTTTGTGCCCGCACGGGCATGCCGCACCAGCAGATGGCAAATTCCGGCCCATTATGCAAGTGATAATCAATATCAAATTATTGATGCCATAGCGCAAGCCCCCGTCGCGCCACGGCCCTGCTCGCCACATTTCTTTGATAAAACAGGTCTCTTTACGCTACTTGGCACTCCCGCTGTTACATGATTACATATTATTTCATAAGTTTTTCGTTCTTATTCTTAATTTGACCATGTTGCTCGCAGGCAACACTTAGCTTTGTTCTTTGTTATAATAATGAGAATCATTTGCGTTATGTGTTGCGAGCGATTATCAACACCCCGTTTCCGTCATCATAATCAGACAACACACCCACCATGTAGGGTGCAGCAGGAGTGGTGAATTGAGCCAGCCAGAACTCTCCCCCACCAGGGCACAGGGGCACGGTCTTCGCGTGGCCGTGGCACTGGGCATGTCGGTCGGCCTAGGCGCGGGCGCGGATGAGGCCCATGCCGAGGCCCCGCCCGAACCGACCGATACAGCCGACAGCACCATCAAGCTGTCTGCCGTGCGCGTGGGCGGCCAGGCCCACGCGGAAGATGCCGGCATTGAATCGGGCAATACCAATAGCGAGACCCTGCATATCGCCCGCATGCCCGCCAGCGTGCGCGACACGCCGCAGACCATTACCGTCGTGCCGCAGGAGCTGATCAGGCAGCAGCGCGCCTTCACGCTCGACCAGGCGCTGGCCAACGTGCCGGGCATTACCCTTTCCACCGGCGAGGGCGCGGGCGGGCTGAATGGCGACCAGTTCCGCATTCGCGGGCTGCAGGCGCGTCAGGATATCTATACCGATGGCCTGCGTGATTTTGGCACCTATACGCGCGATACCTTCAACACCGAGAGCGTCGAGGTCATAAAAGGCCCATCGGGCGAATATTTCGGCGCGGGCAATGTGGGCGGTGTCATCAACCAGAGCCAGAAGCATGCCCATGCGGGCACCAGCTACAGCTATGACCAGACCTTTGGCAGCGGGCCGCTCTTTCGTGGCGTGGGCGACATCAACTACCAGATCAATGAGGACATGGCCATTCGCATCAATGGCATGTTCAACAAGCAGGATGTGGTTGACCGCGACAACGTGACCTCAAACCGCTATGGCGCCGCGGTCGATTTTGGCGTGGGCCTGCGCAGCAAAACGTCATGGCACCTGACATGGCAGTGGCTGAACAGCAACAGCAAGCCCGATTACGGCGTGAGCATGATCGATGTCGGCGGCATCTATCGCCCCATTACCGATTATGGCGTGGCCCGTAACACCAGCTACACCCGCAATTTCGACTTTGACCGCTCCAATATCCACACCCTCACCTCCGCGCTCAAATCAGACATCACGCGCTGGTTCACGCTCACCAATGACACGCGGCTGAGCCTGTACGAGCGCGATTACACCGCCACCACGCCTGCCGCGTGCTCGGGGGCATGCGCCGCCGCCATCCTCTCGGGTGGCAATTACGCCCTGCCCTATGGCGCGGGCGGCGGTGCGGCCTACCGGCAGCAGGGCTGGGGCGTGCAGAATGTCATTATGGGGCGCGCGCGCTTCAATACCGGTTTTGTCCATCATGACCTCAAGGCGGGGGTGGACATCAACTACGCCAGTGATTCGCGCTGGCCGGGCAGCTTCACCAACCGCACCAACAACCAGACCATCCGCAACCCGCAATATGCCTATCCGGGCACGTCGCTCAGCTTTCCCGCCACGGGCTACGGCAATGCCAATGCGCGTGACCTCGGGCTGTTCCTGGCCGACCGCATACAGCTGACCCGGCAGCTTTCGCTGTTCGGCACCGCGCGGTGGGATTCGTTCAGCAGCACGTATTACAAGCAGTCAACCGCAAGCGATGGCCGCGCCGAGCAGAAATCCGACCGCTGGAGCCCTTCGGGCAGCATCATGTATTCACCGCTGAAGGATACATCATTCTACTTCACCTTCGCACGCTCGTACAAGCCCGTGGGCACGGATGTGTCCTCACTGGTCACGGTCAAGCCGCAGGCGGGTGACGTGGCGCAGAAAGGCGTCAACCTCTCGCCCCAGCGCAGCGACCTGTTCGAGTTTGGCAACAAGTCCGACTTCTTTCACAAGCGGCTGGGCACCACGGTCGCCTTCTTCCAGATCAGCGAAAACAATTCGCGTTATTATGACGTGAATGGCGACATGGAAACCGGCTTTGCCGATTCCGGCAGTGGCCGCCGCATCCGTGGCGTAGAACTGAGTGCGAACGGCAAGATCACGCGCGACTGGCAGGTCTTCGCCTCCTATTCCTACATGGACGGGCGCGTGACCCACAGCAACACCGGCGATAACGGCAAGGTCGCGCCACAGGTGCCGCACAACAATATGTCGGTGTGGAGTTCGTATGACCTTTCGCGCATGCTGCTGCGCCCACAGTGGGGTGACCTCAAGATTGGCGGTGGCGCACAGTATTCATCAGGCTACTGGGCCGGTCCGGACACGACCAATACAGCCCGCATGCCCTACACCTTCAATCTCAATGGCATGGTTTCATGGGATTACAGGCACTACCATGTCTCGTTCAACGCCAACAACATCACCAACCGGCTCAATTATGCCTCCTCGTTTTCCGGCTCGCGGGCGGTTCCTTCACCGGGGCGTTACTTCCTTGGCAGCATTGGCGTATCATTTTGATACTTCTATATTCCAAAATGAATGACATATACTGTCCAAAACAAGAGAATACCGTGCTGAAATGAATGAATGCGGACAGGCTGCCCCAAATTGCCACGCCCGCCCCATGCCAGGCGTGGTGGAGACGCAGCTCATGCTGGGGCAGATCCATCTTGACCAGGGCCGCAAGGAGGACGCCTTCCTCATGTTCGAGGCGGCCGCACGCAGTGGCGACCCGCGTGCGGTGAACATGCTCGGCCGCGCTTACGAGCGCGGCTGGGGCACCACGCGCAACCCGGCCACCGCGGCCCTCCTTTACACCCATGCGGCAGATAGCGGGTATGGCTGGGCGCTGTTCAACCTGGCCGACCTGTACCTGGCAGGCCAGGGCGTGCGGGCCGATCCGGGGCGTGCCCATGTCCTTTATGTCGCGGCATCGCGCGCGGGGGTTGCCAAGGCCCTGAACATGCTGGGCATCATGGCGGAACGGCGCATGGTGCCCGCGGCGCAGCCCGCAAGCGCGCCGATGTTCTTTCATGCCGCAGCAATGGCAGGCGACTGCTGGGGCTGCGTCAATCTGGCACGGCTGCATCTGGCCGCAGGCCAGACGGCGCAGGCCATGCCGTGGCTGCGCAAGGCGCTGGAATACGGCTTCGGGGATGTCTTTGCCGCCATTGCCACGCTTGTGGCTGCAAGGCCCGAGCCCCTGCTGCGCTCTGTAGCGCAGGAGGCCACAAGGCGGATGATGCCCCCTGCCGATGACAGGTAATGGGGGGCCTTGCCGTAAGTGCCGGATATTTTTCCCGACAGGCTTTTCACCACAACACGATCGCATGACACATGAAAATAATGATAAAGAAATACGCCACGCCCCTTATTACCGGCCTGTTCCTGGTCTCGGCCATTTCCGGCACGGCCCTGTTCTTTCACTGGATGCCGGGCATGTTCCACTCCATGCATGTCTGGCTGAGCATGGTGCTGCTGCTGCCTTTCGTGCTGCATATGTGGCGCAACTGGTCGCAGTTCCTGCTTTACTTCCGCACGCCCTCCATGCTGGTGGCCTGCGGGCTGTCGCTGGTTGCCGCCATTGCCTTCGTGCTCACCACGGGGCATGCGGGCGGCAACCCCGCGCGCCAGCTTTTTCCGCTGCTGACCCATGCGCCGCTCAACACACTGGCCCCCGTGCTGCACGCTACACCCGACGCACTGGCCGAACGCCTGAGCCATGAGGGCTGCACGGTGCATTCCACTGACGAGACGCTGGAACAGATCGCAACGGATTGCGGCCAGAAGTCAAACGACCTCCTGCTGCGCCTGCTGCCGCATCATGGCGATCATGGCGATCATGGCGATCATGGCGATCATGGCGATCATGGCGATCATGGGCATTGAGCACAATGATCCGGTCAACAGGAAATTCCTCATGCTGATTCATATTCCCGGCGTGCTCAGCCGCCATGATGTAGCCCATTGCCGCGCGGTGCTGGGCCGCTCGCAATGGGTTGACGGACGCGTGACGGCGGGCGAGCAGTCCGCCAAGGCCAAGTTCAACCTCCAGATCCCGCATGACAGCGCGGAAAGCCGTGACCTGGCCGACCTGGTGCTGCAACGCCTGGGGTGCAATGCCACCTTCAACAGCGCGGCCCTGCCGCTGCGCGTGTTCCCGCCCCTGTTCAACCGCTATGACGCGGGCATGTGCTTTCACACCCATATCGACAACGCCATCCGTCCCCTGCCGGGCACGGGCCACCGGCTGCGCACCGATGTGTCCTCCACGCTGTTCCTCAGCGAGCTTGATGAATATGACGGCGGCGAACTGATGATACAGGACACCTATGGCACGCAGAAGGTGCGCTTCCCCGCAGGCGACATGGTGCTCTACCCCGCCACCAGCCTGCACAGCGTCAGCCCCGTTACGCGCGGCAGCCGCTGGGCGTCGTTTTTCTGGTCGCAGTCCATGGTGCGCAATGACGTGCAGCGCACCCTGCTCTACCAGTTCGACCAGTCGATCATCGAAACTCGCCGCACCCTGCCCGACAGCCACCCCGCCGTGCTCGGCCTGACCGCCACCTACCACAACCTGCTGCGCCAGTGGGCTGAACTGTAGCCGTACCGGCCTGACACCCTTATGGAAATTCACCGTTTATGGAATTGCGTTGTTTCCATCGCATCCGCAATTGGCATGGCTGGATACGGCAACGCATTCACGATAAAGACAGGCCGGAATACAGGGTGGAAACAGATACAATGAACATGACAGACGCCCGCCACGCCACAAGGCGCTGAGGTGATGGAACCGGACAGGACCATGCGGGGGCGGCTACGCGATATTGTTGCCGGGCTGTCGCTGGCATCGATGAACATTCCGCAGGTGCTGGGCTATACCCGCATTGCCCAGATGCCTGCGGTGACCGGCCTGTACACGGTTCTGCTCCCGCTTGTAGCCTTTGCGGGGTTTGGGGCCTCGCGCCATCTGGTGGTGGCGGCTGATTCCGCCACGGCGGCGATTTTCTCCAGCGCGCTCGGGCGCATGGCCGTGCCGGGCAGCGTGCATTACATGGCGCTGGTCAGCATGGTCGCCCTGCTCAGCGCGGGGTTCCTGCTCGTCGCGCGGCTGTTCCGCCTTGGCTTTCTGGCTGATTTCCTCTCCCGCACCGTGCTGGTGGGGTTCATGGCCGGCGTGGGCGTGCAGGTGGCACTTGCCATGACGCGCGACATGCTGGGCATAGACGTCACGGCCCATAACACCATGCTGCAACTGTTCCAGACAGTGCAGCGCCTGCCACGGCTCAATGGTCCGACGCTGCTCCTCTCGGCGAGCATTGTAGCGGCCATCATGGCGGGCGAGCGGCTGGCGCCCCGCCTGCCGCTGCCACTGCTCACAGTGGTGGGGTCGATCATGGCCAGCATGATGTTTGACCTGTCAGGGCATGGCATTGCCATCATCGGCCCGATTGAGAGCGGCCTGCCGCGCCTGCGCCTGCCTGATGTTTCGTGGAATGAAATGCTGGCCCTGCTGCCGGTCACCACATCATGCGTGTTTGTCATCATTGCGCAGAGTGCCGCAACATCCCGCGCCTTTGCCCAGCGCTTTCATGATCCGGTCAATGACAATGCCGACATTCTCGGCCTTGCCGCAGCCAACGCCGCCGCCGGGCTGAGTGGCACCTTCAGCGTCAATGGCAGCCCGACCCAAACCGCCATGGCCGTGCAGGCGGGCGCGCGCACGCAGCTTGCGCAACTGACCTTTGCCGGCATCACCATGCTCGTGCTGCTGTTCCTGACCGGGCCGCTGCAATACCTGCCGCGCTGCGTGCTGGCCTCGATCGTCTTTACGGTCGCCCTCGGCATGATCGACCGGCGCGCCATGCTGGCCATCTACCGTGAAAGTCCGGGCGAGTGCGGACTGGCGCTTGCCACGGCGGCCGCCGTTATCAGCATCGGCGTGGAACAGGGCATATTCTTGGCCATTGCGCTCTCGCTGTTCCGCCATGTGCGGCACAGTTACGAGCCCCATACCATGCTGCTGTGTTATGATACGCATTCCGGCCTGCTTGAGCCGCAACCTGTCTCGACCGGGGTGCAGACCGCGCCGGGCGTGCTGCTCTACCGGTTCTGCGCGGATCTGTTCTATGCCAACTCGATGCGCTTTGTCAGTGATATCCGCTCCCTCGTGGCCCCTGCGCGCGCGCAGCCTGACTGTATCGTGGTGGATGCCAGCGCGATTACCGATATCGACTTTTCAGCCGCAAGTGACCTGCGCGACCTGTTTGCCAGCCTCAGGCAACAGGGGGTCAGGATCATATTCGGGCGGGTCACGCCCTATCTCCGCGCCGACATGGACCGCCATCGCATCACCCCGGTTATCGGGGCGGAGAACATTTATGCCCAGTTGCATACGGCCATGGCCGCGGCACGGCGTGAACACGCACCCGCCCGCCTGATGGCGCACCGGCAGGAAGCGGCCAGCGGGTCACCTCCGCCCGCACCGCCTGAACACTGCGCCTGCACATGATATTCTCTTTTACCAGAGCGGCTCTCAGTCTTTCAGGGGCTGGAGGATCTGGCTCAGGATGGTCGTGGTGGCTGGCTCGCGGTGGAAATCAAGGCAGCTTTCAATCCCTTCCAGATGCCGCGCCATGAGGGCGGAGGCTTCGACATAATCATGCGCCAGAAGCAGTTCCAGCAGATCGTGATGATCGGAAGACAGGCAACACGTCGTGTTCTGTCGCTCATACATGGTGATGATGAGCGACATGCGCAGAATCAGTTCGCCGGTAATGCTTTTCAGCACTTTGTTACCAAGTTCCTCGATCAGGGTCAGGTGAAACTGGCCGGAAAGATAGATCATGGCAATCGCGTCATGCGCCGCATGGGCCTGGGCTTCCTCCGCCATGATCCGGCGCAGTCGCTCAGCCGCCTGCGCCGATAGCCTGCGGTAAGGACGCGCGAGCAGGCTGACCTCGATCAGGCGGCGGCTGGCCAGCACGTCACGCGCTTCCTGTGGGGAGGGGCGGCTGACAAACGCCCCGCGCCCCGGCTCCAGCGTAACGATGTGCGAGCGCGACAGCAGCAGCAGCACCCGGCGGATCTTGGCGCGGTTGGAGCGAAAGATCTGGGCAAGCTCTTCCTCCGGCAGCTTGCTGCCAGGCGCCAGCTTGCGCTCCAGGACCGCCTTGCACAAGGCATCAGCAATGCGCGCCTCTTCCTTGGCAGATGATCCCATGGCCCGTGCCTCCCCTCCCCTTTTGCTGAAACGCATTTCTGTTGGGGCAGTCTGGCGCTTCCGTCAAGAGCCTTGATATTGTAAACAATAATGGTTGACGAAACACGTTTCCAAATCATACTGACTGACAGAGGCCAGTGATATGGCCCACCTTAATCATGATTGGATGCCTGCCCGTGTCGCGCCTGCTGCTTATCAATCCCAATACCGATACGGACATGACGCAACGCATGGCAGCGTATGCCGAAGCCCAGTTTGCCGGTGCTGTTGCGATTGAGGCGGTCACGGCCCGGTTCGGGGCGCGCTACCTGACCAACCGCGTTTCCGTAACCATTGCAGGCCATGCGGTGCTCGATGCACTGGCATGCGCGCGCGGCCCGTTTGACGCGGTGCTGGTGGCCTGTTTTGGCGACCCGGGGCGCGAGGCGCTGGCCAGCATCTGCCCGGTGCCGGTTGCGGGCATGGCGCAGGCTTCCCTTATGCGCGCGGCACGGCTGCCGGGGCGCTTCTCCATCGTGACCGGTGGCCCGGAATGGAAACCCATGCTCGTGACCCTGGTGCAGGCCATGGGATTGAGCGCGCGACTGGCGTCCATCCGCATACTGCCCGCCGCGGGCAATGTGCTGGCGCAGGGCGGCGCTGCCGCCTGCCGCCAGATTGTGCGCGCCTGCAATGAAGCGGTGCAGGAGGATGGCGCCGCCCGCGTGGTGCTGGGCGGCGCGGGGCTGGCCGGCTTTGCCGCGCGGATTGCGCCCGACGTCACCGCCCCGGTCCTGTGCTCCCTGCACGAGAGCCTGCAGGAAACCTTTAACCTGCTGCAGCACCCCGGGCCGCCGCAGCCCCCTCGGGATTGCATGGAGACGGTGGGCCTGTCCCCCGAACTGCACCGTTATCTGGCCTCTGGCGCGGCCGTGCGCGCCTGCCAGGATTGAAATCCATTTTTGTAAACAATATGCGTTGACACGTATTTTGAACCGATATTATCCTATATCCGTAATGAGAGACATTTCTCTCAAGTATCATTCCATATGATGATCCCGGCCTGCCGGGTGGGATAAAGAATAAGGACACCGGCAATGTACCTTGACGGAAAAAGCCCGACCGGATCGCATCCCTCCAGGCAGGCCCTGCCGCTGCTCCGTTTTTCCGTTCAGGCCCCCGGTCATCGGTTTTTCCTGGTGCTGACAAGCGCGCTGGTGCTCGGTGCGCCACGCGGGGCGGCCCTGGCCCGCACGGTATCGGCCCATGATGGTACACATGCACACGACGCCCATCCCGCCACCGCCCAGCCACAGGGCGTAAAGGCCACGGGCGGGGCCGAGCAGATCCGGGTGGGGGCCAGTGTTGTCCATTCAGCCGATGGCGTGACCGGGCGCGCACCCGGTGGCGGCCTGATCCAGAAACAGACCGCACCCAAGGCCCGCAGCACCGTCACCCCCGACTACATCATGAAGCAGTCACCCGCGCAGAACGCCTATAACGCCGTCAAGCTGCTGCCGGGCATCGTAGTCGCCAATACCGACCCCGCGGGCCATGAGAAATCCGCCCTGAGCATGCGTGGCCTGACACAGGACCAGATTGCCAATGTATGGGAAGGCATGCCGCTGAGCAGTATCGGTGGCTACAACCTTGACGTGGCATGGGTGAGCGATAGCGAGAATATCGGCAGCGTTTCCGTGCAGCCCGGCTCATCCAACCTCGATACGCCCGCCATCAACGGGTCAGGTGGCATGTTCGAGTTCAAGAGCCGCGATCCTTCAAAGAAATTCGGCGGGCTGGCCGATGTGGGCGTGGGCAACCGCGACTATACCCGCCAGTTCCTGCGCGTGGACACGGGTGAATGGGGCAAGACGGGCATCCGGTCCTACATCTCGTTCTCCAACCAGCATGACACGTTCTACCATGGCCCTGGCCAGGAAGACTTCAAGCATATCGACTTCAAGATCCTCAAGGAATGGGGCGATGGCAACCGCGTGTCGCTGGTCGGTGGCTTCACGCGCGGCATTATCGGCAACGAGCCCTACTGGGACATGACCATGGCCAGCTGGAAGCAGAAGGGGCTGAAGAACGAACTGGCCGGTTCCTACAACCTCAATGATGCTGCTGGCGGCACCGATTACTGGAAGCTGAACTGGCTGCATTCCAAGACCTTCAACATCGCCGCCCCCTCGCACTTCAACTTCGGGCGGTTCGGGCTGGATGTCACCCCCTATGTCGCGGCCAACCAGAAGGTTTACGGCTCCGGTTTTGAACTCAACGACCAAGTGTACAATGGCTATGGCAGCAGCCCGCAATCCATTGTCATTCCCGGCCAGCAGGCGGGCCAGTCCTATGGCGTGGCCGAGCAGTACAGCAGCCTGAACGAAATGCGCGGCGGCGTGAACGCCAAGCTGAGCTACAAGGCCGGCAATCACCATATCTATCTGGGCTACTGGTTCGATTACGACAATTCCACCAACCTTGTCGGCTATACCGGGGTCAGCAGCGGGGGCGACCCGGCAACCTCATGGGGGCGGGCGCGCAACTCGCTGCGGCTGGGCAACGGGCAGGTTTTCTATTCCCAGAACTACAGCGACATTTCCACCGTCAACGGCATCTATGCGGGCGATACGGTCACGTTGCTCAACGGGCGGCTTGTGCTTGATGGCGGCATGCGCGTGACCATGATCCACCGTGACGGCACCGACAACATTCCCGGCCTGCAGCGCAAGGTCAGCGCCAACGAGTTCATGCCGCTGCCCACGCTTGGCGGCCATTTCCAGCTCAACAAATACGTGCAGATCTTCGGTGGGGTCTCGACTGGCGCCAAGGCCCCGCCTGACAGCGCCATGATCACCACCATCAACCCCAATACCGGGCAGATCGCCAATCAGGGCCAGACCCACATCCATGATGAATATAATATTACCGAAGAAGTGGGCATGCGCTACACCGGCAAATACATCATCGGGTCCTTCACGTATTTCCATTACAACCTGTCGCATCATCAGGTTTCCACCTCGATGTTCCTCGGTAACGAGGCCATCGGGCAGGTGATTGACGCAGGCAACCAGACCACCAACGGGTTTGACGCGGAAATCGGCACGCGCCCCATCCACCATTTCCGCCCCTATGCATCCATGCAGTATCTGCACTCGACCATCGACAACGATATCCAGGGCCTGCCCACCAAGGGCAAGATGGCGGTCAACACGCCCACATGGGCGGCCTCGCTTGGCGTGGACTGGGATAACGGCATCTTCTTCTGGAATTATGGCCTGAACTACTTCTCCAAACAGTATTCAACCTTCATGAACCAGGAAGCCCTGCCCTCGCTTTACACCATGAATGCCACAGTGGGTGCGCGCCTGCCGCGCAACAGCCTGGTGGGGCGTGGGCTGAGCTTTCTCAAAAGCCCGGAAGTCATGCTGTGGGTCAACAACATGATCGACAGCCACGCCTATTCCGCCATCAACAGCGTCAGCCTGACCAATACCACCATCGGCAAGATCCAGGGCACGGCGCCTACTTATAATACGCTGGGGCGTTTCTCCGCCGTGGTGACCTTCCGGGCCGGGTTCTGAGCGGGCACCGTGCAATGGAATCCATGAGCCCGCATGACCTTCACACGGCCACCACACCCGGGCATAGTGGCCTGCGGGGGAGCAGTGTATGAACATGCAGGCACGACCGGAAGCAGTTCCATCTGATCCAGCCCCGCACGATGACAGGTTACGCAATAGCGATCTGCTCCCTGCAGCAAGGCAGGACTGGAACTGGTACGATTACCTGTCTTTCTGGATGTCGGATGTGCATAGCGTTGGCGGCTATGTCACGGCTGGCAACCTCTTTACACTCGGCCTGCCTTCGGGGCTGGTTTTTGCCGCCCTGCTGGCGGGCGTACTGATTGTAAACGCCCTGTGCAACCTTGTGGCGGTGCCCAGCCAGCGCACGGGCACGCCGTTTCCGGTTGTATGCCGCATGTCCTTTGGCGTGCTCGGCGCCAATATTCCCGCGCTGATCCGCGGCGTGATTGCCGTATGCTGGTACGGCATACAGACCTGGCTGGCATCAAACGCGCTGGTGGTGCTGACCCTGCGGCTTGCCCCCGGCCTGACACCATGGGCCGAGGCCCGGCTACACGGCATGCTGGGGCTTTCAGCCGTAGGGTGGGGCGCATTTGGCCTTTTATGGCTGGTGCAGGCCGCCATTTTCTGGCGGGGGATCGAGACAATCCGACGGTTTATCGAACTGGCGGGGCCTGCCGTATACGCCATCATGATCGCGCTCGACCTGTACCTGCTCCATCATGTGGGGTGGCGCCATTTTTCCTTGCGCATTACGGGTGCGGGCGCCCCGTTGCATGGCAGCGCACTGGCATGGGCCAGCGTGAATGCCGTGGCACTCGTAGTCTCGTATTTTTCCGGCCCGATGCTCAATTTTGGTGATTTTGCCCGCTACGGGCGCAGTGCGGCGGATATCAGGCGCGGCAATTTCTGGGGGCTGCCGTTCAATTTCATCGGGTTTTCAGCCCTGACAATCTGCACCATTGCCCTGACCGCACCCGCTTTTGGCCATGTCATGATCGATCCGGTGGAAACGGTCGCGCATATCGATAGCCTGACTGCGGTCATATTTGGCATGCTGACATTCATCATTGCCACGGCAGGCATCAATATCGTGGCCAATTTCGTCTCGGCCTCGTTCGATTTTTCCAATCTCTCGCCCCGGCATATCAGCCTGCGGAGTGGCGGCATGATCGCGGCCGCCGGATCGATCGTCATCATGCCATGGAAACTGTATGGCAACCCACAGGTCATGCATCTGACACTGGATGTGCTGGCCACGTTTATCGGCCCGCTATTTGGCATCCTTGTCTGTGACTACTATATCGTGCGCCGCCGGCAGGTTGATGTTGCAGCACTTTACACCACCAGTGCGCAGGGCCGTTACTGGTACCGCAACGGGGTTAACCCGGCGGCCGTCCTGGCCCTGCTGATTGCGGTGGTGGCGGGGGGCGCGAGCGTGTTCGTGCCTGCTTTATCGGCCCTGTCCGAATTTGCATGGTTTATCGGATGCCTGACGGGAGGGTTGTGTTACCTGGTCTTGATGAAATCGGACCATGCCATCAATTCACCTTCCTGATGACCAGCATATACGGTAGCGGCGCAGGGCAGGCTTTGGCAGGAGAGCAGCCATAAAGCCGCCACGGGGTACGTGTTCATGTCAGGGCAGCAGGCCGTTTCCTATCGTATTTTTCTGCAGAATATAAAATTGTTTTTCCATCGTGACATAAATAGAAAACCCATTGCGCCACATGCCATCCACATACCCGCCAATAGAGCACACAAAGCGGCGCGACCATCTTGGTATATACAACTAAAAATCGCGGTAGCAATAAAGACCAGACCAAAAAGAGCAATCATGATTTCCCACCAACCGGATCTACCTCTCTGTTTGTAAAAAGCAACCAGTGCGGATAACTGCACCAATAAATAGCTTATCATGATACATATGGCTCCCACGGTGCCAAAAAATGCATAAATATCCATTCCACCAGAGGGGAGCGCCGGCATGACCGGCTTCAACAGGACAAGCAAAAATTGCTGGCATACAATCAAAACGGTAATCCCGAATGGAGAAAGGATATGATCTGACAGGAATGCTGCGCTGGATGCTGGCAAAACACTGCCCGACCCGCTCACGACATGACGCGCGAGATTGCTGCATGCCGTAATGGCCGCGACTGTTCCGGCAAAAGCAGAGCCGAGTGCCGCAAACCCAAAGGCAACCATGCTCCATCGCCCTATATAGTGGCGGGCCATATCAGCAAGGGCATTGGATGATACGGCCAGGGCCGATAGGCCACCAAGGTGCCGCTCAAAGCCATATTGAATAACAGCCATGACACCAACAAACATGATGCCGGATATGATGACACTTGCCGCCAGGGCCTGATGCATCACACGGGGTGAATCTCCATTTTCTTCTGACAGGGTCATGCATGATTCAAATCCTGCCCAGGACAGGAAGGCAATGACAACACCAGAAAGGACAGAAGATATTCTGATGGGCTCCGCGGGCACGACAGTGGGCGCAACAGCAGTATGAGGCTGCATTAAAACAGCGCCGCACAGATAGATGATCAGGATGATTCCCACCCCTTCCATGGCCAGCAGAACATGCATGATAGTATTGGTCTGGCCACGTATGATCATGAGATTGAAAAACAGGACAAGCATAAAAAACGGCAGGTAAGACGTTATATGCATATCCGGATATAACATATAAATAATATCCGAAACAAACGAGGCTGTCACATTTGGGTTGGCCAGTGAAAAACTTGCATAGGCCCCCAGTAGTGCAAGGGATGCAAACTGCCCTGCCCGTTTCCCCAGGACCTGCCCGACCGCAACGTCAGCCATCCCGACATGCCCCCCCATGGAAGCAAGGCGGCCAAAGCTATAGGCAATGGCGGAGATGCCGATCCAGCCAAGCCCGTATACCTTCCACAAGGCAACATGGGTCAGCCCCACCAGCGCCTGCCCATTGGCACACAGGACCACCGTGGGGCTGATGAAAGCCAGGGAAAGCGCCAGAAGCTCGATTAACCCCAGCTTACGTTTCGTGCAGCCGGGTTCCGATGTGCCAGACATGTTGACGCCACCCCACAAGAAAACACAGATACCGTGACAGTCACGGGCATGTCATAAAGCTGTAATGGTAACAGAATGACCATCCCGTTCCGGCCTGGATATCCGTTACGGGATAATAATATAATACCGGACACATATTAAACCAAAATCCATAAAAAATATTTTAAATTTTATTCTGAAATTCACCTGATGAATTCTTTACTTTATGCAATTATGTTGCCTTGTCGCAACATTATTTTTCTTAAACCCGATGCATCCATTATTCCTTCATCAGGCAGCTTGAAATTAACATATTCCATATATAGGATTTTTTTCGGAAAGAACCGGTCAGATACCGTTCATTCCATGCTCTCTTTCGCGCTCCCCCGATCCGGTCCGCGCGTTCAGGCGCGCATCTTCCACTCAACTGGAAGAAAGGAACAAACCCATGAGTCGTCAGAAAACACCGCAACAGCATGACAGGCTTGGCCCTGATATGTCGCCGGTTGCCATGACGGTGATGACGGCTACTCATTCCCAGGAGACATGCCATCCCTGTACTCAGGCGACACTGGCGTTCGGGTGCGATCTGTTACAGGCATCATCTGCCATTCTGTTCTGGGTTGATTCCGCTCAATTTGTTCAGACAATAGAGCTGACCGGTACGGAAGCCGACCTGTTGCCGGAATATTTCAATAACGGCTTCTATACCTACGATCCCCTCAGCATCCGCAAAGTTCTGAATGGATCAAACAATGTGCTCATGCTGGACCATGAGCGTAGCCACAATTCACATGACCACAACCAGATTCATGATACGTTTTTGCAACGTCACGGAATTGTAGACGAAATCAATTTCCTTTTCCGCAATGAAAATGACGCCGTGGCGCTGTTAAGCGTGATGAAGCGCCAGGTGGACCGCACGCCTTTCCCGACTGATTTCCAGTGGGAAGCCCTGCGCCGTTACATGGAATTTACCCTCCAGCAGCATCCACAGATGCGTGACCGGCGGATATGTCGCGTCCTGAAAGAAAAATTCCAGCTTACCAACAAGGAAGTCGAGGTCGTTTTCCTGCTTGAAAAAGGCGCCTCGAACTGGGAAATCTCGGAAATAATGCATATCGGGGTTTCGACCGTAAAAACCCATATTGTCAATATATTGAACAAGACTGGCGTCGGCAGCAGGGCGGCTGTCGCCGCTTACATGCGCTCCTTATGATGCCCCGCTGGCTATCGCTTTAATGAAACACAATGCGGGGAAAATAGAACGATACGATAAAATTCGGCACATCCACGATCTCGCTCACGCGCAGATCCCCGCAAACCGAGCAGAGCATGTAAGCATTGATGGGTGAGATACCATACTGGCACCCCAGCAGGTCGATCATACGGGAAACACTTTCCCGTGCAGCCTGAAACAGGTCGGGGCCGATCCCGGTTGTAACTTCATATCCTGCTCCGTCAAGATGACGTGTAACCGGGCCGGAAGTGGTCAGGCGCGGCGCGGGCAGAGCCGTGCGCTTGAGTAACTCAACACGTATTTCCACATTCATGGCGCTTTCAATTGCGGTTCCGCATACTTCACCATCACCCTGCGCCGCATGCGTATCTCCCAGTGACAGGAGCGCCCCTTCCACCTCTACCGGCAGGTAAAGTACGCTTCCTTCAGCGATATCGCGCAGATCCATGTTGCCCCCTACCCGCCGTGGCGGCACAACGGAATGCAGGCCTGGCTCTGCCGGGGCTACGCCAATCGTGCCAATAACGGGCTTCAATGGCACCCGCACGCCCTTATGGCCAAAAAGCGCAGGCCCCAATGTGACGGGATCGTAGCGCCATAGATAAAGGGATGGCTCGGGAAACTGGTCTGCCAGCAGGCCAAAGCCGGGTATGTTCGCAGTCCAGCCCTGCCCCGATGGATGGAAGCGGTTGACGGTTATTTTAAGCGCATCCCCCGGTTGCGCACCCTCTACATAAACAGGTCCGTTAAGGGGATTGATGCGCCCGAAATCGAGTGCCTCCAGTGTGCGCGCAGTTGCATCCACGTCTATCTGACCGCCAGAAGCATCGGCACACTCGAAGCACAAAACGTCACCAGACCTAGCAACATGAACGGGCGACGTGTCACGGTTCCAGCCAAAATGCGCCTTATGGCGGTGAATGGTATGTACGCAGGCCTGGCACATCTGGCAGAACCTTCTATAAATAAAGGGAAAGCGGCCTGTTTAGAACTGCGCGGAAACCGTGCCGAAATACTGCCGGGGCGCACCGATAAACAGCGTCGGATAGTCACCTGAGAGTGGATAACCCTCGATCCCCATGCCTCCTACATAGGTGGTATTGAAAAGATTGTAGACACCAAAATTAATCTTGAGGTTTTTGGCAAATCCGATATGCCCGAAATTGTAGGTAGCCGAAAGGTTGGCCAGCCAGTAAGCCGGTACGTATGTGTCGTTCACATAAGAAAGCGGCCGACGCCCCGTATAGGTTGCGCTGAACGTAGCGCTGGCATTTTTATACGTGTATGTCGCATTGGTTTTATACATGAACTTGGGGTAGGCAACCTGGTGCTTGCCTTTCAGGCTCACATACTGGCCTTCATATTCAATACCGCCTTCATACTGCGCATCATTATAACTGAAGCTGTTGAATATTTCCAACCCTTTGACCGGGCGTAGTGTTGCAGAAACATCCGCGCCGTTCATGGTTTCCTTACCTGCATTGGTAAAGGTGCTGTAAGGCTGGAAAATATTGCCCGCTTCCGTGCTGACCAGCCGGTTATAATAATCAACATGATAAAAATCGACCGAGGCAGACAGGCGTCTGGAATTGTACCTGTAGCCGACAACATAATCCCATGTCCGTTCAGGCCGCAGGGAGTTCTTGGTATCGTTGAAAACCTGCTGGTTGGAATCTGTCCATGCCCCGCCATTGGGCATGTTCCACGGATAATAAGTATAGGCGCGCATGTTTTCCGCTATATCGAAATACAATTCATGGTGCCGGAGAAAGGTATAATTCATTGAAAAATGCGGGAGAAAAGCATCTGCCGCAGTCAGGTTGCCACGCGGCAGGGCACTGGCTCCTGTATAGGCGGCGTTGTTGTAACTTGCACCACCATGCGTGGTCTGCAGCATGGAGCGAAACCCTGCGCTGACCGTCAGGTTACGCCTGATGTGATATGTATCCTGCAAGAAGAACTGGAAGGTATTGGTATTGTACTCATCGTCGAATTCAGTCGTATAGGGATTGACATATGGCCCCATGGAACTGATCGGCTGCCCCTGCCCCAACAGGGGTTCGCTATACAAACGGGCAGGGAAACTGTTCCAGTTATTTTCATACCAGAAACCAGCCTGGATGTGGTTCGATGCAATATCATACTCAAAGGACTGTATGCCACCGATCCGGCGCATGCCCATATGGCCGACATACTGGCTCATGGGCGAACCGTTGGGGGAAGGAATGGCTTCCTCCATTTCATAGTTGCCACTGGAGACATGGGCATACAGGATTGTTTTTTCTGTCAGGCGCGGTGTCAGATGAAATTCGGCAATAAGGGCGGAAAGGAAATTACGCTGTTTCTGCCCGGCATCATTATAGGTTGCACTTGATTCATCCTGCGCATTACCCAGTTTCTGTATATTGGCTGAATAGTTCCCCTGTGCTGCGGCATAGGCCTCGCCATAGTTCGGGTAAAGGTAATTCAGGTTTCCGCCCAGTGTTTTCAGCATATTCAGGCTTTCCGCCATGTAATTGTACTGGTCCAGTTCGGACCAGTCAAAAATGGCAGAGATTTTGCCTACATCATGAAATGGCTGAACAAGCTTGAAATTGACCTGCTGGGCAAGCTGGTCGCCATAGCCTTTCCATAAATTATCGTCAGTCCGGGCATAGGAGGCATAAAACCTGGTTCCCGAAGCATTCAGCTTGCCACTATCCACCCGGGCAAACGTGCGAAAGGTGTGGTTGCTGCCAAATGTCTGTGATACGCGTCCGCCTGCCTCTTCGTCAGGGTCGCTGGTGCGGTAGGTCAGGGCACCACCCAGGTTTGTTGTGGAGGGCGTGCTGAGCGCCCCCCCACCTTGGGAAAGTTGCATGCCAGCAATATTATCCTGAATCACCGCCTCATTGATATCGAGGCCGTTATATTGCTGGAATCCCTGGTCACCCATGGGTATGCCGTCAAGCGTGGCGCCGATCTGGCTCTGGTTGAAGCCACGGATGTAAAGCGTGTTTGCCACCGTATCGAGGCCGAACGGGTCATCGGATGCAAAGCTTACGCCCGGTGTCGTATTCGCCAGCACGGCCAGCGGGCTGGTGCCGGGAACATAAATGTCCATTGTCTTGCGCGATACGGCCTGCTGCGACCCGCGGGAAACATTATGCGCCGTGGAAACCCTGAGCATTTCAGGCGCTGGGGGCGGCACGGGCGCGCTGGTCGTGGGTTGGGCGGCACGGGTGCCTGCACGACCTGAAGGCTTGACATGGCGCGGTTTGGCTGTCGTCGTATTATCTGCCGCGACTGGAGCAGCATAGCTGCTTTCTCCCCCCAGTCCGATGACAAGGGCGGGAATGGCAACTGCGCATGACAATGCACAAGTAAGATGATACCTGTATTGAAGTATATTCATAAACCTGTACTCCTTTTTATGCCATGCAAGAATGACAATAATTTTTATTTATAAAAATTCATGCCGTGCACATTCCCGATTTCAAGATGCGGTTTTTACAATCCATACGCGATCGCGTTACAGAAATGGATGCCCCAGCAACCCACGGGTTGCGCATGGAAACACAAAGGGTCATGGCGTTACGGAACCTGAAGCGCAAACCCCTTGCGGAACGGCAGCGAATACCGTTATTTCCAATTTCTGTTTGGGAAGAAAAAGCGCAGAGACTTCTACAATTGTGCTGGCCGGGCGATTTGGGCCCACCCATTTGGCCAGCAATGCTGCATGGGCGGAAAGTTCGGCAATATCCGTTGTATAGATGGTCCAGCTTAACAGATGCTCGCGTGTCAGGCCGTCCGCTTTCAGGCAGGCATCAAGCGTTGCCAGCACGAATTCAATCTGCCCGGCCATATCGTCTTCGCTGATGATCTGCAGGTTTTTCAGGCCGCCCCTGAGCGGCGCAACACCGGCATAGTGGACCATGTTGCCGAACTTGACTGACTGGGAAAAACCCATGGCGTCGAAAATATCCGCATCAAGGTAACCGATATCCGGTGCCGTGCGGCTAATATTGGTGCAAGTTTTCATTATTTGCTGCTTTTTGCAAGATCGGCGGCCTGGGTGGAGGTCAGGCTCTTCTGCCCGATGGACGAAGTATTGTGCACTTCATGCGGCATGTTATCACGCACGATCGTCATCGGATCTTCGAAATCACCAACATAACCCAGCGCGAAACAGCCGGTCTGATACCCCATCAGCTTCAGAAGGTCATCAGGCAGCGTTTTCGCGATCTCGACCGGGGTTGTGAGGTACTGGTTTTCTTCCTGCCTCACCCAGCCAACAGCATAGGTAATATTGATGGCCTGACGTATTTTTTCCGATATGTTGGCACCGGCTCCATGCCAGACCTTGCCCGTATAAAACAGCGCGGAACCACGGCGCATTACAGCGGGAACGGCTTCACTGTCATCGTATTTGGTGCGGTCATCCAGATGACTGCCGGGCACGACACGGGTTGCCCCCATTTCTTCCGTATAATCAGTCATGGCCCAAAGAATATTGCACTGCACATCGTAATCCGCGGGAAAAGGGAAAAAATCCCATACGATCTGGTCGAGATGGAGTGCCTGTGCAGGCGAACCCGGAAAGACACTGATGATCTGAGTCAGATGCAACTGGACTGTCGTGGCCTTGTGCAGAAACTGCTTTGCCACCTGCGTGGCGGTATTGTTCATGACAAGTTCACGCGCCGCGGGTGAACGTGCAATCAGGGCGCCCGTCCGTTTTGTGAGTTTCCCGATGAAATTATCGGCCCCGTAGAGAGTATGATCAATATAGGGCTGCATTTCCTTGGTGATCCTGTCCATCAGTTCCGGTGATGCCAGGTCATCTACAATCGCGTAGCCATATTTACGCAGGGTTGCGACCACTTCTTCAGGTGTAGCCGTGGGGGGAAGGTGAATGGCTTCCATGATCGTTTCTCACTTGGGTTGTGACTGAAAACCAGCGTGCGTGTGCTGACGTGGATTTTCAATCCATCTTTGGATCGATAACGCAATGGAATTGCCGGTCACATCCCCCCAATGGAACGGTCCTGGCGCAGGAACCCATCAAGTAGGGACAGGTCATGGCCGCCGGTTCGCGTTCCCGGCCTCCATGCCTTAAAATAATATTGTGGAATAACAGACGTTACGGCACGGAAGGCAAGTCCCAGCGTGTCCCGATCGCCAGTTCAATGCCTGCCCTGCCTGCAATTACGACGGCCTGATGGCGCAAGGTCCAGTATCATGCAGACTCTGGCCGCCACCATGTTAAAGTAACGACGGGTCACAACCAGATACGATCACGGCGCGCACATTCATGCCCGCAATCCAGTTTGCTGCAAGCGTCATTATTGTGGCGGCCAGATTGATGCTTTCCCATGCCCCGGGTAAGATGCCGAGCCTGTTAAAAGCCCTTGCGAGACGGTTTCGTCCCTATAATCCGAAGGAACTGTAGACAGAAGGTCGAATGGCGGATCAGGACAGAAAGAGAAAATTTTCGGGTCGGCCCGACAACTGGATGTCGGAAGAACTGGATGCCCTGATCCTGAAAACCGCCACCCGCCTGTTTGGCGAACAGGGCTACGCCGCCACATCGGTCGAACAGATCGCCGCCGTGGCCAAGGTGGGCAAGCAGACCATTTACCGTCGCCCCCCTCCAAGGAAAACCTGTTCAAGACGGTCATTGCCGAACCGGGAAACAGCTTCCTCTTCGCCGCCTTACCATCGGATAAAATGGTATCCAGCGATCCGCTGCAGGCGCTGTACAAGACCATGCGGATGCTGCTTGACCTGATCCTCAGCCCCGAAACACTTTCGCTGAGCCGCCCCTTCATTTGTGAAGGATGGCGTTTTCCCGATCTGGTGGACCATGCCGGTGCCCATAACCTTTGATCTGCTGGAAAAACTGAGCTGCAAGCTTCTGACCGCCGCCTCCCGCACGGGCCTGCTGAAAGAGGGATGCGAACCTGAAGAAACCGGCCAGGTGCTGGCCACGCTCTGCCTTGGGGGACCACACCAGCAGATGCTTTTCGAGCGCAAGATCCTGACAATGGCAAAGGAGCGCGACGACTATTTAGGCTCAGGACTCATTCTTTGAGGGAAAAGATGAAGCTTGCTGCAATCTGGATTGAGGACATGAACGTATGAGCGCACCGGTCGCACCTGATCGCAACACGTCGCCAGTCTTTCAACTTTGCAAACATGTTTTCGATAAGGTGGCGCTTTTTATACAGGTGCCAGCTGTAAGATGGCTTTGATTTCCGGTTCTTCCTCGGTGGAATGCAGGCGGTAATGTTCCGTCCGGCACGAGATCATCTGATCCGGCTGCTGCCATCCCCAAAGACCCCTTCTGTTCCTTCCAGTAGGTCCGCCAGAAGAACACCTGCCCCTTTGAAGTCACTGACCTGTCCGGCAGTCAGATACAGGCGGACAGGGCGGCCCTGGCCATCACACACGGCATGCAGCTTTGAGTTCAGTCCGCCTTTTGTGCGTCCGATATGGCGGGGAAAAGGCCCTTTTGAGCAGGGACGCCGTCGTCCTGTGTGCCTTGAGGTGTGTCGCATCGATCATCAGGCGTTTTGATCGACCCGCCCGTTCACTCAATGCTGCAAAGATCCGGTCAAAAACACCAGGACGGCTCCAGCGGATGAACCGGTTGTATAAAGTCTTATGCGGACCATACGCTTCCGGCGCATCTTTCCACTGAAGGCCGTTAAGGATCACATAAACGATCCCCGCTCGGAACCGGCCGGTCATCCACGCGCGGCATGCCGTGAGCCAGAGGGAAATACGGCGTAATCCCCTCCAGCTGGCTTTCAGACAGCAAAAACACGTCACTCACAGGCTTACCTTCCACGAGGACCTGTGAATCATGGAATATCGCTCAATTCAATAAATTAATCGGAAGCCTGTGGGCGAGGCGCAAGGAATGGCGGGCTGTCGCGACCCGATACGAGAAGACAGCCACATCCTTTCTCCCTGCTGCTTCTGACAGGCCCTTAATGGCTTCCCCATCCGCCCCCACCAGGCGTTTCGATGGAAATGACTTCTTCTGCCTTCATGGTAACGGATCCTTTACCACCAACGACCTGTTCATTGCCGTCCCGGTCCGTCTTGACATTGCGCCCAACCGCACCGTCCTTACCCCCATGCAGCCCGTAAGGACTGAACCGGCGCCGGTCCGACTGGAACGAGACACGGGCCTCATGCCCGATAACCCGAAGGGACCGGATGACACCACATCCGCCCCTGTGCCGCCCTTCCCCACCGGAGCCTTCGCGCAATTCATAACATTCGACACGCAGCGGATAAGATATTTCCAACGCCTCGATAGGGGTATTCATGGTATTGGTCATGTTGACCTGCACCCCGTCCATCCCCGCCCCATGTGGCCGACCGCCCTGTCCGCCACATATTGTCTCGATATAGGTATAGGACTGCCCGTTTCTCGGATCGACGCCCCCGATGCTGACAAGGTTCATTGTGCCCTGGCTCGCAGCGGGAATGCGATCAGGCGCAATCTGGGCAAATGCCCTGAGAACCGCATCAGTGACCCGCTGCGTTGTCTCGGTATTGCCCGCGCACACGGCGGCCGGGGCCTGCGCATCAAGGAAGCTGCCCTTGGGAATGCGGATATCCAGCAGGCGCAATACGCCTGCATTGGCCGGCAACGTCGCATCAATCAGCAGCTTGACGGCAAAAAATGAGGCTGACTGCGTCATCGGTGCAACCGCGTTGACGTTACCCGCGCATTGCGGCGATGAACCTTCAAAATCAAGCACAAGCCTGTCGGGGGAAATCGTGGCGCGCACGCATATCCTGACGGGATCGGTATTGGAGCCGTCATCGTCAAGAAAATCTTCCGCCTCGTACACGCCGGGCGTCATTTCAGCCAGGCGGCGACGCATCCGGCGTTCGGAATAGTCCAGGATGGCTGCAAATCCGCTTGCCAGCGTGGCATGGCCAAACCGTTCGGCCACCTCCTCCAGCCGGGCGATGCCCACACGGAGCGCGGCAAGCTGGGCGTTCAGGTCGCCGCGCCGCTCTTCGGGCGTGCGCACGTTGCGCAGGAAAATGGCCTGGATGTCTTCCTGGAGCACGCCGGCACGATACAGTTTGACAGGCGGCAGAATGATGCCTTCCTGATATATGCTGCGCGATGCTCCCGGCATCGAACCCGGTTCCATTCCCCCCACATCGGAATGGTGGGCGCGCGTGGCAACGTACGCAACGCATGTGCCATCAATAAACACCGGTGCCAGTAGCGTGACATCAGGCAGGTGGGCGCCTGCTACAAACGGGTCATTGACCATCACGATGTCACCCTGCTCCAGCGGCCCGCTCCGCGCAAGGATCGGTGCCACTGCGCGCATCATGGAGCCAAGGTGCACGGGCACATGCTCGGCCTGGGCAACCAGCTGCGCATGCTGGTCGAACAGGGCGCATGATGCATCCATCCGCTCTTTGATATTGGGGGAGAAAGCGGTCAGCTTGAGCACTGCCCCCATTTCCTGGGCCACCGCTTCAAGTGCATTGCGCAGGACCTCAAGCGTGATCGGGTCAATCGGGTTAGCTAGCGGGGCACTCACAGCGCGACCTCCACAATAATATTGCCTGACGGGTGTACGACTGCACGATCATCGGGATAGAGCACGGTCGTTGCCGAGACTTCCTCAACCACCGCAGGCCCGATAATGACATTACCGGCACACAGGTGTTCACGGCGGTACACTTTCGCCGTATGGAACGACCCCGCCTCGCCTGGCTGCGCGCCTTCAAAATAGATCGTCCGTTCGCCACGGATCGCCTCTGGCCCGCACTGCTCGCCGCCCGCTGGCAGCACGGGCAGGGCGGGCGCATCAATATGCCCGATCGCGGTTGCGCCAAAACCCACAATTTCAATCGGGGCCTGCGGGTCTGCGTGCCCGAAGCGCTGACGGTGCGCTTCATGGAATTTCCCGGGGAGCGTGTGCCACGCAGCCCTCAGGTCCCCTTCCAGCACGATCGAGAGTTCATAACTCTGCCCCCGGTACCTGACATCGGCCCGCAATTCGACCGACCGCCGCGCCTCTGGCACGCTATCGGCCGCCAGCAGGGCATCGCCGCGTGTGCGCAGATCCTCAAGGCGTGCGATGACCGTATCCTCGGCCAGATCGGCATGGGCTGCGATGAACGTCTCGTTCACCTCGTGCCTGAGATCGGACACAAGCTGCCCCAGAGCACACAGGATGCCTGGCGTGGGTGGAACCAGAATGGTCTTCATGCGCAGTTCACGCGCCACTGGCGCGCAATGCATGGGACCAGCCCCGCCAAAGGGAACCAAGGCAAAACTGCGCGGGTCATAGCCCCGTTCGACAGAGACAACCCGGATACCGCGCACGATATTGGCATGCGCCACACGCAGCACGCCGGCCGCCGCCTCGGCTATCGACAGCCCCATGGGGTCGGCCAGATGGACCCGGATGGCGGTCTCGGCCGCCTGCAGATCCATGAGCATGTCCCCACCCAGACGGGTCTGGCTGTCAAAACGGCCCAGCACAATATTGGCGTCCGTTACGGTGGGCAGCGTGCCACCGCGTCCGTAACATGCGGGGCCGGGCACGGCTTCAGCGCTCATTGGCCCCACGCGCAGTGCGCCACCCTCGTCAATCCAGGCAATGGAACCACCACCTGCCCCGATAGCGTTGATATCAATGACCGGCAGTCGGATGGGAACGGTCTCGAGCACTGCGGAACGGGTAATGGCAGGCCGCCCGTTGCGGATAAGGGAGATGTCGGTGCTGGTTCCGCCTATATCCATGGTGATGATGTCATGGATATCGGCAAGGCCCGCCACATGGGCGCTGGCGACTACCCCTCCGGCCGGGCCGGACAATACGGTATGCACCGGCTTGGTACGGGCGCCGTCAATGGTCATCAGGCCACCTGCGGCATCGATCACCATGATTGGCTTGTCCGCGCCCAGGCCCAGTCCTTCGCCCGGGTCACGCAGCAGGTGGGAAAGCGAGCGCAGATAGTTTTCCATGACAGGGCGCAGATAGGCGTTCATTACTGCCGTGCTGCCGCGCTCGAATTCGCGGAATTCGGACACGACTTCCGCCGAAGCACACACGACCACCCCCGGCAGCAGGGCCTCGAGCCTTTCACGCGCCCGGCGCTCATGCGACGGATTTGCGTAGGAATGCAGGAACAGAATCGCAACGGCCTGCACGTCAGCGGCCTTCATTTCATTGGCGATCTGTTCCAGCGCGCCTTCATCCAGGGGCTCGACTTCTTCTCCGGCCGCATTCATGCGCCCGGCAACGGTAAAGCAGCGTTCACGCGGGACCAGCGGTTCAGGCCTCACCACGTCGATATCGAACAGGCTGGGCCTGTTCTGCCGTCCGATGAGCAGGATATCACGAAAGCCCCGGTTGCAAAGCAATGCAGTCCGCGCACCGGTACGCTGGATGACCGCATTGGTCGTGGTGGTCATTCCATGCCCGACATAATCGACATCGGCACCACTTTTCCCCTGAAGGGCCAGAGCTGCCTTGAGGCCCTGCACCGTGCCCACGGCCCGATTGGCTGGTGTGGTCGGCACTTTGGCAACGGTGATGCGGCGGGTCGCCGCATCATATGCAATACTGTCCGTAAAGGTTCCACCGACGTCGGACGCAACGCTTAGCTGCGACAATGCTTGTCTCCTAAAACATAGAATTAACGCGACCCGTGCAGGCCGATATAAGGCCCGGCACACGCCCTGGAGCCTGTGCCAGCCAGTCTGTCATGCCCTGTTTAGAACTCGGCCCTGATGGAACCGAAGAACATCCGCGGTGCCCCGGGCGCCAGCGAGGCATAGGTCAGCGCACCGCTGGAAATGGACATTGGGTTACCATTGGCCCCCATGGTCGAGATGTAATGCGTGTTCGTAAGATTCGTGATGTTGAGGCTGAAGATCAGGTTTTTTACGACCGAAAGCTTCTTGTCATATTTACCGAGGTTAGAGAGCTTGTACTGGATGCCCAGATTCGCCATCCAGTAACCAGGCATCTTCACATCGCCTGTATAGCTGTAATTTCGCGCCCCGATGTAATTTCCATCAATATAGGCGGTGGCATTGTGCCATTCATACGATAGCCTTCCCTTATACATGAACCGCGGATAATTGACGATCTGCACGTTCTTTGTATTGTAGGCAATGCCAGCACTGCTGATATTGTTATCATAAACCGCGTGATCGTAACTGATACTGTTGGTAAGCGCCAGATTACGGATGGGGTTTACGGTAACGCCCACATCCACGCCGTTCATCGTCACGCCACCAACATTCTCGACTACCGACTGGGGGTTGATGATGCTGCCGGATGTAACCTGCTGCAAGCGGTTTTGGAAATTGGTCCTGTAGCCATAGACCGATGCAGAGATAATCTGTGACGAATACCGGTAACCGGCTGCGTATGTCCATGCGGTTTCAGGATGCAGGGCGGCAGCGGATGAGTTGTACGCACTCTGCGTAACCGCGAAGGGCGAGTTGGAAAGGTGATACCCGGATTCCGCGTAGGTATGGACGTTCTCCGAAATATCAATAAAGAACTCATGCCCCGGCAGGAAGCGCCAGTCTACGCTGATATGAGGCAGGAACGGCTTGGAGGTCGTCAGCCCGACCCCGCTCGCGATCTGCGCGCCAGCACCATAAAAATTCGGATTGAGGAAACCATTGCCAACCCGCGTCGTGCTCAGAACGGACTTGAAGCCGAAATGCAGCGAAAGGTTGCGGATCGGGGAATACGTATCCTGAAAGAATGCTGTAAACGTATTGGTATTATATGACTGGTTGAACATTTGCGCAAACGGGTCGGTCCATTTACCTAGCGTCTGCGGCAGTTGCCCCTGCACGACCCCATTGACCACATTCGGCACCGCATAGGCGTTCATGGGTGATTCATAATGGTTGTTTTCATACCACACGCCCGCGCCAAGATGATTATGCGCGATATCGTAATGGGCTGCCGACATGATCCCGAAACGGCGGATCATGGGTTCCTTGATCACTTCTGCCAGGGGCGAACCGGACGGATCGACCATATTGGAATATTCACTCGTGGGCGCAGTCCACGTGGTCTGAGCTTCCTCACCATGGCCATAGGCCGTGGTGGTCCAGCGCAGGTGGTTGGTAATGGCAAGGTCTGCCTTCAGGCCGCCCAGATAGTCAACCTGGTTGGTGCCGCCATCGTAGTACGCAATATCACGCTTGCTGCTCAAGCCATTATAGGATGCCGGATAATTGCCCTGCGCCACCTGCGTAGCCGTTTCATACCCCGAGGCGCCGCCATTGGTATAATCGGTTACCCGGTCGCCCAACGCTGCGAGCACGGCAGGTGATTCACTCTGGTAATTGTTCTGGTGCAGGTCCGACCAGTCAAAGAACGCCGAAATCTCGCTGCTGTCGCCAACGGGCTGTACCAGCTTGGCATTCACCTGCTGCATGAACTGTTCGCCATAGCCCTTCCACTGCGCCGTATCGTTGCGCATGTAGGATGCGAAGAATTTCGTCCCGGTCTTGTTCAGCCGGCCACTGTCGAAGCGGAAGAACGTATGATACGCGTCATAACTCCCGAAACTTTGGGAAACCACACCGCCCATCTTGTCTTTCGGGTCACTGGAACGGTATTGGAGCGCGCCACCAAGGTTGCTGGTCGATGCCACGGCTTCTGCGCCTGCAGACTGCGAGACGTCGATACGGGCGACGTTTTCAGAGGAAATGGCCTGAATGGGATTTAGGCCGTTGTAGTTGCGGTAGGTGAACTCACCAAGCGGGATGCCATCAAGGGTTGCGCCGATTTCCGACTGCTGGAAACCATGCATGAACAACTGGGCCGACCAGTTATCTACGCCCTGTGCATCATTGCCCTGAAACATCACGCCTGGCATTTCCCCCAGGACCTTCAGGGGGTTGGTCCCCGGCACCTCAAGCGCCATGCGCTTTTGCGTGACCGAGGCAATCGCACCACGCGGCACGTAATGCGACTGGACTGAAATTTCTTCAGGTGCGAGGTTTGCATTGACCGCGCTATCATGCCTGGAAGACGATGTGGCATGAGGCCGTGACACAGCCTTGGGCTGCACCTTTTTGGAAGCGGCACTGGCTTCATGGCACACGGCCGTAGCCATGATCGTTGTTGCCAAGAGTGCCTTTGATAGTGGAAAAGTGCGTCTCATCACATATCCTATCGAAGCTGGAAAAGGCTGCCGATCCATCAGTTTTTGACTTGGTGCAGGACGACCTGACCGTTACGTCCCGCCATGGCGCGTCGATGTCAAAAGCACTGCTGAACTATATAACTGGCTTTATTTCGTTCTCCATTCATGCATTTCGGAATGTTCATTTTTACATAAAAAGAGGAACATCTTCATACAGACCAGTTTATTTTATCAAAGAAATAACGGGTATTTCACTGATATGGTAAAACCGGTCAAAACACCACGCTGTTTCGATAAAGTAATGTAATCCGGAAAAAGGCGAAGCTGACAATAAGTTTTCCTTATTCCTGCCCGGTCCGCCTGGCCCCCTTATGCACCGGGCAGGCTGCTGCCCTTACCCTTCAAGGTGCCATGCCGCCTGGTTTCACAATGATCATACCAAGCCACGCAGGTCATTTTTGGATGGCGTTGCATCATGCCTCCCCGCCTGATCCTTCACGCATGATGCGCGGCAGGACACGGCCGGGATTCATAATATTGGCCGGATCAAAAGCCGCCTTGACCGCCTCCATCATCTGCAGCTCAAGATCATCCTTGTAGGTGGCCATCTCCGGCACATGAAGTGCGCCGATACCATGTTCGGCACTGAACGTGCCTTTGAAACGCATGGCCTGATCATATACCAGCTTGTTTACCCGCTTTTTCATCCCGGCCTGATCCTGAACGCCAGCCCAGACGCTTTTTTCAAACATAACATTATAGTGCAGGTTGCCATCACCCAGATGACCCACAATTACTATTTGCGCCTGCGGAAACGCGGTCGCAACCGCTGCGCCGGTTTCCTCAATGAATGCCTTCAGGGCGCGCAGGGGAACGGCGATATCATGTGAAAACCCCATGCCTTCCGTTTTGTTCGCTTCGGTCACGCTGTGGCGTATGGCCCAAAGCGCCTCGCGCTGTGCCATGTTGGCCGGGATCACCACATCCGTGATCAGCCCATCCTCGATCCCGGCTGCAAGCCGTGCCTCGAATTCGGCAAGCTGGGCATCACGATCCGCCCCGCAGGCAATATCCACCAGCAAAAACCAGGGGGCATCCGCATCCAGTGGGCAACTGACGTGCGGAACGTGCTTGAGGACCAGTTGCAATTCACTGCGCGAGATCACTTCCAGGGCAGTCAGCGTGCCGCCAAAGTGCGTCCGTAGCATCTGGGCAACCGCCAGGGTGGCCTCGAGCGTGGGGTGGGACATGAAGGCAGTGATCATTTCAGCCTGCCGGGGAAAAAGCCTGAGCGTGGCCGCCGTAACAACGCCCAGCGTTCCTTCCGCCCCGATAAAGAGCGCACGCAGGTCGTACCCGGTATTGTCCTTGCGCAGCGTGCGCAGGCCATTCCAGACCCGGCCATCTGGCAGCACCACTTCCAGCCCCAGCACCAAATCGCGCATGTTCCCATAACGCAGGACGGCCGTGCCCCCCGCATTCGTGGCGATATTGCCTCCGATCTGGCATGATCCTTCTGCACCAAGGCTGAGTGGAAACAGCAGGCCAGCCGCCTCTGCCGCGTCCTGTACATTGGCCAGGACACAGCCTGCCTCAACCGTCATCGCGCCATCTTCCACGCTTACGTCGATAATCCGTGACATAAGTGACATGTTCAACACGATGCCCATGGATGACAGGGGCGGCACGGAGCCTGCGCATACGCTGGTATTGCCGCCCTGCACATAGACGGGTACCGCATGACGGTGGCACAGCGCCACCACCTGCGATACCTCCGCCGTGCTGCGCGGTCGTACGACACACAGGGCATCGCCCCTGCAGCGCCCCCACCAGTCCTCAAAATAGGGCAGAACCTGCGCACTATCGGAAATTACGCCGTTATCTCCCACACATGCGCGCAGGCTTGCCATGAAATGTTCTGTATTCATCAGGATGTTATCCTTCAAGCAGGTAGGAGCACCGTATCGGATGCAAGCCAGCCCAGATGGATTTCGCTATCTATCTGCAAACTTGCATAATCATTATGGGCACGCGTTTTGAACTGTAGCCGGCCACCGCCCTGCCCGCGCACCGCGACACGTATGAACCCCCCAACAAAATTGACGTTTTCCACAATACAGGCAAAACGGTTCGGGATATCTGCCGCTGGCGCCACACACATGACATGTTCCGGCCGCACCAGAAGCTTGGCATGGCTGCCAACCGGGATGTCGGGCCTGCCGACCACATGGATCGATAGGCCACATTCACTGCGGAAGAGGTTCTCGGCCACGAGACGGCCCGCGAGGATGTTGGATTCCCCGAGAAAGGTTGCCGTAAACTCCGATACAGGCGTGAAATACATTTCCTGCGGGGTACCGATCTGTTCGATCCGTCCCCTGTTCATCAGGCATATCCTGTCAGAGAGGTTCAGCGCCTCCTCCTGATCATGCGTGACATAGACAAACGTGGCGCCGGTTGCACGATGAAGGGCCTTGATTTCATCCTGCATCTGTTCGCGCATGTTTTTATCCAGTGCGCCGAGCGGTTCGTCCATCAGGATGATACTGGGCGAATAGACCAGACAGCGCGCAATCCCGACGCGCTGCTGCTGGCCGCCCGAAAGCTCGCGTGGTTTTCGATGGGCAAAACCTTCCAGCCCCATGCGGTGCAGGATATCCGTGACCGCCTGCCTGATCCGCTCTGCCGGCCAATGACGGATCCGTAGCGGAAACGCAATATTGTCAAAAACATTCATATGGGGCAGCAGCGCATAGTTCTGGAAGACCATACCCAGGCCCCGCTCACGCGCCGGCACGGCCGTTACATCGCGCCCATCAATAAACACACGCCCCCCATCAGGATGGGCCGCGCCATTTATAACATTGAGGATCGTTGACTTGCCCGACCCGCTCGGGCCGAGCAGGCTCACGAATTCCCCCGGTCTTATTGCAAGGTTGATGTTGTCCAGCGCCAGAAAATCGCCATACCGCACCATAACATCCTGCAGGCGCAGGCGATCGGGCGGTGCCACCATATCAGTATCTGTGCTGGACTTTTCCATATGAACCATCAGGACGCCACAGGAACATTATAGGCAAGCGGCAGGCGGCCACCATCGGCATAGATCACCTGCCCGGTAATATAGCTGGCCATTGGCGAAGCCAGGAAAACGGCGATCTCGGCAATTTCCTCGGGCTGCCCCAGACGCCCCATGGGCGTGCGCGAAAGCATGCCGTGCCGCATGTCGGGATTGGCCTGCATGATGTCCCGCAGCAGTTCCGTCTCGATACTGCCTGGCCCGATCGCATTGACACGGATGTTGGAAGGCGCAAGCCCCAATGCCATGACACGCGTCAGCTGGTTCATCCCGCCTTTTGAAACCGCGTAGGGCACGATACCCGGGCTGCATACAATAGCGTTGATGGAACTCATGTTGATGATCGAGCCACCACCCTGCTTGGCCATGACCCTGGCCGCCGCCTGCCCAAGCAGGAAAGGCCCCTTGAGGTTGACGCGCAGCACGCGGTCAAAGTCTTTTTCCTCAAGATCAAGGAAAGCCGCGCTGTGATTGATTCCGGCATTACAAACGGCGATATCAAGCTGTCCGAATGTTGCGACCGTTTTTTCTACCGCGTTATTGACGTCCTGCGCATTGGAAACATCGCAGGCCATGAACAGGCATGTCCCCTGGCCCGAAAGTTCGGCGGCCAGTTCCTCGCCCTTTTCAGCATTGATATCAATAATGACGACCTTCGCCCCATAGGCCACGTAGCGCTTGGCGATGGCTGCGCCAATCCCTTGCGAGGCCCCGGAGATAATTGCAATCTTGTTTGCCAGATCCATGGTATTTTCTTTCACGAGACAGGTTTGAATATTCGGCACGGATTGCATGTGGCCATCAGCCAGATCGCATGCCGGGCATGAGACAGGCGGGAAAACCTCCTAGAAGCTATCCCCGCCCTCAACTGGCCGCACCCGCGATGCCACAAGACATGCAAGAAACGACACAGCAGACAATAATGTCGATGCAACAGCGATCAGGGGAGAAATCTCCCATTGGATACTGCTATACATGCGTACGGGCAGTGTTTCGGTCTGCACGCCTGAAATAAACCAGGCGATGACGACCTCATCAAACGACATGAGCAGCGCAAACAGCCCGCTTGCAATAATGGACGGCCTGATCTGCGGCAGCATGACGCACCAGAACACCCTCTGGCGCCCGGCCCCCATAAGCTGTGCCGCGAATTCCAGCCGGGGGTCGATCTTCCGGATGCCAGCCGTAAGGGTCATGATGACGTAGGGCGTGACATAGACCGTATGCGCCAGGACAAGGCCCGCGAAGGAGTTGATCAGCCCCAGCGTGGAAAAATAGAAGTATATGCCAAGCGATATGATGATGGTCGGTACGGCCAGTGGCGTCATGAGCATGCCACGGATCAAATTCTTGCCCGGAAATGCAAACCGCTCGAGGCCATACGTTGCCGGTATGCCAATGCCGAGCGAAAGTATCGTGGCGGAAAAGGCAATAAAGACACTGTGCCAGACCGATTGCATCCATGCCGGGGAAGACAGGAATTCAGCATACAGCCGCAATGTCGGGTTCGTGCCGCCGCCCTGGCCTGGCCCGGCGATCAGGCCGAACGAAATCAGCATGACAATAATGCTTGGCACCAGCAGGAAGCCATAGACCACACAAGCCAGCCCCGTGGTAAAATACCGGGTACGGCGGGCTGGCCTATCCATTGAATCCAAGTTCATGCCCGGCGCACCTTTCGCAAAGTGGCGGCCATGACGCCGCATAGCCCGATAATGGCCAGCAGGCACATGCCAATGGCCGCAGCGGCGGACCAGTCCAGGGTTTCACGGGTATAGAAATCAACAAGGTTTGCCAACATGACGTCATGCCGCCCGCCCAGCAGCGCGGGAACGACAAAAAAGCCCAGCGAAATGATGAATGTGGACGAGGCCCCCGCAATCACGCCAGGCAGGCTCAGGGGAAGGGTAATCTGCCTGAATACGCGTAGCGGGTGCGCGCCCATAAGGGTTGCGGCCCGCCCGAGTGCCGGGTCAATCGCCAGAAGGCTAGCCAGAACCGGAAAAATAACAAAAGGGACAAGGTAATTGGCCATGCCTATTACAACGGCAAACTTGTTGAACAGTAATGGGAGCGCCACCTTGTGGCCGACCAGGTAACTCAGGGCCGAATTGATCAGACCCCGCCGCCCCAGTATGATGGTAAATGCATAGCTTTTTACCAGAATACTGGTCCAGAACGGCATCAGGACCAGAATCATCATAAGTGCGCGTCGGCGCGGGCTCTGGCGCGCCAGATGAATTGCCACCGGGTAACCCAGCAGGACACTCAGCACCGTTGCCAGGATACTGGTTTCAAACGTGGACCATAACGACTGGAAGAACAGCCTGCTGGACAATAACGTGACATAGGCATAAAAGCTGAAATGCAGACCGTTGAAACTGACATAAAAAATGTAAAGCAACGGAATGCCAACAATGCCCACCATAAATACAGCCGCAGGCCCGATCGTGCACAGAGCACCAGTTCTGTCCCTGGTCATGGCAGGTGTGGTCATGACAGGGTCCATTCCTTGAACCGCCGCTCAAGCCCGCTGTAGTTCTGCGCCCACCATGCATCATTGACGAGTGCATTCCGGCCAGGGTTGATGTCAGGCATCCAGCGCTGTACCCTTTCTGACAGCATGCCCATCGCCTTTTCATTGACCGGACGATTGACAAGCATATCCATCGTTGCAGCCTGACGGTCGGCACGCAGGGCAAAGGCGACGAACTGCATGGCCTCATCCCTGTGCGGCGCGCCTTTCAAAATGGACAGATATTCCAGGAAATTCAGCGTCTGGGCGAATGAAAAATCGATTGAAACGCCGCCGCTCGCCTGCGCGGCCTGAACACGGGAGGCATAGCTGTAACTGAAATCGGCCTCCCCTGCCTCCAGCATGGTAATGGTCTGGGTCGTGGCCTCAACCCATTTTATGATCGAGGGTTTAATCGTGTCGAGCATCCGGAAACCGCGTTCGACATCCAGCGGATAGAGCTGATCCGGGGCCACCCCATCTGCCAGAAGGGCGACTTCAAGCGTTTCGCTAACCCGGTTGCGCAGAGTCCGCAGTCCAGGGAAACGCTTGGTATCGAAATATTCCGCAAAGGTGCGCGGGTGCCGCCCATCAGGGAACTCCCTGGGGTCATAGGCGATGCCACCTGCGGTCAGGCAAAACGGTGCCAGGTCATGTGTGGGCTGCACGGAAAGTTCGGATAACGGAAAGTGTGTTGTATCCAACGCCTCCCAGTACCCTTCACGCGATCCCGTTGCCGCGAGGGGGCCGGGTGAATCAAAGATGTCCCATTCCACGTTGCCCGACAGGATCTGGGCCTTCACCTTGGCCAGGTCTGGTGTATCCACCATCGTGACATGGATGCCCGTCTCCGCCATGAACGGTTCAACCAATCCCTTGCGTACGGCATTATGGTAGCTTCCCCCCCAGCTCACAAAAACCAGTTCCCCGCCGGAGCGTGCAAGGGAGCGGCGTGAAATGAACGGGGCTGCAAGCGCGGACGCACCCCCAAGGCAAAAATTCCGCCGTCTGACCTTATGCGATACTGCCCTGGAGTGTGACATCTGTCCGTCCTTGCACAGGTAAGGAATTAGTCCATGACCGGTCTGGTAAAAGCCCCTGTGGTCAGTTCTCCCCGGCAAGAAATGCCGGAACAAGCTGTGCCAGTTTTTCCTTCAGCATGGCGCTTGCCGGCTGTAGTGGCGGCAGGACCTCACCATAGGGACGGCCCACCAGCGACAGGGCCGCTTTCAACGGTGCCGGATTATGTTCGGAAAACAGGGCCTCGACCACCGGCATCAGGCGTGCATGCAGGGCCAGGGCATCAGCAAGACGGTTCTGGCTTGCCGCCTCGTAAATACGGTTCCAGGCTGACTGGAAAATACATGATGTGGCCAGAAGGCCACCCTTTGCCCCCATCGCCACATGCACCGGGAATACGTTCTCCTCACCCGACAGGATGGAGATCTTGTCTCCCGCCGCTTCAAGAACCTTCAACTGCTGTGACAGGTCATTGTTGCAGGCCTTCATTGCAACCACGCGCGTCTGCTCCGCAAGCGTTGCCACGGTTTCTGGTGTGAGCGAGATGCCGGTACGATACGGTATTTCATACAGCATGATTTCCGCATCGACCGCATCGGAAATGGCTTTGTAGTAATCAACAATGCCGGCCTGCGTTGGACGGGAATAATAAGGCGTCACCACCATCAGCGCGTCGGCGCCAAGGGCACGGGCGTTCCGTCCGGCACTGATCGTATCATTCAATCCTGGTGAAAGAATGCCGCAGATGACGGGAACATCCCCATCTGCCGCCGCAACCGAATACTCCACCATCTGGCTACGCTGGCGGTCGGTCAAGGCCGTATATTCACCCGTGCCGCCATTGGGCGCGATGGCGCTGGCTCCCTGGTCGATCACATGGCGCACCAGGGATGCAACCGCACCCTGATCTATCTGTCCATGCGAATCCAGGGGGGTCGGTGTTGCTGTCACGATACCGGATATGCTGACAATTGAGAGTGGCATGCGAATACTTTCGAGCCGATTATGTTTCAATTTCGATATGGATACAATTTGGATACCGGACTATCGCCTGTCAAGGAATTTCGATCGGATTCCGGTGGTGTTTTTCCTTTATTTAAGCAGCCCTCATATTCATTATCCTTTTTTCGTGATTGAATTGTTGAGTGCTGGCCCAAAGCAATTAGGATCGGCATAATTATGGACAGAACGATATAGGCAGCAGATATATGGCAGGTGATTCAGGATCCCGGGAGGGAGACCGTGTTTATTCAATGTTACGAAAACGCATACTTGCAGTAGATCTGGAACCGGGATCTGTGCTTGACGAGGCCCGTATCGTGCAGGACATGGGCACATCGCGCACCCCCGTGCGTGAAGCGGTCATCCGCCTTGTATCTGACGGCCTTCTCAAACGCGACGGGCGGCAGGTTATCGTCCCGACATTCCAGGTTGCGCAGTTGCGGGCGTTTTTTGAAACATTGCTTCTCTATACACGCGTTACACACCGACTGGCGGCGGAACGGCACAGCGTCAAACAACTGGCCGACATATGGAATGCCGTAAAGGCATTTGAGAAGGAGGCCCGTAACGGCATCGAGTTCGAAATGACGGATGCCAACCATCGGTTCCATCGCACGATTGCTGCCGCATGCGACAACATTTTCTTTCAGGAAGCGTATGAGTCCATCCTGCTCCAGTCACTGCGCCTGTCACGGCACTGTTTTGTTGCCGGGATCAAATCAGAATACAAGCACAGGGAGCATCTTGAAACGATCATGGCCGAGCACAGAGCCATAGCACAAGCGATTGAAGATGGAGATGCAGACCGCACGGATGTTCTGGCAACCGCCCATATCAGCCTGTTCCGGTCATGGCTGAGCGACCAGTTACTCGGGCCTGCCGAACTGCTTAATGAAATGATGTTGTAATGAAAGCAATGCCCGTAACCGGCATGACCGCGTCAGGCAGGTTCGGTATGGTCGCATACGTCGCCACAACGCCCCGGCCTGTTGGCGTTCACAACATTGCTTTCATATCCGGGGCAAGATGCCTGTTCCCCGGCCCTGCGCAGCACACAGGGTATTCCACAACAGGCAGGCGATTGTCATGGGTCCGACGCCACCGGGCACAGGTGTAATAGCGGCTGCCTTCCGGGCTGCTTCATCAAAGGCCACGTCTCCCACAATACTGGCATGACCCTGTTTTTCCACGCGATTGATGCCCACATCAATCACAATGGCGCCCGGCTTGATCCATTCGCCCCGTACCAGCCCTGCATGTCCTGCCGCAACAATCAGTATGTCCGCCCGCCGTGCCTCGGCCGCTACATCGCGTGATTGCAGGTGCGTCATCACAACAGTGCACCCTTCGTTCAGCAACAGGCGGGCGGTGGGGCGGCCAACAATATTCGAACACCCTATAATAACCGCATGCAGGCCTGCCATATCGGGGATGACGCGCCTTAACAGCAAACGACAGCCCACCGCAGTGCACGGGATCATGCCATCTTCCCGCCCGACCGCGAGTTTGCCGGCGTTTACAATATGGAAACCATCGACATCCTTTGCCGGTGCAATGGCGTCAGTCACCACATCGCGGTTCATATGCGCAGGCAAAGGCAACTGCACAAGAATTCCATGCACGGAAGCATCCGTATTAAGCGATGAAATCAGGGCGAGCAGTTCAGCCTGTGTCGCATGAGCCGGCATCCGGTAGGAAATGGAGTGCATGCCCACCGCCTTGACGGCCCGGATCTTGTTGCGCACATAAATATGGCTGGCAGGGTCTTCCCCCACCAGTACCACGGCAAGGGATGGCGTAATGCCCTGCGCGCACAGGCGCGAGACCTCATGCGCTACATGGCCTTTCAGCAAGGCGGCCTCTGCCCTGCCATCAATTACAGTCGCGTGGCCAACACTGGAATTATTGTGCATCAGGATACGAATACAATTGTTTTATTGCCATTCATTACGGTGCGGTGCTCGATATGATACCGCACCGCCCGGGCCAGGACACGGCGCTCAATGTCCCGCCCCTTGCGGATCAGGTCATCGGGGGTGTCGCTATGTGAAATCCGCTCGACATCCTGCTCAATGATCGGCCCTTCATCAAGGTCGCTGGTTACATAATGGGCCGTGGCTCCGATCAGCTTAACACCACGGTCAAAAGCCTGGTGGTACGGACGCGCGCCCTTAAAACCTGGCAGGAAGGAATGATGGATATTGATGCAGTTACCTGAAAGATAGGCTGCCATCTCGTTCGACAGGATCTGCATGTAACGCGCGAGCACCACAAGCTGCGTGCCGGTTGCAACGATGATGTCACGGATCTGCTGTTCCTGCTCGGCCTTTGTCTTTTTGGTTACAGGCAGATAGTGAAACGGAATTCCATGGAAATCTATATTTTCATAGGTTTCCGCCGGATGGTTGGAAATGATGCCGACCGGCTCGATCGGCAGTTCCCCGATACGCCAGCGATAAAGAAGATCAACCAGGCAGTGGTCAAAACGCGATACCAGGAACAGGACCTTCTGCCGCCTGCGCAGATCCACGAGTGACCAGTGCAAGCCGAATGTTTCGGTCAGCGCCTCCAGTGTGGCCCTGATCCGGTTCCGTATAGTCGGGTCATCGGCAATGTCGAATACGATACGCATGAAGAACTGCGTACTCGTGGCTTCGTCAAACTGCTGTGCCTCGGTAATATTGGCGCCCAGTTCAAACAGGCGGGTGCTGACTGCGGCGACGATGCCCGGGCGGTTATGGCAACTGAAGGTTACGGCAAAAAGGGCGTGTGTTGCAGAAGGAAAAATCATGTCAGTTTTGTTCCGATTCCGGAATACCGCCCCGCATGGCGGCAAGAATGTCATGATGCAGGCTGCGGGCCAGACTGCGAAAGACGATGAAGTCATAGGCGGGTTGCCGGTCACGCTGCATGAGAATGACCGGGATATGACCCGCCTGTGTCAGTGCGACGCTGGAAAGCCCGAAACAGCGCGGATGCAGGTCTATCGGGACCAGTTTGGCCGCGATGGCGTGCGCATACGGGCCGCAAAGCGTGAGCGTTACGCGCCCGTCGGTCTGGTCGGTCAGGGCGGCGTGCGCCCCGCAGGCCACCTGCAGTTTTTCCATCAGCCCTGAGCCTTGGGGGGCACAGGCCAGCCACTGGTTCGGGCCGATCCATAAAATGGACAGTCCTTGCTGCCGGGTGGCCGTGCCAGGGGCTGGCGGCAGGCTGGCGCCCAGGGCGTGCAGGACCGCTTCGCGCAGGGCTGGCAGGGAATTGCTGAAGCTGCTGATGCTGACCATTTCCTCCAACGGTGCGGGGGCCAGTGACAGGGCCCCGACCCGACAGGGTTCGGCCGCGATGGGGGCGCAGGGCGAAAGGATATCAGGCATGCAGGCGGCTCCCTTCGGGGTCAACAAAGACGGGCGGCACCACCTGCGCCTCGATCACGGTGCCCGCCAGCGGGTTGTGAACGGCTATGACCTCCCCATGCCGTTGCGGGCCATGCGACAGGAAACCAAGCGCGATCCAGGATTCAACCGTAGGCGACCATGCGGATGAGGAAATCCACCCCTGATCGGATGCGGCATCTGCCGGTGCGCCACGTGGCAGCAGGTGGGCACCGGCCACAAGGGCATCGCTGGCATGGAGCGGCTTCAGCCCTATCAGCGTGGGGCGGGCGGCATCGCACAACGCGGTACGCTGCGCCATGGCCCGCCCGATGAAGTCCTTCTTGCGCGACAGCATCCGCCCCATTCCCAGGTCATGCGCGGTGGTCTGGCCATTCAGTTCCGGGCCTGCCGGATGCCCTTTCTCGATGCGCATCACACCCAGGGCCTCCGTGCCATAAGGGGTTATGCCGTAAGGTGCCCCCACCCGCATGAGCAGGCGCGCCAGCGCGTCGCCATAGCGTGCAGGCACCGCAATTTCATACGCCAGCTCCCCCGAGAAGGAGAGACGGAACAGCCGCCCCCCCACACCATCGCGCAACCGGACGTTTGCGGCCCCCATGTAACCAAAGGCTTCGTTGGACAGGTCAAAGGATTCATCAATGATTTCACGCAGCACATCACGCGAGCGTGGCCCGGCCACGGCAATCTGGGCCCAGGCATCGGTTACGGAGATGAACCGGACATCAAGCCCGGGCCACAGGCACTGGTGGCAGAATTCCAGATGCCGCATGACCGCGCCCGCATTCGCCGTGGTCGTGGTCATGACATAATGGTTCTCGGCCAGACGTGCGGTGGTGCCATCATCAAAGGCAAAGCCGTCCTCACGGAGCATGAGGCCGTATCGCGCCCGCCCCACCGGCAGCTTACGCCATGCATTGACATAAACACGCTCAAGCAGCGTTGCCGCATCAGCGCCCTGGATATCAATCTTGCCCAGGGTCGTAACATCACAGAACCCTACGCTCGAGCGTACAGACCGGACCTCACGGTTGACGGTCTCCTGCCACGATGTTTCATCCGGCCGGGGGTACCACTGCGCGCGCTGCCATATTCCGTTGGATGTCAGGACACAGCCTGCCTCCACCGCCCAGTCATGCGTGGGCGGCAGGCGGTGTGGCTTGAAATGACGCCCACGATGCGTGCCCGCCAGGGCGCCGATCGCGCATGGCTGCACGGGCGGGCGCACGATGGTCGTGCCGGTCTGCGCAATACTCCGCCCCCGCTCCCACGCCATCATGGCCAGGGCATTCACATTGGCCGTCTTGCCCTGGTCGGTTGCCATGCCCAGCGTCGTGTAGCGCTTGAGGTGCTCGACCGCCCAGAACCCTTCACGCGCCGCAAGGCTGACATCCTTGGCCGTTACATCATTCTGGAAATCAATGAACGCCTTGCCAGCCTGCCCTGCCCTGCCCAGCGCATGCCACAATGGCGCGATGGCATAGCCTTCCTTTTCTGCTGCACGGGGCAGCACCATGGCGCAACCAGTGGCCGGGTCAGAGCCCGCGCCCTGCGCCGCTGCGCGCCCAAGCGCATCACCCTGCGCCAGTGCGGCATCCGTGGTCAGGGCGCCCGCCGCGAAACCGGCCAGATGCAGCCCCGGCGCCGGGCTGGAGACGACAAAGGCATTAAGCGCGTCATCATACACCGGATGCGTGCGGTGGTGGGTGGCAAGGGCAATATCGGGGTTCCACCCCCCTGATACCGCCAGCAGGTCGCAGGCAAGGCGGCGGGTCTTCCCTGCGCTGTCGCGCACCTGCACGGCCTTCAGCCCGGTATGCCCGGTCGTGCCTGCAATGGCCCCGCCTGCAAACAGCGCCGCCCCGACCTGCCTGGCCATTGCCTGCGCCGCAGTGGATGACGGCTGTCGGGAATCAACGATTGCGGCAACACGCACACCCGCGTCATGCAGGTCCGCAGCCGCCCGCAGGCCATCATCATTATTGGTATAGATGACGGCCTGGCGCCCCGGCACGACCCCGAAGCGATTGACATAGCTGCGTACGGCCCCTGCCAGCATGATGCCTGGCCGGTCGTTGTCGGGAAAGACGATAGGCCGTTCGATGCCGCCTGTGGCAAGGATGCATTGCCCGGCCACAATGCGCCACAGCCGCTGGCGAGGCTGGCCGGCCTGCGGCACCGCCACATGGTCGGCCACGCGCTCAAGCGCACCAAAGCATCCGCCGTCATAGCGCCCGAAAACACATGTGCGGGTCATGATCCGGACTTCAGGCAGCGCGCGAAGGTATTTTTCAGTATCCTGCGCCCATGCCCAGCCGGGCCGGTCATCGAGCATCACCCGCTCGGCACGCAGCCTGCCACCGGTCAGGCTGTCCTGTTCGCACAGGATCACCCGCGCGCCTGCCCCGGCCGCCGCGCGGGCTGCGGCCAGCCCGGCAGGGCCACTCCCCACGACAAGGACATCGCAGAATGCGGTGGCTTTTTCATAATGGTCCGGATCGGCCTCATCCGCCGCACGTCCCAGCCCGGCGGCCCGCCGGATGATGGGCTCGTATACTTTCTCCCAAAAGGAGGCAGGCCACATGAATGTCTTGTAATAGAACCCCGCGCTGAATACCGGCGCCAGCAGGCTGTTGGCGCCAAGCATATCGTGTTTCAGGGTAGGCCAGCGATTCTGGCTTGTGGCAGCCAGCCCATCAAAGACTTCCGTAACCGTAGCGCGTGAATTGGGTTCCCGCTGTGCGCCCTCGCGCAGCTCCACCAGGGCGTTGGGTTCTTCCGGCCCGGCGGACAGGATGCCGCGTGGCCGGTGGTACTTGAAAGAACGCCCGACCAGACGCACCCCGTTGGCCAGCAGCGCGGATGCCAGTGTATCGCCCGGATGCGCTTCCAACACGCGGCCATCAAATGTGAAGCGGATGGTTTTGTCGCCACGGATGCCATTTCCCCGCGCCCAGCGCATGGGTTGAGTTTTTCCCCTGCGCCCGGTTTCGGGCGGCAGCGATGCGGAAAGATCATTCATGCCTCTGAGACCTCGGAAGCTGTCTGGACGCTGAAGATTTCGTGGGTACGCGTATCGCGCCTGACAACCAGCCAACTGTGGCAGCCTGCGGCATGATACCAATATTCCGCGTGTGGTCCGGCGGGGTTGTCACGCAGGTACACGTAATCCACCCATGCAGCCTCGGGTGCATCCAAATCCGGTCGGCGCACGGTCGCATCCCCACGATAGGTAAATTCTTCCACGCCGCGTGTGCAGCAGTAAGGACAGTGAATACGCATGAGTACCTCAATGCAGATTGGGTTGTGCGCCCATGCCTTTTTCATCAATCACGGCGCCCCGCGCAAAGCGGTCGAGACGGTACGCAGTGGCAACCGGATGGGGTTCGTCGCGTGCAAGAAGATGCGCAAAACACAGCCCCGAGGCTGGCGTTGCCTTGAAGCCCCCGTAACACCAGCCGGCGTTCAGATAGAGTTGGTCAACCGGGGTGCGATCAATGATCGGGCTGCCATCCATGGACATGTCCATAAGCCCGCCCCACTGCCGCAGCAGGCGGATACGGCCGATGCGCGGCATAAGCGCCATCCCGCCCTCGCATACATCCTCGACCACGGGCATGTTGCCGCGCTGTGCGTACGAGTTGTAGCCGTCTATATCTCCACCAAAGACCAGCCCACCCTTGTCGGACTGGCTAATATAGAAATGCCCGGCCCCGAAGGTGACAACGCAGTCAATAAAGGGCTTCAGTCCCTCGGTAACAAAAGCTTGCAATACATGGCTCTCGATAGGCAGGCGCAATCCGGCCAGCGCCGCAACGCGCGATGAATTGCCCGCACAGGCAAGCCCCACCTTTTTTGCACCGATAAAGCCACGTGTTGTCTCGACACCCTCCACCCTGCCGTCCGTGATACGCATGCCGGTTACTTCGCAGTTTTCAATAATATCCACGCCCAGCCTGTCTGCTGCGCGTGCGTAACCCCACGCCACGGCGTCATGGCGTACGGTGCCGCCACGCTGTTGCAGCAATCCGCCCTGAATGGGGAAGCGCGCGTTATCAAAATCGAGGAATGGCAGCTTTCTGCGCACGGCTGATGCATCCAGCAATTGTGCATCCACGCCGTGCAGGCGCATGGCGTTTCCACGCCGTGTATAGGCATTGCGCTGCCCGTCATTATGGAACAGGTTCAGCACGCCACGCTGGCTCACCATGGCGTTGTAGTTGATATCCTGCTCCAGCCCCTCCCATAGTTTCATGGAGCATTCATAGAAAGGCACGTTGCCGGCGAGCAGATAATTGGACCGTACTATGGTTGTATTACGCCCGATATTGCCATTACCCAGCCATGACTTTTCTACTACGGCAACCCGCCTGATCCCGTAGCGCCTCGCCAGATAATACGCCGTTGCAAGCCCATGGCCGCCGCCACCTACGATAACGACATCGTAACTGTCCTGCGGGGTGGCCTTACGCCATGCGGGTTTCCATCCAGTCTGGCCACGCAACGCTTCGCGCAAGACAGATAAAAAAGAATAACGATCGCTGGACATACGGTCTCCGTTTCTCGTTAATGGAAGCAACGTAGCGCTGTCGTTACGACGCGGTATTATAATTTTTCCTTATGGTGTGCTCATGGCTCCTTCCAGCTTTCCATTTGACATGTCCGCGCTCAACGTATTCCTGGCGGTGTGTGAAAATGGCAGCATGGCTTCTGCCGCACGAAGCCTTGGCATAACCCAGCCCGCCGTGTCGCAAACGATTGCCGACCTTGAGGCCAGAACGGCCACCATGCTGTTTGACCGGCGCGTCCGTCCGCTGGCACTGACCGCCACCGGCACCGTGTTGCGTCAATATGCGTCAAACCTCGTTTCGGACATGCACCATATCGCAATGCGCCTGCGCGAGATGCAGACCGGGCGCGTCTCGCAACTCAGGATTGGCGTGGTTGATTCCCTGTCGCGTGCGGTGCTGGTAAACACATCGCATTTCATGCAGACACGGACGGAACACCTGGCTGTCTTTGCTGGCCTGACCGAATCCCATGCCGAGGCGTTGCTGACGCGACAGATTGATTTCATTGTCGGCGTCGATGATCTTGAAGACGTGGCCGGTCTGGAACGATGGCCCCTTTTCGAGGAGCCCTACCTCCTTGTGTGTGGTGAGGATATTCCCCCTCCTTCAACGCGGGAGGAATTGAAAGCCATGTGTTCACAGTATCCATTTATCCGCTTTACGTTACGTTCACGCTCGGGCACGGAGGTCGAGCGTTACCTGCGCCGCCTGCAGATTGATGCGCCGCTGGGGCAGGAATACGACCTTCCCATCGGCCTGCTTGCCGGATGCCAGAACGGCGGCATTGCCATTTCCACACCGCTCTGCATGCAGGAAGCGGGTTACGTGCCGGGGCAGGGCCTATGTGTGCATCCCCTGCCCGCGGGGGGAATCAAGCGACGCCTGACACTGGTGGCGCGCCGGCGGGAATTTGGTCGCCTGCCCCTCGATTTTGCCCAGATGCTGCGTGTATCCTTGCAGGATTATACTCATAGGGTCCTGCATCACCGCTTTGCCGCATTTTCACAATCCATGATCGTACTGTCCTAGGGGCTGATCGACATTCAGGATTTTTTTGTGAAACGGATGTTTTACTGAGCACCGTGTCAGAGCACAGAGTGTGGGATAGGAATCAGGCGGTACGAGTTGAGTGAAGCACAATAGCAACGGATTGCGCCTCTGCTTTTTGGCAAAGTTGGGAATGCAGGCCGCAGTGGGACGGATAACCGCCTGTTCGTGAACGGCTGCCTCTGGATTCTACGCTCTGGCGCGCATTGGCAGGACCTGCCTGAGAGCGGTATGGCAAATGGAAGACGGCGCATTGTCGCTTCAGCAGATGGGCGCAGAAGCTGTCATACCTTGCAATTGCACCCGCAAGATTATCATCCCGTACGATACCAAGGCTTACAGGCGTGCAATCGCATCGAGCGCTGCTTCAACTGCCTCATGCACTGAGGATACTACGCTACTCGATGTGACCGGACGTACCATCCATTTCCGTGGCTTTGTTCACTTCGCCTCAGCCATGATCTGGATGGCCTTAAAGGGTGTTTTATGCACCTTGAGCGCGTATAGCGGCATTTCCAAGTATAAAACATGCGCACGCGATGATCTCCCGGACTTACCGTCCTGCTTGCATTTCCTATGCATGCTGCGGTGTGTTCTGGAACGCAAAAAGCCACCCTTTTGGGGTGGCTTTTTGTTTGTCTTATCAGACGGAGATATCTGGTTGCGGGGGCAGGATTGGCTCTCAAATTGCTGCAATCGCAAGCTGAGAGCAAAGCGGGCTTAATATCCTGTTTCGATGCTCTTTTTTCTGCCTGTGCCTGAGCCCTTACTGAAATCAATGAGCCCCTCCCCTCGTAAAATTGAGGATTTATTTATTCGAAGCTGAGTCCGCGTGCGCCTCATGTCAGTCATTAGAATGGACCTCGCGCCTTCTTGAAACCGGACGTAGCTACGTCACCTTACTCTTCTGTTGAACCGGGTCTCCTTCTGGAACGGAGCAAAAACTATGTTTACGTCAATAGTCTCCTATCGCTCTCTCCAAGCTTAGCGATTGTAGAGTGTCTGCTTCGGGTCATGTACCCATGACGCGCAGGCTGTTCCAATTGAGAAAGATAATCTTGCCTGACACATGACTATCATCCACTCGGGGCTTCTCATGTATCTTCCGAAACAGGGCCATATACGCACTATTTGATTGTCTTCGGCCATTACAGATTGCTCACTTTAGGTCTCATCATGAAGCCTGAAGCAGATTTATGCCGTTGACTCAACGAGTCCTGAGTATAAAAATTGATCGTACCATCATACCTTGTTACTATTTTTACTGGATACAAGCTTCTCTGGTTCCTGCTGACATACTGTGAATATCAAAAGAGTTGCAGTACCTATTACAATCGCAGTGTCTCCTATATTAAAAATATAAGGAAACAGATCTATTTGACCCAAATGTAGATGAAGAAAGTCGACCACTTTCCCGTAGCGTAGTCGATCAATGATATTTCCCAATGCACCACCAAGAATTGCAGCACCTGCGATAGTAGGGCAAGTCGCGCTGACACGTAACAACCAGCACATTAGAATAGCACATATCCCAATTGTTACGGGCAGTATCACTATCCAAGACCAGGCATTGTGAAGGAGTCCGAAAGTGACACCGGGATTCCACGTAAAGACTGCATTCAGCAAGAAAGGAATCAATGTGACCGTACCTCGATCCTGCACGATCGATGATCCTATTACGACGGCTTTTGTAATCTGATCAGTCAGCAAGACGAGACCGGCAATCGACAACACAAAAACAATACGCTTCCATTGGCTCATGACTGTTTCCGTATCATCATTATCATTAGGAATGCTAAATTCATTTTTTTACGTTATCCATGTGTTATCGATTGTCGTCATATGTTCATTTAGATATCATCGATATTTGACTCTAGGACGTTACCCAAATCCTGTTTTTTAGCGGATTATTTTAGCACAACCAACATTATCTGGACAGATGCCTCCTCCCGTTTATAATTAATAGCTGGCATTAGACCGACGTGGCCGCCGCCATAAATGAGACCGATCTCCTGACGGACAAGCATCTAACCAGACTGCTTCGCTGCGCTCGGGAGAGATATGGTGACACTAGATATTGTGTTCTTGCGCGAACAAAATAGCGGCTGATGACTTCCAGATCGCTATCACCCGCAGTTCTCGTAGCCTGCTTTTTGGGGTGCCTACCGGACTGCCTGCTAGCTGAATCATGTCAGTCGTTTCGAACGCCGGAGCGAAGACGTAATCGTCGCAGGCACGGTCATGTCATTCTCGATTCTGAAGAGAATAACCCAGCTTTTGTCTATCCTGCTTGACATCGGCCGGATCAGGACACGACGAAACTGATGGTATCGAGCGTAAAGCTGCCATCTGCTTCAATCTCCAAACAGGTGCGCACCTCGTTAGGTGCCTCCTGTTGTACAGAACGGATCGCCTGGATGCGTTCGGGAGGCATCCGCGTCCGCTCGACCCAGGCGGAAAATTCCATGTGCAATCGACGGGGTGTCATGGCCTGCACGGCAAAGCCCGCACGGCTATCGTAACCCGCCGTCGGGATGATCGGTTTCCGCATCCAATCTGCACGAGGATAAATAGTTAGATCATGCACGCACATTCCTGTGAGCGGTCCGTGTTACCCGGAGACGGGCCGCACAGGCCCTCAAGGAATCCGATGCTTATCACGACCTTCGTAAACCCGAATTATTTTCGGTTCTCATATGAGAACAAGGTAAATATTGACCGAGTATATAACCAATAATAGTATGGATAATATAATTTATGTTCTCATATGAGAACTAACATTGATCGTCGCCAATGGTTGCCCTTCACCTGCGACAAGAACGCACCCCAAGTCGGGACGCGGAGACACCGGGATATTTATCAGTGCGAACAGACGTCAAATCGGCGCTCAGGGCCATCAGCCTGCTAGAACTCCTGTCCAGGCCTGGAGCGGAACTGACACACACGCAGATCGTGGAGTGTCTCGATGTTCCGAAAAGCAGCCTGACGCCGTTGCTCCAGACCCTTGTCGACCAGGGATACGTCTCTCGGGACGGGATCACACATACCTATAGTCTGGGAGAGGCGATCGACCATCTCATGACCCCCGCCCGACACCTGACTTTCCTGCGCGAGCGTCTGGCCCCTGTTGTCATCCAGTTGGCGGAAGATACGGACGAGACAGCGCTGTTCGGTATCCGGCAGGGCCTTGAGGTCCGCGTCATCAACATGGCTCAGGGCAACACGCGTACGCCCTATCAGATCCATGAGGGAGAGCACCTTCCCCTGAAGGCCAGTTCCGCCGGCAAGACAATCTGGGCACATGAGACGCGTACGGTCCGGGTCGCACTGTTCCAGGCGATCGAAGCTGATGAAGAAAACAGTCCCAGCCGTGCGGCCTTCGACCGCGACATGAAGGACGTGGCGCAACGCGGCGTCGCCATTATGCGTGACAAGCTGGCGGTGGGCGTGACCAGCGTTTCCACGCCGCTTTTCACTTCCGATGGACGCCTGCTCGGCGCATTGAGCGTGGGTCTGCTCAGTGCGCGTTATACTGAGGCGATGCACGAGAAGATCGTGTCCGCCCTGCAGCGCGCGGTGACGGCAGCGCAGGAACGCCTCGCATGAGCGCGCCATCCCTGTTTCGGCTCGGTCGGGTGATTGGTGGCGCGGGCCTGTGCGTCATTCCCTTTCTGACGGCTTGTACAGCCGCCCCCGCTCAGAACATCGCCGGCTCATTCTTCCCGTCATGGCTGCTTTGCGCTGCTGGTGGCGCACTCGGAGCCGTCGCCACGCGCGCGGCCCTCGGCGCGACAGGGATTGGGACAGGCGTGCCTTTCCCGTTGCTTACCTATCCTGCCATAGCGGGCAGTATCACCTTGGCGCTCTGGCTCGTGCTCTTCGGTCACTGATGATGAACGGACGGAAAACCGCTGGTATTGCGGTCAGCGTAGCCGCATTCCTGTCATTGGGCGGCCTGTCCCTGCTGGCGGCAGAACGCCTGCACCACCGGCCCCGTACCGATGATGCTTACCTGTGGGCCGATGTCATACACATGGCGCCAGACGTCAGCGGTCGGGTTACGAAACTGGCGGTACGCGATAACCAGCGCGTCCATCGCGACGAGGTGCTCTACGTCATTGATCAGGAGCCATATCAGTACGCCCGTGACCAGGCGCTCGCACAGTTGCATAACCTTCAGGCCCAGCTTGCGATCGAGACTACACAGGTGGAATCCCAGGTTTCACATGCCGATGCAAGCCGGAGCGGTGTTCCGGGCGCGCAGGCGCGTCTGGATCTCGCGCAACGCACGCTGGCGCGTCTGGCGCCACTGGAACGCAACGGCTTCGTGACGGTCGAGCAACTCGATCAGGCGCGTACCGAGGTCGCGACCGCAAAGGCCGCCCTTGACGAAGCACAGCAGGCCGCAATGGGCGCGCGGCAGGCCGTGCGCAGCATCGCGCCTCTTGAAGCGGCTGTGGCCGGTGCGCGATCGGCCCTGTCCCTGGCCGAGCGCAATCTCCGGGTCACGGTAGTACGGGCGCCCTGCGACGGGATCGTGACGGCGCTCGATGTCTCGGCCGGCGAATATGCCGTCGCAGGCCATCCCCTTTTCACCATCGTCAATACGGAAGAATGGTGGGCTGTCGGGAATTTCCGTGAAACCCAGCTCGCCGGAACGCAGACGGGACAGAATGCCGAGGTCTATCTGGTCGGCATGACCGGCCGCCATGTCCACGGGATCGTTGACAGCCTCAACGCTGGCGTTCTGCCCGATGAAGGCACAACCGCCGACGGCCTGCCTCGCGTTCCGCGAAGCCTGAACTGGGTCCGGATTGCCCAGCGTTTCCCGGTGCGTGTCAAACTGATCGACCCACCGCCTGATCTTGTCCGTATCGGCGAGACCGTCAGCGTTGTCATCGACCGATAGACACCATGAGTACAGCCGACATCCGGCGGCACTTAGTGCCACCAGCATTTGATCAGGGTGATCCTCCATCAGGACTCCGCGCGCTCTGGCATGAAATGAAATCCGTGCCCGGACGCGGAAAAAACACGGCCCGACTTGTGTTCATTACCCTGCTCTGCACCGTTATCGGGGAAGTTTTTCGTGTCCCGTTCATCGCGGTCTTTCCGTGGATCGCCTTCCTTCTGGCAGGCAACGATCAGGGAACAACGCTGGCCGTAGCGCCCATGGGCACCGTCATGCTGGTCATCGGTATTGGCGTTACCATCCTGATCTTCATGGTGAGCCTGTCCCAGCCAGCCGTCCGATTGCCCCTGATGGTGCTCATGGCATTCGCCGCGGGCTTCCTGGGACAGGCCACTACCTTGGGTCCCTTCCTGAACATCCTGTGCTTCTGGGTCTTTTTCAATGTGACACTCGGGGATTCGGCTGTCGGGCTGGCGCTCACAACGCCCGTTTTCATCGGTGACACGACCGATTCCCTGGTTCCTGATCTGCTGCTCATGCCACCGGAAGAGGCCCTGGTGCGGATCACGCTCTGGGTCGGTCTGCTCTTCGTCATCGCGGTCACGATCCTGGTTCTGGGGGACCGCCTTATGGGACGAGATCCGGCGCAGGCCGTCAGGGAGGGTCTTTCGTCACGTCTGCTCGCCTGTTCAGCCTTCTGCGCTGGCAAGCCCGATGCCTATCGGGCACTCTTCATGCAGGCGCAGGCAGGGACTGGCGGTCTGGCCCGGCTGCATGCCCTGTCCGTGAAGGTTCACGGTGCAGCACCCTATCATGCCGCAGGACGCGCCCTGATCCGCGATGTCAGCCAGTTGGGCCTGCTCCTGCTGGCTTGGCGCCGCATCATGCCCCGGACGCCCGAAACCGAACCATACCTCGCCAGAATGGCCGCGTTCTGCGAGGCCGCTGCGGCGGCGATCCGTGAAAATCGGCCGGTAAACGGTCTGACAGATACCATGCCAGACGCTCAGCCTGACGCTCCCGGTGTCGAACCGCTAACCCGTGAGCTACACCGCGTCCTGACATTGATTGCGGTGGTTCTGGCGCGCCCTGACCAGCCAGATCCAGCCATTCTTCCCGAAATCATCAGCAGGCCCCGCAGCCTGTTCAAGGCGGATGCCTTTACCAATCCCGCCTATGTCCGGTACGCGCTCCGCCTGACTCTGGCCGTCTGCATCTGCTACGCGGTGGAACGCCTGACTGACTGGGAAGGCATCCATACCGCCATCCTCACCTGCTTTGTCGTGTCGCTGGAGACCCTGGGCGACACGCTGCACAAGATGGTGCTGCGGATATGCGGATGCCTGCTCGGCGCTGCCGCAGGGATCGGGTCGATCCTGCTGCTCATGCCTTATCTGACCGATATTGGTGACCTGCTTCTTCTCCTGCTGCCCGTCGTGACGCTGGGGGCATGGATCAAGTCGGGCAGCCTGCGCATCTCCTATGCCGGAACACAGCTCGTTCTCGCGTTCTTCATGTGCGTTCTGCAAAACTACGGCCCGACCCTGAACATGGAGGCGGGACGGAACCGCGTCGTCGGCATGCTGCTGGCCAACGTCGTCCTGTTCATGTGCAACGCCCTGATCTGGCCCCGCAGTGTCGGCAGCATCGCGCGGCGCCAGATGACAGTTGCGGCTGACCGCCTGGCTGACCTCGCCGTTCATGAAAGCCCCGCAGGTTCTCTCGTCGACCACACCCGTGAACGCCTGCTGGGCGCATTTTCAGCAGCCTCCGGAGCGGCCCGTGGCGCGCTGGTCAATGATATTCTTGAACCGGGCAAGGCACAGCATCATGCCGGACAGCCACTCGACAGCGATCTCGTCACCCGGTTGCAGTTCCTCTCTGTCCCCATCCTGATGACCGCGTCCCTTCCATTCGGCACCCGCACGGACGACAGGGTACGGACGGTTTTCCATCATTATCAGACAGACGTCGCCAACTGGCTCAGACAGTTCGGCCACTGGATCGCAACCGGAGAGGACAGGCTCGGCTTATGGGCAACCCTCCCCATGATCCCATCTGTGATGACGGATGGCATGTCTTCTGAAGATAAGCACCTGTGCACCAGCCTGGCCGTCTGGTCGCGTGTCTTCAGCAGGGAGGCAAGGGATCTGCTGCGCTCTGTGCTTCCCCTGGCGCCGGAAGATGCTGTTCCTCCCTATCCCGAAGAAAGCCACGCCCATGCGTAACAGGCTTCAGCCGTTCCTGTGCCTTCTCGGCATCATGGCGACCGCGCCTATTCTGACCGGCTGCAACGATACGCTGGATCTGGCGCCGGATGCGCCCGATCACGCCTGGCATCCGGATGTCAGCACGCAACAGGCATCCGGCCATCATGGTCTCGTCATACCAAAGGATGTAGCAGATCACGATTATTCGCTGCCAGCCGATCCTGACCTGCCTGTCCGGCAGACTGATATCCTGCCTGACAAAGGCCACCCTTATTCACTGCCCGAGTTGATCGATCTGGCGGAACGTAACAACAAGCAGACCCGTATCGCCTGGGAGCAGGCCCGGCAGGCCGCAATCGGCGTCGGACTTTCGCAGGCGTCCTACCTGCCACAGATCTCGGCCAGCATCCTGGGTGGTTACAACCGCCTTGCGCTTCCGTTGCCGTCATATCTGTCGCAACGCGGATACATGACGTCTGATTCCGAAGCGATCTATCCCAAGCTGACGTTGAGCTACCTCCTGTTCGATTTCGGAGCGCGCGACGCCGGCGTGCGCGAAGCCCGCAATGAATCCTATGCCAGCAACGTCATGTTCAATGCCGCCCATCAGCGCCTTCTGCTCGGTGTCGCGCGCGCCTATTATGCACTTGACGCCGCGACGGCCAATCTCGCTTCCGCCCGCCAGGCCCTGGACAATGCGAACCTGCTGCTGAGGGCCGCGCAGGCCCGACGGAATAACGGGGAAAGCACTATTGTCGATCTGGAAGTCGCCCGCCGCAATGCAGCACAGGCCGATTACCAGCTGCAGCAGGCCGTCGCCATGGAACATTCGGCGCATTATGAGCTGCTCGACGCGATGGGACTGCCGGCGACCACGGCGCTTACAGTCAGTGGCAGTGCCGAAAAGACACTTCCACAGGCCATACCTGGTCATATCCACCAGCTCATGGAGGAGGCGCTGAGGCAGCGTCCGGATATTCAGGCTGGTCTTGCCCGCCTGCGCGCCGCAAACGCCGCCGTGGACGTGGCCCACGCCTCGCTGATGCCCAGGATCTCCATAGGCGCGAATGTCGAAGGCTATATCGGGCAGATGCGGACGCGTGGGACCGATCTCCTCGGTACACCGACGCCTTCTCCCAACGCGGGAATCGTGCAACCGGAAGGCGGAGCTTTCATGCAGTTCGACTGGCCGATTTTCATGGGCGGCCAACGTACAAATGAAATCCGCCTTTCCGAATCCCGGGCGGCACAGGCGAAAGATACTCTGGAGCAACAGACTGATACTGCGACGCGCGAAGTTGCCACGACGGAAGACGCGCTTCAGACAAGCCTGTCACAGGTGAGCGCTGCCATGGCCCTGCGGGCGGCCGCTGACCGCGCTTTTCGGGCTGCAGCACAGGCTTATGCCCATGGCGTTGGTACCCTGACCGATGCATCGAGTACGGCCAGCGCGCTACGACAGGCTCAGGCAGCCTATGCGCAGAGTCATGCCCAGGCCCTGACCAATGCCGTGGCCCTTGCGTTCGTGACTGGATCACTCACGGGCACGCCCTGAACTTCCGAATAGAGTAACCGAGAAAGGCATTTTATGAAGAGACGTTGACCACGATCTTTCCAAAGTGCTTCGCGCTCTGAAGATAGTCATAGGCCTCATATGCCTGTTCGAAAGGAAAGACCCTGTCGATGACAGGATGGATCTCCTGCTGTGTCAGAAATGCATTCATTTCCCGAAAATGATCACCAGAGCCAACAGTAATTCCATCAATACTGGCATTGGTGCTACGGATGCGATCAATATCCGGGCGCGGCCCGAAGCCGGTCAGCACGCCGATCTGGGCAATGTGGCCACCAGCCCCGATCGAGTTGATGGATCGGGGGTAGGTCTCCGGTCCGCCCAGTTCCAGGACATGGCTGACACCATCTCCATGGGTAAGCGTGTTGACAGCTTCATCCCAGTGCGGCGTCCTGACATAATTGATCAGCTCGGATGCACCCAGTTTCCGGGCACGTGAAAGCTTTTCGTCGGAAGACGAGATGATGATGACCTGCGCTTCCCTGGCTACGGCAAACTGAAGCGCAAACAGCGCCACGCCACCCGTTCCCTGAACAAGAACGGTATCGCCTTTGCGCAGATGTCCCCTGACCATGAGCGCCTGCCATGCCGTCACTGCAGCACACGGTAGAGTCGCGGCCTCCTCAAACGAGAGATGCACAGGCTTTGCGATGAGCGACCCGGCCGGGACGCTGACATAGTCCTGCAAAACTCCTTCCGTGTTGGGACCACCAAAGGCCGAACGCATGTAGTCATTTCGAAAGATACCGCCGATCCAGTCCCGAAAGAACGGAATGCATACAGGATCGCCTTCCTTCCAGTCGGCTACGCCCTTCCCTACTGCTGCAACAAGACCTGCAGCATCAGAAAGTGGCACGCGGCCAGCGCCTGCCGTCATGGCCGGATCCCCCAGAAGAAGCAGATCCCGATAATTCAGACTGGCAGCCTGTATTTTCACCAGAACCTCGCCCGGAACAGGCGAAGGATCCGGCGCTTCATCCAGAACGGGACGGACGCCATTTTCGGTATGTTTCAGTCGGTAAAGTCGCATGTGCATATTCTCCGTGCGGTGACGCGACAGGCACGCTAAGGTCTGACAGCGCTGTCAGGGTCAAGGAGAAAATGATGAAGATCGGCGAGCTGGCCCGTCGCACGGGTGTGAGTATCCGCATGCTGCGCTATTACGAGCAGGAAGACCTGCTCGCGCCCGGTCGACAGGAATCCGGCTATCGGGACTATTCGGAAAGCGATGAGATCGTAGTCCGGCGCATCCAGATGCTCACCGAAGCGGGCCTGAAACTGGACGCGATCCGGGAGTTACTGCCCTGTATCCTGACCGATGATCCAAGCTTCCAGCCCTGTGATAACCTGCGCGCCATTCTGCAACGTGAACGACGGAAGATGGACGCACAGATCGACCGCCTTCAGGCCAGCAGGGATATGCTGGGGCGCTACATCGATCAGACCGGTTGACCTGCTACGCCAAGGTCAGGACGGGTTCCAACTGCTGATTGTCCTGTCTTACCGGACGACGGATCGGGCTGTCTGACCAAAGAGGATTTTCTTCCCCTCTTCCGTCACGCTGGGCGCCGCCGACAGGTCTTTCCCCTTCTCGTAGGCCCGTATCGTTGCCGGGCGCGCGGCAATGTTTTCAAACCAGCGCTTCAGGTTCGGAAACTCATCAAGGTTCTGCTGCTGGCGCTGCCACGGCACGACCCATGGATAGCTGGCCATATCCGCAATGCTGTAATCGGCACCGCCGAGGAATGGCACTCGCGCCAGACGCCGGTCCATCACGCCATACAGACGGTTGGTCTCATTGACATAGCGTGTGACGGCATAGGGAATTTTCTCCGGCGCATACTGTCCGAAATGATGGTTCTGCCCCGCCATCGGTCCCAGACCGCCGACCTGCCAGAACAGCCATTCGGTGACTGCCGTGCGGCCCCGGATATCCTCAGGCAGAAACCGCCCCGTTTTTTCTGCGAGGTAGAGGAGGATTGCCCCTGATTCAAAAATACTGATGGCCTCACCGCCGTCTTTTGGGTTCCGGTCAATGATCGCGGGCATGCGGTTATTGGGAGAAATGGCCAGAAATTCCGGCCGGAACTGATCCCCCGCACTGATATCGACAGGATGAATGGTGTAATCCAGCCCCGCTTCTTCCAGAAACAGCGTGATCTTGTGACCGTTCGGGGTCGGCCAGTAGAAAAGATCGATCATGGAACGCGTCCTTTCTCAGAGGGTCGTCGGCTTCAACACGTCAGACAGCCAGATGTTCAGATCCCGGATTTCGGCCTCAATGATTGTATGATCCATGGGATAGGTCCGCCAGGTTATGTCATATCCCCAGCCAGCCAGATGACGGCGCGCTGCGTCAGCAAGAGCCAGCGGAACAATGCCGTCCTGCGTTCCATGTCCCATGAAGATCGGTGTGGCGCGGCTTGCGGCAGTACGTTCCCGGCCGGTTGCGGGTGCCAGAGGCAGATATCCTGACAGATCGGCGATCCCGGCCAAAGGGCGCGAATAGCGCAGGCCGGTCATCAGCGACATTGCACCGCCCTGCGAAAACCCGCCGATCACAATGCGCTCCGGCGCCATTCCCCGCTCGATTTCCCGATCGATCAGCTGCGTGAAATACGCCGCTGCTTCCTTCAGTCCGGCCTCATCCTCCCGCGCCACGAAATTCTGGTCCAGCAGATCATACCAGGCCGGCATCCGCTCGCCCCCACAGACGGAAACCGACCTGACCGGTGCATTGGGCAGGACAAAACGCACGGCGCCAACTGCGCTCAGATCCAGCGCCTGCGCCACGGGCCGGAACGTCTCGCCGCTGGCTCCAAGTCCGTGAATGAGAATGATGGTAGCCACCGGATCGGGGCCGGTCGCAAATTCCAGCGGGACGCGGGGTGTCATCATGATGGCTGCTTCTCCTATATCGCCCGTACCCGGTCACAGCGACGTGACCGCAGGCTTGATAGAGACCATGATACGAATACATACGTATTTATCGCAAGCGTCATGGAGCCTGTCATGAAACTCGAAATCTGGTCTGACTATGCCTGCCCCTACTGTTATATCGGCAAGCGGTTTCTCGAAGCCGCCCTGTCTGAATTCGAACATGCCCGCGAAATCGAGATTGTCTTCCGGGCCTTCGAACTCGATCCGACGTCGGGTCCGGCGGTGACCACCACAACACTCGACCGCATCATGCGAAAATACGGCAAAAGCCGGAGCGACGCCCAAGCCATGATCGACCACATCACGTCCATGGGCGAGCGATGCGGCCTCGACATGCGCTATGCCTCGGTCCGCTACACCAATACTTTCGACGCGCATCGGCTAACCAAATTTGCCGAGCAGCACGGTCGCGGCCCGGACATGACGGAACGGCTGTTCCGGGCCTATTTCACCGACAACGCCCCTCTCGCCGACCATGACGTACTTGCCGGCCTTGCGCAGGATGTCGGTCTTGATGACGACGCCGTGCGCGCCACGCTGACGAGCACCGACTTCGCCAAAGATGTCAGGTGTGATGAAACCCGTGCGTCACAGGCCGGCATTCATGGCGTGCCCTTCTTTGCCTTCGACGGTGCCTACGCTCTTTCAGGCGCTCAGCCGAAAGCACAATTGTTGGCCGCCCTGCGCCAGTCATGGAACAATGCGCGCAAAACCGCGTCCGAGAGCCCTATCAGCGGCATGACCTGCGACAGCACAGGATGCGTCATCCCGCCATCCGGCTCTGGCACTCCCTGAGCAAAAGTCGTCCCGCCGGTATGCCCATCAGACAGGTGCGCCTTGGCGGGAACGATCGTATTCGGCGATCGTCTCCTGCGTGAGCGGGTCGCTGACAAGCGGGCCGAGGATGGAATCCAGCAGACCGGGAAAGCGACTGTCCAGATCCTCGCGCCGCAACTCAAGACGGTATTCCCGACCGATATGACGCTGCCAGACCACACCGCTGTCACGCAGGGCGCGCCAGTGATGCGTCATGGTGGATTTCGGAATCTGCGGGAGCACATCACAGCAGGGATGTTCGCCCCCCACGGCAATCGTCCGCACCGCAGCAAGACGGATGGGATTACCCAATGCCGTCAGCACGGCGTCGAGCCGGATATCCTCGCGTTTCGGATGACGTGCGATCATGCGTGGATTGGTACGCGTATCATGGGAACCGGTCAAGAAAACCCTGCTTCAGAGCCTCCGTCGCAAACTGGTTTCTCGATAAAGCTGGTCTTTTATTCGTATGTACGTCTATGTTCGTATCTTAGAGACTCGTTCATGACGCCCGGAGGCCGCCTTGCCATCCAATTTCCCGCTCCATACCCAGAGGCCAAAGCGGGGCGCCGCCGCACCACGCCCGGCCTGGCTAGCTCTTGTTGCCCTGCTGCCGGGCCTCACAGGCTGCACAGTCGGCCCGACCTACAAGGCACCCCAGCCACCGAATGCCGCAACATTCGGCGAAACATGGTCGGAAACAGCGACCATAGCTTCGTCCAACTCCCCGTATCAGGCCATCGGGAAGTCAGGCTCCGACTGGTGGTATCTTTTTCGCTCACCCCGGCTGGACGCCCTCGTCACAGAGTCACTCCGGAACAACTGGTCGATCCAGGCAGCCCAGGCCAACCTGCGCAAGGCGGCCGAGGGACTCCATGCCGCCCAAGGCAGCCTGATGCCCCAGATCGACGCCACCGGCGCCGAGGGGCGACAGGAATATGGGGCCTCCCTGTTCGGCCCTTGGGCATGGACCTTCCCCGCTTTCTCCGCCTACTCGGCAGGTCTCGACCTTTCGTATGATCCCGATATTTTTGGAGGCAACCATCGTCTGATCGAGATGGCTGGCGCGCAGAAGGATGCCGAACGGGAACGCCGGGACGTCACAATGCTGCTGGTGGTCGGCGACACGGTCCTGACCGCCTTCGAAGCGGCCTCGACAGCAGACCAGATCGCCGTGATCCGGGGTGTGATCGACACCGACCGGGAAACGCTCCGGCTGGCAACGCTCGCCTGGCAAGCGGGCAGGAGACCCCGACTGGATGTCGTGACGGCCGAAGCGCAGTTGGCGCACGACCAGTCTCTCCTGCCGTCGCTGATCAATGCCCATGAAGCCGCGCGAACGACACTGGCCGTCCTGACCGGACATTCGCCCGCCAACTGGACCGCACCGATCCTGACGCTCGCCGATTTCAGCCTTCCGCCAGACATCCCTGTGGTCGTGCCCTCCAACCTTGTCCATGCCCGTCCGGATATCATCGGCGCCGAAGCCATGATGCGCGCGACGAATGCCGAAATCGGTGCCCGGACGGCTGACCTGTATCCCCGCCTGACCCTCAGTGCGGCCGCCGCTGCCGAAGGTCTGATGGGTGGCCCCGCCGGTGCGGCGTGGCGCCTGATCGGCGGCGCTGCTCTGCCGCTGTTCCACGGCGGCACCCTGAAGGCCCGGAAAAAACAGGCGGAAGAGGACTATCGGATCGCTTTCGATCACTACCAGTCAGTGGTCATCAACGGCTTTCGGGAGGTCGCCGATAGTCTGAACGGCCTGAAGAACGCGTCGACGGAACTGGACAACCAGCGGCAGGCCCTGACCTCGGCCGATGATGCGCTGACCCTGAGTCAGGCCGGGTATCAGGCGGGTCGGGAAAACATCCTCCAGCCGATCAACGCCCGCCGGCTCGTTCTGCTCGCACGCCAGAACACGGTGCGGGCACAGACCGAGATGTTCCGTCAGACGGTGCGGATCATGGTGGCGACGGGCGGTGGCCTGGCCGACGCCCATGTCACATCCGATCAGTGGCGATCCGTCCGGCTCGCGGCGCGATGACCGGCATCTGATGCGCGTTCGGCCTCCAATGTCCGGACTTTCCAGCCTTTTATGTACGTATATCCGCGTATAACAATAACTTCAGGAGATATCTGTGCGACGCTTCTCCGTCCCCTGGCGCCATGTCACCGCTCTCGCGGTGCTGATGTCTCTGCCCGCCGCCGGCAGGGCTGCCGACACTCCGGCAACGGCGGTATCCGTCTGGCCGGTCAGACCCGTCCCCTTCGCCGCCCATATCGAGACGATCGGTCAGGTCGAGCCGTTCCAGGGGGTAACGCTCTCCCCTGAAATCGCCGGCCGGATCACTGAACTGGATTTCGATTCCGGGGCGATCGTCCGGAAAGGCCAGCTGCTCCTGGTCCTCAATGACGCACCGGAACAGGGCGAGCTGATCCGCCAGAGCGGCGAATTGCGCGCGGCCGAGGCCGATCTGGCCCGTGCCCGTTCTCTCATCCGGACCGGCGTGGAGAGCCACGAGGATCTGGAGACAGCCACGGCGCGCTTCGAAGCCGCGAAAGGCAACGTCGCCAGAGTGCAGGCGGTGATCGACCAGAAGCATATCCGCGCGCCCTTCGACGGCGCCATTGGGATCAGACGGGTCAATCTCGGGCAGTATCTGAATCCGGGGGATGCCATCGCCACGCTGACGTCCTACGCCCGGATGCGGGTCAACTTCATTCTGGCCGAAGAAAATGCCGCCAGCGTGCATCTTGGCCAGATCGTCCACACCACACTCGACACCGATCCAGACCATCACTTCGACGCAGTTGTTACCGCCATCGACCCGAAAATCGACGGGTCACGAACGCTGTCGGTCCAGGCCCTCCTCAATGATCCCCCACCCGATCTCCATCCGGGAACTTATGCGCATGTGAGTCTCACAGCGACCGTCGCACCACGCATGGTTGTGCCGGAAACGGCAGTTACGTACTCGGCCTATGGCGAAACCGTCTTTGTAGAGCGCCCGTCTGACAAAGGCCTCGCTGTCCACCCGACAGCAATACGCGAAAGCGATCGACGCATGGGCTGGGTCGCCATTGACGACGGGTTGAAGCCGGGCGATCGCGTCGTCAGCAGCGGTCAGAACCGTCTCGTGGACGGCATAACGGTGCGCGAAACTCCTGAGGTTCTTCCTATGGCTGGCCTGGAAGGACTGGCACAATGAGTTTCACTGATCGCTTTCTTCGGCGGCCTGTCCTCGCGATTGTCGTGACGATCCTGATTGTTCTCTTCGGGATCAAGGGCCTCAATTCCATCGCTACACGTCAATATCCAACCCTCGAAACCTCCACGATCCTGATCTCGACCCGCTATCCGGGCGCGTCATCCGACCTCATGCAGGGCTTCGTGACCCAGCCGATCAGCGAGGCCGTCGCGTCCGTCGAGGGCATCGATTACCTTTCCTCCACCACCACGCAGGGCCTCAGCGTGGTGACGGTGCGCATGATGCTGAATTATGATTCCATGCGCGCCCTGACCGACGTGATGTCCAAGGTGAACGCCGTCAAATACCGGTTGCCGGAAGGCGCGTATGATCCGGTCATCAAACGCACCTCGGGCGGCTTTACCGCAGTCGCCTATATCGGTTTTGCCAGCACAACGCGGCCTCTCTACGAAATCTCGGATTATATCCATCGGGTCGCAGCACCGATGCTCTCGGGCATAGAGGGCGTATCCGAAATCAGTTATTTCGGAGAGCAGCGCCTTTCGATGCGCCTCTGGCTCGATCCCGAGAAACTGGCCGCCAACGACATGACGGGCGAGGACGTGGCACGGGCTATCCGGGAGAACAATTTCCAGGCCGCACCCGGCCGGATACGTGGCGTTTATACGATCAGCAATATCAACCTCAACACGGATCTGAAAACGGTCGAGGAATTCCGTGACATGGTACTGCGCTCGACCGGTGGCCGGGTTATCCGGGTGCGGGACATCGGACGCGCCGAACTCGGACCGGACAATACCGATACCAGTTCGCAGACCAGCACGCTTCGGCCGCCGAACGGCAAGCCGACACCCCGACCTTCGATCTTCGTGGGTCTGGAGCCGTCGCCGACGGGCAACCCGCTGACGATCATCTCGCGTCTCAACGAGATCATGCCGAAACTCAAGGCGACGCTCCCGCCGGGAATTGATGTCCGCGTTCCTTACGAGACCGCGCATTTCATCCAGGCGTCGATCGATGAAGTGACCGAGACCTTCATCGAGGCGCTGCTCATCGTCATTCTTGTGATCTACCTCTCACTCGGCACCGTGCGGGCGGTGATCGTGCCTATCGCCACTATACCCCTCTCGATGCTCGGTGCCGTCGGCCTGATGTACACCTTCGGGTTCAGCCTGAATTTGCTCACCTTGCTGGCGATGGTGCTGTCGATTGGGCTCGTGGTCGATGACGCCATCGTCGTGATCGAGAACGTCCATCGCCATATCGAAGAGGGCAAGTCCCCCTTCGACGCCGCGTTACTTGGGGCGCGTGAGGTGGCAGGCCCTGTTGTCGCGATGACCCTCACACTTACAGCGGTTTACGCCCCCATCGCTTTCATGGGCGGACTGACGGGCACGCTGTTCCGGGAATTCGCGCTCACGCTGGCCGGGTCCGTCATCGTCTCCGGTGTCGTCGCACTCACCCTGTCGCCGCTCATGAGTGCAAAATTGCTCAAAGCGAAAGAAAAGGAAGGATTCATGGAACGAATGGCCGAGCATGCCTTCGGTTTCATGACGGCGCGCTATGAAACCGTGCTCGATTTTTCGCTGCGGCATCGCTGGGTTCCGCTTGGCACGGCCGCAGTAATCTTCCTTCTTATTCCGGTTATGCTACACGTGTCCCAGAGCGAACTGGCGCCCAATGAGGACCAGGATATCGTCTATACGGCGGTCAAAGCCCCGCAATACGCCAACCTTCATTATGTCGAGACTTACGCCCAGACACTTTACGAAAAGATGTCTGAAATCCCGGAAGGCCATAGCCATTGGCAGATGAACGGAATTGACGGGATCGCCAACAGCGTCGGCGGGGTCAATCTCGACGACTGGGGCAAGCGCAGGCGTAACGCCGATCAGATCCAGATGGACCTGCAACAGCGTGTTGCTTCCATCCAGGGGACCAGCGTCTACGTGTTCCAGATGGGGGCACTGCCGGGTTCAACCGGCGGCCTGCCAGTTCAGATGGTCGTCCGCAGTGATGACAGCTATCGCAACGTCTTCGGCGTCATGTCACACCTGCGGGACGAAGCCTCTAAAAGCGGTCTGTTTGCCGTGGTCGATAGCGACCTCGCCTTCGATAATCCGGTTGTCCGGGTCACGGTCGATCGGACCAAAGCCAATGCGCTCGGGATCCGTATGGAGCGGATCGGCAACGCGCTGAATACGCTCATCGGGGAAAACTACGTCAATCGCTTTGGCTATTATGGCCGGTCCTATGACGTGATCCCTCAAGCTGTTCCCCTGTCCCGCCTGACGCCGGACGCGCTGAAGACCTACTATATGCGCGATCAGAACGGCCATCAGGTACCGCTGTCGGCCCTGGCCAACGTGCGCGTCGATGTCGAACCCAATCGTCTACCCCAGTTCGGCCAGCAGAACTCGGCCACGTTTCAGGCCATTCTCGCCAAAGGTGTTACGATGGGTGACGCCGTGAGCTTCCTGAAGGCAAAGGCGGCGGAGTTCCCGCCCGGCTACAGCTATGACTGGCAGTCTGATTCACGTCAGTATGTACAGGAAGGAAACGCACTGATTTTTGCGTTCCTTTTCGCACTGATTGCCATTTATCTCGTCCTGTCGGTTCAGTACAACAGCTTCACCGATCCGGTCATCATCCTTGTCAGTGTGCCGTTATCCGTGTTCGGCGCCCTTATTCCGCTCGCACTCGGTGTGACGACGTTAAATATCTATACTGAAATCGGACTCATTACGCTGATCGGGCTGGTGAGCAAGCATGGCATCCTGATGGTCGAGTTCGCAAACGAGATCCTTCATCGTGACAATGTAGACCGCAGGACAGCAATCGAGACGGCCGCCGCCATCCGTTTCCGACCGATCATCATGACCACAGCAGCAATGGTCGTGGGGCTTGCGCCCCTGGTCATCGCCACGGGTGCGGGCGCGAACAGCCGCTTCGGACTGGGAACGGTGATTGTCGTCGGCATGATCGTCGGCACGAGCATGACGCTGTTCGTGCTGCCCTCGGTCTACACGGTCATCAGGCCGCGTCGTAGCAAAACGGTCTAATGCGCTATAAGCAAACACCTCAACTTATAGCGAGCCACTGCGTCAGCCAGAGAGGCAGGCAAGTGGGGAGAAACAGAACGTCGGGTTCTGAAGCGATAGGAGCAGATTCCAGACATCTAAATCCGGCTAATCCCGTTGTTGGAATCGTCCCGGATATATCGATGCACATACGTGTATCTTGTTTTTATCTTGACCAGGTCATTCGTAATCCGTCGCGAAAATTCATACCAAGAAGCGCGAGATTGATTGACCCTGGACAGGGCACACTGACAGCCTGCTCATCACTCAGTCCATCCGGCACCGGCAGGACGCTTGCCGCCTTCAGCACGGTGCGCTGTGCGAAACTTCCATCCCTTCCCAGCCCCTGATGATAGGCCACACGCAGTCCGACAGGCAGTGTGACGCCAACCCCGACCGCGACAATCCGGCCTACGCCATCAACACCTGGCACATGACCGAACTTCCAGGCAGGGTGCCCATGCCGGATGATTTTCCAGTCGACGGGATTGAAAGCTGCCATGGTGTTAGCAACGATGATGTCACCAGCGGCTACCGGTTCAGCCTGCTTCTCCAAACGCTGCAATCGGTCTGGATCTCCGGGTCCGTTCCAGACCCAGGCATCGTACCGATCAGATCGGCTCTCTGTATCCATCATGATTTCCGTCCTTTCTTGGCCTTTTGGTTAGAAAGATGACGTGCTTTCTCTTAGCTGATAATCCAGATACCACCGATGTCTTACTTCATGTTCCATGATACCAAGCGCTCTGGTTCTCGACATGCTTCATATCTACATCAGTCCCTGCGCAGTCTGCGGTCACAGTATAAATCTTGATCGCATGCACCACGCTTGTGCCGTAACATTCAAATTCTACTTTGCACCGTTATCCTTCGGTTGACTGGAATGTGAAACCAATCAACCCTCCGATAACCGCAACGAGTCCGACCCATCCCAACAAATCAGGGGGAGCAGCCCCAAGCATGAGCATCTCTCCGAACAGGGCAAATGCCACTTCTGCCGCCTGTGTCGCGTCCACCGCTGCGATATGCAGCGGATCACGAGAGAGGTTGCGAGCGTAAAGAAACAATGTGGTAGCGAGGCACCCGGCAACAAGCGCGATCAGGGCTGTTGCCCCTACCTGTGCCACGCCCGGCAGGGGAGGGTTGAAAAGCAGGATCAGAAGTACGAAAACCGGCAAAGCCCCCAACGTAAGTAGCAACACGGCCGCTACCGGGTCAGACAACAGTACAGATGCCTCATCACCCGCGTGCTTGGCACAATTGAGCAACTGGTTACCTACGGGATAAGCAACCGCAGCGACCATCACAGGTACAACACCTGACAGTATCTGCGTTACGCTCGACCCGGTTGAGGCACGCTGAATGTTCAGCGTCAGGACACCAAGAAAGATAAACCCCAAAAAGATAAGGCCACGCATTGGAACGCGGGCACCAAATGCACGCAGTACAAATGGAGTAGCGAGAATCGTTAACTGCCACGTTGCCGCGACAATCCATCCTTGAGCATGATCAGTAGCAAAGCAGCAGCAGGCATAGAATATGCCAAACCCGATTCCGCCTGCCAGAAGCCAGAACCCTAGCCGCGCGCAAAAGAGATGGAGGACCGCTGCCAGATAGCGCGGACCACGCCGCACAAGCAGCCATGCGGTCAGCAAGAATGCCATATCGACATAGCGCAACGAGGCGCTCCATACCCAATGGCCGCCACCAAGGCTCATGGCACGATTCAGTACAAACGTGATGGAAAATAGTGCCGCCGCCAGAAGGCCAATTCCAACTAGACGCGGCATATGGGGACTGGGATCGACGGTCTCAACCAGAGAAAGCCCAGTAGATGGACGGGATGTTATAGGCACATGCGTGTTCCAGGCATCATGCAGGAAGTTTTTCAGACCACTTTCGCGCTGGAGGCCGGTACTCTGAAAAACTTCGAAGCAATGTTTCGATATTGTCAGAAACCACGAGCATCTGACTGTAATCCTGCCTCATAAAGCCCTGCTCCACCATTTTGTTGACCATGGATAAAAGAGGATCGAAATAGCCATTCACATTCAGAAAACCGCATGGCTTCTCATGAATCCCGAGCTGCGCCCAGGTCCATTGTTCGAAGATTTCTTCCAGAGTTCCCGCACCGCCCGGTAATGCTACAAACGCATCTGCCAGTTCCGACATGCGGTCTTTACGGACATGCATGTCTGGAACCACATCCAGACGGGTCAGGCCCTGATGGGCAATTTCCTGATCGACAAGTGCCCGCGGCATCACACCGATGACCTCTCCGCCATATGCCAGGGGGCGTCCGCGACTGCGCCCATCAGGCCGACGTGACCCCCTCCATAAACAAGACCGATTCCCTGGCGAGCAAGCGTCCGACCAAGCTGCTCCGCTGCGTTCTGGTACATAGGATCGTTCCCAGTGGCTGATCCGCAGAATACAGCGACTCTCAACGCTTTTTCTCTATTTCAGTGGACCGGGATAGAGCCGACGACAAAATAGCGATGTCACAAGCCCTTTCGGCAGCCCGGCGAAGCGGCGTCATGTCTCCAGATGTTGCGATCCAGAGGGTTGCTCCTTCGAGTTGAGCAAGGATGTCCTCTGCAACAGCCGCCGGTTCACAGACTTTCCCGGCATCCAGAATCCCGGCCATCGCATCGCGTAATCGCAAGAAAAATGCCCTTACCGCTTCCTGAGCGTCCGGTGTCTGCGCTGTCACGCCATAAGCGAGATGCAGCCCCACGCAGCGCCCCCGCGTCTCGAACGTCTCCGCAATCCGCCTGATCAGCGTCCGCCAGGCAGCACGCCAGTCCGTCTTAGAATCCGGGAGATCGGCCAGCGTGTCGTCGAGCGTCAGGGCCAGCACCTCGCGCACCAGCGATTCCTTCGACGGAAAGCGCGTGTAGAGGCTTTGCGGACGCAGACCCACACGATCGGCCAGATCACGCATGGACGCTCCTTCGTAGCCGTATTCGCGAAACAGTTCGCGGGCTTCGACAACAATCCGGTGGATAGGAACGGGTTCTCGCATTTCGCCTTTGACTCACGAACAGTCGTTCGTACACAATAGACTGCAAGTTTCTGCCGGGCAAGACCCATGTGTTTCCTGTTCTTCTATCTCCAGCCAAAGGACACCCCCTGATGCTTCTCTATGATCTGGATGTCTCCGGAAACTGCTACAAAATCCGACTTTTCGCTGCCTTAACCAACACGAAGCTGGACCTTGTTCCTGTCGATCTTGCGGCAGGTCAGAACCGTGATCCAGATTTTCGGAAACTGAACCCGTTCGGGGAAATCCCGGTTCTGGTGGATGGTGACTTCACACTCCGGGACTCCCAGGCCATCCTGGTCTATCTTGCTGGCAGACTGACGGACCGCAGCTGGTGGCCTGAAGATGCCATGTCGCAGGCCACCATCACACAATGGCTTTCAGTGGCGTCGAACGACGTCCGCAACGGCCCAAACGCTGCCCGTCTGATCCGGAAATTCGGGTATCCCCTAGATATGGGCACTGCCATGCGCTGGACCGACAAACTCCTGCCGGTGCTCAATGCGCATGTCGAGACACAGGACTGGTTTGCGCTCGGTCACCCTACAATCGCCGACTGCGCTCTCTTTCCCTACCTCGCACTGACACCCGAGGGCGGTATCGACCTTACCCCGTACGCGGCTCTTACGCGCTGGCTCGATCGTGTTCGGGATCTACCGGGTTTCATCCCCATGCCGGGTCTCTAAGGAGATTGCTGAGGCATGAAGGCAATCCCTGCCGCCTTGAGGTCACATCACAGCAAGACGGTGTGACAGGCCATGCGGCGGCCACCGTTCGATCTGTGGCAACTGCTATGCGTGCGGGCAATCGCCGAGCACGGCAGTATCCACGGCGCAGCGCGTTTCCTGAACACCCGGCAGTCAGCCGTCAGCCGGTCCCTGCACAACCTGGAGGAGCGGCTTGATGTCAGGCTGTTCACCCGCTCTCCGGTTGGCGCTGTACCGACCGTGTTCGGCCGGGAATTCGTCCTCTGGACCCAGATGATCCTGGATAACGTGGCTGGCATGAACGCCCGCGCTCGGCGGACGGGCAAGGGCGAGAATGGCCAGATCTCCATCGGCATCCAGACCTGCGTCCTGCCTGGACGCCTCTCGGCCTTCACGGCGGAGTTCCGTGCTACGCATCCCGATATCATCTTTCGCTATTCCGAGGGCACAGGCAAGAGACTGGTGCGTCGCCTCCAGCGCGGACAGATCGATTTCGCGGTCGTCACACGTCGCAATCTGACGCCAGTCCTGCGCGTCATGCCCCTTTGGAGCGACCGCATCGTGGCGGCACTCTCCACCGATCACCCTCTGGCGACACGACAGGAAATCTCATGGCAAGATCTGCGTCATGAAACATTCCTGATCGGACGTGATAATGCCGGTCAGGATTTCAAGGAACTTATCCGGCGAAAACTCGGTGAAACCGATATCCATCCCCGAATCCGTCGTCATGATATCGGCAGCAATCGGGTTGTCGCACTCGTCCAGAACAAGGAAGGCATCGCCCTGCTTCCGGCCTCGTGGCTACCGCTAATCCGCGATCAACATGGCCACGACAGCGCGATCATGGAAATCCGTGACGCAGCCGGTTCCTCCCATCTGGAATTCGGCATTGTCTGGAGGCCCGACAATGAAAATCCCTGCGCCCAAACCTTCGCCCGGCATCTCGAATCCCATCGAGCATAAGCCTACTTTTCCGATGATGCAGCTTTTGCCTGCCGTCGCGCCCTGGCGAATCCCTTGTCTGATATCATGAACTGCCGGAGCATGGGGGCGACCAGCCGGGCTGGATCCATTGCCCCAGCGCTACCGGAAAGAAGTGCCGCATAGGCAAGTAGGTCACGATGAATATCGGCGGGTAGCGCCACGGTCATTCTGACCGGTTTCTCATCGGGAAGTTCCCGGATTTTCAGGTTCGTCATCGTATGTGTCCTTGTTCCCGGTAGAGTTTGAGTAGCAGGTCGTGCCCGACCAGAACGGTGAACGGCAGCCCCGGCCGGTCGGTCAGGGTGGGCTGGACGTTCAGACTGCGGTCGATCAGCCGGTTGCCGACCATGGAAAACCCGTTGCTGGCCCCGCTGCGGATGGCCTGCATCAGATTGTTCTCGTTCCATGACGTGCCCGCTTCCGAACCGACGCTGAGCAGAGTCGTCACCAAGGCGGCTTTGAACAATTGCCCCCAGTGGTTGTTCACCTCGTCGGACAGCCCGGACTGGCCGATGGCATCGCCACCGGGGAGCTTCTCCAGCACCAGACTCTCGCCATCGGGGAAGATCAGCCGCGTCCAGATGATCTGGGTACGCTGCTGTCCGAAGGAAATCCCGCTGTTATAGGCCCCGAACAGGGTACTACCCTGCGGGATCAGAAGATAGCGCCCGGTCGGGCTGTCATAGACGTTCTGGGTGACATGGCCCACGATCTGGCCGGGCAGGTCGGAGCTGATTTTCGTATTCAGCGCGCCAGCGATCACCGTGCCCGCCTGGAGGACGTAGGGCGAGGCAGGCGGCGCGATGCGGTCCGGACTGGTCGTCGCGCGATCGGGCTGCCCTTCCAGAAAGGCGAGGTTTCCGGCCTGTGACCCGGCCGTGGCGGACGCCCGCCCCTGAGTGGCAGAAGCGCCCGGCGCGGGCGGGGTCGCCTGTTCGCCGGCGCGGTCACGCTCCCCCGTCTGCACAAACAGCCTGCTGGCGATCGCCGCCTCGACCTCCTGCGCGGCGCGGTGATCTTCGGTGCCGGACGCCACCTTCCCCTGTCCCTGTGCCTTCAGGATGGTGTGCCCCAGACCACCGGGCAGCGCGGGACCGAGTTTCGGCACGGTATTACCGACATAATCGGACGGCAGGCTAGCCAGTCCGTCGGCCGAGGGACGGACATCGGTATCCTGCGTGGCGGGCGTGGATGGCAACCGATGGCTGGCCTGGAGAGCGTAACCCAGCGCGAAGGCCACCGCGACCATGCCCACCCCGCCCAACGACCAGACCACGGTGCGGGACAGACGGACCACGCGCGGCCGATCGGCCCGCAGACGCAGATCGGGCGGCGGCGTTGCAGCACCTGCGGGATTTTCGCCCACTGTGGGCGCCTGCCCGGTCATGTCCGCCGTCCGTCCGTGCGGACAATCCGCACCCGCTGTTCGGAATGTTTGTCACCCAGCCGCAATTCACCGGCGGCGAAGAGCCGATCCACGATCATCCAGTTCTGCCGCACGCGATAATTGACCAGTTCCGGCCCGCCATCGGCCCCCAGCACGAATAGCGGCGGCAGTTCACCCTGTCCGATCCCGGCCGGGAAAGCGATATAGACCTTGTGACCATCGTCAAACGCCCGGCTGGGTAGCCAGGGTGGTCTCCCGCCTTTCACCGGCTGGATGGCATAACGGAAATTCAGGGCGTCCAGATTGAGGCCCGTTTCAATGGGAGCTTCGTCATCGGCCGCACTGTCCTGCCGGTGCAGGACGATCAGGTCATCCTCGGGATAGTCCCAGGATACCGACGCCATGTAGGTAGCCGGCGTAGAACGCAGTTCCGCGAGATAGGTCCGCCGATCCGTATTGACGATCAGATTGGTAGTCAGGTCCGGCCGGGTCGGCTTGACCAGGATATGAATCCGCTTTGTGGCCCCCGCCCCGCTTTCGGTATCACCGATGATCCAGCGCACAGTGTCACCGGCCGCAACAGGCCCAGTGCCCACCAGTTTCTCACCCTGCTGGAGCATGATGTCGGTGATCTCGCCCGGCGAGGCATAGACCTGATAGAGTGCCCCCGCACTGTAGGGATAGACCTGCACCGCATTGATGAACCCTGCGCGCGTAGGCTGGATACGCGCCGCCAGATTGGCCTGGGTCACGCGCACGGTCGGATCAGCGACTTCGGGGGCCGGATGGACCGCGCGTCGTGACGGCAGCGGCTTAAGCTGCCCCGGCAACGGGAGTGGCTGCGGCACCGCGACGACCTGCACCGGCTTCGGCGGATCCGGCAGACGCGTGGCCTGAACAGCGTCATCGTAGCGGATGACCGGCGGATGATACTGCCCTGCGCAGGCAGACAGGGGCAGGACAAGCAGGGGGAGAAAACGAAGAGCACGACGGATCATTGGCCCAGCTCCTTCGACCAGTTGATAGCGGAGACGTAGATGCCCAGAGGGTTTTTCCTGAGATGGTCGGCATCACGTGGCGTGCGCAGAACGACCGAGACGATGGCGGTCCAGCGTTCGATGCCGGTAAACGCCCCGTCGCGGTAATGACGCTCCGTCCAGGCCACACGGAAACTGCCGGGCGAGGCCCGGATCACCGAGGCGATGTCCACCTCAACCTGCTCGTGCCCGATGCGCGAGAACGGATCGTTGAGGCGGGCATAGTCATTGAGCGCCTGCGCGCCGGACGTGGTGGTGAAATCATAGGCGCGTAGCCAGTTCTGCCGCACCACCACAGGGTCCGACGACAGGGCGCGTACGTCGTGGACGAACTGCGCCAGATACCAGGCGATCTGCGGATCGGCGGGCGTATAACTTCCTGTTGCTGGGGCCACGACCTGCGCCTGCCCCAGCCGGTCCACCTGCACCACCCACGGGGTGATGGTGCCACGCGCGGATTGCCAGACCAGCCCTACGCCAAGGCCTGCGGACAGAAACAGGGAGCCGAACGCCATCAGTCGCCAATTGCGGGCCTGGATGCGGGCAGAACCAATCCGTTCGTCCCATGCCTGCGCGGCTTTCTGATAGGGCGTGACAGGCTCGGGTGTGGTCCCGTAGCGTGTGGTCGAGCGACGGAACATCGTCCTCATTCCTTTTCCGACAGATCGATTGAGGAAGATCCGCCTCCGCCATCGGCGGAGCGAATAATATGGGCGGCCTCGGCAGCATGGGTGGCGGCATTGCGGCGCTTCATCTTCTGAGCCCAGCGGGGTGACTGACCGTCGGGACCGCCACCTTCACCACCACCCGTTGGCCCGCCGCCGTTACCTGACGGATCACCGGACTGCCCGCCGTTCGCATCAGACGATGACCCACCCGTGAAACGTCCGCCCGTCGCGGTGAAAGCGCCTCGCGCGCCTTCGCCGTAGCTCTTCTTCATGGCGGCCGCTGCGGAAGACATTTTACTCTTCACGGCATTTGCGGCAGCACTGCCCGGCGCCCGGGCGACACCGCCCAGACCAGCCGCCATATGGGCACCGGCACTGCCACCGGCAGCGTTCATGGCTCCCATGGAATAAGCCGTGTTGGCCGCACCCGCGATCGCGGCCCCACCGCGCGCGGCAGCAGCAGTCGCGCCAAGGGCTGCGGCACCACCGGAGGCAACAGCCCCGACACCGGCCGCAGCGGCAGCGCCCATGGCACCGACGGCCATGCCGGTCCCGACAGCAGCACCAGCCCCAAGCTGGGGCGCGCCGGAAATCAGCCCGTTGGCGATGCTGCCGCCGTAGATGGACAGACCAACAATCGACACCGATGCCAGCACGACCGAGACCGCCTGGCCGATGGTCGGCACGGCATCGCCGTAGGAGGTGTTGAACTGCCTGAACAGGACGGACGCGATGGCGGAAATCACCGCCAGCACCATCACCTTCACGCCCGAGGACACGACATTGCCCAGCACCTTCTCGGCCAGGAACGCCGTCCGGTTGAACAGGGCGAAGGGGATCAGCACGAAACCGGCGAGGCTGGTCAGCTTGAACTCGATCAGGGCCACAAAAAGCTGCACGGCCAGTATAAAGAACGCCGCCAGCACGATCAGCCAGGACAAGCACAGCACAAAGATCTGGATGAAATTTTTGAAGAAGGCGACCGGACCGAGAAGATTGTGAACCGAGTCCAGAAGCGGCTGGGCCGCCTCGAAACCGGTCGCGGCCAGCCGGCCGGGATGGAGGAAATCCGAAAGCAGCAGATTGCCCCCTCCCGCCCTGAGACCCAAGGCGGCGAAGCTGTCGAACACCACCTTCGCAAGATGGTCGAAATTGTTGATCAGGAAAGCGAAGAACCCGATATAGAGCGTCTTCTTCACCAGCCGCTGGATGATGTCCTCATCCGCAGCCCAGGCCCAGAACAGCCCAGCGAGAGCCACATCCAGCACGGACAACGACCCAGCCAGCGAGATGACGTTTCCATTCAGAAGGCCGAAGCCACTGTCGATCGTGGTCGTGAAGGTATTCAGAAAATTGTCGATAACACCGATATCGTTCGTGGCCATGACCGTCAGTTCCCACTTCCGCCGAACATGGACACGGTGCCCGGCACATAGGCGTCATGCTGCGAGAAATGCTGATACTGCGCGTCACTTTCTGCTTCTGTCGCGGCATCGCGCGACTGTTGCAGGGCCATGGCACGCCCGTTCGCGGCCAGTTCCGCCTGGATGTCGGACAGTTGCCGGGATTGCAGGGCCAGAAGCTGATTGCCCGCCTGCGCGGCCTGTAACGCCCCGGTGGAAGTCTGACTGGCGGAAACCAGTTGCGTCATGGCCGAACTATCGCTCGGGATGTTTCCTACCACCCGCGCCTGCAATTTCAGGGCGTCCTCAAACCCGCCGACGGAATTTTGCCACCGTGTCTGTGCCTGGCTGAACAGGGCGCCGTCAGACATGCCGGACGAGACGGACGTGTACGCCTGCTGGTATTGCTGCTCGACGGACTGGACGCTGTAGGCGATGTTCTGCGCCCGAGCGAGCAGTGCCGTGGTCTGGGAAATCGTCGATTGCAACGTCGACAATGTCGAGAGCGGCAAGCTTGCCAGATTACGACCCTGATTGACCAGCATCTGCGCCTGGTTGGCCAGCGAGGTAATCTGGTTGTCGATCTGCTGGAGCGTCCGGGCCGCGATCAGTACGTTCTCGACATGGTTCGCGCCGTCATAGACCGCCCATTGGGCATGGGCTGATACGATTGGCGCGATAAATCCCAGGGCGGTTCCAAGGGCCGCAACACATCCGGGACGGAAATGTTTTGCCCGGATAGGGAAAAGTTTTTCCATCACGGCACGCCCCCTTCCCGCAGAAGGTCTGCCGCCCACATGACGCCGCGTGCCTCAAACCACGCAGGCAGAAAACCATCCCGTCCGTGCTCGGCCAGTACGCCATCGATCAGCCTGTGGTCGTCCTTCCCGGATGCCGCGCACAGGGCGAGCGCCACTGGTCCCAGCCCCAGTTCGAACAGACGGTTGCCGCGCTGCGTCTGGCAGTAATACTCCCGCTTCGAGGCCGCGCGGGCGATGATGGCGATTTGCCGGTCATTCAGCCCGAAATCCCGATAAATCGCGGCTATCTGAGGTTCGATCGCCCGCTCGTTCGGCAAGAAGATCCGCGTCGGGCAACTTTCTACCACCGCTGACGCGATACGGGAGTTCGCGATGTCGGACAGGGACTGGGTGGCGAAAATCACCGACGCATTCTTCTTACGCAGGGTTTTCAGCCATTCCCGAAGCTGGCCGGCGAAATCGCCGTCATCGAGCACCAGCCAGCCCTCGTCGATGACCAGCAGTGTCGGGCGGCCGTCCAGACGGCCCTCAATGCGGTGGAACAGGTAGGACAGCACGGATGATGCCGCGCCGGAACCGATCAGCCCCTCAGTCTCGAACACGACGACGTCCGCATCGCCAAGACGTTCGGCGTCCGCATCGAGCAGGCGGCCATAGGGACCGCCCAGACAATAGGTCACCAGCGCCTGCTTCAGGGCATTGGACTGGAGGAGTGCTACCAGTCCGGACAGGGTCCGCTCATGAACGGGCGACGACGCCAGGGAATTTAGTGCCGACCAGAGGTGAGACTTCACCTCGGGAGTCAGGGTCACCCCCTCGCCGGCAAGGATCTGCCCCAGCCATTCCGTGGCCCATTTGCGCTCGTCGGCATCGTCGATCCTTGCCAGCGGCTGGAGTGATACGGCGGGATGCCCATCATCCTCGTCGGTCAGTCCACCCCCGAGCTCGTGCCAGTCTCCGCCCATGCCGAGCGTCGCCGCACGCATGGAGCCGCCGAAATCGAAGACGAAGACCTGCGAGCCGGCATAGCGGCGGAACTGGAGCGCCATCAGCGCCAGCAGGACGGATTTGCCCGCTCCTGTCGGCCCGGCGATCAACGTGTGGCCGACATCGCCGACATGCAGGGAAAAGCGAAATGGGGTCGCTCCGGCCGTCCTGCCGTAGAAAAGCGGTGCAGCCTTGAAATGCCCGTCCTGCTCCGGCCCTGCCCACACGGCAGAGAGCGGGATCATGTGCGCCAGATTCAGCGTCGAGACCGGAGGCTGACGCACATTGGCGTACACATGCCCCGGCAGAGATCCCAGCCAGGCTTCCACCGCATTCAGGCTTTCCATCATGCAGATGAAGTCGCGCCCCTGAATGATCTTTTCGACAAGACGAAGCTTTTCGGCCGCGATGCTGGCGCTGCCATCCCACACCGTGACCGTCGCGGTGATATACGCCTGCCCGACATCATCGGCACCGAGGGACTGCAAGGCCAGATCGGCGTCGGCCGCCTTGTTGGCAGCGTCGTTGTCCACCAGAACCGACGCCTCGTTTGTCATTACTTCCCGGACAATGGCTGCAATACTCTTGCGCTTTGCAAACCACTGGCGACGGATTTTCGTCAGCACCTTCGTCGCGTCAGTCTTGTCCAGAAGGATGGCGCGGGTTGACCAGCGATACGGCATCGCCAGCCGGTTCAGGTCATCCAGGATTCCGGGGAAGGTCCGCGACGGGAAACCGGTGATCGTCAGGGTTTTCAGATATGCATCGCCGAGTTTCGGCTCCAGCCCACCCGAAAGCGGCTGGTCCACCAGCAGGGCATCCAGATGCATCGGGATCTCGGGCACCCTGACGCGCTGGTTCCGGGTGGAAATGGTGGAATGCAGATAGGTCAGTGTCTCGCCGTCATCCAGCCAGGCGGTCTCGGGCATGAAACCATCCAGCAGGGCCAGCATCCGATCCGTGCGGTCCACGAACGCATGGAGCATGCCATGCGGGTCTGGTCCCTCGCCCTCCCGTCCCTCATAGAGAAAACGCTCGACACGGCCTGATGATTCCGCCGGTGGCAGCCAGACCAGGGTCAGGAAATATCGGCTCTCGAAATGCGCGCCCTCATCCTCAAACTGCTCCCGGCGTTCCAGATCGACCATCTGACTGGCGGCATCCGGGAAATCGCTTTCGGGATACACTGTTGCCGGGACGCGCTGCGCCTCGACGAACACAGCCCAGCCTGAGCCCAGACGACGGAGCGCATTGTTCAGCCGCCCCGTCACACCCACCAGTTCGGCAGGGGTGGCGCTGTCCAGATCGGGTCCGCGTATTTTTGCCGTGCGCTGGAAACTGCCGTCCTTGTTCAGCACGACACCTTTCTCAATGAGCGCTGCCCAGGGCAGAAAATCGGACAGGAGGGCAGCATGGTTGCGATATTCGCCAAGGGACATCATCGCCCTGCCCTCCCTATGCGCGTAGCCAGGCGGGGTAGCGGAGATGCCGCCGGCCCACCTCCACGAACAGCGGGTCACGCTTCGCTCCCCAGACCGCGAGCCCATGACCGACGATCCAGAAGACGGCGCCGATCAGCCACAGCCGCAGGCCGAGTGCTATGGCCGCCGCCAGCGTGCCGTTGGCGATGGCTACAGCGCGCGGCGCACGCCCCAGCAGGATCGGGTCGGTCAGCGAGCGATGCACCGGGACATGAAAGCCCGGCACCGCGTCATCTTCATACCCGAGCGCCATCAAATCAGCGCTCCGCCGGAGAAGGAGAAGAACGACAGGAAGAAGCTGGACGCCGCAAAAGCGATGGACAGGCCGAAGACAATCTGGATCAGGCGGCGGAACCCGCCCGATGTTTCCCCGAAGGCCAGGGTCAGACCGGTCACAGTGATGATGATGACCGAGATGATCTTGGCCACCGGCCCTTGCACGGATTCAAGGATCTGGTTGAGCGGTTCCTCCCACGGCATGTCGGAGCCCGAAGCCAGGGCTGAGGAGCACCATGCGACCGAAAGCAGCAGCATAGCGGAAATGGCAGGCGCGTGTCGACGCGCGCGTAACAGCGTGAGGTTCATTGGGAATCTCCATCGGTATCGATTGAATGAATGCGATAGGCACCTGTGACGGGGTCGAGCCCGTCCACGGTGGCGAGTTCGGACAGCCGGCGGGCGTTGCCCCGTCCGGATAGAACCGCGATCACGTCGATGGTCTCGGCAATCAGGCCACGCGGCACCGTGACCACAATTTCCTGAATGAGCTGCTCCATACGGTGCAGCGCGCCGATGGCGGTGCCGGCATGCAGCGTGCCGATCCCGCCGGGATGGCCGGTGCCCCAGGCTTTGAGCAGGTCCAGAGCCTCGGGGCCGCGCACCTCGCCGATCGGGATACGATCAGGCCGCAGGCGTAGAGCCGAACGGACCAGTTCGGACAGCGTGACGATGCCGTCCTTTGTGCGCAGAGACACGAGGTTCGGTGCCGCACATTGCAGTTCACGCGTGTCCTCGATCAGCACGATCCGGTCGGAAGTTTTCGCAACCTCGGCCAGCAGGGCGTTGACCAGCGTGGTCTTGCCCGTCGAGGTTCCGCCCGCGACCAGGATATTCTTCCGTTCCGAGACCGCATGACGCAGGAAATGTGCCTGCGCATCGGTCATGATCCCGGCTGCGACATAATCGTCGAGGGTGAACACGGCGACGGCCGGTTTGCGGATGGCGAAGCTCGGAGCCGTCACCACAGGCGGCAGCAATCCTTCGAACCGTTCGCCTGTTGGCAGTTCGGCCGATACGCGTGGTGCCGCTTCATGCACCTCCGTCCCGACATGGTGTGCGACCAGACGCACGATGCGCTCGGCATCGGCTGGCGTAATCCTGTCGCCCGTATCGCCCAGCCCCTCTGACAGCCGATCGATCCACAGCCGCCCATCGGGATTGAGCATGACCTCGACCACAGCGGGATCAGCGAGATGCCGGGCAATCGCCGGCCCCATCGCCGTACGCAGCATGGAAATCCCACGCTGTCGGGCGCTGCTCTCAATCGGTGTAACCGCCATGAGAATCCCCGTCCGTTTGGGTCATCCGGCCTTTCCGGACGACGACGGGGATTATTAGAGAGTGCTGCTTTCTCCCGATTTCAACAGCCTTTTCCTGCGATCGTACAGGATCGTAACGGATGCGGTTTTTACTTGCTGGCTGCGGACATCATGATTCCGATGTGGGAGGCATATCCTCCGGGATCTCATGCCGGAAAAATGGCCCCCGACTGAGTCGTCGGCCAAGGGCGGCCACGAACGCCTCATACCGTTCCGCCCCCTGCGCCCGCGCTGCGGCTGCGGCCGGTTCCGGCAAGGGCGGGCTGATCGTCATCCAGTAGCGGATAAACAGGGCCAGTGTCTCAAGGTTGATCCCGAGATCCCGCTCCATGCGGGCGACCTGCCGGTCGAGACGGTCCAGCCTGCGGCTCATCGCCGCTTCCCGCCGCTCGTCAGCATCTGGCGACAGGAAGGATGCGATGGCCGCTTCCGCCACGAGAGACAGGGAAAGATCGCGCCGTGCCGCATGGACGGTCAGGGCGTCCAGCAGTTTCGGTTCCAGATAGACCGACAGCCGCGCCTTCTTTGGGGATGTCCTCATTGCGCCCTCACAGCCCGAGATCGTTGCCACGGTCGAGGCCAGCCTGCCGGGCAATCCGCGTCAGGTCGGCGCGATCCCGTGCTTCCATGTCAGGTGGCAGTTCCTCGCCAAACAGGTCGGGGCCTGTGCGCTTCCTGTGTTTGCCGACATCCGCCGGATCATGCTCGCGCGACCATTTCCGTCCCGTGCCGAGGGATTCATCACTATCCGCGTCGTCGGGTTTATCCGGTGCTGCCGGCGACCCCGTCTGCTCCGGTGGCGGGGTGACAGGAGACGGACGACCACTCCAGTCATCGGGCCGGACAGGCCGGAGCAACTGCCTGGGATCGGGCGGCGGCAGGACGCGCTCGACGAAGCGGCGATCCCGGAAATACCGCGCCTTCCGCGCACGGATCGGCGGACAGCCCGCCACCATGACCACTTCCTCCCGTGCCGGGATCTGCATGACTTCGCCCACCGTCATCAGGGGCCGCGCGCTCTCCTGGCGCGACACCATGAGGTGTCCAAGCCAGGGCGACAGACGGTGCCCGGCATAGTTCTTCTGCGACCGGATCTCGGTGGCCACACCCAAACCATCGGATACGCGTTTCGCCGTACGTTCATCGTTCGTGGCGAAACTGACCCGCACATGGCAATTATCGAGAATACTGTTGTTCTGCCCGTACGCCTTATCGATCTGGTTGAGGGATTGCGCGATCAGGAACGCCTTGATCCCGTAGCCCGCCATGAAGGCGAGCGCGCTCTCGAAGAAGTCCAGGCGGCCAAGAGCAGGAAACTCGTCGAGCATCAGCAGCAGACGGCGTCGCCCCTCCCGGCCGGACAGATCCTCCGTCAGCCGCCGCCCGATCTGGTTGAGGATCAGGCGGATCAGTGGCTTGGTGCGGCTGATATCCGAGGGCGGGATGACGAAATACAGGGAGACGGGCTGGTCGCCCTCCAGCAGATCGCCGATCCGCCATTCGCAGCGACTGGTCACGGTGGCCACCACCGGATCACGGTAGAGGCCAAGAAACGACATGGCGGTGGAGAGCACCCCGGAGCGCTCGTTGTCCGATTTGTTGAGCAATTCCCGCGCCGCCGACGCCACGACGGGATGCGGCCCTGCCTTCCCGAGATGCTGTGTACGCATCATGGCCGACAGGGTCGCCTCGATCGACCGCTTCGGGTCGGAGAGGAATTTCGCCACGCCGGCGAGCGTCTTGTCGTCCTCGGCATAGAGCACATGCAGGATCGCGCCGACCAGCAAGGCGTGGGAGGTCTTCTCCCAATGGTTGCGCCGCTCCAGCGATCCCTCGGGATCGACCAGGATGTCGGCGATGTTCTGCACATCGCGAACCTCCGACGCCCCGCGCCGGACCTCCAGCAGCGGATTGTAGGCCGAAGACGCCGGATTGGTGGGGTCGAACAGCAGTACCCGCCCAAAGCGATTCCGAAAACCGGCGGTGATCTGCCAGTTCTCGCCCTTGATGTCATGGATGATGGCTGAACCCGGCCAGGTCAGGAGCGTAGGGATCACCATGCCTACACCCTTGCCAGTGCGGGTCGGCGCGAAGGTCAGGACGTGCTCGGGGCCATCGTGCCGGAGGTAGGCCCGGCGGTATTTCCCCAGCACCACGCCATCCTCGCCCAGCAGCCCGGCGGCACTGATTTCCGCGTCCTCGGCCCAGCGGGCGGAGCCATAGGTCGCGGCCCGCTTCGCCTCACGGGCGCGGTGGACGGACAGCGCCACGGCGGCTGCGAAGGCCAGCACCCCACCGGAACCCGCGATCCAGGCGCCGCGCGCGAAGACCGCAGGTGCGTAGGCATCGAACTCATACCACCACCAGAAAAACAGCGGCGGAGCGTAGACCGGCCAGCGGTGCAGGACCATAAACCACGGTCGGCCGAGTTCCGGCTGAAACGCCAGTTCCCAGGCCGTCCATTGTGTCGCCGTCCACCACGACAGCACGATCATGGACAGGACCACGAGCGCCTGCCCCCACTGGATACGTGTTCCCGGCTGGTCCATCGATCCCTCCCCTTGTCATGGGAGACAGCGAAGAACCGGGGTTTTCCAACGTGCAAGCATGATCCGGCACCCATCGTACCAGAGCGGACAGGAGCGAAAAAATACTTGCGCGTTGCGGTCTGGCGTCGGCATCCTCATCTCATGCGCACGATATGCGCATAAGGAGTCGGATCATGCCCAGCCGCACCAGCCTCGGCGTTTCCTATGATCGGAGCGCGCCCCGCCGCCCGGTCAATCTGTCGCTCAACACCGATCTGCTGGCGCAGGTCCGGGAAGTGACGCCCAATCTCTCGGCGACGGTCGAGACCCTGCTGGGCGACTACCTGCAATCCGCGCGGCAACAGTGCGAGAACGAACAACGCAAGCTCGATGGCGTGATCGACGCCGTGAACGATCTGCACGCGCGGCACGGCTTCCTGAGCGACGAATTCTCGACGCTCTGATCCGATGCCGCAATTCGCGATTTACCGGAACCCCGGTCGGAACCGGGACATCCCGTTCCTCGTCCAGATCCAGAGCAATCGCCTGGACCGCAGCGTGGGCCGTGTCGTCATGCCGCTCGTCAGATGCTCCGGCAGTGCCCCGCCGGACCATCCGCTGACGCCGCATCTGCTTGTCGACGGGGAGGACGTCTTCGCAAACCCGTTCGATCTGGCGACCGTCCCCGCCGCGCGGCTTGGAGCCGCCGTCGGCGTCCTGACCGAATCCGATCAGGAGGCGATCATCAGGGCGCTGGACGAATTGGTCAGCAGGGCATGAGGGACGCGGAACTTCCGCTGTCGCCTCATGTCGGTCGTAAAGAGAGTCGCTCAAGGTTTTGGTAAGCGGACACCCTGTGCCGGTGACGCAAGCCAGGCCGCCAGTTGCCGGACCATGGATCGCGCGACACGGCCCGCCCCCAGCAGGGTGGCGCATGCGGGGCCGCACCAGGAGCCATAACCCAGCAGCCAGAGACGTGGCTCCCTGACGGCCTGCTGCCCGTTAACGCGGATCAACCCGTCCGGCTCGATCACATCGAGTGGTGCAAATGCAGAGAGTGCAGGACGGAAGCCGGTACACCAGATGATCGCGTCGATGGCTTCTTCCCGCCCATCGGGCCAGACGACGCCCCTTGCCGTCATACGTACGAACGGACGCAGCGCGTGAAGCACGCCTCGCTCCCTGGCGGCGCGCACAGGCGGTACCATAACGATATCGCCAAAGCCGCCGGTGGGCATGGCCGACGGGCCGCCGAGAACCCGAGCGGTCGCCCGCTCGAACAGGACCCGTCCGTCCACGTCATCGGGCAGGAAGACGGGGTCATGCAGCGTGACCCATGTTGCCTGGGCGACAAGGGACAGCTCCGCCATAATCTGCGCACCGGAGTTGCCCCCACCCACCACGAGCACACGCTGGCCGGTAAAAGGTGCCGCTTTACAATAATGGGAGGAATGGATTTGCGCCCCAGAAAATAACCTTTGGCCCGGATAATCGGGAACAAAGGGTGCAGACCATGTGCCGGTCGCCCCGATGACAGCGCGGCTGAGGAAATCACCCGCGTTCGTTCGGACATTCAGGAATTTCTGGTCAGCGCGTTCCACACGTCCGACCGTCACAGGACGGCGGATCGGCGGCGCATAGCGCGCCTCGTAGCGGTGCAGATAGTCAAGTACCTCGTCGCGGGTGGGGTAGCTGCCATCGGGCGTGTCGGGCATCGGCCAGCCGGGGAGCGAACTGTAGGACGCGGGCGAGAACAGATGCAGGGAGTCCCAGCCATGCACCCACGCACCACCCGCCTGCGTCCCGTTATCGAGAATGACGTAACGCAGCCCGGTCCGTCGTAGAAAATACGATGCGGCGAGTGCCGCCTGACCACCGCCCACGATCACAACATCGAACTGTTCCGCCATTGCCCGGCTCACAGGCTTTCCGGGAGACGGAATTCCGTCTTCCGTTCGCTATAGCGGTCCACGAGGTAGTCGGCCCGGTCGCGTAAAAGCCATGTGAACTTCATCAGTTCCTCCATGACATCTACCATCCGGTCATAGAGGGGGGACGGCTTCATGCGGTCATCGTCACCGAACTGCGTATAGGCCACTGGCACGCTGGACTGGTTGGGGATGGTGAACATCCGCATCCACCGGCCCAGAACCCGCAGCGCATTGACGGAATTGAAGCTCTGCGATCCGCCTGAAACCTGCATGACCGCCAGCGTGCGGCCCTGCGTCGGGCGGATCGAGCCTTCGGTCAGGGGCAACCAGTCGATCTGGTTCTTGAACACGGCAGTGATGTTGCCGTGCCGTTCGGGGCTGCACCAGACCTGGCCTTCAGACCAGATCGAGAGTTCCCGCAGTTCCTGCACTTTCGGGTGGGTTGCGGGCACGGAATCCGCTACCAGCAGGCCGGTCGGGTCGAACACCCGTGTCTCGGCCCCCAGCACCTTCAGGATGCGTTCCGCCTCAAGCACCAGCAACCGGCTGAAAGATCGGGGGCGTAAAGAGCCGTAGAGCAGAAGGATACGCGGCGGATGATCCACACGCGGTTGCGGTTCCAGCCGCGCGAGATCGACCTGTTCAAGATATTCGGGGTGAAGGGCCGGCAAGTCAGGTTCGGTCATTGTGATATCGGTCCATTCATGCATTACGGCTGGCTGATTAGAGGCAGCCACAGGGCCAGCGCCAGGAGTGTGACCAGCAGGACGGGAGGTGTGATCACCAGACCCACCTTCATATATTGCCCCCACGTGACCCGATGGTTCCTGGACGCCAGCACATGCAGCCAGAGCAGTGTCGCGAGACTGCCGATCGGCGTGAATTTCGGCCCGAGGTCGCAGCCGATGATGTTGGCATAGACCATCAGGTCGCGTGTCAGCGGCGTGATGTCGTGCGCCTGCTGGATCGCCAGTGCCCCGACCAGCACACTCGGCATATTGTTCATGATGGACGACAGAACAGCCGCCAGAAAGCCGGCACCGATGGTGGCGATGAACGGCCCCTGATGGCCAAGCCAGACCAGTGCGGCCGCAAGGTAGTCGGTCAGCCCGGCATTGCGCAGGCCATACACCACCAGATACATGCCCAGCGAGAAGATCACGATCTGCCATGGTGCGCCCATCAGCACCTTGCGAACAGGGATCACCCGGCCATATCCGGCGACGAGCAACAGGGTTCCGGCGGCCAGACAGGCTACAACACAGACCGGGATATGAAACGGCGCTGTCAGGAAATAGGCCGCCAGAACGAGGACCAGCAGCGGAAATGCCGCCCGAAATACATGGTGGTCACGAATTGCCGCAGCGGGTGCTGGCAGTTCGGCGACGGGATAGGTCGCAGGCACCTGCCGCCAGTACCACAGCCAAAGCACAGCCAGCGTCGCGCCCAGCGCCACCAGATCGACAGGGACCATGATCGCGGCATAGCGATCAAACGCAATGCCAAAGAAATTGGCGCTGACGATGTTCACCAGGTTGGAAATGACAAGCGGCAGGCTGGTGGTATCCGCGACGAACCCAGTGGCGATAATAAAGGCCAGCGCCGCGCCATGGCTCAGGCGCAGTTGCGTCAGGATAGCGATGACAATGGGCGTCAGCAGCAGCGCCGCGCCGTCATTGGCGAAAACCGCTGCAATGGCCGCTCCCAGCACCACGATCAGCGGGAATAGCGTCCGGCCTCGCCCTTTGCCCCAGCGTACGACGTGCAGGGCGGCCCACTGGAAGAACCCTGCCTCATCCAGCAACAGCGAGATGACGATCAGCGCGATAAAGGTGAAGGTCGCGTCCCAGACGATGTGCCAGACGACAGGAATGTCATGCCAGTGGATCACGCCAGCCGCCAAGGCCACGGCGGCACCTGCCATTGCGCTCCAGCCGATGCCCAGCCCCCGAGGCTGCCAGATGACAAAAACCAGCGTGACAACGAAAAGCAGAAGAGCCAGCATCAGGAGATCCGCTTTCCGGATTCATCGACGATCTTCTCGCCGTCCTCTTTGACGAAAGCGCCCCGCTGCGGGTTGGGCAGGATTTCCAGAGCCGCCTCGGACGGACGGCAGAGCGCAACACCGAGGGGGGTGACGACGATCGGCCGGTTCATCAGGATCGGGTGTGCGATCATGGCGTCGATCAGCGTATCGTCCGTCAGGGTCGGATTGTCGAGGCCGAGTTCGTGAAAGGGCGTGCCCTTTTCCCGCAGGACCGAGCGCACCGGAACGCCCATACGGGCAATCAGACTGACCAGTTCCTCACGACTGGGATGCGTTTTCAGATACTCAATAATGCGAGGTTCCTCGCCGCTGTTGCGGATCAGTGCCAGCACGTTGCGCGACGTGCCGCAGGCTGGGTTGTGATAGATCGTGATGGTCATGAGCAGGATTCCGGGGATGGACAGCAGGAGGACAGGGTCGCGATCAGGGGCGCGCAGAGTTCGGGGCTGCCAGCACAGCAGTCCCTGACGAGGAAAAGCATCAGGTCCCGCAGGCTCGGAAGACAGGCGCGATAGACGATCAGCCGGCTATGGCGTTGCGAGGTCAGCAGCCCGGCGCGGGTCAGGGTGGCGAGATGGGCCGAGATCGTGTTTTGCGGGACATCGAGATGCCGCGCGACGTCTCCGGCGGGTAGTCCATCCGGTTCGTGGCGCACCAGCAGGCGGAAGATCTCCAGTCGCGTGGACTGCGACAGGGCGCTCAGGGCAGCGAGGGCGGATTCTGTATCCATATATCCTTGTTTGTGGATATATTGTCGTAAGTCAAGCTATCCTATGTGAGGAAACGGAGATCACGACTGTCGGCTTCCTCAATTTTTCCGCTCAGACCAGACATTCCGCTTACTCCCTAAACTGTCTGTCGGCTCAGCAGAAACAGAGCAGACAGGCGGTAGTCGCCTACATGTCGGACATAAAAGTGGGTTGGCTCGCCTTTCGCATAGCGGACATAGTCCGCGCAGTCCCCCGCTATCACTTGGAGCCGAGAGTGGGGTGATCGTTATGGGAAATAACCAGCAAGAATACAGGCGCTTAGGTTGGCCGTAGCAAGACCGCCCAAAGCCACTGGGCAGGGAGCATAAATCATTTGGATCGGGCAACGATACTTTCGGTTTTCGGCCTTGACACGATGATGTTCGGTGCGGGCGGCAATCCAGATTTTCTGGACAGCGTCAAGATTCATGAAGGCAATTCCGAACCCAACCAGAAGGTCGAGCCAGACCGAATGGTGGCCGAGCGTGATACGGAAGCAGTTTTCATTCTGGGTTCTATTGGCATATCGGACATAATCTTCAGGTAGTTCGGTGCAGCAGTGGCCCATACCTGTCACTTGAACAAGGTTTCCGGAACTCCCGTTTCGTTTTCAGAAAAATTACCAAATTTGACAGCAAGAATAGGCAAAACAAACAGGTTAAGTATCATTGATGTCATGAGCCCTCCAAGAATGACAGCAGCCATAGGTCCTTCGATTTCCCGCCCAGGCGCATTCATATCAACAGCCAGAGGCGCCAGTCCAAGCGCCGTAACGAGCGATGTCATGAGTACGGGGACGACGCGGTCTCTGGCCCCCCGGAGCGCTGTTGTTACTCCCCATGTGAGATCTTCCTGCTCGACCAAAGCCTCAAAATGCGAAATCATCATCACCGAATTCCGAAGCGTAATCCCGAATAGTGTAACGAAGCCGACTGTTGCCCCAAGAGTTAGCGTTGTGCCGGAAACAATGATTGTCAGAATGCCGCCCACAAATGCGAAGGGAAGATTGACGAGTATCAGAGCGAGATTGCGCCATCCTTGTGTGATTATTGAGAGCAGAATCATGACCGCTATGGCAGCGAGCCCGGAATTTATAAACAGTTCCCTGCGTGATTGTGATTCAGCTTCCGCTGCGGATGTAAACTGAACGTAGGTTCCAAGAGGCAGTTTGATATTTTTTGCTATAGCCGTGCGTGCGTCCTGAACGAAAGATTGAGCTGATCGTCCTGTAACATTTGCGGTGACAGTCTGTGTTCTCTGTGCTCCCAGATGTGACACCTGATAGCGACCGTTCGTCTCATATATGTCTGCAACAACGCGGAGTGGTACGTAGTTTCCGTGAACAGTATGCAGTGGCAGGGAACCGACAGACGCAACATCATTACGACTTGCGTCATCAAGACGAACCATAACATTAAAAGCCGCAGAACGCTCGTATATCTGCCCCACGGTTTCACCCTGCCAGGCTGTATGGATGGATCGGAGTACATCCGCCGACCGAAGCCCCCAGCGCTCCAGATCAGCAGGGCGTAGCCGAATAGCAAGTTCCGGAACACCAGGAGGTGCTTCTATCCGGACATCTGTTGCGCCATGTATCTGATGCAACATGCGGACAATATTATTTGCCTGGATATCCAATACATCCAGATCATCGCCAATAATATTGATTGCCACAGCCGAAGACGAACCAGAAAGGGTTTCGTTTACGCGCATCGTCAAAAAACTACTGACAGAAAAACTGGCCCCAACGAACCCGTCAAGCGCTTTGCGAACGCGGGCATCAATCTGTCGGGAAGCCTTCCCATCCACCTGATTCAAATCAACCTCAAACTCGCTGGTATGTGGTCCATACGTGTCCTCATCCAGCGAGGCGCGTCCGACTCTCTGAGCAACCGAACGGATTTCGGGAAGCTGACGAAGTTTTTCTGTAACCTGTCTGCCTAATTTCAGAGACTGTTCCAGGGAAGTCCCCGGAACTGCCGTCATATGAATGATAAGGTGGCCTTCCTTGAAATCGGGAATGAAATCGCTTTCAAGGAATGGAAGGGCCGCAAACCCTATCAAGGTGGTCAGGATCATCCCGCCTATAACAAATCGGGGATGGCGCATTAATCTGGCCAGAAGACGTTCATAAGCTCTGGCGGTCCATCCTGCCAGGGGGGGCTCTCTCCGGATTTCTCCAGGCGTCGCCAAGAGCCATGCGCAGAGTGCAGGTACAACGGTTACAGCAGCGGCAAGAGAAGCCATGACCGCAAGAACATAAGCTGTTGCCAGTGGAGCAAACAGTCGTCCCGAAAGTCCGGGAAGGGCGATGACAGGCAAGAAAACGATAATGACAGCAAAGGTCGCGTAAACCACTGCACTGCGGACTTCAACGCACGCATCGAGTACGACGCGCGCTGTAGATGCGGGCTGGACCAGAAGCCGGTTTTCACGCAATCGGCGTGTAACATTTTCGACCCCGATCACGGCGTCATCCACAACCTCGCCGATGGCAATAGCAAGGCCCCCCAAGGTCATGGCATTCAAAGTAACCCCGAGTGTCTCCAGCAACGACAGGGCTATCAGAATAGCCAAAGGTATGGTGGCGCAACAGATTGCAGCGGTTCGCAGGTCAAAAAGGAAAAGAAAGATTACGACAACCACCAGAAAACCGCCCAGAAGCAATGCTCGTGTGGCATTCCCCAATGCGGTCGTAATGAAATTGGCGGGTCGGAACAGGTCAGCATGCAATGTAATCCCCTGTCCCTGCAATTGCGGGCGGAAATCGGTAAGTGCCGCCTCGATTTCCCGGGTCACGGCCATTGTATTGGCACCGTACTGTTCCCATATATTAACTACAATGCCTGTCTTTCCCTCGATACTGGCCGCGCCGAAGGCAGGAATAGGGGCTTCAGTTACAGTGGCAATACTGCCCAGTGTGACAGCACCATTCTCAGAGCGGACAATCACAGTGCGGGCCAGACTTTCTGGCGTCAGGGCCTGACCGTCAGACTGAAGAACGACTCTTTGGTTCGGGGTATCAATAAAGCCGGCCCCCTGTATGCCAGTCGCTTCCTGGGCAGCCGCAAGGACGTCATCGAGTCCGATATGATGCAAGATGAGTTGGTCTGGATGTACCTGTATCTGGAGTGACCGACGCTCCCCGCCAAACACGCTGACTCCAGCCACACCAGGCAACGCCAGCAGACGCGGCCTTAATGACCAGTCAGCAAGCGTGCGCAACTGCATAAGGGACTGTTGTTCCGACGTCAGACCGATCACCAGTACCAGACCGGCGGATGAGGTCAGTGGCGTCATAGTCGGAGCATGAACACCGGCTGGCAATTGCTGTGCAACAACATTCATTTGTTCCCCGACCAGTTGCCGGGCTCGATAAATATCGGTCGATGTCGCAAACAGGACGTTGACGACTGACAGTCCCTGAATCGAAGTCGATTGCACGCGCTGAATACCCGGGAGGCCGGTCAGGGCAATTTCCATTGGGCGACTAACCAATGTTTCGACCTGTTCCGGCGTAAAACCAGCGGCTTCGGTCTGGATCGTGACCCGTGGCGGAATGAATTCCGGAAACACATCATAGCTGGCATGTCTCAAGCCATACAGGCCATAGAAGAACAACAGACATGCGGTTGCGATAACCACGCCCCGGAAGCGGATCGAAAACCCGATAATAGCTGCCTGAAGGCTGAAAGAACGTCCCGTCATCAGTCGTCATCGTCTCCTGATTCAAGCTGAGCTCGGAATTCTTCAGACAGAAGTAATTGCGTACCCTCTATGACGATTTGCGTTTCGTGTGTGATTTGTCCTGGAGTATCTTGGATCAAGTAGCCACCTTCTCGGTCCGGCACGTCGGTCGTAAGGGGTAAGCGTGTAAATTTTCCGTGTCCGTTATCACGGTATATCCACGACTTACCTTGCAGCCAGATAATAGCTGATGCAGGTATCCGGATACCGCGACGTTCCTCTTCGGTAGGCAGGAGAACGGAAACATTCATGCCCGCGACAAGCTGACTTTCAGCCGACGCAAAATAGAAAAAGCTACGCCCCTGAATAGCAGGATCGGTCATGGTTACAGGAGACAAATAGTGGAGCATTGTCCCGTGTCCACCCGTGTTTCCATAATCGGTCACATCCGCCTGACTTGGTGGGGTTGGTAGATCCGTATCTGGTGGAAGGGTCACCTTGACCAAGACCACTTGTTGTTGAAGTAACTGTGTAATGAAAATTGTATTTTTTTCGGTAGCGTCAGATATGACCGAACCAAATTGCTGTCTGATAATATTAAGTGCGTTATTCACCCGGACCTGTTCTGCTTTTACCATAGCTGAATTGGACTGAAATCTAGCTGTTGTCTCCTGGAATTGTTCCTGAGAGATATTCTGCCGATCGCGATACAGTCCTTTGTCACGATCGAGTTTCGCACGGGCAAGCGTCTGCTGTGCCTGCATGCTCTCCAGCCGCGCTTTCATGTCAGCATAATTACTAACAAGAGTGATAAGTTGTGTTGCGTTCAGAACGTAACCATAGGCGGGAACCAGCTTTCTCCAAGGCACGATGCTGGGTCGTGCAGAAGCAATGCCGCTCTTCGTAACTGCTTCCGGGGAGACCGTCACGGTCGCCTCTGCACCAAGAACCGAAACTGGTTGATCATCATCATCTGCAATGGCAATGTCTGTCCCGTTTAGAACTAGGAAGACCGAAAGACCTGCAAGAGGCAGCCAGAAGGCCCTCGCTTTCATGGTGAGTTCCTTTGGTTATTTTCAAGTAGGCCGGAAGCCTGCGCGGCATTGGTGTGATCAAAAATGGGCTGCTGCATGCCATCTTCGATCTGACCTATGGCTTGCCGTTGCTGAATTTCTGCTTCAAGAAGAGCGGTCTCCGCTTGAAGCTGCTCTATATGAGTCATAACCATCGTTGGTCGGTCGATTGCACCTGACTGAAGGCGGTGCTGCATCTGGTTCAGCCTTACCCGTACGGTTTTGGCAAGTTCTTCCGCCTGTAGCAGAATTGATGTCGTGCCGCGGTAATTGGCCGTAGCCTGCGAGATGGACTTAAACACCGTGTTCTCTGCACGCCGGAGACGAGCCGCCGCCTCATGCTCCTGCCCAACAGCTTCAGCTATGGGGCCTTCGTTCTGATTGAAAATCGGAATTTGCAGAGAGGGATTTACCTCAAAGCGATTTGAAATATCCCAGTTATAGGCGGGACTGATGGTGACGTCGGGATAGCGTCGAGAAACTTCGACCCGTAGAGCCTGTCGGGCGGCGTCATAAGACGCAAGAAGTTCCCGCAGATCCGCGCGTTGCATTACGGCTTGGTATCTCATGTCCTGTGAATCGCGGTATTCTATGAGGTCGGGACAGACATCAAATGCTTTTGTATCAAGAGCAATGGAATCAAGTGCTTCGGCAGGAACCCCGATTGCTCCAGCCAGAGCTGCCTTACGGACGGCATACTCGCGCCGCAGATCACTGACAGACAACTCGGCATGGATCATTTCCGTCCGTACCTGCGATATTTCGAAAGCGGATGCTCGCCCCTGATCAAAACGTGCCTGTTCCAGGGTAAAGAGTTCGCGTTTAGCTGCCGCAGTCTCTTCCACAAGCTTGAGGCGCCCGGATACAGCCCAGACGCCGAGAAGAGCAGACCGCGTGTCGCTGCGTAGTTTCCATGCAGTATTGATGACTTCCCATTGCGCGACGGCAGCCCGATATCTGGCTTCTTTGATACGGTGATAACGCCTGCCGAAAAATTCGATCAGTATTGACGCGCCGTAGCCGACGTAATGAGCCGATGGGCCACCCAGCACCGTGAAACTGGGATTGGGCAGTTGACCGGCTGTCTTGATTCCAGCGCGAGCCGTTTCCAGTTCAGCTTTAGCTACAAGGATATCGGGATGAAAATACAAGGTAGCAAGCGTCAGGCGAGTGATGCCCCATGCGTTTTCCTGACTCGATACGTTTGGTCCGAGAACTTTTGTAATGAATTCTTGCAATCCGGCATCCGTAAATTGACGGCTGGAAAATTTCTGGACATCTGATTCCGGCGAAATATTTGAGTGACCACTATTTGTGCAGCCACAGAGCAGGGGAAAAATCAGGAGAATGAATGCCGCATTATAGCGTGTGCGTCTCCTTACCTGCTTAATATATTCTAGAGTATTATATGATTTATACATTAATATGTCGTGATATATCTGATTTGTTATCTGTTAGTTCTACTCTCGATTGTCGCATAATCTGCACACCTCCACTAATACCAAGCATCGCAAGGATGGCAGCTACCGCAATATCCGGCCACGCAGAACGAGTGCCAAACACGCCCAGAGCTGCCAGCACAACGGCAACATTTCCGATCGCATCATTACGAGAGCAGATCCATACGGAACGGCGGTTGGCATCACCTTTCCGGTGTGTCCATAATATGAGGGCACAGGCCAGATTGACCGCGAGGGCAAGCAGACCAATGCCGCCCATTGCGTCTGGGTGAGGCGGATGGTTGCTGTTCATTACCATCCACCCAGCATTGGCCATTACCCATATCCCAGCCACGAACAGGGTCAGGCCTTTCAGAAAGGCCGCGCCAGCTCGCCATCGCAATGCCATTCCGGCAACACTGAGGCTTATTGCGTAGTTGGCGCTGTCGCCAAGGAAATCAATCGCGTCCGCCTGTAAGGATGCAGATCCAACCGACACGCCAGCCCCAGCTTCAACGGCAAACATGCTGGCATTGAGAAAAAGCGCGATCAGGAGCGCTCTCCGCCATGATTTATTGATTGGTAGCGGCGTATCTGTGCATCCACCACAGCATCCTCCTGCCATCCAGCGCCTCCCTGACGAATCATCTGTTTTAATGTATGCTCCCTGTAGCAACTACAGGGTCAAGAGGCAGGGAATGCGATCGATTGGCGCCTTGGGAAAGGCAACGAATACCAAAGTCGAGACGATCCGCTATTATGAACGGATCGGACTGCTGGCTCCGCCACAGCGGACCGATGGCAATTATCGCGTTTATGATGATGCGGCGCTCGCGAGACTGTCTTTTATTCGTCGATCCCGTGATCTGGGTTTTTCATTAGATCAGGTAAGAGTTCTATTATCCCTAGCGGATCAGGGAACCCAGGATTGTAAGACAGTTGATAGAATTGCTCGTGACCATATGGCAGAGATTGAGCACAAAATTGCGGATCTCAAGGCATTGCGTCATGAACTTTCTACGATAATAAAATCATGCCGGGGAGGTAATATTTCAGAATGCCGAATTATTGAAGCACTTTCTCCGTTTGATAATTAGTTCTCGTGACTTTTTTCGCAGCTAGTCGATTCTGCATTTGATGGGAAGATTACCCGAAATAATTATACGGCCTCATCCTCACGTGTCAGAATCTGAAAAATCCTCATCGAAAATTCAAGGACTATACGTGCTCCCATGGTGGCAGTTTATGATCAGGCCAGTTCTGAAGCAGACATTCTGCTGCCCCCCCCTTCCCGGTCATAGACCCAGCCCCCGTTTTCGGGCGAACGACCAGTCAATTCCCCCATCGCCGCGCATGATACCCGATACCCCCTGCCCGCGCTGTTTTTCCAGCGACGACGACCACGGCACCAGCTCGAAGCCCAGTCCGTCGTCGATCATCACGAACCGGCCCGACGCCAGGTTGAAACGCTGACGGTAGGTGCCGGTAACGGGATCACCCTCGCCGCTCCGCCGGAACGGCATCCCTGACTTCCCGGCAAGGCTCCGGCCCAGCGCGTCCAACTCCCGCTCGCGCAGCGTAGCGATCATGTTCCTGGCATAACGGATGCTCTCGCCGTCGCGGTTGGCCAGCCCCTGCTCCACCAGATGATCTGTCCGCTTTTTCATCGCTTCTTTCACTTCCGCGCCGAACCCGGTGGACGCCAGCGCAAGAGGCTCCCGCGTGATGGCCTGCCGGTCGAGCCAGGTCGCGCCCTCCGCCGTCACCTGCCTCTCCAGCGTGACGTCCGAGCGCACGGCCAGCTCGACACGGTCACGTCCCTGTTTGTCGGCAAAATGTCGCAGTTCCACGATGGAACCGACTGACCCGTCACCAGCGGCTTCGAGGTTTGGCAGGCGGACATGGTGGGTGCGTCCGTCAATCCCGTCGATCACCACATAGGCCGTGCCGCGCAGCTCATCGTCGAGGCCGCGATCAACCAGCCGACCGATGACGGGATCGGTGGTGTCCCCCCCCGCCAGCACCCAGGATGATGCGGCGCGGTCGATCTTCTGCTCCGTCAACCCCCGGTGGATGCGCTTGATGATGTCGTTGCGCTCGCTGATCTCCCGCAGCGTCGCCTCCGCGCTCTCGTCCATCCGCCAGCGATCCGGTCCGACCTGGTGCGCCAGCCTCATCGTCTCCAGACGGCGCAGACGACCCAGCTTCACGGTGGCGAAGGCATCCGGCGTTGCGCCCGGCGCGCGCCCGAGATCGATGACGCCATCCTCTCCCGCGTCCTTCTGAAGCTGACGGTCGAGCTGGGTCCAGCGGTCGGCGTTCACCTGCCGCTCGACCGCCTGGTGGATGTCGTGATCGGTGCGCGGCCCGAGTTCCAACGTCACCAGATCCTGGGCACGGGCACGCATGCCTTCGCGGATATAATCGCGCGCGATCACGAGGTCGGAACCGTCCTCCGCGACGCCCCGGACGATGACGTGTAGATGGGGATGCGCGGTGTTCCAGTGATCGACGGCGACCCAGTCGAGTTTCGTGCCGACGTCGGCCTCCATCTGCCCCATCAGATCCCGCGCGAAGGCGCGCAGGTCCGACATCTCCGGCGCATCCTCGGGGGAGACGATGAAGCGGAAATGGTGGCGGTCCCCATCACATCGTTCCGCGAAATCCGAGGCGCGGATGTTATCGCTGTCCTTGCCGAACAGGCGTGCGTCCTCTCCGTCCCGCGTCACGCCCTCTCGACGCAGGTAACGGAGGTGTGCCGCCAGTGGCGTGGCACGCGGCGCGTGTCGCACGACGCGAGCCTTGATCACGACACCCCGCGAACGGCTGGTCAGCAGGCGATTGGCAGCATGGGCAGCGGCCCGCCCGCGCCCGAAGGTGGAGCGACGCCCGGCACTGATTTTTCCCGCGCGGGAGACCCTGCCACCGGCCCGCTGCACGGACGCCAGCACCTGCGTCACGAAAGGCCGCGCCTGCCGGGCGCGGGTGGAGCGGATGCGCCCCGGTCGAACCCGGAATTCTTCATCTCTGTTCATGAAAAATGCCCTGCACCGCGCGGAATATCGCGCCGGATCAAAGAGATGACACCTTGACGCGAGGTGCGGGAAATCCACGCACCTCGCGGCAAGACCTCAAAAACCCCGGAAAACCGCCCCCCGACCGAGCCGCGATGTGCGGCCTTTTATCCAGCCCTCCCTTTTTCCGTCCTTTTCCGGGGTTTTCGTGATTCACTTCCCTTGCTCCGCCCCATGCGTCGAGCCCACTCCCGGCGCGTTACGGACATGACCAGCGAAGAGCGTGGGCGAAGTAAAAATCGCCGACCCGGATCGGCTTAAAAAAATGCCTTGAGATGACGATGGAAACGCGCTTTCGCTGCCGGAAATGAAGAGCGAAGCGGAGGTCCAGTTATGCGTCGGAGCGATGGAAAAATTCACGCTGGACGATGGGTCATCGATCAGCCGAGCGACAGACGCGACATAGGACACCGTTTCGCCAGGCAAAGGCCGGCCGGTCGCCAGATGCTCGTCGTAACGGGCCGGACCGGCATTGTAGGCGGCGAGGAAACCCGCATCGCCATAGCGGTCGTGCAGCCATCGCAGATAGGCTGCCCCGGCCGCGATGTTGTCATGCGGATCGAAAGGATCGGCGCCGAGATTGAGGGCGCGGCGGACGTCCCGCCAGGTGCCCGGCATGAGCTGCATCAGACCCATCGCACCGGCGCCGGAAACTGCGTGCGGGTCGCCGGCACTTTCGGCATGGAGGACGGCCCGCACCCACGTCGCCGGGATCGCGTTTTGCTCTGCCGCCTTTCGCACGAGATCGTCCCAATCCTGCGCGTGGACAGTAACGGGCAAGAGCGGCAGCGCGAGCACGGCGAGCACGCCAGCGGACATGAAAAACCGGCGTCTCATTCCCTGCCTCCTGGGCGTTTCACAGGCCGGTTCCAGACCAGTTGCCACTCGCGCCCGCCCCGCCCGGCCTGGAACAGCGTGGCGCGGATTGGCTGCATGAAAGTGGGATCGTCCAGGAGCACGGAAACATACTCGCCGGCACGTTCCCCGGTGCGTTTCCATCCCGCGCCCAACTCGGGGCCAGTATCCCCGTCGCCCAGATGGATGCGATAATCCGGCGCATGTTCCGCGCCATTGTTTTCCGCTGGCACGAAGGTCAGTTCGGCATCCAGCGACAGGGTGCGCACCCGTCCGGCGAAACCATCGGCGGTTCGGGTAAAAAATCCGATCTGGCTCATGAGAAAAATCCTTTCCGACAGAGTGGGAACGACAGAGAATTCAGGGGATGGATGACCATCATTGAATGGGCGGTTCGCTCTCTTTCGCGGGCATCATCGGCCGTCCCAGGAGCGGCCCCTTCCGCACGGGATCATCCAGTTCTGGGAAGGGATCGAAATGCGGCGGCGCTGGCTCCGCCTCGCCCATGCGAACATGCACCGGCACGGCGCGTCCGATGACGGTGTCCATCGGCAGGACATCGAAATACCGCCCGTCCAGACTGGTCGGCACGGCGACGTTCATGACGAAGACCTGTCCTGGCCCGAGATGCTGACACCCCTGCCAGACGGGCAGCTTGCGGCCTCGATGGTCGACGGATTTCGCCTCGCCGGCGGCTTTCCCGTCGATGGTGATGTGCGGGCCATTCCGGCAGACACTCTGCCCCGCGAGAGCCGCCACAGGCTTGAGCAGCGGCACACCGAACGGCAGGTAGCCGCGCGTCGCCAGCAGCGTCGCCTCGTGCTCCGGCAGGCGGATTGCGACAATGTCGCCGACATGGACCGGGGTGGTGGGCTGGATGCGATACAGCCCGACCGGAACGCTGGCTGTCTCGTTCCAGACCCAGCGCGGCGCGGGATGAAACGCCAGCGAAGCGCCCACCCCGAGCACGGCGAAATACGTGGCGAAGAACCAGCCGCGCCGGGTCATGACATGGCCCTCCTGCGCAGCCATGCCTCATGGCGCTCTGACGTGTAGGGACGCGGCTCCTGCGCCGCCGTGAGCCGATGATGCAGATGGCGCCAGTGATCGGGACAGGCGGCGGCAGGATCAATCCCCAGCGCCTCCACGCCATCGATCGCTTCCAGCACCCGGCGCACCTTGGGCCAGCCGCTCTGGCGCAGCAGGCTCTCGCCGCCGGGACGAACAAAGGGCACGGTCTGGCACGCTTCCTGCGCCCCGACGGCGCGCACGATGTCGATGCAGGACACCACAGTGCCGAAATCGTTCGCGGCCCAGCGGATGAAAGCGAACACGCTGTCCGGCGTGAAGCTCATCAGCCTGCGCCGACGGTCGAGAATGCGATCCTCTATGGGATGACCGAACCGGACCCAGTGCTCGATGCGCTTCTCGATCCAGGTCAGTTCGACCGTGGTGAGCACATCGCTCCGTGGCCGGAAAGAACAGTCGGTCATGGGACACCGACCATGCGATCCGCGACCGCTTCCCGAGCCTTTTTTCCATGCTCCGACCGGGCTGCCGGAAGGGGAGCGAAAAGATCGGAATCCCCTACATAATAAGTTATTATATAAGTTATATAAGTTAAGAGGCCGATTCCGCCTTCAAAACCAATGGGTTGCGCCGTTTTTCGCCAATGGTCCGACGATGAATCCGCCAACGGTCCCACGATATGATGCGCCGCCGGTCCGACGACAGGTTTCACATCGTTATCCACAATCCCGGTGGATTGACTCGTTGGAGCGGCGCATAAAACTCCCAGTTTTCCGCCAGAAATGACGCGAAACGTGTAACCTGGAACCGTCTGACGGATGACGATGGCACGGATTTTCGCGGTGAAGTCACGACGCCGGGTCAGGCTGCCCGAGCGCGCATGCAGGTCCGCCAGATCGAAGCACCATCCCTCCTTCTGTCGCCCGGCATGGCGTCGGGCCAGACGGTAAAGCCACCGCTCCAATCCCCCGCCAAGACGGAAATAGGCAGGGTCGACGCTCAGGACGCGGGAACGGTCACAGGCGGCCTCCATCAGCCAGTCCGCCAGCGTCAGGGCCACCCCATCCTCACGGGAAATCCGGACGTCACTGATCCAGGTAAACGGCTTCTCCCGCCAGTCCGCGCCATTACGGATGTTGGTAGCGACGGTCGTGGCCGCCAGACGCCCGAGCGCGCCGTGCAGGCGCCGATACTCGTTCGCCCCCGTCGCCCAGCCCAGATCCTGGAACAGACGCCAAGGCGTGAAGCGCACATGGCGCGATACCCACAGGTCGTGGTTCAGGGCATCGACGATCTGTCCGGTCAGCCACAGCAGCACGTCCGCATCCCAGATCGTGGCCATGCCCGATCCGTCCGGTGCCGATACCGTCACACTGGCATGCCGCGCCTCGTAATCGACGGGGATGACACGCGGCGTTTTCCCCAACGGGAAGAACGGGCGGCCCATTAGATCGCGGACGTCGCGGGGCCTTGCCGCCCCCGTGACCACGAAGCGGCGGTCGGGCTGACGCCAGCTATCGGCGGCCGGCATCATTGTCCGGCACTCCGCTGCTGGGCTTTGCGAGCCCTGGCCTGCAAGCGGATGATGTAAGCTCGGGGATCGGACGGCATCGGGATACCGCCACCGTCTCCGGTGGAGAGCCTGACGTTCAGGTCGGCCCAGGCGCAGAGGTCTTCCACGGCATAGACAATCCGGCCACCAAGCTGGCGGTAGAGCGGACCGGTGCCGCAACTCCGGTGTTTTTCGAGGGTGCGGATGGACAGGCCAACGAAATTGGCCGCGTCCGGGGTGCGCAGATAGCGCGGTGGCAGTGTCGGCTGGACACGCATGGGGTCTTTCCTCCCGATGGATCGGGCCGCGTGCGGAATGTCGCGGCTCATGGGAGGACGCTGCCGGAGAATGAGACTTGGGGAGGGATGACAAAGTTCAGGCTGCCAAAATGTCACCCCCCTGCTTCAGCCCCTGAAGGAGGGCGATGTGGCCGCCGTTCAGATAGAATTCGGCACCGCCAAGATCGCGGTAAAAGGCGCGGTGCCAAGAACTGGCACGCCATTCATTGCGGGACAGTTGCAGGATACGCTCGCCGTATATGCCGGCTGCGATCCGGCGCGCTGTCACCCCCGTGCGCCGGCCTTCGGCGATGCAGAGCATGCGGATCTGGCGCAGTTTCTGCTGGGGACTCAGGCGCAAGCTGGAGGGCAGAAGACCGGGCGCCTGTCCGGCAAGCAGGCGGCCGAAGCGTGCCACGCAGGCCAGACGGGTCGGGAGGTGCCCGTCATCGATGACGAACCAGGTTCCTGACGCATCGGGCTGCCGATCGACGACTATGACGATGCGCAGCGGACCCGCCGCACTGTCCAGCACGAGATGGATGCCATCGGGACCATCATGTCGTGCCCGCGCGTATGGCGTGAGACGGGACAGGATGTCACCCCCATCGCCACGCATGGCAACCTCCGGCGCGCTGTCCGGATCCCAGAAGGCGGGGGCAAGCCAGGCGGGGAGATCAGGATCGACAGGGAAAACGTAACCCCCAGCGACGGGCGAAGGCACGCCATGCCTCGGCGTCAACCTTGCCCGTCGTCATGGTTGCTGCATGATCGCGCCGGTAGGCCGGATTGTGTCGCAGCCATTCCTGGGCGAGACCGGCAGGGTCGAGCCCGGCGTAGGCGCGACGAAGGGGTGCGGCATCCCACGGCCGGATTGTCGGCACGTCCCCCTCCCCCGATATGTCATGGATTCGACCCAGTATCCGGTGCGGAACCGAAACGGGTAGTCCCGAAGACTCAGGGAGGTGATCCCAAATATATCCGGCAAGGTTCGGGTAGTTTCGATATTGAGGGGCAATTCACGCCAGACGAGCCGGAAACTTCGGTTTCCGCGACATCACGTGATGCCCATAGCGCATCACGTGAGAAGGCATTTGACGCTCCGTGTATTATAATACGTAGCGCGATAATACACAAATCGTTCCTATCCTGCGGATGGATATCCGAGGACTTTTCGGCGCGAACGTGAGGCGCCTGCGACGCGCCGCCGGTCTCAGCCAGGAGGCCCTGGCGGAACGGATGGGCGTGGACCGCGCCTATATCAGCTGGATCGAGACCGGGCGCCAGAACGCGACGCTGCTCTCGCTGTGGCATGCGTCGCAGGCACTGGACGTGCGGCCGGCCGCGCTGCTGGACGAAAGTCACTTCCCGACGGACGATCAGAAATAGGCTTCCTCACCCTGCCGTATCCGCCCTCAATGGGGCGGTGGCGGCCTGTGTGATTCGATACGGGTCTGTTGTACAAGCGCCTCTTTGAGTTCGCGCTCGATCTGTCGGCGCTCGCGTTTGCTGAGATGAAAGCTGGTCAGTTCGGCGCGCAGCATCTGGATATGGTCGTGTAGCGTGGTCATCGTCCTGTTCCTTTCGTTTCTCGAAGACAGGACGGACGGCTCATGCCGGGGCGGACCGGGTCAGGGATCGCCGCAGGCGACCGGCTCGCCGGCGCGTGGGGGAGCCGATTTTGTTCGGCGTGCCCGGCACGGGTGCGCCGGGCAAAATTGGGGGGACCACGCGTCCTTGACGCGGTTCGCCCTCGCGCATGGTACAAGGGGAAGGCTGAGGGAAAGCCTCGTATTCCGCCGGCGTCTCACGTCGGGCGACCAGCACGATCGCCCGCGCCCTGGAAGAGCACGTAGAAAAAGAAACCCCGGAAGGCCCCGCCCGGAGAGACCGGGCGGGGTTGGTGGTGGGGAGCTCACTCCCCGTTCCGGCTGCGGGGCCGGGTCCAGATCAGGGAGTAGCCCTCGCCGTCCTCGTCGGTGAACAGGTTGGCGAAGATCGGGGCGGCGAAGGAAGGATCATCCAGCTTCAGGCTCAGATAGGTGCGGCCTTCGCTGGAGCGGCGGGTCCAGGCCGCACCGAGTTCAATCCTGCCCAGATAGACGCGGTAGTTGGGGGCGTTGTCGTTGGGACGGTTGGTTTCGGCCACCAGGCGGACGTTGCGGGCCTGCAGGGCCAGGGTGACGATTTCGCCTTCGAAGCCTTCGCCCACCTTCTTGAAGGAACCGATGTTAGCCATTGTCGTATCTCCATGCTGTTATCGGGCCGCGACCACCGTGGCCTCGATGGCGATCGACCAGCCGGAGGCGAGCGGCAGAGCACCCTTCAGGGCCGCAGCGCAGCGGAGGACGGCAGGGCCGGAACTTTCTTGTCTCGCGAGGAATGACGGCGCAGCCGTCAGGGGAAGAAAGTTCTGGAACGCCGTTGCGGCCAGCCGATCGAGGCGCAGCCGGTCTTCGGCTAGATCAGCCATCCGACAGAGGCCATGGTGTGCGGACCCGACAGCCCCCCCGGAGATACGATGCCGGCATGACCGGTCCGTCAGGTGGGGGACGATGCGATCTGGCGCGAGACTGTCACGCTGCCACTGTTGTAAACTGGCCCCGTCCGGTGGTCGTTTTTGCCGTCCCCGATGTTACGCCGCCTTTTCACCCGCTCATGGGCAGGGTCGCCCGTGCAGTGCGACAGGCCCCCGCTCCCGGCACAGGCGCATCCTTTCAAAGCGGGCCGGATGATCCCTCGTTCGCTGCCTGCCGTCCCGGCCCTTTCACCGATGGGGTTGGCGCGGGCTTTTCATCCCCATGGACCGTCCCCGCAGACGCACGGGGCTGCCATCGAACTCCGTCCCGCCGGTTCTCCAGGCGGGGCCTTCCGGGTGACGGGCGAACGTGCTTCCCGCCATCATGTGCGCAGGAACTGGGGAACCCGACGTCATTGCGGCTCAGGCGTCCGGCAGCAATTGTCAGGCATGGGAATGGCGCTCACGCGCCACCCTCCCTGTGGAACCTCCAGACCGGGATACCCATCTGTTTGGCCTTGTCGGCCAGGTTGTCCTGAATGCCCGATCCCGGAAACACCATGACACCGACGGGCAGAACTTTCAGCAGGGCGTCGTTGCGCCGGAACGGGGCGGCCTTGCCGTGCCGGTTCCAGTCGGGCTTGAAGGCGATCTGCGGAATTTCGCGTTGATCGGCCCAGCGGGAAGCGATGAATTCCGCCCCCTTGGGTGAGCCTCCATGCAGCAGCACCATGTCGGGATGCTTCTCCCGCACCTTGTCCAGACGCTTCCAGATCAGGCGATGGTCCTCGTAATCGAGCCCACCGGTGACCGCGACCTTTGGCCCGGGGGGCACGAGCAGTTCGGTTTCGGCCTTGCGGCGGGCGTTGAGAAAATCGCGGCTGTCGATCATGGACGCCGTCAGCGTGCTGCGGCTGACCAGCGAGCCGGAGCGTGGCCGCCAGGGCGACATTGTCAGGCGTTCGAACTGGTCGCAGGCCAGGTCGCGGAATATCTCGTAAGCGTTGCGTCGCTCCAGCAGTGTCAGCCCCTCGGCGATGAGGCGCTCCAGTTCCACCGAGCGGATCTCACTGCCATCCTGTTCCTGCTGGCTGCGTTTCTGCGCCACCTCGTTGCGGTCAAGATCACGCTCCACCTGCCCGACCATGCGGTGAAAGACATTGACGGTGGACCAGAGCAACGGTTCGAGATCGGGTTCAAGTCGCGTGTCGGTCAGCGTGGCGGACAGCGCGTCGAAGATGTCAGCGACCGCTCCCTCAATCTGGCTGGCGTCGGGCAAGGGCCTCGGGTCCGGCTCGTCCTCGAAGGGACGGTGGCCGTAAAGCTGGAGTTCGGCCAGCACATGGGCGGTGGAAGAAGTGGCGTGTACGGGTTCGAAATCATCCTGTGTGCGGGTCATGGGTCTGTCCTCCGGTTCTGGCCGCGCCCCTCGCGGCCTTTCCGGGGGCGGATAGCGGCAGACGAAGGCCAGGCCGGAACCGCGCAACGCGCGGCCGGAACGCAGTGGAGGATGGCAGGGAGACGGCTATTTTGCTTCGCGATGCAAAGCGCGGACGCAGTCCCGCGCGGCGGAAAATAGCCGTCTCCGCCATTGCAGGCCCGGCCTGGCTGACGCCCGCTCCCCTTCCTGAAAGGCCGCGGGCGCGCCTTATCCGGAAACGGGACAGCCCCGCGCTACACGGGAAAGAAGACGGATCTCACACCCCCTTCCCGGCCCGCCTCAGTGCGTGACCGGATGCAGAAACCGCACCACGTCCTGCGGGGCGAGCTGGGGATGCAGGATCGCCCGCATCGCGCCACGCCCGAGATAGCGGAGATCATCGTTGAAGTCCGCCAGACGCGGTGACAGCACGAGGCACTCGATCCCGGCCTCCTGCGTCCGGGCCTGCAGGGTCGTCACCGCATGGTCTCCGGCCGGGTCGTCATCACGCAGCACATAGAGGCGGCGCAGCGTGGGGGGAAAGGCCATGGCGGCGAGATGCGCCGAGGACAGGCACGCAGCCAGCGGCAGATCGGGCATGACCTCATGGAGCGACAGCACCGTCTCGATCCCCTCGCCTGCCGCCAGAACGTCGCACACTGTGCCAAAGCGCACGGCGTGACCGAGCAGGTCGCCCATCGCCCGACGCGGCATTTCGATTGGCGCCTTGCCGCGTCCGTCGCGCGCCAGCCAGGTGCGGTGGACGCCGGTAACGCGGTCCTCAAGGTCGGTCACGGCGGCGATCAGCGCGGGCCAGGTCTCGGTCGGGCTGTCGGCATCGGCCCGGTAGTAGCAGTCAGGATGGAAACGCAGGGACGACAGGTCTGACAGGCGCGTCAGGTCACGATGGCGCAGCCAGGCTTCCGCCTGTGTGCCCGCAATCGGGCGGGACATGGCCCAGAGCCGACGTGCGGCGTCTGCGGTGCCAGATGCCTGCCCGGAAGTATCGTGGCTGAACGCATGAGAACGGCCGCAATCAGGGGCCGATCGTGGCTCGGACTGCGGCAGGCAGAGAAAGCGCCGGGCCTCATCGGCGACAGCGCGAAAATCCAGCAGCCCGAGGCTTTCGCGGATGATGTCGAGCAGATCGCCATGCTGCCCTGTCGCGCCATCCGTCCATTTGCCCGCGCGGCCACGTCCGTCCGGCCCACCATGCAGGCGGACATAGAGCGACCGTCCCGGCGTGTTGTGGACGTCGCCGACCAGCCAGTAATTACCGTGCCGTCGCCCGGCGGAGAGGTAATGCCGGCATACCGCCTCGGCGTTTTCGGCCAGCCTGCGGGCCAGATCGCCAGCATCCCATGACTGCGTATTGGTCATCTCCCCCTCCCTGCAGGCTTGATGCCGCCATGATTCCCCCGTAACGGCAGAGGCAACGGGCACAGGCCCGAATGCAAAAGGATAGTTTCATGAAGATTGCCGATCTGGTCGATCATATCGCCACCACCACCGACACGAGCAAAACCGATACCCGCAAGGTGCTGGACGCCCTGATCGAAGCGATGACCGCCGCCGCCAAGGCCGGTGATGAAATCACCCTGCCGAACTTCGGCAAGTTCAAGGTCAGGGAAGTCGCCGCCCGCGAAGGCCGCAACCCGGCCACAGGTGCGACCATCCAGATCGCGGCCTCGCGCAAGCTGGCCTTCACGCCTGCCAAGGCGCTCAAGGACAGCCTGAACGACTGACCTGCCGACAGGCAAAAGGCGGCGGACCCTGTCCGCCGCCCCTTCCCCATCATGCCGGTTTCTGATGACGGGCGCGTTCATCCGACCTTCTCCATCAGCTTGCGTGCCCTACCCTCCATATCCAGCCGCGTATCCTGATTGGCCTTCGTCCGCGCCAGTGCCGTGATCCCCTGCACGAAATCGAACACGCTCTCGGGCTTACGTCCCTCCTCGTTCAGCACTGTTTCGATGATTTTGGTGGTTTCCGGTTTCGAGAACCCACGCCGACGCAGGAAACTTTCCCGATCCTCGTCTGTTCTCGCGACCAGTGCCTGCCGGGATGCCTGGATACCGGAGACAAACGACGCCGGGCTGGCCGTGGCGAAATTCCGTAGCGCCGGGGTCGCCTGATGCACGAAGCGAGACGCTGCAAACTTGCTATGCCGGATCGTGATCTGTTCGAAATTTTCCACACCCCAGAGCATCCTGTTTTGACACACTCCGCGCAGATAGAATGACGCTATGCCGAGGCTCTTGCTGCCGACTTCCGAGTTCCAGGCATAGAAGCCCCGGAAATAGAGATCGGGGTCGCCGTTGGGCAGCCGCCCGGCTTCAATCGGGTGCGTATCGTCTACGAGGAATAAAAAAACGTCTCTGTCTGACGCATACAGGGTGGTCGTCTCCTTGATGATATCGACATAGGGGTTATGGGTCATGGTGGCCCAGTCGATCACACCGGGAACCTTCCAGTTGGTATCACCTGTGCCGTCACCGGCGATCTTCCGCACTGCACTGACCAGTTCATGGTCCCAGATGCGGCCGTAATCGGGGCCGGTCACGGCGCGCAATTCCACCCGACCGTCTTCGGTCTCCAGCGTCTTGACCAGTTCGGCCCGATGCGACAGCAGCCCGTGCTGCAGATTGATCGCTGCCAGTGGGGCCGGCAGGTTACGCAGGTACGACGATGGCGCACCAACCAGACTGCACATCTGGCCAAACGACCAGTGCGTCGGTGCAATCGGCTCATTCTGTCCCGGCACGGTCAGGGTCAGGCGCTCGGCATTGTCGCGCGAGGCCTCCACGCGAATGGCGCGGCTCTCGACAGTACGCGCCGTGGCCCGATCCGCGCGCGCCAGGGTCGCGGCGTGCAGATCTGACAGCGAGAGATACCGCTCGTCGTCGGGGCGCGAGAACCATTCGGACGAGACGCGGGCGCTACGCTCCCCACGCGAAGGATCGATCTTAAAGCCGCCGGATGCAGCGCCACGGGATGCAGGGGGCAGGATGGTGGTCGTGGTCATGGAAAACTCTCCTCTATGCCGGTTATTCGGCACAGAAGGCGAAGCCGACCTCTCCCTCTTTCCGGGGCGCCGGACATGAAAAAGCGGCTTCCGGGCACCGGAAGCCGCTATCTCAAAGTTCCGGACCTCATAAGGGTTACTCGGCGGCAATGGCCTCCACGCCTTCGCCCGCTTCCCGCATTTCGGCAGGGGTGTCATCTGGCCGCCCTATCGTGCGCAGCACCTCGGGCAACCAGCCCGAACCTTCCAGCAACCGCTCGGCCTCGCGCGCCATGTCGGGCTTCTTCAGGTGGGCAATGCGGCCAGCCGCCTCATCGCCGCGTGCTTCCCGCACCGCCTGCAGAATGCGCGCCTTGGTCACCCGGCCGAGATAGTTCTCGACCGTCGGCTGCCAGCCCGCCTCGACCAGATCGAGGCTGAGGGCTGACGCCAGTCGATCGGCCCGCTTGAGGCGCTCGGTGACGCTGCGCTGGGATACCGCGCCATAGGCGGGCATGCGCTCGTAGAGCGCATTGACCCCGAAGGACAGGCAATGGGCCAGCAGCGCCATGCGACTGGCGTCATCCAGCCCGTCGATCCAGCGCCACAGCGCATCCTCGTCATCGGACAGGTCGTGCTTCCAGCCCTCGTTGCGCTGGCGCAGCGCATGGGCTGGAAGGCTGCCCGGCATATCCGGCGAATGGACCGGCAGCGGGATTTCCCGGACATAGGCTTCAAGGCAATCCGCACCCGGTGTCTGCCAGTAAACATCACGCACCAGCGTATGCAGCAGTTCGGTCAGCGCGATGTGCGGGTTGCTGGCAAAGGCATCTCTCAACGCGAGCGTGCGCCAGGCCGTCAGTTCGGTGAAAAGCCGGTCAGGCAGCGGTTTGATCCCGTCTTCTTCTTCGGGTTCAACGTCGGGAGCGATGCTATCGCCCACTCCGCCTTCGTCGCCGCCATAACCCGCAAGACGTTCATCCTGCCCATCATATGCAGGGCGATCGTATTCATCGGCGCTGCCGGCATCATCGGTCTCTTCCGGCTCACTCGGCACGTCCTCGGGTAGCACGAAACCGCGCTCCACCTGCAATGTGCCATCACTGTCGAGGCTGACGAAGGCCCCTGCCCGCGCCATGTCAGCGGGATCGAACGCCAGAGGTCGTTCCTCCAGGACAAGAATGGCCTGTTCGATCTCGCCCAGCCTTGCATCCACCTCATCAGGGTATTCGTCGGCCTGGGCGTATTCAGCCTCGATGGTTTCCTGCTCGGCACGCAGGGCTTCGAGACGGGCCGTTTCTTCATCGGTCAGCGGCACTTCCGTGCCATCGATCTCCGCGAACTGCCGTGTGTGGCCCCATGGGAACGACAGAGCCGTCTCGACCCACTTCCAGCCCTCGGCGCGGATATTCTCTGCGGCTGCATGCAATTTCTCCATGACCAGCCGATCCAGAATGGCCGGATCCTGCAGCCAGCCTCCGTCATCCGCCTCGAACAGGTCGCGCATGATAGGACCACCGGCCGCGAGATAGGTGTCCAGTCCGACGAAGCGCACGCGACGATCCGAGGCCCGCACGGTCTTTTCCGTCAGCATGCGGCGGATGACATAGGGTTCACGGTTATGGCTCTGGGATACGATGTCCCAGACCTGTTCCTGGCGGGCATGATCATCGCTGATGGAAAAGGCCATCAGCTGTTCCAGCTTCATGCCATCCTGCTCATAGATATCCAGTAGCTTGTCGGATACCGTCATCAGCCGCAGGCGCTGTTTGACCACGGCGGGTGCGACAAAGAACGCGGCAGCGATTTCCTCTTCGGACATGCCCTTCTCCAGCATATCACGAAAGGCACGGAACTGGTCCAGCGGGTGCAGGGCCACACGCTGGACGTTCTCGGCCAGGGAGTCATCCTCGGCGAGAATGGTCGATCCGGCCTCGCGCACGACGCACGGCACGGCCGCCGTCTTCGCCAGTTTCTTCTGCTTCACCAGCAGTTCGAGCGCGCGAAAGCGCCGACCGCCAGCGGGGACTTCGTAAGTTCCGCTCTCAACCCCAGTATCGTCGAGAACGGGACGGACGTTCAGGCTCTGCAGCAGCCCTCGGCGCTCGATGTCGCGGGCCAGTTCCTCGATCGACAGGCCGGATTTCACACGCCGCACGTTGGACTGGGATAGCACCAGCCTGTTGAACGGAATGTCACGGGAGGAACTCAGGGTAATTTTGGGAATGGCGGTCGCCATGGCGAAACACTCCATGACGGGCGGACAGGAGACACTCTCCCACCCTCTCAACCCGTCACGAAAATCCGCGCAGCCCTCTGACTCTGACGGCTACACCCGAGCCAGCACGCTCTCCCCTTTTTCGGCAGAAAATAACAGTAATGACAGGAAGACTGGACGCATTAGTCTTTTTCTCTTTTAAATCTATCAATCTTCTCCATCGACTCTGCGTCAGAGGCGAGACAGCAACATCCGGACGTAATCGATCTGCCCCGTCAGATCACGGGATGTCGGGAACGCACCGTCGAGTGCCGCCGTACCGACCGTAAAACCGTCGGCGCCCGCCGACACCACAGCCCGGATCCGTTCCTCCCGATCGATTGAACCCGCGACGATGACCCGCTTGCCCGTCACTGCGGCGCGGACCTTCCGCATCAGGCTGGGTACATCTCCCGCGAACCGATAGGCCAGCAAATCCAGTCCATGCACGCCGGGCCGGGAGGCAAGATCGACCGCACTACGCACGATTTCGCCCTCGGTCCCTTCGAGATGGCTGGGATGCCCGCTGATCCGGCCTGGAAAGGGGTAATAACGGATATCCGTGCCTTTCAGCAGTCGCAGCGCATCATCGACATGAGTCCCGCCGAGCAGATAATCGACACCCAGAGCGATACCGGACCGCACCGAGCGAAGCTCGCTTTCGCAATCGAGGGAGACGACTTCCAGATAGGTCGATGCCCCCGACTGCCTGATCTTGTGAGCCAGGGTCTGAAGAGATTCGAACGGCAGGCCGATATCCTTGAACCCGATATGACGGACACCAGCAGCACGGATAATTTCTATCAGATTGACCGCGTTCTCCACCGTCCGGTCGTGGCGGGTCAACATGAAGATAAAATCGGGGCGGGTCATACTGTGGCTCCGGTAAGGCGAAGGGCATAATCAAAGGCGGTCTCCAGACTGGAGGGATCGGCGATACCGCGCCCCGCGATGTCAAAAGCAGTGCCGTGGTCGGGGCTTGTGCGCACAAACGGCAGGCCGAGCGTGATGTTCACCCCTTGTGCCAGACCCATATATTTCACCGGGATCAGCCCCTGATCATGATATTGCGCGACCACGACATCGAAGCGCCTTTCGCGCGCCTGCATGAACACGGTGTCGCCCGGCCACGGACCGGACGCATCGATGCCTTCACTCTGCGCCAGCGCAATGGCGGGCGCGATGATGCGGGCTTCCTCATGACCGAACAGGCCACCTTCTCCGGCATGGGGATTGAGACCGGCCACTGCGACACGCGGCCGTTCTATGCCCAGAGCCCGCGCACCAGCGTGGGCCAGGCGGATCGCCGCCATCTGCGCAGGGAAATCGGCACGCCGGATTGCGTCTTGCAGCGAACAATGGATGGTCACCAGCACGACGCGGATATCCTCGTTCGCCAGCATCATGGCGACAGTCGCACCGTCGGCCTGTTCGGCGAGAATTTCCGTATGGCCGGGGTAGTGCAGCCCAGCGGCAGCGAGCGCTTCCTTGTGGATCGGTGCGGTGACGATGCCGCCTACTGTCCCCCTCTTCGCCAATTGGACCGCCAAAAGGATCGCCGCATAGGCGGCGCGGCCACTTTCGACGGTGATCTGACCCACGGGCGGCAGGGACGCACACGCCGACGACGCCAGGACGTGCAGCACGTCGTCGTCGAAGCGGGCTTCGGCCAATGTTGTGATCCGGCGCACGTGCGCCGCTGGATCGAGCCCGGCCAACGCATCACGCATCACCAGAGGATCGCCGACGACGATCCAGCGCCGTTGCGCCGGTCGCCGTAGAAACATCCGGGCCACGATTTCCGGTCCGATCCCGGCGGGATCGCCCATCGTGACCGCCAACGGCTGGTGATTGAAGGAAGGTGTTTCACTCATGATGATGACAATATACGGAACAAGATCCACAGAAAATCGATATGAACTGACCTGTTCTGGTGATAAAAACTGACCAATGAAGCGATCCGACATCCCGTCTCTGGACGATCTGCGTGCGTTCGAAGCGGTAACGCGCCTCGGTTCCGTGCGAGCAGCTGCCGTGGAGCTGGCTCTCACGCATGGAGCGATCAGCCGCCGGGTGTCCAAACTGGCTGCCGATTTGAAATTGCAATTGCTGGAACCTGAGGGCCGTGGCGTGCGACCGACCCGGGATGGTGAACGCCTGGCGCTGGCCACGAGCGATGCACTGAAGGGAATATCGACAGCGCTCGCCGAGATCAGGTCGCCTCTCGCCGCCCGACCGATCGTACTTTCCTGCGAACGTTCGCTGGCGATGTGCTGGCTGATTCCACGCCTCTCGGATTTTCAGGATCGTCACCCCGGCATCGACGTGCATCTCTCGACCGGTGGTGGCCCACTGGATTTCGAGCGGGAACGCATCACCTTAGCAATCCGACGGCTTGACTTTCCGATGGATCCGGACTGGACCGTAACGAAGCTTACGGCAGAGGCAGTCGGCCCAGTCATGCGGCCTGATATGGTGGAACGTTTCAAGGCTGGAGATTATCTGGCGCTCGGCTCGCGGACCCGCCCCGAGGCATGGCAGAAATGGCTGGCCACCCGGCCCGACACCCCAGCGCCACACGACATCCGTCTCTACGACCATCATTTCCTGATGTTAGAGGCTGCCGCCAGCGGCCTAGGTGTCGCACTGTCACCCCAGATCATCGCGACAGGCGATGTTACGAATGGACGGCTGCTGGCGCCTGCTGGATTCGGCGTTGACGGGACATCCTATGGGCTGATCCAGCCCATAGGGACGGAAGTGACGATGCACATCGAGATTCTAAAAAGCTGGATCATACAACAGGCTCAATAGTACCTGACAGACATAGCCTTATTACATTTGAGCATCCATTCAGGAGGAAAGCAGCGAGGGCAATTTTCGAGCAGCACATATAAGAGATTAGCCATTCATATAATCGACATTCATGCCTGCCATTCGCACACGTAAGCCGCTCAGAGACTCAAATCATCTTCCCAAAAGCAGGCATTCCAGCCATGCTACGGTTTTAAAGGATTGAGGGGAGCCAGCAATTATTTTTTGGGATTTGACACTGGACGTCCCCGTTAGTCTGAGAACGGCTTTCGATGGATAGTGACAAAGAAGCGACGCCCCTCAGCTGGCCTTCGGTCGGTGATGTCGCTCCGATCGAAGAAGGTGGACCAGAGGCGCGTAAAGGCTTCAACTACCAAGATGAAATTGCAGCCGGATTTCTCATCACAATGCTTGAGAATGCCAGCCTGCTTCGGGTCCATTGCGAAACACACGATGACCTTGTCCTCCTTTGGTCCAAGCAAGACGAAGAGGAGGCGGAATACGTACAAGTCAAAGGCAGCGAGCAGGATCAACTTTGGTCTTTATCAAAGCTATGCCAAAAGAAAACAAAGAATAGTGATTCAATATTTGAAGCATCTCTCGGTCGAGATCGCCACAAAGAATCTAGCAATTTTAGAATTATTACCATTAGACAGGTAAATAACGATCTCGTACCTTTAACCTACACCTGTAGTTCAGAGGGACGCACCCTCGCTTCTGAAAAAATTAAGGTAGTCTACACGTATCTCGAAACCAAGTTTCCGAAACTAACGTCGCCGAAAGGCAACGACTGCCGCTTTTGGGTTGATCACTGCTACTGGGACGTTCGTAACGATCTAGTAACAGCACACAACGACAATCTGCGCCGGCTTTTTGCCCTCTGTAATGCGGCCGGTATACCATTGCTACTCGAACAACTTGAAGGACTGCTGGACGAATTGCGCGCTTGGGTCAAGGCCGCTGGCGATGCCAAATGGATTCCTGATAGAGCGAAGAAAATTATTTCGCGCGCCGACGTTTGCGATTGGTGGGCGCGACGCCTAGGTGAGTTACAAGCGACTCACGTCGTCAGTGCAGGGGGACAACTTGCAGCCAAGATGCGCGCGGTTAATCTGCCAGAGGACATGGTTTCGCTCGCCCTCGAACTACGGCGAGACTATGCAACTGAGGTTCGATCGCCCCGCTATATGGAGCCGGATCGCATGTACCAACTGCAGCGTCAGGTAAAATCCGAGGTCATATCTCTGCGCGCAGAGTTTATGGCAGGGGAGTTGCAACTGAGCGGGCAGGCATTTCATGCTGCTTGTCTCAAGCGCATGACGGAAATCGCACCGTCTTCTGACGGTAACGATATCGCAGTTTTTCTAAAAGGCTGCCTGTACGACATCACAGATCGCTGTTTGCTTCGCTTCGAACGGCCTGCACCATGAAGTCTATACATAGTCTCGGCTCTCAGCCTGCAAGCCTGCCGCTCTCCGCTGACGATATTCTCGAGTTCCACGCCGCCCGGCTCATGCTGCTCATGGAAGTCTGCGGAACAGCTGGACGTATCGAAGGTCTTACCAAGATGGCCAAGCTCGATTTCTTCACGCGTTATCCGGATTTCTTTGAGGTCGCGCGCGCTGCCGAAGAGGGGAGTGTCGCACCGCAATCCTCTAAAGAAGACGCTGTAGAAGCCTCAATGGTGCGTCATCATTATGGTCCATGGGACAAACGTTACTACCATGTATTGGCTAATCTTGAAGCAAGAGGATTAATCACGGTCATCAAAAAGGGAAGATCCTATAATATTTCACTGACTAATGTTGGTCGTGAACGTGCTAAATTACTAACCAAAAAATCTTCCTTCGCGCCGATAGTCGCTCGGATGAAGCAGATTAAGTCAGTTTTCGGCCGTAAGAACGGAACGTATCTCAAAGATCTCATTTATCGCCTATTTGATGCAGAAGTGGGACGTAAGGAAATGGGTAAGGTAATCTGACATGACCAAACCGCTTCTCTCCATCTCCAAGCTTGAACGACGTCTAGCCTTGGGCAGCGTCGAAACACTCCATTTTGAGCCTGGTGTCTGCTTGCTTGTAGGGAGGCCCAATACAGGCAAAACCAAATGGCTTCAGACGCTCGATTTCTTGCTCGGCGATACCGGGAATAATCCCTATGAAGGTGCCGAGGAAACCGGTCTTGCCGACAAATATGACAGTGCAGCAGCTGACTTGCTCATTGGAGACGATACGTTTCACATTGAACGACGTTGGCGCGAAGCTGGCGGAAAGGGAAAGGTCTACGTCGAAGGCCAGGCAATGCTAGCAAAGAGTTTCCAACATTGGTTACTTAATCAGCTCGAAATTCCTTTATTGCATTTCCCCAAAGGTAATCCAATGTCCGGTCAAACTTGGCCAGAGTTGAGTTTCCGTATGTTGCTGCGGCATATCTACCGCCAGCAGCGTTTTTGGAGTTCGCTAGTAGACCAACAACCAGATGCGGAATTCCATGCTTGCCTGCTCGAATTTTTGGGCCTTGGAGAACATATCTTCACACCTGACTACGGAGAACTTGTAAAACTCAAGTTAGATGTTGAAAGATTAAGAGCCCGTCGCGCTCAATATAAGCAGACACTTAATGAGCTTGCCCGGGATCTACTCTCCGACAAAGACGCCACGGTCGATGTTACCGCAGTAACTGTTCAGGCAGCCCAGACGCACCTCTTAGCAGAAATATCGAATCTACGTGCGCAGCGAGTAAAAATTCTTGAAAGCGGTGCGAAACAGGCTCTCACACCAGAAGAAGAAATCCGTGTCGCAAAATTAAGTAAAGACCGCGCATCTACTGCGATTCAATTGGAATTACAGACCAGACAGCGTGATGCCCTCAATGAACGTGCACGAGATATCGCGCGCTATCGCGCTGACCTCATTGAAGAACTCGCACGCATGGAAAGGGCGGAAGACGCTGGCTCGATCTTGGCGGATCTCAAAGTTACTCATTGTCCAGCCTGCGACCAGGCGCTTGCTCCCGTAAGTGTCCCGACCGGGGAGTGTTTCCTCTGTCACCAGCACCTACCGCCAGTTCCTGTGATCGAAGGAATGGGCAGTGTTCGGCTGCAATTTGAACGAAATCGTCTGTCCAGTGAACTCGAAGAAGCTAACAAACTGGTTGACGTAATCAACCGAGATACTGCTCGCCATAACCTGGAACTCACCCGCAATGAAGAAGCGCTACGAACAATCGAGAATGAACTTCTTCCGGCACGTGAAACAGTAGCGGCTCTAGTTCAAGCGCAAGTCAGCGAGATTGATGTAGCCTTGGGGCAGTCTAGCGAGCGCCAGCGTCAACTGGACCGTATCGCGGCGGCGCTAGGTCTGGAAACCGACCTGAACGCTCGCATTGATGCGCTGGAAAAGCGCATTGCCCCTGTCAAGGATAGGGTAGAAGCGGCTTTGGAAAAAATCGATTTCAACGCCGCCTCTGCCATACTTGAAAATGGAATGAATGCCTATATCGATGCGCTCAACAAGCTTCGCCCAGGCACATGGCGCCACAGTGCCATTCGTGTCGACCTCTCTCGCCGGGATGTGGCCTTCAGGGTGGGTAACCGCCGCTGGGTGATGGCTCTTGGTGGAACAGACTCGCTCTTCTTCATGATGGCTTACCATTATGCCCTACTTTCATTGTCGCCTAGAGCAGGTTGTCATTATCCTGGCTTGTCAATCATTGACCTGCCTGGCGAATTCCTCGGCGAAGCCATAGAGGATAAAGAGAATTTTATTGTCCAACCCTTTATTGAGTTACTGGCGGCTCCGGAATACGCAGGCGCTCAGCTTATCATGACGGGAGCGTCTTTCACTGGACTAGCGGGTGCCCACTGCCAGACCCTCCGCCATATCCACGTTTCCTGATCCGGCTCAGCATGTTGCAATTCAGATTGGCCCTCAGCCTCTGTTTCGAAAAAGAAAAGGAATTATCAGCTCCGTTAACGAGGATACGCTCTGACGCTGTGGGAAATGGCCAATTCCAGTCAGAACATGCCTCTCATAACGGCCTGTGAACAGATGGTCCTTACCGGCTGATGTTTCCGGGTCATTACATGGATCCTCACCTCCATGGATTACGAGTGTGGGCACATGAATGATCGGGTCGGTAACAACGCGTTTTTCAAGGTCTTCGAACGCCTGGAAACGCTCTGCCAGCCCCCAGCGCACGCGATAGGAATGCAGTGTGATTTCTGCCCAGTCGGGATTTTCAAATGCCTGAGCCGTCGCTGCGAATTCGTCTTCGGGGATTTTCCATGCCGGGTTCCAGATCGACCAGATGTAGCGCATGAAGCGCTGGCGATCGTTTCGGATGAGCCCGGCGCCGCGATCAAGTCCCATAAGCCAGTGATACCAGTAATTCTGCATCTGGCGATAAGACATTGCCTGACCCGCATCATTCGTTCCCCACCCCACGGACAGGGCCACGCACCCTGCTATCCGGTCAGGAGCCAGAACAGCAGCAATGTAAGCAGTTCGTGCGCCCCAGTCATGTCCAATGACGCTGAAACGGGAAAGCCCCACGACCTCTGCCATTTCGAGCATATCCTGGGCGAGAGCCACAAGCTGCCCATTTCGGGGGATATCTGCTTCCCGGAAGCGCGTCGGGCCGCAGCCGCGCAACCAGGGCACATAGGTCCGGAAACCGGCGGCATGCAAATCCGGCAGAAGCCGGTTCCATGTCAGCGCGTCGTCCGGCCAGCCATGAAGCAGGATCACGGGAAACCCGTCTTCCGGTCCTGATATTCGACACGCAATGTCGAGCTGGGATGTTGTGATCGTTATGTCCTGCATGAGCGTACCTCCGCTCCTGCTATGCGCGCTTTCATCTTAATTCAGAAACAGATATATAATCACATCATATTGTATTTTAAGATAAGAGAAGTCATGTTCTCGCCGATCTGCCTTCGCAGCTTTCTGACCGTTATCGACACCGGTGGTTTCACGGAAGCCGCACGGCATCTCAATGCCACCCAGTCGACAATCAGCGGTCATATCAAGCGTCTGGAAGAACAGGCTGGCCACCGGCTTATGGAACGCGATCGCGGTGGATCTGTCGCTCTAACGCTTCAGGGACGCGAACTCATCGGTTATGCGCGTGAGATCCTGCGGCTGGACCAGGAGGCCCGGTTACGTCTGGCCGGGACATCCCTTACAGGAGCCGTGCGGATCGGACTGCCTGACGATTTCGCCAGCGGCCGTGGCTTCACACATCTGCTCGCAGACTTCGCTCGAGATCATCCCGACGCGCGCCTTGAGGTCGAGGTCGGTAACCGCGACCATCTCCTGTCGGCTCTGGATGTCCAGCGTCTTGACCATGTGCTGACCAAGCAGGAGCGGCCCGCTGGAGGTGAAATTCTTGCCAGACGGGTCGTAGTCTGGGCGGGACGGGCATCCGCAACCGGGACAGTGCCCCTGGTCGTATTTCCGGAGCCCTGCATCTATCGTGAGCGCGCCATCAGGGCGCTTGAAAAAGCAGGGATTCCCTGGACAATCGCCTACGTGAGTCCCTCACTCGCGGGCGTTCTGGCTGCGATTAATGCCGGACTGGGAGTATCACCCCTCGCTGAGGATCTGACAGAAGGTCTTGTTCCGGGTATCGTGAACCAGACATTGCCGTCTCCCGGTTCAGTCGATCTGGTGCTCCACTCGCGGGCGGGACCGCTCAGTCGCGCGGCTACCGGACTGGGCGATCTGATCCGGCAACACTACGGCGTAACGGACATACAGAACGCCAGAAAAAACAATCTCGCCTGACGCTTGTCGAGAGCTGGCCACGAAAGAGGGCGACCGTCTGCCTGTCGTGATCAGCCTTCTTTTGCCCCGTCATACGCCAGTATTTGTACGACGCGCATCTATCCGGGACTACCCATAACTACGATTCCTTACGCTGGAACACGCACAAGCGCGACTTTCCATATTACGGATTTCCATTGAAATAACAGTCATCTGTCCGGATCGTGTGTCTGTTTTCCTTGCCTTGCGGTCGGAAGAGAGCGACGATGACGGACAGATCCAGCCAGTCCATTGCCCCGGTATATCGGCCGCCCGAGCCGGAGTTGCGGCTTGTCCTGCACCCCAGTGCCCCCGACCCGCGTCTTGTGGCGCTGGTCCGCCTGATAGCACGCCGCGCGGCACGGGACTGGTTCCGGTCGCAGCAACAGGAGCAGCGCCGCCGCTCCAGACCGTAAGGGAAAGCTCGTCATGAAGGTCGCGCTCTACGCCCGCTATTCGTCCGACAACCAGCGCGACGCCTCGATCGCCGACCAGCTTCGCGTCTGCCGCACCCACGCGGAGAAACAGGGCTGGACCATCGTCGAGGAATACACCGACCACGCCATCTCGGGCGCCTCCCTGATGCGGCCCGGCATCCAGGCGCTGATCGCCGACGCACAGCGCGGACGGTTCCAGATTGTGCTGGCCGAGGCGATGGATCGCCTGTCCCGAGACCAGGAGGACATCGCCGGCGTGTTCAAGCGCATGAACTATGCCGGCGTGCGGATCGTCACCCTTTCCGAGGGCGAAGTCTCCCACCTCCATGTCGGCCTCAAGGGCACAATGAACGCCCTCTTCCTGAAAGACCTGGCCGAGAAGACCCATCGCGGCCTGCGCGGCCGGGTCGAGCAGGGCAAGTCCGGCGGCGGCAACGCCTACGGCTATGATGTCGTGCGCAGGCTCGACGCCAATGGGGAGCCGATCCGGGGCGACCGGACCATCAATCCGCATGAGGCGGACGTTGTCCGTCGCATCTTCCGCGACTTCGCGGCCGGACTGGGACCGCGCGCGATCGCCTTCCGTCTCAACGACGAAGGCATCTCCGCACCGGGCAGTGGAGCGTGGGGCTTCTCGACCATCAATGGCAACCGGCTACGCGGCACCGGTATTCTCAACAACGAGATGTACGTGGGCAGGCTGGTGTGGAACCGCCAGCGCTTCATCAAGGATCCCGACACCGGCAAGCTGTAAATGCTGTTTCAAAATTCCCCACATGTGCTGTCGGAAAATTCCCCAGCACGGATATGGTGATCAGCCATTGAG
>NZ_QQBI01000079.1 GCF_004302915.1 Komagataeibacter xylinus | reverse complement strand
AAAATTTCTTTTGTGCAAAACAGACTTTTTCATAATCTAACCCGATGTACAACCCTTCTGTGAGATTTCCGCGTCGACCTTCAGGTTCTTAGAGCCTGAATCAGAAAGAGGTTTGATTGATTTTCCGCAGAACTCTGCGGATATGGGCGATCGTCAACCACGCGCAGGATGACGAGAGTGTTGCCTCGACATCCTTCGTGAGGCGACGGCAGCGTCCGAGCCATGCAAAGCTGCGCTCCACGATCCAGCGTTTGGGCAGGACGACGAAGCCTTCGGCCCGATCGCTACGCTTGACGATTTCGATCGTCCATCGGCCGAGTCCAGCCAGCGCATCACGCAACGTCTCGCCAGCATACCCGCCGTCACCGATCAGGTGGCGAAGCCTGGGGAATAATGAGCGTATTCTGGTCGCTACCAGCGGCGCGCCGTCACGATCCTGAATGTCGGCGGGATGCACGACGGCTGCCACGACATGACCCTGCGTGTCGGTCGTGATATGCCGCTTGCGGCCCCTGATCTTCTTGCCCGCGTCATAACCGCGTGGACCGCCGTTTTCGGCAGTTTTAACCGACTGGCTGTCAATAATACCTACCGAAGGCGTGGCGCCTCGCCCGTCCTGCTCACGCGACAGGATCACGAGAATATAGTTCATCGCTTCCCATTGTCCCTCGCGGATCCAACGGTAGAAATAACCCTGCACGGTCGTGAAAGCGGGAAAGTTACGAGGCAATTGTCGCCACTGGCACCCCGTAGTGACGATATAAAGGATTGCCTCCATGACCCGGCGCAAATCCGTACGTCGTGGTCTCCCCAGTCGTTTCCTCTCGGGCATCAGAGGCGCAATCAGCGCCCACTCCGCATCGCGAAGGTCGCTTGCATACTCCAGGTCGTCCCGGCGATACTGCGCGCGGGTGATTTCAGTCCAGGCCATCTTGATCTCATCAGGTTCTCGCAAACCCATGAATCATAACCTGCTGAAATCACTCAAATCATTTTCGGTCAGACACTAAGTCATAATTTAATATGCCGTGCCCGTTGGCTCGTGACATGTTTTGTCATGATTTATCTGCCAGGGAATGGAAACGCGGCATGACCCACAATTCGACTAAAGCAGATCCGGCCCCGCTGGGGCTGATGGGGTTTGGTATGACGACTGTCCTGCTCAACCTGCATAACGCCCATATCGTTCCAATGGGCGCGGCCATCCTTGCGATGGGGCTGGTATTCGGGGGCGCAACGCAGTTTGTTGCAGGCCTTCTGGAATATGCGAACAACAATACTTTCGGCATGACAGCGTTCATGTGCTACGGCGCATTCTGGCTGTCGCTTGTCGTGCTGCTGTTCCTGCCGCACTGGGGGCTTGCGCCTGCATCCTCGCCCGCCCTGATGGGCAGTTACCTGCTGATGTGGGGCCTGTTCACCGCTATCATGACGATCGGTACACGACACGCCTCGCGTATGCATCAGGTAGTGTTCGCCAGCCTGACGCTGTTGTTTGTTCTGCTAGGCAGTGCCGAAATCCTTGAACAACCGATGCTGACGGTTGTAGCGGGATATGAAGGTCTTTTCTGCGGCTTCAGTGCGATCTGTCTGGCAGCGATGGAACTTCTTGCAGGTCAGTCCAGGCATGTCGTGGTGCCTGTCGGCGTGGCAGGCGTGCCGACAGAGGTTGCTGCCTGAGTGGAAATTCTAAAAAACCACTGTGAAAATCATGCGTCAGGCAGATATGGCCTTTGATGGTCAGCGAATAGCGCCAGCCCGTGGCACGAGTCCGCGTAATCAACTCGCGCGCTGACTTGTGCCAACGCATTTTCATGCCGCTACGTCCTGCGGGCGGTAGGCGGACAGATAAGCCTCGAGGGTCAGTTCCGTGGTGGGGCGGCCGCGCTTGGCTGCCATATCGGCCCATTGCCGCTTGGCGCGGCCGTAATCTCCCAGTTCCTGCACCAGCGCGGACAATGCCCGTTGATCCTCGATCAGATCCGCGTGGGCCTGCTTCTCCCAGTCCTGCATGACTGGCGATGGCGCGGGCTCAGGCAGGTCTGCCGAGATCTGATGCTGCGCCCATGCAGCCCGCACCGGCTTGTCGAAGCAGCCGGCATGTTGCGGTATTTCGCGGTTCTGATGCATTGCAGCCGTATGGTCGGCCACGGCCTGGACGATCACCGGCTCGGGTATGCCAGCCTGCAGCCATTTGCGGACAATGCCCGTATGCCGCCGCGTGCTGTCCTTGGGGAAGCCTGCCGCCTCCATGACGGCCCGCACGGCCTGGTCGAGGGTGGCGTCATCGATGACGGTCTCAGTCTGGGCAAAACCGGTTTCGGCAGATTCAGATATAGATGAATTAATTTCCTTATCTTTATCTATATCTAGGGAAACCTCAGAACCCAAAACTGAAACCGAACCCCCGGAAACCGAAAACCGGTTTTTGTTTAGGTTTCGGTTTTGGGTTTCTGCCGGAGCGGGCAGGGACACCATGAGCGGGATGTTGCGCTGGCGGGTTGCGGCCTCGGCTTCCTGCGCGCGGCGGATATTCGCCTGCTCGGCCGTCTCGCCCTTGCGCGGGCGGCCACCACTGCCACCATTGATCTTGGCATGGTGGCCTCGCAGCGTGTCATCAGCCGGAATTATCCCCGCCGCCTGGGCAGCCTCGAACCGCCGCAGGTTGTCCTCACGCTCGGCACGCTTCCGGGCACGCTCCTGCCGCTGTATCTCGCGCTGCAGCAGGTGGGGGCTGTATAGCGTGCCTTCATCATCCCGCGCGGCGAAGCCCCATTGCTCGATCAGGGGCAGCGTGCGCGCCAGCGTGGTCGGGCTTTCGCATATGAAGGCCGCGATCTCGTCATCGGATCGCATGTGCGTGCCACTGCGCATCACTACCATCCGGTTGGCCTTGAGCGTATCGAACAGGGAATGCGCCACGCCACGCGCCTCGGCAGGCATGGTGCGGATCAGTGTCCAGGCCGGCACGGTATCGGCATCAAAATCAGCGACTGTAGGCAGACAGGTCATGCGTCGCCTTCCTTGTTCTGGGGAGGGCATTCATGGGGGCAGTCCGCGCACCGGGCGCGCATGCGCTCGAGCTCATCCAGCGCATGGCGCAATGCCTGACCTGATCGCCATGACCTGGAGCAGCTTCGACGGTGATATCATTGAGGTCGTGCAGGAAAAAACGGGCGCCAAGGTATGGATCCCGTGCCACCCGGAACTGAAGGCGGCCCTCGAGAAGGAACTGACCCTGCGCACGGCGCAGACCATCCTGACAGGCGCCACAGGCAAACCGTGGGAACTCGGACCATTGTGAGTGCTGGTTGTAATCTCCCCAAATGTGCTGGTTGAAAATTCCCCAGTTTGAGAACTGTGCGTGATCGTCATG
>NZ_QQBI01000078.1 GCF_004302915.1 Komagataeibacter xylinus | reverse complement strand
GATCGGGCTCCTGTGGGATGACTGAATTCTACAAAATAACCCAAAATTTCCTCAAGTGTGAGAAATTCGCGTCGAGTGCTGTCTCAAGCCAGTGGGGAAGGATAGATGTTGGCACCATGCACCGCTCTCCGATATGAATTAAGGACCATGAGTCCAGAAATTCCATCCTTAACGGACCGACGGTCCGTAATGCAACGTAAAAATCGGGGGCGGCCGCCTGCGTCACCTGACGATATGCTGGCGGCCGCAGACAGGCTTTTTGCCCAAAGCGAGATTCCGGGTGCCGTGACAATGGATGCGATCGCTCTGGCCGCCTGTGTCGGCAAAGGCACCCTGTTTCGGGCATTCGGCAACCGGAACGGCCTGCTGGATGCGCTTTGGGCTGCCAAAATCGCTACATTGAAAGCTAGTGTTGAAAGCAGTGCGCCCCCATTTGATGCCAGCACTGCACCGCCAGATCGTCTTGTTGCGTTTCTTGATGCCATCCTGATGTTCAAGATTGCGAACAGACATCTGATCCGCGCCCGGGAACTCAGCGGGGGACTACTGCAATCTCCGCATTATCAATGGATGCATGCAGAAGCGAGACGCTGCATTATGGATGCGGCAGATACTGCCGATACGGCTTATGCCACCTATAATGCCCATTCTCTGTTAGCGGGACTGCATATCGACCTGATTGATGAGATGCTGGTACAGGGCCTGTCTCTCGAGACGATCCGGAAATTTCAGGCGACCCGCGCTAGAAATGTTCTTCACCCTTGATAAGAGATTTTTGCTTTAGGGAGAGTGACCGACTGGCAGCTTTGCGTTTTTTTTTACCAGTCAGATTTCGAGCAGAAAAAGCGATAAGTTGACAGCCGGAATAGGTATCTGAGCGAGCACATGACCTGATGATTATTCAAAAAAACTCTCATAACTGACCAGAAAGCGACCAGTTCACACGGGCGAACTGGGACCACACATGAACCCAATGGGCGGGGTTGAAACTCCGTGCCCGGTCACATACTGTGCCTGTGGACGTGTAAAAGTCACAGCCCGGTTGGTAGTCCGGGTGGCATTTACGTTCGTGCAAGCTTCTCCGCCTGATCAGGAAGAAGCCACCCGCACGTCCTTTTCTGTGAACAGGAAAGGTGTGTCCTATGTTTATTGCTAAATGGATGATCGCTTTTGTCGCAATTTATGGCGGCCTGGGCGGCTTGATCTTTGACGCGGTGATACCATCAACCGCATGCCAGCACATACGAAATCCGAAGTGGCCGCCCCATGCCAAATTCCATAACGGACAGACGATGCTTTTGGGATTTTGCAACGCTGCCATCGCCATTGCACTGCTATTCGTCTTGCCTTTGAGTCTTGGCAGTTTCTTGCTCGCGGCCGCACTTGCGGAAGCCTACTTCCTCTGCATGCTGATGGCACCTGTCTTCCCAGGTACCGCCTGGAGCGACCCTGAGTTCGTGGCTATAAACCCGAAGCCATTCGGCATTCCAGTGCAGAAATTTCTAAGCCTGCTTGCATCCGCTGTTGTTCTGATAGCTGTGCTGATCGTCATCGTATAGCCAATCTGCCGCCATGTCGCCGGGTAGGGTAACGTCTCGTGGGATTACACCCCGTGCGGCACCCGAATTAGCTAGCGGTATGACAGTGGCGTTTACATGCATCATTCCTGATGGAATGCTCCCGGGACGAAAAAACAGGGCTGCTTGAATGGCTGTTGTCCGATTATGGACAGTAATATCCTTGCCGCTGATGTCTTAGATAAGGCGAATACCGTCGGTCTACACAATGCACTGAGCAGACTGACGGCTATTAGCCTATTCATTCCCACTGACTATCGCCAGGACCATCCCGATGCCCCCCCTCAAGGGGGATGGAGCCGCCAACGCGTGACGACACGTCACATCTGAGAAGAAGGCTCATCTCGTCGAACCAGTGGCAGGAAGATATCGTCGACAATCTCGCGGATGGCGTCATCAGACAAGGGCTGAAATGTCATCATCATCTCATGCCGGGCAAGATCCAGCGGAAGTGATGTGATCCGCGGCGTGAGACGGGCTGGATCGATTTCGCCCCGTTCGATTGCACGTCCAATGACGGCATGGAACTGGCTGCCGTCTACAATACGCGCCCGTATGTCGGCAAAGCTTGATCGTTCGGCCACGAGATCCTTCTGCATGTCGAAGAACAGTTGCAAGTCGCGGGATCCGGCGCGATCCGACATGCAGCGGAGAAGATGACAGAGTTCTTCTCGTAGGCTACCCATATCTAAAATGACGATATTCGCCCGCGCGAATTGCTGCGCGAGCGCCGCCGTCGCGAGTGCCGTGCGGCTGGGCCAGCGCCGATGCAGCACCGGGCGGCTGGTTTCCGCACGACGCGCGACGTTTTCCATCGTCAGGCCCGCATAACCATGTTCTGTCAATTCCGCCCAGGTCGCTTCCAGAATCGCCTCTTCCAGCGCGGCACCGCGTCTTCGTGTCTGTCTTTGAACTCTCATGACTCTCCAGTAAGATACATAATGAATCTTATTGCCCCTTCATTATGCGCCCTATAAGGTACTCAGCGAATCTTATTCCGAGTAAATATCATGAGCACACCAATGGTTCCAGCACAGCGCCGCTCCGTCCTCATCTCCGGTGCCAGCATCGCGGGGCCGACGCTCGCCTTCTGGCTCGACCGTTATGGGTTCGACGTGACTGTGGTGGAGCGGGCACCGACGATCCGGACCGGTGGATACCCGATCGACGTTCGCGGCACGGCGATCGACGTGGTCGAGCGTATGGGCCTGCTGCCCCAGATCCGCACGGCCCATATCGCCTCTCGCGCGATGACTTTCGTGGACAGGGCCGGTAAGATCATTGGCAGCGTGCCGATCTATGAGGCAATCGGCAGCGATACCGAACGCGATGTCGAACTGCCGCGCGGCACGCTGACGACGCTGCTCCATGACGCGACACGTAACGGCGACGTCGATTACTGTTTCAACGATTCAATCGACACACTTCGTGACGACGGTAAAGGCGTCGATATCGGGTTTGCCGGCGGCCGGCAGGCACGATACGATATTGTCATCGGCGCGGACGGTCTGCACTCACGCACCCGCCGGCTGGTCTTCGGTCCCGAGACGCCGTTCAATCATTCCCTCGGTTTCTGCTTCAATCTTTTTTCCATGCCAAATGACAAAGGCCTGTCGCATGGCGGGGTCGTTCATGCCGAGCCGGGACGCACGGCCGCCATATGGGCGGTTCAGGACAGTCCGAGGGTCTTCGGCTTTCTTGCTTTTTCAACGGACGAAGCGCCGGTTTCCGCCAGCCGTGACGCGGAGGAGCAGATCCGGCGTACGAGGGCCGCCTTCGCCGGCATGGGTTGGGAGGTTCCGCATCTGCTCGACGCGATGGCGCAGGCCGATGATCTGTATTTCGATTCCGTCAGCCAGATCCGCATGCCGCACTGGTCGACGCGAATTTCTCACACTTGAGGAAATTTTGGGTTATTTTGTAGAATTCAGTCATCCCACAGGAGCCCGA
>NZ_QQBI01000077.1 GCF_004302915.1 Komagataeibacter xylinus | reverse complement strand
AATAACGACGTCGTTAACGACGGTAAGTTACCAGTCACAATCCTCAATCATAAGGCGGCCTCAAACGGCCGGTTACGATAGGAGGCAAGTTTGCGCAGGATCTGGCTTGGCGCGATGCTTCCGGCCGCGATGGTGGCAGCGATGCGCAGGATATCGAGCCAGTTGCGCTCGATCATGACCTGATTGATTTTTCCGCCGATCATGGCCCGCAGGTGGGCCGGGGCGGCCATGGGATTGACTGCATAGAGCCGTTTGGACGGCAGATCGCGAATGCGCGGAGCGAACCGATAGCCGAGAATGGCGCATGCGGCAAAGACGTGATCGGTGAAGCCGCCCGTATCAGCGAACTGCTCGCGGATATGGCGGCCGGCATCGTTCATAAGCAGGCCGTCGAGGATGTAAGGAGCTTCGCTCGCCGTCGCAGGGATCACCTGGGTCGCGAACGACGCATATTGGTCGGAGACGTGGGTATAAGCCTTCAGGCCCGAGGTATTGCCGTATTTCGCGTTGACCAGGTTCATGGCCTCGCCTTGTTCCGTGGCGGAGAAGAACTGGCCGTCGCTCGAGGCCGAGCTGCCCATGCCCCAAAACTGGGCCATTGGTAGCACTGCTTGCGCCTCGACCACCATGGCCAGCGCCCGGTCGTAGGCTTCGCCCTCGACATGCCACCGTCCAATGCGGATCAGTTCCCAGAAGGTGTGTGTGTTCGTCGCGTCGGCCATCTTGCGTAGGCCGAGGTTGATCCCTTCCGCAAGGATGACGTTCATCAGCCCGATCCGGTCGGCGCAGGGCGCTCCAGTGCGCAGATGCGTGAACGCTTCGGTGAAGCCGGTCACTGCATCCACCTCCAGCAAGAGATCGGTGATGCGCGTGGGCGGGATCTGCTTGTAGAGATCGAGTACCAGATCTTCGGCGCCGGTCGGCACGGCGGCTTCGAGCTTCTCGATATGCAGAACGCCGTTTTCGATCGAACCGCCGGGAATCGTACCCGTGCGTGCCGCACGGCCAAGCTCGCGCAACCGGATATCGAGACGAGCTTGGCGGTCCGCCAGCCATTCTTCCGGCCGCAATGGCACGGCGAGTCGACCGCTTTCCGCAACGGCTTGCGCCGGGACGAGTGCATGTTTCAGATCGCCATAGCGCCGGGATCTGGCCAGCCAGACATCCCCGGAGCGGAACGTATCGCGCAGATGGAACAGCACCGCGATCTCCCAGAGGCGGGTGTCGCCAATCGCCTGGGCACGAAGATGACGATGCCATTTCGAGCTAGGCCGAAGGAAGCCGATACGCGCGGCATCATTCACACCGGCGCGCAGGGCCGTCACCGCTTCCAGAAGCGGCAGCGCGACTGGCGCAGCCCGCAGATCGAGCAGGCGCAACATGCGAGGAGCGTACCGGCGGAAACGGTGATAGCCATCGAGCACATGATTGAGCGGATCGTCCGCCATGGTGGCGGTCAGTCGTGTTGCCATTGCAACAAGAGTTTTGAAACCGTCCCAACCCGATCCACGCGCAATGACGTCGTCCAGCGGCTGGCCGTCGTCCTGTGCATCGACCAGGGCTCCGCCAATTTCGGCGAAGGATTTCAAGGTGTCGCGCACCACGTTCGCCTCGTCGGCGACCTTCGCCTGGCAAATGCGCTCTGATGCACGGTAGAGCCTGCCGACGATCCGGTCGTGGGTTTCGACCACGGCGTCGGCGAGCATCGCCTGCCATTCCGACGCGCAAACGGCCAGAATAGCAAGCCGTCTGTCTTGCGGAAGATCGCGCATGCCATCTGCATAGTACAGTTCGCCCTGCCTACGCAGACGTGTCACGCGATGAGCAGGAACACCGGCCAGCAGATCCTCGGAGAAATCGATACGTTGCAGGTATTCGAGCCGGTCGAGCAGCCGGTTAGCCGACAAAGAGTTCGACCCAGGCTCGAATTGGCGCAACCACACGAAGCGAGTCACCCGGTCGTCAGCCGTCTCCTCGAGCAATGACAGCAACTGCTCCCGGATGGCCACGGACAGCCGGCTGGCGATCCTCGTCTCGATCCGCCGCTCAGCATCGACCAGGGCCTTGGCGCAAAGCCGCTCGATCGTCGATATTGCAGGAAGAACCATGCGGGTGCGTCGGCACTCAGCCACGAAGCGGCGGGCGATATCCTCGTTCGACACCGCCATCTCGGCTTCCCGAAACAGCCAGTCCTTTAGTTCGCGTGAGCCACGTCCGGAGAAGGTACGGAATCCGTAGAGCGCCCGCAACTCGGCAAGATGTTCGTGCCGCGTCTCTTCGCGGGCGGCATACTCAACCAGATCGTCAGCACGCAGGCCAATTTGCGCCCCGATAAATTCAACGACTTCCGCCGGGATCAGTTCGCCCGGAGCCAACACCCGGCCGGGATAGCGAAGGACGCACAATTGCAGAGCGAAGCCGAACCTGTTGTGAGCGCGCCGACGCTGCTTGATATGGCCGAGGTCTTCATCGCTCAGCGTGTAGTGCCTCAACAAATCCGTCTGGGAGGTTGGCAGGCGCAGCAGCGCGTCCTTCTGTCTATCGGTGAGCGTGACGCGGCGCGGCATTCATGTTCCTTTTTCAAAAACTGATAATGTTCAAGACGCTTTGTTTATGAAGCTGGTTAAGATACATTTCTAGCGAACAAATCTTTCGTGGTCAGCGCGCCGCCTCAAACCAACGTTTAAGAAACATGATGATCGGATACGCACGCATCTCAAAAGCCGATGGCTCGCAGTCCCTCGACCTACAGCACGACGACCTGCGCGCCGCCGGCGTCGAACAGGACAACATCTATGAGGATCGCGCCTCCGGCGGCCGCGATGATCGGCCCGGACTGGCCGCCTGCCTGAAATCCCTGCGCGACGGCGACGTGTTGGTGGTCTGGAAGCTAGACCGCCTCGGGCGGTCGCTTGCCCACCTGGTCAATACTATGAAGGATCTGTCGGATCGCAATATCGGCCTGCGGGTGCTGACCGGAAAGGGCGCTCAGATCGACACCACGACCGCATCCGGGCGCATGGTGTTCGGTATCTTCGCCACCCTGGCCGAGTTCGAGCGTGACCTGATCCGCGAACGGACTATGGCCGGCCTCGCCGCCGCAAGAGCGCGCGGTCGCAAAGGCGGCCGAAAATTCGCCCTGACCAAAGCACAGGTGCGTCTTGCTCAGGCCGCCATGGCGCAGCGCGACACTTCCGTTTCCGATCTGTGCAAGGAGCTCGGGATCCAGCGTGTCACTCTCTATCGATATGTCGGCCCAAAGGGCGAACTTAGGGACTACGGAAAGCGCGTCCTCGGCTTAGCGTAGGATTTCGCCCCCTCCCGCAAACGACCCCATGAACTGCCCCTGGCACCAGCCATGCTCGACAACCTTCCCGCCATTCCTCTGTGGGTAGTGGCGGACAAGGGCTACGCGTCGAATGCCTTTCGTGAACGGATATGGGATATGGGAGCCCGGCCCGCCATTCCTGCGAAACGACGCGATGGGCCGGTCGCCTGCCCAGAATGGGCCTATCGGTGTCGACATTTTGTCGAGAACCTCTGGGCTCGCCTCAAGGAGTGGGGTGCTGTCGCAACCAGATACGAAAAAACAGCAACGTCGTTCCTCGCGGTCATCCACATCGCTGCCGCAGCAGACTGGATCAAGCCCTAACAGGCCCTAGTGTCCTGATCGAGAAGTTTATATGATTATCCTGATGGCAGGGGTAATCGAATGGGACGTGTAGCGGTTGCGAT
>NZ_QQBI01000076.1 GCF_004302915.1 Komagataeibacter xylinus | reverse complement strand
TTGTCATCCCACCAACCCCAAGCCATAAAAAACGGGAACTCTCCTTTTGAGTGGATACAAAAAGGGGGGCACGTCACCACGCTTCACGACCTCGACCGGCCCGGGCAGATATCTACCCGTATGTCGACGGCATGAATTGCGGCCTGTCCGCTGTGTCTTAACCGGACAGGCCGCAATCGCCTACTTAGTCGACACACAGGCGGTTAGAAGAGATTCCCGAAAGCTGAGATTGCTAGGCGAGCCCCGATAGACCGCGTTTGGGACATTCGAGACAGGCGGCTCTCAGATCATGAATAGGTGATACCTGCCGTTCCCAATGAGAGCGAGGCATTCGTCCTAACCTCGACCGACTTTTTTGGAACGGGATGCTTTTGCTCTCTTTGTCCGGGGCTGCGGTTTGACAGATGTGATGGCACATTCCTCTGACCGAATTTCGGCTAGGTCGTAAAAATGACCTTTGATCCAGTCTTCCAGATAATCTCGCGTCCGTTGGGCAAGGTGATCGCCGGCGCAGGCATGCTGCGCGAGTGTGGCATCAATCACGTGAAGGACCAGTTTCCAGTCGTCGGGTCGCGACTGCACCAGTTGCGTCAGCAACTTGCTGATGACGCGACTTTGCTGCCATGATGGCAGATTCAGCCTCCATACTCCTCGCATGGTAGCGACTGAAACGGCGATGTGCGAAGGCATATGAGCATTGCGTCCACCGATGAACTGGATAGCGGCGTTGAATAATGCGAACGCTCGCGGGTCGTCTAGTGCGAGCATCTGGAGTAGTGTCTGGGCGTCGAGGCTAAGATGTTCGTGGCGCATTGCCCCAAGCATGCCGACGCCAACTAGATACTGGTTTCGTGTGATCTGGCCATCTCTTGCAAATACGTTCAGGACCACTTGGAGCCAGGCCCCGCCCTTGACGCCCTGACTCGCTGCACATTGGCGGAAGTTCAGATCTTCCGAGAGGATGATGACGTCCTCGGCTCGCGCGAGGTTGATGGGATCGAATATTTCCTTTGATCCAAGATTGTCGAGGAGCTTGTCCAGCCGAACATCAAGTGACCCATCGACCGGCAGGATCTCACAGTAGGCCTCAAGATCCTCGATGACCGCATTCACCCATTTCAGCCGCTTCTCCGTGTCCTCGGGGCTATGGACCTGCCGATATGCCTGTTCGCCATCGAAGTCTATGGTCATGAATTCGCGGCCACGAGCACTCTCGAACTTCGCCCGCAGCTCGATCATTTCGTCCATGGTCGAGCGCGCGATGCATAGCCGTCCGAAATAGTCCTTTGCAGTCTGCAGATGTCCAAGTTCGCATAGTTGCCAGACGGTCAGTGTGTCGAGAGCAACACCCTTGTCGCGCGCTTGGCGCACAAACATCGTGGCTGCTTTGCCCTCCTCAACCGCACCGATACAGGTGCGGAGATTGGTTCCGGTTCGCATCAGATGTTCGGCCAGTTGAAGGACCGACTGATTAGAGAGCGCTGCAATCGCCGCTAGCGGAAAAGGATGAGACATGTAAGTCGCGACGACTACGTCGTTCCTGTCCTGAAGGGCGCGAACCATATCGAGGAGCGGTTGTACGTCGCCTTCCTTCATGCTCATCTCGAACAGCGATCGCGCAGATGGGAACCGGGCCGCGTGCGTCGCCATGATATCGTGGAGCAGCCAGATATATTTGTGCTTGAGCTTTCTTATCCTGTAACGCCTCGAAACGCCTATTTCCGCCGGGATTTCGATTACTTCGTTGACAGATTTTCCCATCAGCGCAGTTGCTAGGGGATGGTTCAGCGCAAACCGGTCAATTCCGGCAATCTCTTCATCGTCGATGATGCCGGTGACGTCCCTGGCGCCATCCAACCCTTCAAGATCGAACCAGAAGCCAGTTTGTGCTGGGCCAGCCCGACCGATCGGAGAAGGCAGGGCCTCGTTCATGAGGATGAGCGAGGGATAGGAAGATACGACACTTTCATCGTGGCGATTGGTTGCGGCCACCCTGTAGGCGAGTTTTAGCGCCCGTGCGGTTTCACCCGAGCGGCGATGCCGATGAGCAAGCCGCATGAGATCGTCGGGAGAGCCGTTCACCGCATCGTCGTCGACGCCCGCAACCAGTTCCCGAGCTTCGTCGTCCTGATTGGCGCGCATCAGCGTGCTCGACAGCAGGAGAACTGCGCGCAGGTCTGTCGGCGCCGCAGAAATCGCCGAGCGGAGGTAGCGCTCTGCGGCTTCGAGATTGCCTCGCTTGTACTCAGCCATGCCGGCCAGCCGTGCATAGCACGGAAGAGCGATCACCTCTGGGGAAAGCGACTGATAGAAGGGCGATGTCTTCGCCTGCGTCGGCGCGTTTGCGAAGGCGTGGGCAAGCCAAGCCAGAGGCTCTGATGGCTGGTCCAGACCCACAAACCCATCGAGTGCACCAATGATATCTTCCCATGCTTCGCGAAATAGCGAGAGCTGGGCGAACATCACCCTGTCCGAATAGCTTGTCGCCGGCGTGATGAGCAATCGTGTCTTCTCGGCCATCGCTGCGAGCGCTTCGGGGCGCGCCATCCGATAAATGTCCGCAACGGCGATATGGGCTGCCACACCCAGCGGCCAGCGCTTGAGGAGTTGCTCGACATCCTCGTCAAGGTTTGCGCCCGTCTTATTGGCGTGCCGTGCGCGGAAGACCAACACGTCGAAAAGCTGACGTGAGGAAATCGGCAGTTTTTCGCGGCGCTCGTTGGTCGCCGCCTCGATGACCCCCGCCCATTCGTGAAGGTTGGAAAGTGCTACAAGCAGTGGAATTACCGCATTGTCGGAAAGGGAAGCGCTGCGGAGGAACCGCTTGGCCTCGGCAAATTCTTCGAGATCGATAGCCACACATGCCGCCGTCAGCGCAGCATCTGGATCCTTGGTCCCAGTCGCCAGAACCTGAGCTGCAATACGTTTCGCCTGGTCGAGATCCCCCAGAGCCCGGTAGGCGGTGACGAGATTATACCCAACCATGCACCAACTGGGCTCAGCTGCATGCTCAAAGTGACGAACCTCCTCCCAGTGGCGCTGCAGCAGTTCCGCGCCTTCGCGAAGCTTTGTCCGCCGATCGTCGGGAACAGCGCCGAGGCGTTCGATGACGTCGCCGGAAAGAGCCTCGTCGACCAGAGCATCACCGGCCATCCGGACAGAATTGCCATCCTTCGGGAAATGCTTGAGCGTCTCGGCAGCCAAGGCCCACCAGCTGTTCGGGGTGCCTTTCAGGCGAAGGTATCTGATGCGGTGGATGCGAACGATAAGGTCGTCCAGAAGATGAGGCAAGACGATGGCCATGGGGTCTCGCTCGACACTGTCCATCGCCGCGACCTCGAAGGCGAGCCCAGCCGCGCCCGCATTATCAGCATCCTCGGCGAGTATATCCTTCGCAAACGTCCATGCACCCGCCAAATCCCCCTGAATGACGAGTGAGAGGATCCTATTTGCTCGCGTGCGTGGATCTGTCGGATTGAGGGCATAGGCTTCATCGAGAAGGTGGGCGGCATCAATTTCGTCGCCGAGCTTCATTCGGGCGATCGCGATATTTACCTTGACCCGCGCGCGGACCGAGGCTGCATTCTTTTCGTCGAGCGTATTATCGAGCGCTTGGAGCAATTCCAGCGCGGTACGCGGTTTTCCCGCGTTCAGCATGTCGCGGTATAGGTCGATCTGTGCATCGAGATGCTGATCGATGGCGCTGCGGGCCGTATCTATTGGCCCGATCGCAATCGTCGTGCGGATCTCCGCCAGATACTGTAGTGCCTGGTCATTCTGAGCGCGGATTTCCGCCTGGCCCGACAGCGTCTCGCTTCCGAGCTCAAGCAGGCGATTGGTCGATGCGCTGTAATCAGGGTCGAAGGCAGCAAGCGCTCTCGGGTTGTTTCGAATCTTTTCCTGAAGGGTGTCCCAGCCCCAGATTTGAATATCGACCGTGCGGCCAAGATTTGCCTGGTCTTGGGTCAACTCGATCGCAAGGAAGTCGTGAGCAGGCTCGTCGGTCGCGGTGGTGACGATATAGAATTCCGTCAGTGCCGGTTTGATACCCATCGCTTGTTCGACCTCCTTGCGGATCGTCGCTTCGGTGAGCTTGGCGCCACGGGTGATGAGTTTACACTGGATACCGACTGGCTGGCCTGGATCGCGGTTGCGCCTGCCGATCAGATCGACGCGGAAATCTCACAGAAGGGTTGTACATCGGGTTAGATTATGAAAAAGTCTGTTTTGCACAAAAGAAATTT
>NZ_QQBI01000075.1 GCF_004302915.1 Komagataeibacter xylinus | reverse complement strand
GAGGCCATCGTGTGGAAAGTACGCTAAACAACGTTTAGCATGAACAGTAGAAGAACGTCTGGGCAGCGTGATCTTGTCTGAGGGCAAGCCGCTGTTTCTTTGTTGAACAACGGCAAGCAGCACGGAAGTTAGCGGATGAAATATCCGCTAACGCGCCAATATGCCTGTTCACGCGAAAGTACGACGGTTTCAACCGCGTTGGGTTTGTTAGCGAAACGCGTCTGGAACTGAATGATCTGATAGTCACCCGCTGGCGCGCCCGGCAGCGTTTTTGTCTGCATCACGCTTTGGAAAGTGCGTGATGACGGGCGTCCCAACGGTTGTCGTACAGACTGGATCGTAGTGGCTCACTGCGCCGGGGTGATCTTTGCCTTGAACAGTGTGCCTGCGGCTTGCCAGCTTGCATCCCACTGCCCTTCATCAAGCAATTCGACCCATTTGCGGGCATCGGCCGATGCCTTTGTTTCGGCAGGACGGGCAATGCTTGTCGAAATATTCTGGGCGGAAACCCGGGCGTCGTCCTGCCCGCTGATGGTCAAAAGCGCTGCGGCCGCAATGATAAGAGACATGATAAGCATTCCTCCGGTAAGCCACGCCAGGCGATGCCCCGACGATCGTGGCGGTGCTGGCTCTTTGGCTCTATCCACCGAAGAAGTTGCTTCGGCACCCCCAATTTCTTTGGGGCCGACATTATTTGGGGTGCCCCCATCCATCTCGGCGAGACGTCGGGCAGCTTCACGGCTGCTCGAAACGCCCAGCTTGCGCCGCGCATCGCGTAGGCGGTCATTTATTGTGTGCACCGACAGACCAAGCGTATTGGCGATGGATTTCGCGTCATGGCCGACCAGAAGCAGACGTAGAGCTTCTTTCTCGCGCGCGCTGAGAACCACTTGATCGTCTGTTGTCATGATACAGCCGATGGTGTCGGCCGCGCGACGCCAAGACGCTTCATCTCGCGATAGACAGTCGATCGCCCGATCCCGAGCTGACGCGCCGCTTCAGTCGGCGACACGCTCGCCGCGATAAGTTTTAGCGCCGCGCTGATCTTGTCGTTGTCGAGCGGCTGCCGCCCCGGCAGCCTGCCCTTTGCTCTCGCCGCTGCAATCCCGTCGCGTGTACGTTCTGAGATCAGTCGCCGCTCAAAATGCGCAATGGCGCCGAAGACGTGGAAGATCAGCTCTCCGGCTGCGGAGGAAGTGTCGATTTTCTCCTCCAGGCTGAGCAACGCTATTCCGCGTGAGCGGAGCATGGTCACCGTTGTCAGCAACTCTCCCAGTGAACGACCGAGGCGGTCGAGCCGCACAACCGCAAGCGTATCGCCCTTGCGTGCGTATTCCAGCAGCTCGTCCAGTCCTGGTCGCTCCATGCTCTTGCCCGACATCACATCGGTGAACACACGGATCGTACCGGCTTCTTCCAATCGCATACGCTGCCCGGCCACATCCTGATCACCGGTACTGACACGCGCGTATCCCAGAATGCCGCCCATGGCACCGTCTCCCAAACGACCGTTCTGTGGACACTGAGTGAATGACCATTCCGGATCGACAATATCCGTCCACATAATGCGTCTCTTTACTCTCCGCTGTCCATAGCCGAGACTGACCTTTTGTGGACGGAATGACAGCGTGACCAGGCTCAAACATCACCTGCTGACAGCCCAGGAACGGGATCAGATGCTCGCCATCCCGACAGACCGGGACAGTCTGGTCCGCCTTTACACTTTCGAGCCATCGGATCTGGATATCATCGGTTCCCGGCGCAGGCGACGCACCCAGATGGGCGTTGCCGTGCAACTGGCGTTACTCAGGCACCCGGGAACAACACTGGCTCAGTTTGTGCAGGACGTCGGATCGACGCCATCCGCGTTGGTCGCCTTCGTGGCAGACCAACTTGAGCTTTCCGGCAGCGACCTCGCCGATTACGCCGCGCGGGAGCAGACGATGACCGATCATGCCCGCGATCTGATGACGATCCTTGGCCTGCGCGCGCCCCAGAGAGTCGATATCCCGTTCATGATCGAGGCTGCGGCAAACGCAGCCTGGGCCACGGACAGCGGCATCGTAATCGTCCGGGCCGTGATGGACGCGCTACGCCATGCCAAAATCGCACTCCCTTCGATTTCAACCATCGAACGCGCCAGCATTGCGGGACGGGCGCGGGCCCGACGGAAGACCGCGCAGGCGTTAACGCAGGGCCTCACAGGCGATCAGGTCACGGCGCTGGATCGGCTTTTCGCCACAACGCCTGAAGGGAGCATCAGCCAACTTGCCTCGCTCAAGACCATACCGGTTGCCGTCAAGCCGGATCACATCAAGCGCATTCTGGAATTGTTGAGACCGGTTCGACAGATCGGGATTGATCCCGTCGTCGCCAAGCGCATTCACATCGACCGCTTTCACCAATACGTCCGGGAAGGCCGGATATCTCCGGCCTCGATGATCGAGCGCTACACGCCATCACGCCGTTACGCCACGCTCGTCGCTTTCCTGATCGATGCCGAGGAACGTCTGACGGACAGCGCCCTGGACATGGCTGACAAGCTGGTCGGCAGCATCTTTACCCGGGCACGGAACACAAAGGCCCGCAGCTTTTCGGCAACATCGAAGAACGTCGCACGCCTGATGCGCCTGTTTCAGGCGACCATCGATGCCTTGGCCGAGGCGGCCAGCGACGGCAGAGATCCTATGGAAACTCTGGATGCCACGGTCGGATGGGCGACCCTGTTGAAAGCAAGGTCAGAGGTTGGGGCGATCGCCAGGACTGCCGACCTCGATCCTCTGACAGCCGCTGCGGAGCGTTATATTACCCTTCGAAAATTCGCGCCCGATCTGCTGGAAACGCTGGAATTCCAGGCAGGAAGAGGAGGCGCCAAGACCTTGGCTGCGATCACGTTGTTGCGGAATCTCAACAGAGCAGGCAAACGCGATTTACCTGGCGACGCACCGATGCCGTTTCGCAAGGAATGGCAGAAGATCGTTATCGATCAGGATGACAAGCCCAACCGGCGTCTGTGGGAAATCGCGACGCTCGCGCATTTGCGCAACAAGCTGCGTTCCGGTGATGTGTGGATCGAGCGGTCGGCCAATTATCGTCGCTTCGACAGCTACATGCTCAGTACGGAGCAGGCAAAACCGTTCATTGCCGAACTTGACCTTCCCCTGTCGGCGGATGAATGGCTGGATCAGCGCGCTCGCGAATTGGATAAACGCCTGAAGAAGTTTGCGCAAAGCCTGAAACGCGACGCTTTGCAAGGCGTACGATTCCGAGACGGGCACCTCCAGATATCGCCGATACGCGCAACAACGCCTCCCAAGGCGGAAGACCTGGCGCAACAGCTCAACGCCCTGATGCCGCCAATCCGCATCACGGAGCTGCTGCACGAGGTGGCGCAGGCCACCGGTTTTTTGAACGCCTTTACCAACCTGCGCACGGGCGAAGCCTGCCCCCACGAGAACGCGTTGCTTGCTGCCATTCTGGCGGACGCTACCAATCTGGGGCTGTCACGCATGGCTGCCGCGAGTCACGGCGTTACCCGTGATCAGCTCTTCTGGACCCACGACGCTTACGTCCGCGACGAAAATTACCGCAAGGCGCTGGCTATCCTCATCGACTCTCACCATCGTCTGCCATTTTCCCGCATCTGGGGTGAGGGTTCGAGTTCAAGCTCCGATGGACAGTTCTTTCGCGGGGCCAAGCGCGGTGCCTCAGGCGGAGACGTCAATGCCCGCTATGGCGTCGACCATGGGTTCAGCTTTTACACGCATGTGTCTGATCAGCGCGCCCCATACCATGTGAAGGTCATCTCGGCTGCGACACACGAAGCGCCATACGTGCTCGACGGCCTGACCAATCATGGAACGGGGCTTAAAATCACCGAGCATTATACCGACACGGGTGGTGCCACCGACCATGTCTTCGCGCTCTGCGCCCTGTTGGGTTTTCGCTTTTGCCCACGCCTGCGCGACTTTCCGGATAGACGCCTGGCGTCCATCGCACCGGCCAGTTCCTATCCCTCCATCAGCCCGCTGCTTGGCAAAACCATCCGCACCGACATCATTCGGGAACAATGGGAGGACGTGCTGCGGCTTGTCGGATCAATCAAGGCCGGGCATGTCGCGCCCTCCAGGATGTTGCGCAAGCTTGCTGCCTATGAGCGCCAGAATCGGCTCGACGTCGCACTCCAGGAAATCGGCAAGATCGAGCGCACTCTGTTCATGCTCGACTGGCTCGAAACCCCTGATCTGCGGCAGAGATGTCAGGCAGGGCTCAACAACAGCGAGCAGCGGCATGTGCTGACCCAGGCAATCCATACCTTCCGCCAGGGACGGATCATCGACCGCAGCCATGAAGCCCAGCAATACCGGGCGTCGGGCCTCAATCTCGTCATCGCGGCGATCGTCTACTGGAATACAGTCTATCTGCAAACCGCCGTCACACATCTGCGCTCAACATCGGCGGTCGTCCCGGAGGACCTGCTGGCGCATACTTCCCCGGTGGGATGGGAGCACATCGCCTTTTCCGGAGACTTCCTCTGGGACAAAGCCGCAGCTTCTGCGGGCCGCAAGACGCTCAATCTGTCGAAACAGGCTCGTGCCGCCTGATCGTTCCTTTATTGTTCATGCCAAACGTTGTTTAGCGTACCATCCACACGATGGCCTC
>NZ_QQBI01000074.1 GCF_004302915.1 Komagataeibacter xylinus | reverse complement strand
CAATGGCTGATCACCATATCCGTGCTGGGGAATTTTCCGACAGCACATGTGGGGAATTTTGAAACAGCATTTACACAGGAGACTGACAGTGCCCTTTAGCGCGGCATCCCGCAGGGGATAACCGGCAGCGGCGGCCGTTGACGCACATTCATGGATGACCGCCTGCGCAAAGCCCTGACCTGCTGGCTGGCTGGCGATATCCCCCACGGTTCCGCGCATCAGGCAGCAGATGCTGCCCAAGGCGGCGAGCAGCACCCATTTGTCCCACATATCCTGCAGGATGTGGGTGGAACACACGGTTTTAAATCCGGGGCCCGACAGGGTTTCCGCAATACTGCGCGCCGCTGGCGTATTGCTACCGTCCCGCTCCCCGACGGAAAGCCGGGGAAGGGAGCCCGTCTGGACAATGCGCCCCTGCGCATCAAGCATGCTGACGATAAAGCACGTGCCTCCCATGACCGCGGCAGGGCCAAAGCGGTCTGCCAGAATATCAAGATGCTGCATGCCGTTGAGAAGCGGGACAATCCGTGTCTGCGGTCCCACCGCAGGCGCGAAATCGTTCATTGCAGCCATCAGGGAATAGGCTTTTACGCTGAGCAGGATGATGTCGTAGGGCCCCTCAATCCCACCGGCCATCACCATCCGGGGGGTCATGGTGACGTTGCCAACGGAACTGATCAGGCACAGGCCCCCGGCACGGAGCTGCTGCAGGCGCCTTTCGCGCACCAGAAAGGTCACGTCATGCCCGGCGCTGGCCATGCGGGCGCCAAAATACCCACCCACGGCGCCTGCGCCGACAACAAGAATTCTGGAACCCATGACGCTGTTTCCTCTCTTTGATCCGCCCTGACGTGTTGCGGTTGAGGGCGAGTTGAAGCGCTCTGGCGGCAGGGGTCAAGACAGGCTCAGAATCTCGATCTTCCCGGGTGCCGGGCCTTGATGCTGGCCGCGTCGATATAGGTCTCGACGACCTGAAGGCTTTTGTGCCGCGAGAAGCGCTTCAGTTCCAGGAGATCATACCCGTCTTTCGCCCCCGTGGTGATGGCGCCGCGGCGCAGGCTGTGTCCGCCAAAGTCCCCCTCAAGGTGGGTGTCGCCACAGCGTTTGCGGATGATGTCCGTGACTGCCCGGTCCGACAGGGCGTGCGGCCCGATCCTGGGCGGGGCTCCGACGGGAGTGACTCCCGCCCTGTGGCCCCGCGCGGACCAGATGCGCCGGAAGACCGGACCTTCCGTGATCCCGGCCTGCCGGAGCCAGGTCTCGTATGCCAGAACCGGGCAGTTCCGGGTCAGGCCCCGCGGGATGCCGATCAGAGTACCCTTGCGCTGGGGATCACCCTTGGACCGGCCCAGCCGGATCTGCATGCCATCCTCATCCACCGTGATGTCGTCCACCTTCAGTGCGGCAAGTTCGGAGTGCCGGAACGCGCCAGCAAAACCGATCAGGAGAATGGCCCGGTCCCGCGCACCGACCAGATCATGTGGACTGATGGCTTCGACGACCCGGACCAGCCTGTCCCAGGTGAGCGCGGTTTTCTGGCGGGGCAGAGTCTCCTTTGCCTCCCGCCGGATGCCGGCAAGCGTTGCGGTCACCATCGGGTGGGCGGTGGGTACGGCAATCTGCGCCAGGTGATGCAGGTAGCGCAGGGCGGCCCGATGCAGGTCTATGGTGCTGGTCCTGCGGCCCTGCAGCGCCATGTCGGCCAGATAGGCGGCAACATCCTCGCCGCGGGCCGGCAGGGCGGGCAGGGCATGACCGGCAGCCCAGCGACACCAGGACCGCACGGCGGCGCGATAGGTGCGCAGCGTGTTTTCGGCCTTGCTGCGGTGCATATAGGCATCGGCCGCCTGACGGGCCGTGGCCAGGCGGCCATCATGTTCGGGCACAGGCTGTGTCGAGACGACGGAAAACCATTGCGCGACGGCAGCAGCCGGCTGGCCGACGGGCGCAGGAGGCGATGCGTCTGACGTCCCGGGACAGGCTCCTACGGGCTGGAGCGGCCGGAACCAGGCCAGGAAGCTGGGCGTACCGTCGTCGATTTCCAGTCCGACAGCCAGTTCGAACCCCGATGGGACATCGGCCACATGGTCCTGAGCCATCTGCTGGGCAGCCGACGCATATGGCACGCCCTGGGCGAGGGGGATATCCGGGGAATAGCTACCGTCCGGCAATTCGATGCCCGCCAGAAGCAGGGGCAGGGGCGGGGTGAACCGCGCGGTCGAGAGGATTTCGCGCCAGCGCGCCGGGTCCTGTGTCTCGGCCAGACGCTGTCGTGTCAAATGGTCAACGCGGGCGTGCAGCGCGGCCTGCGCGCGCCTGCTGGAGCCGAGGATGCGGATGTCGCTCAGCATGACCGGCTTTCCCGGTCCGAAGACCCCTGGGTGCAGAAAAGGTGACCGGGGTCGCCCCTGCCTCTTTTCCGCTGGCCCGGCCTAGGCTGGGCGATCGGTTCGGCAGGACAGAGCCGACCGCTACGCGGGCAGCAGGGGAGGGGCAGACAGGCAGGTAGGGTGGAAAGGCTCTGGAACAAGCGCATTTTGGGATTTTTGTCGAAATGCCTCATGAATGGGAACAGAAATCCTATTTTACCAACCACCTATTTGGCACCGTCCAGTTAATCGTGGCAGAAAATGCTATCCAGCGCGGTCGGGAGCTCTGTCAGATTATCCGCGTCCATAAGCAGCGACCTTGAAGGTTTTTTCGTGGCTGAACAGTAAACTACATGTTTGTCAGAGACGAAGAGAATACCGGGCATACCGGTTTTCTCCTGTCCGAATAAGAGCATCAAGCGCCACCAGATCAACCAGATCACGCGTCGCCGTGGCAGACGTCGCCCCTGTAATCGACCGATAATTCTGGGCACTCAGGCCACCTTGAAAACCATCAGGCCCTTCTGCCAGCATTCGAAGCAGGGCCTTCTCCTGACGAATGTTCAGTTTTCCGCGTAAGCGATCCAGAAACCGCGTTTTCTCAATAAGAAACCGGATGTTCCGAAGCGTGCGGGATTGCGCCTCCAACACGACCTGAGAGAACCAGACCATCCAGTTCTCTATCTGGTTCGTCTTGCTGGCCCGATGCAGTTCGAGATAATACGCTTTCTTGTATGTATTGATGGTCGCGGCCAACGCCGTCAGCGTTGGGGCTGCGAGGGTTTGCGCCAATGCTTTTTCAGCAATAGCCCGTCCGATGCGACCATTTCCATCTTCAAAGGGATGAATGGTCTCAAACCACAGATGCGCAATCGCAGCCCGCTCAATCGCGGGCAAGGGGTCGATCCCGCTTGGGGCGGTCCTGTTAAACCAGCCGATAAACTGCGCCATCTCCGAAGGGACGCTTCGAGATGGCGGGGCTTCGAAGTGGATGTGCGGCGCATGGATGGGGCCGGAGATAATCTGCATTGCCTCGGCATGCGTCCGATATCTGCCAATGACATCCAGATCTCGCCGACCGTTCATGAGCATGGCATGCCACTCAAAGAGACTCTGGTCAGTCAAAGGGGCCGCATAATGCCGATAGAGGTCCGCCATCAATTCAGCGGCCCCAGCCTCAGTTGGCGTAGAACGTCGCCTGTCTGTGGCGAAGCCAAGGTGTCGCGCAATCGACGATTGCACACTGGCCCGATCAAGCTCCTCGCCTTCAATAGCGGAGCTCTCGACCGTTTCTTGCGACATGAGTTGAACGACAAGATGCTGATTGGCGTCTTTGTCCAGATGCTGCATCGCACCGACGACCACGCCTGAACCTTTCAGGAACTCCGTTTCGGCGTCTCGCAGACAGCTTTTCTCGAAGTGAAAATGTGGCCAGTCCGGAAGCTGCCAATTCCAAAGCATGATTGATATCCCAAGGCTCTATCAATCATTCTATCGCATTTTTATGATTGATAGAAGTCTAATCTATCGATCCTTCGGCGTGACGGATTATGCTGCGTATGAACCCAGAGTGGCCCGCAGCATTCCATAATGAGAGGTGATGTTGTGGACGGCCCCCGCACGAAATGTGCGAGGATGAAATCGTCACCGTCTACAACGCATGGAGCCACCTATGGGAACGATTTCGACGATTGGCCTCGACCTGGCCAAGAATGTTTTTCAGGTGCATGGGATCGATAGTCTTGGGAACATTCTCGTACGCCGTCGCTTACGGCGCGGTGAAGTTCTCCGGTTTTTTGAAACACTCCCGCCATGCCTGATCGGTATGGAAGCGTGTGGCACGTCGCATTACCGGGCGCGCTCGATTGCGGCTTTCGGACATACGGTCAGGATGATGCCGCCAGTCTATGTGAAGCCCTACGTCAAGCAGGGTAAAACTGATGCCGCTGACGCCGAGGCGATCTGCGAGGCGGTGACCCGCCCGACGATGCGCTTCGTGCCAGTCAAATCACCGGCTCAGCAGGCAGCGTTGCTTCAGCACAAGACGAGGGATTTGCTGGTGCGTCAAAGAACCATGCAGGTCAATGCCCTGCGGGGGCACCTTGCCGGGTTCGGTATTATATCGGCAGCTGGCGTCGCGGGTCTGAACCAGATGATTACAGTGCTGCATGCGGAGCAGGAAATGTTGCCCGAGCCCGCTCGGAAACTGTTTCAGGAAATTGTCGCGCATCTGCGGGCTCCTGAGCAACGCATCGACGATATCGAGAAGCAGATCGTCGCGGAACATCGGGCAAGCAGTGTCAGCCGTCGGTTGGCTGGCATTCCCGGTATCGGCCCGATCACTGCCAGCGCGATCGTCGCGGCCGTTCCG
>NZ_QQBI01000073.1 GCF_004302915.1 Komagataeibacter xylinus | reverse complement strand
CGACATCCTGCAGGCCGTCAAGCGATTCTGCCTCCGTACTACCAAAATCAGCGAAACTTCAGAATCAGGACACTAGCAGCCTGTCGGGTTGGGTTACCCTGTGAAGGGGTGAGGTTGTAAGGTGGTGAGATGAGCAGCTTCATCCCGTTTGACCGGTCTCAGCCGTATCTTCTGCCTCCTGATCTGAAGTCGTGGCTTCCTGCTGACGATATGGCGCATTTCATTGTCGCAGCCGTTGAGCGGGTTCCGATGAGTGCGTTCTGCGTGCCAGTGCGCACGGGTGGCAAGGCACAGTACCATCCGCGTCTGATGTTGGCCCTTCTGATCTTCAGCTATGCGAACGGGTTGTTTTCCTCACGCCGGATCGAGCGGGCGACATATCGCGACATCGGGGTACGCTTCGTGGCGGCGAACCTGCATCCGGATCATGATACGATTGCGACCTTCCGCCGGACGAACCGGACAGCCATTGAAGCTGCATTTGCGCAGGTCCTGCTTCTGGCGCGCGAGACGGGTCTGCTGCGTCTGGGTGTAGTATCGATCGACGGCACGAAAATTGATGCCGACGCTTCGAAATACCGTTCCCTGCGCTACGACCGGATCAGGGCGCTGCGCGAACAGCTGGCGGTGGATATCGCGAAACTGATGGACCAGGCGGAGCACGCAGATGCCACAGACAGCGATCCGCAGGCATTGCCGGAAGCGCTTGCCCGACGGGAAACACTGAAAGCGAAGCTGGACGAAGCCTGCGCCCGGCTGGAAGCAGAGCGGCGCGATCGGCATACGAGAAAAAGAAGGCGGTGTATGACGCAAAAACAGGGCGTCGCGGCCGGGCGCCCAAACCGCCCGATGATGAACCACCACCCGACCGGCAGATCAGTCTGACCGATCCCGACAGCCGCCTCATGCGGCGCTCGGACGCCCATGAATTCCGGCAGGCTTACAATGCCCAGGCCGTGGTCTGCGCCGAAGGCAGTCAGTTGATCGTGACAACCGACGTTGTCGCCACGTCAGCGGATGCGCCGTCCTTTGCCAGCACCGTGCTGTCGATGGAACACACGATCGGTCTCCCAAAGACAGTGCTCGCCGACACCGGTTACGCCAGCGGGCAGGCGGTCCGGGACCTGCGGAAAAAAGGCATTGATCCGCTGGTCGCCATCGGACGTCCCTGTGCCCGCAGGCCATATGATTTCCGGCCACCTCCTGAAAACACGGAGCCACGCCGGATAACCGAACCCTGGCGGCTTGCCATGAAGGACAGGCTGGAAACAACAGAAGCCGGGTAATCCCCCCATAAAAAGAGTGACTTTTGAATGAGAATTTTCTCAGCGTAAGAATTGAGGAGATTCTGATGAAGAGTGATCGCTTTACTGACGCACAGATCATGGGTGTGATCCGCCAGGCTGAGGGCGGTGTCCCGGTTCCTGACCTGTGTCGGGAGCATGGGATCAGCAACGCCACGTTTTACCGGTGGCGCGCGAAATATGGCGGTATGGATGCTTCGATGATCAGTCAGATGAAGGCTCTGGAAGAGGAGAACCGTCGGCTGAAGCGCATGTATGCGGATCTGAGCATGCAGACGGATATCCTGAAGGAAGCCCTTGGAAAAAAATGAAGCGGCCAGCCCAGCGCCGGGAACTGGCCGCACAGGCTGTGGCGCATCATGGGGTCAGCATTGCGCTGGCCTGTCGGATTTTTGGGATATCCGAGACCTGCTTTCGCTATCGTCCGCGACTGGCAGCGGAGAACGACAGGATTGCCGATCTTCTGGTGGGACTGACCCAGGCTCACAGGAGATGGGGATTTGGTCTGTGTTTCCTGTATCTGCGCAATGTGCAGGGACATGTCTGGAATCATAAGCGGGTTTATCGGATCTATCGGGAACTGGAACTCAACCTGCGGATTAAACCCCGCAAGCGTCTTGTTCGCGAAAAGCCTGAAAAGCTGTCGGTTCCGGCCCTTCCCAACACGGTCTGGTCCATGGATTTTATGGCGGACAGGCTTTTGGATGGGCGCGCTTTTCGGCTCCTGAACATTCTGGATGACTTCAATCGTGAAGGACTGGCGATCGAGGTTGATTTTTCCCTGCCGGCCTGTCGGGTTGTCCGCTGTCTGGAACAGGTTATGGAGTGGCGTGGCAGGCCAGAAGCTATCCGAATGGATAATGGCCCTGAATATGTCAGTCATACGTTGGTTTCATGGGCCGGAAAACAGGGGATTACCCTGATCTATACGCAACCGGGTAATCCGCAGCAGAACGCCTATATTGAACGTTACAATAGAACTGTCCGGCAGGAATGGCTGGAGCAGTATTTGTTTGAAAGCATTCAGGACGTGCAGGAGGTCGCAACACAATGGCTCTGGACATATAATACCAAAGGACGTAGCCACTGACTCGTGTGTGAAGTGACAAACGGCGCAGGCTCTGATTCTCTTGATGCGGGAGGATCTGGCTGATGACGAGGGCGGTGAAGCTACGGGATGACTATTCGGCCTCTGATCTGAGGCGACTTGCGGCGCGTAGCCGGCAGGCGAACGCTGCGCGCCGGCTTCTGGCCCTGGCAGCAATCCGTGACGGGGCGAGCCGGACGGATGCGGCCCGCGTGGGCGGCATGGACCGCCAGACGCTGCGGGACTGGGTCCACCGCTTCAATGCTGAAGGGCCGGATGGCCTGCGCGATCATCAGCATCCGGGGCCGGCCTGCCGTTTGAACGGGGCACAGCAGGCCGAACTGAAGGCGCTGGTCGAGGCCGGGCCCGATCGGCAGCGTGACGGTGTGGTGCGCTGGCGCCGGATTGATCTGCAACGCATGATCGAGGAGCGCTTCGGTGTCATCTACCACGAACGGCATGTTTCCACTTTGCTGAAACGTCTTGGTTTTTCCCATGTCAGTGCCCGGCCGCGTCATCCGGGGCAGGATCCTGCCGTCATGGAAGCGTTCAAAAAACTTCCCCCGCATCCTGAATGCCCATATCGGCCATCTGCCGAAGGGAAAGCCGATCGAAATCTGGTTTCAGGACGAAGCCCGCATCGGCCAGAAGAACGGCATCGTCCGCCAATGGGCCCGGCGCGGCACGCGACCACGCCAACCGGCTGATCAGCGCTACGAGAATGCCTGGCTGTTCGGGGCGATCTGCCCGGCGCGCGGCAAGGCTGCCGGCCTGGTGCTGCCGTTCGTCGGCACCGCCAGCATGCAACTTCATATCGAGGAGATCTCACGCTACGTCGCCCGCGGTGCCCATGCCGTCGTGCTGCTCGATCGCGCAGGATGGCATACCACCAGTAAACTGAAGCTCCCTCGCAATGTCAGCCTGATCTTCCTGCCGTCCCGTGCTCCCGAACTAAACCCGGTCGAGAATATCTGGCAGTTCCTGCGCGCCAACTGGCTGGCCAATACCGTCTTCGACGGCATCGAGCACATCATCGACGCCGCCTGTTCAGCTTGGAATAATCTTGCCGCCTTGCCTGACACCATTCGATCCATCGGCCTTAGAAAGTGGGCTCACACAGGTCAGTGCCCATAACCGTTGGTATAACCATGACAGACCCAACATGGGGAACAGCGGGCTAACCCCCGCCCAGAAACTAGGGCCTGTTAGGTCTTGAGGCGATCTGCTGTTGCGGCGATGCAGATAACGGCCATGAAGGACGTAGCGGTTTTCTCATACCGCGTGGCGACTGCTCTCCACTCCTTGAGACGTGCCCACAGATTTTCCACCAGATGTCGGTGCCGATAGGCCCATTTCGGGCAGGTTACTTGTGGCTCGTTGCGTTTTGTCGGGATGACCGGGCGTGAACCCCTGTCCCATAAGGCCTCTCGAAACTGGTTCGAGGCATAGCCCCGATCGCAAACGACATAGCGCGGGGCGTGCGGCAATGCGTCAAGGAGGGCCATGGCCGAGGGGAGTTCATGGGCCTGACCTGGCGTCAGGGTGAAAGACAGGGCCTTTCCATGCCCATCTGCGGCTACGCAGACCTTGCTGCCAAACCCTCCACGCGAGCGGCCAAGTGCTTCACGATCATTGCGGCGTTCTCTGAATCCCCCTTTTTGGCCGCTCCGGCGGCCTTGTGATGAGCCCGAATGTTTGTGCCGTCGAGGAAGACCATACCTAAAGCCGGATCTTGACCCTTCACCTGTTCAAACAGAGCCTGCCAGACGCCGAGCTTTGCCCAACGGATGAAGAGTTGGGCTGCCGTCCACCAGGGGCCGAGTTCAGCAGGAATTGAGCGCCATTTCGCGCCATTCTGATGGCGCCAGAAAATCGCCGACAGGGTCCGCCGCAGATCGCGAGGCGGGGTTTTGCCTTTTGGACGGACCGTCTCGATCAGAGGTTCCCCGACCGACCATGCATCATCGGAAAATACAGACTGCATCATGCTCATCACAAAGAGCTATGCAACTCGTTCCGTCTTTCAAGACCTAACAGGCCCTAAAAACAGCTGCCTGAATTCTCATTCAATGCCCCACTAAAAATGGGGGGATTACCGATTAACCACCAAGATCCACATGCTGGCCGACGCCCTGGGTCGACCGTTACGGTTCATTATCACCGGCGGTCAGGTTCATGACGCCACCCAGGCATCTGCATTGCTCGAAGGCCAGACTGCGGGCGCGGTAATCGCCGATAAGGCTTATGACAGCAATGGGTTCCGCGAACAGATTGCTGTCATGAACGCAGAGGCTATCATTCCGTCAAAACGGAACCGCAAGGTGTTCATCCCGCACGACCAGGCTCTTTACAAAGACCGAAACCGTATCGAGCGATGCTTCAATCGCCTCAAACATTTTCGTCGTTTCGCAACGCGCTACGATCGCAGAACCATCCATTTCACAGGCTTCATTCATCTCGCAGCAGCCATGATCTGGGTCGCTTGAATGTCGATTAGCCCTAGTCACCTGAATCTGAAGTTCGGTTCATTGTCTTGTGACAAAAGCGCTTCACCGAGGCGAGGATCTGGTCGGCTGA
>NZ_QQBI01000072.1 GCF_004302915.1 Komagataeibacter xylinus | reverse complement strand
CAATGGCTGATCACCATATCCGTGCTGGGGAATTTTCCGACAGCACATGTGGGGAATTTTGAAACAGCATTTACATGCAGGGGATAGGCCCTGAGTATGAAGGCCCGGCTGAAGGACAGTTTGGTGTGGGCAACCTGCAGCTTGACGCGATGCCCGGCAATCACCGCCCAGTCCTCGCCCCAGTCGAACTGGAAGGCTTCCCCGGGCTGGAAGCACAGGGGCACGAAAACACCCCGACCCGTTGTCTGGCGTGCCTGGCGCTGTTCGTGTTTCCACTGCCGGATGAAAGCGGCCACCCGTCCGTAGGACCCATCATAACCCAGCGCCACAAGGTCTTCATGCAGTCGTCGCGCCGTGCGCCGGTTCTTGCGGGGGCGAGCGGCTTCCAGGACCAGCCATCCCCTCAGCCTGTCAGCAAACGGGTCCAGTCGGCTGGGACGTTCGGGTACCTGGAACCGCGGTTCAATACTCTGTGCCCGGAGATATTTCCGGATCGTATTGCGTGACAGTCCCGTCCGGCGTTCGATCTCGCGGATCGGAAGATGATCCCGGCAGTGCCACCGACGGATCACACTCAGAAGCTCCATGTCAATCACTCCTCAAACCCCCAGCAGATGCTGCCGGGGAGTGTGAAGGCATGGGTCAAATCTCGATGAAAATTTCCGCCCTACCCGGGTCAGTTCTCAGTGAAAATCAACACAATACCAGCCTGTTGTGATTCATCCGTCTTTACGAAGAGATGGAGTGAATGGTGACATGGACTGGTATTGCCCGACGTGAACATAGCCGGGAAGGACTGCGATATCCATCGGATACGACGGACGGGGAGTGGGCTTTGATCATGCCATTTATACCCCCGGCGAAACGGGGTGGCCGCCCCCGCACGACGGATATGCGCGAGGTGGTCAATGCGATGCTCTACATAGCCTCGGCCGGGTGCGCGTGGCGCCTGCTGCCGAAATGCTTTCCGCCGGTCTCGACCGTCAGGCGCTATTTTTACGCCTGGCGTGATACCGGGCTGTTCGAGGTCATGAATACGGTGCTGGTCATGAGCCTGCGCGAAATCGAGGGGCGTGAAGCCTCTCCGAGCGCGGGCGTGATTGACAGCCAGTCGGTGAAAACTACGGAAAGCGGCGGGCTTTCGGGCTATGACGCGGGCAAGAAGGTCAAGGGCCGCAAGCGCCATATCGTGACTGATACCTGCGGCTTCCTGATCTTTCTCCTCGTTCATGCCGCCGACATCCAGGACCGTGATGGGGCGGTTGATGTCCTGGCGGCAATACGCAGGCGCTTTCCTTGGCTGCGCCACATCTTCGCTGATGGCGGCTATGCTGGCGACAAATTGCGATCCGCGCTCGCCTCCATGGGAAAATGGACGATCGAAATCATCAGGCGGCCCGATACGGCGAAGGGCTTTCAGATCCTGCCGCGCCGCTGGGTGGTTGAACGGACATTCGCCTGGCTGGGACGGTGCAGGCGGCTCGCCAAAGATTGGGAAAAGTCCATTGCTTCCTCAACCGCATGGACATTGATTGCCTCGATCCGAATGCTCACACGACGGACTGCAAAGCATTGTCAGGGTTAAAGAACTTTCGAATCAGGCTCTAAAAAATATTATGCATTCCCTTCTGGATAGGATTTTTTCAATATTTCCATTTCCATTAATTCTGAAAATTTTCTAGTTCCAGATTTTGCTATTTCGCTACCTATTTCAGCGAATTTTTCTTTCATCCATGGTTTTTCTGTGAATAAAGAAAAACATATGGCGTAAGCCGCACCAGCTAAATATAAATCTAAATCATCGATATTTCTGTTTTCAAGAAAACATTGGTGGGCCACTTGCTCACCAATATAAGAAATATCTATTTTTACTCTTATTTTCATAGCGCCCTAATATGAATTTAATTTTTATAAATGTAATAAATTATATTTTTTGTAAATTAAAAAATTATTGAAATGGCAGATATCGAAGGGATAAGAAAGCCATATTATCGTCTGTATGCGGCGTTCCTCCATATCCTGAGAATCCAGCAACATCGGTGTGAGAGAATTGTGCGCCAAATGATAATGTGCCATAATCTCCCTGAAAGTAACGCCACCAAAAACCTATTGTTCCTTGAGAAACTCGACGAATGTTGGCATTACAGGCCATAGCGCTTGGAGCATTTTCAATTTGGCATCCTGAGACATTGTACCCTATATTACCATAGCCATATGGAGTTCCATTAACATTGTAAGAACTGCGAGAAAGTATATTTTCCATACCACCGTATGCATATATATCAACTGATTTATATGGGTGTCCGATCAACCCTATTAATACTTGAGCTTCAGGGAGTAGGGCTGGAGATCCATGAATATTAGTTGTGGCATCAGGTAAATTTGTTGTTCCATAACGACCTATTCCGTAACCAGCCAACCCAGATGCTTGAAAGTCGAAATACTTTTTCACAACAGGAATAACCATTCCGCCGCCACCACCACCAGCGAATTTGGTATGACTTTTTCCTGTTCCAATGTAACTGACCCGATCATGTATGAATCTACCAATTCCGAAAGCTTCAAAATGACCAAATTTGGGATCTGCTGATCCTTTTAAAATAATGTCGGGCGCGACATCATCTGAATAAGTTGTGGAAACATTTTCAACTTGTCCACCAGAATTGTTGTATGTTATTTTTTCTTCACTTGGAGTGTATATTGTTCCTCCCCATACCGATTGCGGGTTTTCTAGGGATAGACCAATATGATATTCATGATTATGGAATCCTTTTACAATACGAATTCCTGTATTTCGTGTCCATGTAAAACCAGGAACATATTGAGCATCAATAACAAGTGGTATTTGCTCACTTCTTGTATCCATACCCTTCTTAAAAAGAGTGGCCAAGGACCATGACTGTCCTCCCATAATATAAAAATCATCTATTTTATTTTCAAATTCGCCATACATTACTCGTGATCTTAAAACATAGCTATTGCTTTGTCGTGAGTTTGATGCAGATCCAGCCCCTTGAAAATCGACTTCTGTATAACCAGATACATGCCACTTATCGGTGATATCTGCACCAACTAGTGCTGAGAACCTACTTTGCCTTTCTGTTTCATGGAATTCATTCATATGCGCATTTGGCGAGTTCATCCATGGTATAGAAGAGAAATTTGAACTAATATCAGCGGTTTCATTTCTCGATCTAAATATACCTGCCATTTCTACATATCCACCCAAAATAATAGATATGCGGCCTACATTAAATTGACCTTTGTGGAACAGTCCATTTGTGGTATTCCCAGAAGGAGAAACTGGCATTCCTGTTATTTGACCATAGGTTGTGGGTTCACTCCGAGGGTCTGTTCCTCCAATTGTAATCCATGGACGATTTATTGCATAATTATCTGCATTAGGATTGCCAATTATAATTGGCCTATTATAGGCAGGATCTGTCGATATTTTCTCACGATTCAAAGCAGTTTCTTTAACTAAACGAACTTCATTATCTTGTTTAACCTGCTGAATTTTCATATATTGAATTTGTTTCTGTAAATAATTGATTTGTTTTTCCATTATGCTTATTTGCCTTGACGCTGTTTGTGAATGAGCGCTATGTAAACAAAATGAATACACACAAGAAAAAGCGCCTGACATCAATAGCATATTTTTTGCATACATAGACACAGGAATATCCTAACAATATTATTTATAGATAATATTTAATACATGCTGTGATAATCGCCTAAAGAACTTATTATGAATCTTATATGAATCTTATATGAATTTATGAAAATATCAGTGGAAGTTCATAAACTGGAGGGTTCGAAGAACCCCTGATTGATGTGCTTGGCCGGTAATTTCTGGGTTTTGGCGATTTGATTGACGGTTTTTGCGATGGCCTCCGGTCTGCGTTTTGAGCAGATTGGGAGTTGTCCTCCGCTGGATGGCTATGCGCTCGCGTTCAATCTTTCGAGGAAGAGGAAGCGGCGCATATTGTAGACGATATTGGCGAGCCCGATCCTCATGGTGGCTCGGCTGATACCGACAGTCCGGACAAACAGCCCCGTCTGTGACTTCTGATCGGCAAAGACATGCTCGACACGCGACCGGATAATGGATTTTCCTGCATTCGATTTCTGGATATGCCGGGGCATAGGCTTGAGATGCGGCTTTTTGCGATGAACCTTGGAGACAAAGCCCTGCTTTTCCATGAAGTCTTCATTGGCTTTTGAGCGGTAGGCCGTGTCAGCCCAGACACTTGAGGCTGTATTGGTTTTATCCAGCAGCCCCTCTCTCAATCGCGCGCCATCACTGGCGGCGGCATGCGTTGTTTTCCATTTCCGGATGAACCGGTATTTTCGATCGATGGAAACATGCGATTTATAGCCAAAGAACGGGATAGCGAGATCGCTGGATGGCATGGTTCCATCATCCTGCCGCTTCGCCTTCGTGAACTTCAGTGTCCATCGCGCATGACGATCCTTGTGCGACAGCTTTGCGGGTTTGTCCTGCCAGTCTTCAGGAATACGTCCTTCCCGAAGATCGGCTTTCTCTGCATTGGTGTTCCGCTGCTTCGGAGCCGCTACCAGCGTGGCATCCAGGATCTGGCCTGACATCGGCAAATACCCGGCGTTGCGCAGGGTGGCATCAAAGCGGTTGAACAGCCAATCGATCGCACCCGCCTGGGTCAGACGCTTTTGATACAGCCAGACCGTTTTGGCATCCGGCACCCGATCTGAAAGTCCCAGACCAAGGAAACGCATAAAGGAGAGGCGATCGTTGATCAGATATTCCGTCCGCTCATCAGACAAATTGTTGAGCGTCTGGATCACCAGAATTTTGAACATCAGCACAGGATCAAATGGCGGTCGTCCGCCTTTGCTGCCGTCAGAATACGCCAGAGCCTTCTCCAGGTCAGGGCGGAAGACTTCAAAATCCACAGTCCGGGAAAATGCTTCGAGCTGATCACCAAGCCCGCTCAAGCGGGCAAGCCGCTCTTCAACGTCAAAAAATCCCGTCTGCTTCATACCGCCATTCCCTCAGTCAGAACCGGACGAATGGAATCACAGAGCTGGTTTCAAAACCAGCGGGTTTTTCGAACCCTCCACGCCCAGTTCCTGGAAAGGCCGTATTATGGCTCGCGGCAGATGACATGGCATCTGCGCCGCCTGGGACATGAAGTG
>NZ_QQBI01000071.1 GCF_004302915.1 Komagataeibacter xylinus | reverse complement strand
ATGTGAGTCTTGGCCAGCTTCATGAATCCTTGGGATCGATCGACACTGAATTCAGCCATGACCATCAGAACGACACCGGGAGCCTGAATAACCAGGGTTGCGATCGGATCACTGCTCTGGTCATCGTCCATTTCGAATGACAGGTCTTCGACTGTCCGCCGTGGCCTCATGCTAAATTATAGGTTCAATGAACCTATAATTCAAGCAGATCCCGCCGTCGTCCTTCCGGCAGCAGCGCCAGCCCATACAGGATATCGGCCTGGGTCATGGTCGTAATGAAGATGGTCATCATGGACTGACGGGACATCCAGGCCAGCACCGCCCCGTCAGGCCCGGAGCGCATCAGTTCGGAGAGGATGTTGGTGTCGAGAACGATCACACTCCGAAATCCACATCCCTGATGGCCTCACGGGACACGGCAGGCAGGTCTACCCCGCCCAGCCTGGCAAAACGCTGGTGGATGGCCTGACCGGCATCCACCCCCTGCGACACTTCAGCGGAAAGAGTCGAGCGCAGGATATCGCGCACCTCTTCCTCCATGGAACGCCCATGCTGTGCTGCGCGCAGACGAAGCCTGTGCTTGAGACTGTCATCGAGATTGCGGATGGTCATGACGGCCACGGGAACCTCCATTAGGCAATGACAGCATTGCAGTCATTGACTGCGCGTTCTTCAATCATCAGGTCAGGTTAGGGTATTTGAGGGAAGAGACGAAATCCCGCGCTGAAGATTACCAGTAATATTCGTGGGGGCGTCTGGTTCCGGTATACGGAAAGACCGCCTCGAGAGGATCGAGATCGCCCTTGATGATCAGGTGGGCAATATGCCTGTCATGATGACGGCCAGGGCGGATATCGTGCAGATGGCTGTACCAGTTTGGAGATTCAGAGGCATCACGTGAGCCTCCATAGCCACAGCGATCCGGCCGGTTGGCCCAGCGATGGTTCCGGCCGTATCTACGGCTGTGATGATAGGTGCGAGACATGGGAGCTTCCCCTCCATGACGCACGGAGTGATTTCCGGGCGTACCTACATCGCCCGATCTCCCCTGTTCTGGTTGTTCATTTGCTCCTGACCACCGGCTTAAGCCTTGCCTGCAGGGTCATGGCCGCGATCATGCCGGAACGGCTCTCATGGGATGATCTGGCAAGCGCATCCAGCCGCTCCAGAACGCGGCGGGGAAGGGAGATGTTCGCCCGTTCCACCCGGTCATCGAGGACGGCCGGATCAATGGTGACAAAGCCCACTGTCCAGCCCTCATAATCCGGGTTGTTCTGGATGGCGTCGAGCGTGCTGGGAGAAGGCACAGCCTCTCCGGCATCCAGCGTGGCGTCGATCCATGCCGCAGCGGCCTCTTCCGCATTGGAAATGGCTTCATCGAGCGTGTCGCCTGCCGAAAAGCAGCCGGGGAGGTCAGGAAAGACAACGCCAAATGCCGTTGTCTCGCTGCCCCGTTCGATAACAACCGGATAGCGCATGATGATCCTCCTAGAGACCCGCCTGTTTGCGGATGGCGGCAACCAGACCGGTGCCCAGATCCTTTTTGGGATGAGGGACGACCACGATCCCTGGTCGCGATGGATGTTTGAAGACGTTGTGTGAACCGCGCACGCGATCCAGCTTCCAGCCTGCTTTTTCCAGCTCCCGGATCAGATCGGCACTCTTCATTTACACATCATACACATGGCCTGCCCCCTGTTCAAGAAGGCAGGTAAAAGGATGTGACCAGGCCGTCAATTCCCTGCAATGCCCGTAGAGCACTCTGGGAGGCCGTACAGAGCGTAATTCCCTCTATGGTCTACCCCAACTAGTCACCACGTTTGGTAACGCCTGTATGGTCGCCCTGTAGCGCCTGGTGGGCATGCTGCAACATGTGAGTCGCTGAATGACCGTTTGAACTCCGTTGTGTCTTGAGCAGATTGCGGTCTTGCCCGGTTTTTCTGGCGTTGCAGGCGTCGGGCGAGCGCGGAGCGGGAGCCCCGTAGGGCGCCGAAGGTGCCGACGCAGGCGGGGAGGATGCGTTTATCGCATTGTCATATGATATTTTCACGCCGAAGGCGTGTCCGTTTAGCGCAGCCCGGAAAGGGCGAGCAGGGGGATGCCGGGTGGGAGATCGCGCGAAGCGCGATCGGGGCGGCCGTAGGCCGCGAGCCGGCGGGGGCAGAGCCCCCAAGAGGCGGTGATCAAATTTAAATTTGGAATTTTTAGGATTTGAGAAATTATCCACAGGATGAGAAACCAAAGACGGTGTTAAATATGTGTTAGATTCTGTGTTAAGGGATTCCAATGGGTCCATAAGCAGATGATTTAAAAAGATAAATTATCATAATTCCGCTGTTTTGGTATTTAAAACCCCGAATCTTGGTATTTAAAACCCCGAATCTTGGTATCTGAAACCCCGAATCTTGCTTCCGGTATTTAAAACCCCGAATCACTTGACACGGGTATCTGAAACCCCGAACGTAAGTTATGGTATCTGAAACCCCGAATCAGCCAGTTGTTTATGAGGCTCTTTTACCGGAGCGTCATCCTCAGCATGACCTGTTCATCTGCGACGTGGCAGATGCGGTACTTAAGGATGTGATGCCCCAAATGGAGCATCCGTTCTATTCCTTGTCCAAAAAACCTGAGACTTCCATTCGCCGCTATGAGCATAATGGGCAATGGCTGGAAATCACGCCAAGCGTGAAGGGTCTTGCTACAATCTACGACAAGGATATTTTGATCTACTGCATTTCACAGATCATGGCGAAGCTAAAAGCCGGGGAGAAGGTATCGCAACGGGTGCGGATCAGCAGCCGTGACTTACTTATCTTCACCAATCGCGGTACGGCAGGTAAAGACTATAAGGCCCTCATCGAAGCCCTCGACCGCCTTGAGGGAACCCGTATCCGCACCAACATTGTCACAGGCGACGAAGAACAGGTGGACGGTTTTGGCCTGATCGACGCTTCATCCATCCGCCGTAAACTCGGCCTCGACGGCCGCCTGTTGCATTGCGAAATCAAGCTGTCGGATTGGGTCTTTAACGCAATCAAGAGCAATGATGTTCTGACACTACACCGTGATTATTTCCGGCTACGCAAACCGTTGGAACGACGCGTTTATGAACTAGCCCGCAAGCATTGCGGTCAGCAAACAGCATGGAAAGTCTCTCTTGAGATTCTGTTGAAAAAATCAGGCTCTCAAAGCCCAGAAAAGCTATTCCGACAGATGATAAAAAATCTCGCAGCGAGCGATCATCTGCCAGATTACCGTGTCGAATTCGATCTCCAGAAAGACATGGTAACATTTATCAATCGCGGCACGATGAAAGCTGCCGAGCCCGCAGCAGAGGCTTGGATGGGCGCGCTCGATCCTGATATTTACGGGGATGCTCGGAACGTCGCACCAGGTTGGGATGTACACCATCTCGAAAGAGAATGGCGTATGTGGCTGGGTGATAACGAGATCGCCCCGAAGAATCCCGAGCGGCATTTCATCAAGTTCTGCGAGACGTGGTTTGCTAAGCGCGGTCAACCCTGATTGTGCAAATATACAAGCATACTTCTACGTGAAATAGGGGTCAGCGCTCTCCAAAAGGATGGCGCCCGTGCTTACGCATCAGGTCATCAATGGCTTCCCCAATCAAACCCTGAATAGTTGTATCAGTATCAAGGGCGAGTTGATGTAGTCCCTTGCTAACCGCTGGGGAAAAATATCCCACCACAGCCCGCTTACCTTCTCTCGGATTGCGCGGGCGGGCTTTCTCTACCACTGCTTGCGCTTCCGGTTCCACAACCGATGGCGCGACCGTCTTTTTGAGACCAGCAAACCGACTCATGCTGTACGTCCTTAACTTAGAAATTTGCTAACGTGTTTTTGTATCATCTTGTTTGTGTGATGGCATGTTAACTTGATCACACACCCAATTCCACAACCGTGCCACATCAGCAGCAGCCTTGCTTTCCGGCTCCGCTTCCTGCGCAGTCTGACCGGAACCAACGCTATGATGAAAAATCGCACGCTCTGACAAGACAACAGGAGCAACAGGGATGCCGAACTGCGCCACGACCGCAGCCGCCTCTCTATAAACTTGAGGCGCACGAGGAGGCCCTGCAGTAAAAATCACAAAGGCAGGCTTGCCACTGGCTCGCACAAGTTCTGCCGTTGTTCTGACAGCATCCATATCGAAAGCGCGTGGTCTACATGGAATCAATAAGAAGTCAGCGACACGGCACGCCTCACGCGCCATAATATCGGCATGAGGCGGGGTATCTATTATTGATAGCTCTGCGCCTAGTTCAGAGGCTTGCTCCAGCTTTCTTGATAACAAGGCGTGGGCTGCACAATCCACCACATCCGGGTCGGCATCCCCTCGCCACGCTTTCCATGAACTTGCAGTCGCTTGAGGGTCTGTATCGAGGATAAGAGAAACGTATCCAGCGGCACTGGCACTGGTCGCCAGGTGCAGGGCAAGCGTCGTCTTCCCAGCCCCCCCCTTCTGACTAATGATCGCGATTGTTTTCATGCCATCATGTTTCCGTGTTAACATATTAACTCATTATCATGATATTTTGATAACTCAATATCTAACTCACAAAAAACGAATAATTTAATCGAACCGAACATTTCATATATCTCCAGCCGATGTGTTGGCACTCATTTCAATGTCATCGTGTTAACATGAGAGCATGAGAGCATGAGAGCATGAGAGCATGAGAGCATGAGAGCATGAGAGCATGAGAGCATGAGAGCATGAGAGCATGAGAGCATGAGAGCATGAGAGCATGAGAGCATGAGAGCATGAGAGCATGAGAGCATGAGAGCATGAGAGCATGAGAGCATGCTGACATCATATTTGCTCTATATACAATAGCCTAATAATGTTCTGGCTGATCCGCAATGAGAGCTGTCAAGTCCCGACCTTCATTGATCAGAGGGCAGGCGGCAGATGAGCGAGGATCTTGAGATACCGGGTCACGTGCCGCAGTTCGTCTAGCTGCTCGGTCGAAGTCAGTAACTCGCATTGTCCTGCCTGCCATAGCCCGAGCAGATACGCTGGCAGGGATTTTTCAAAAAGCAGGGCACTGATGAGAAGATTGGTCTTGGTGGCCAGACGCACGCTTTAGCTGGACTTGTCTGTTGCCAGCGTGGCGGTCACGGCCTCACCGATCAGGTCCTCCAGCGCGTCCGGCTCCATATCTGCGAACCCACTCCGGGCTTCCGCCATCGTCCTGTCGAACACACGCCAGCGCACCGCCTCCTCGATGAAGCGCGACAGGTCGCCTTTCTTCATGCCATGCTGCGCCAGGAAACCACGTACGGCGATATCGGTTTCGCGGGAGACCGAAACCGTCCAGCGGACCATATCAGTCGACATGTCGGTGCTTATAGAGGCCATCGTGTGGAAAGTACGCTAAACAACGTTTAGCATGAACAGTAGAAGAACGTCTGGGCAGCGTGATCTTGT
>NZ_QQBI01000070.1:0-2500 GCF_004302915.1 Komagataeibacter xylinus | reverse complement strand
CGGCGTACCTTTTGTATAATGGGTCAGCGAGTTTCTGTTTGCAGCAAGCTTAAGCCGTTAGGTGTAGGCGCAGCGAAAGCGAGTCTGAATAGGGCGACGAGTTGCTGGCAGAAGACCCGAAACCGAGTGATCTAGCCATGGCCAGGCTGAAGGTGCGGTAACACGCACTGGAGGGCCGAACCCACGCCTGTTGAAAAAGTCGGGGATGAGCTGTGGCTAGGGGTGAAAGGCCAATCAAACTCGGAAATAGCTGGTTCTCCGCGAAATCTATTGAGGTAGACCGTCGAGTATTACCCCGGGGGGTAGAGCACTGGATGGGCTAGGGGGGCCCAAAGCCTTACCAAACCTAACCAAACTCCGAATACCCGGAAGTATGAGCTCGGCAGACAGACAGTGGGTGCTAAGGTCCATTGTCGAGAGGGAAACAGCCCAGACCACCAGCTAAGGCCCCCAAATCGTGGCTAAGTGGGAAAGGATGTGAGGATTCCAAAACAACCAGGAGGTTGGCTTAGAAGCAGCCATCCTTTAAAGAAAGCGTAATAGCTCACTGGTCTAATAGAAACCTTGCGCCGAAAATGTAACGGGGCTCAAGCCACGTGCCGAAGCTGTGGGTGCATTCTATGAATGCGCGGTAGCGGAGCGTTCCGTAGGTCTGTGAAGGAGACGGGGTGACCCTCTCTGGAGATATCGGAAGTGCGAATGCTGACATGAGTAGCGACAAACAGTGCGAGAAACACTGTCGCCGAAAGTCCAAGGGTTCCTGCGCAAGGTTAATCCGCGCAGGGTGAGCCGGCCCCTAAGGCGAGGGCGAAAGCCGTAGTCGATGGAAACCGGGCAAATATTCCCGGGCCTGCCAGAAGTGACGAATACAATATGTTGTCAGGTCTTATCGGATTGATCTGGCTTTTGGAGTATTCCAGGAAATAGCTCTGGCATATAGACCGTACCCGAAACCGACACAGGTGGACTGGTAGAGAATACCAAGGCGCTTGAGAGAACGATGCTGAAGGAACTAGGCAAATTACTTGCGTAACTTCGGGATAAGCAAGACCCGTCAGTGGGCAACCATGGGCGGGTGGCACAGACCAGGGGGTAGCGACTGTTTAGTAAAAACACAGGGCTGTGCGAAGTCGAGAGACGACGTATACGGCCTGACGCCTGCCCGGTGCCGGAAGGTTAAGAGGAGGTGTGCAAGCACTGAATTGAAGCCCCGGTAAACGGCGGCCGTAACTATAACGGTCCTAAGGTAGCGAAATTCCTTGTCGGGTAAGTTCCGACCTGCACGAATGGCGTAACGACTTCCCCGCTGTCTCCAGCATCGGCTCAGCGAAATTGAATTCCCCGTGAAGATGCGGGGTACCCGCGGTCAGACGGAAAGACCCTATGAACCTTTACTGCAGCTTTGCAGTGGCATCAGAGACATTCTGTGTAGGATAGGTGGGAGGCTTTGAAACCGGGGCGCCAGTTCCGGTGGAGCCATCCTTGAAATACCACCCTGACTGTTTCTGATGTCTAACCGAGGCCTGTTAGCCAGGTCCGGGACCCTGCATGGTGGGCAGTTTGACTGGGGCGGTCGCCTCCCAAAGTGTAACGGAGGCGCGCGATGGTGGGCTCAGGCCGGTCGGAAACCGGCTGTCGAGTGCAATGGCATAAGCCCGCCTGACTGTGAGAGTGACAGCTCGATCAGAGACGAAAGTCGGCCATAGTGATCCGGTGGTCCCGCGTGGAAGGGCCATCGCTCAACGGATAAAAGGTACTCTAGGGATAACAGGCTGATCTCCCCCAAGAGTCCACATCGACGGGGAGGTTTGGCACCTCGATGTCGGCTCATCACATCCTGGGGCTGGAGCAGGTCCCAAGGGTTCGGCTGTTCGCCGATTAAAGTGGTACGTGAGCTGGGTTTAGAACGTCGTGAGACAGTTCGGTCCCTATCTGCCGTGGGTGTTGGAGACTTGAGAGGATTTGTCCCTAGTACGAGAGGACCGGGATGAACATACCTCTGGTGCACCGGTTGTCGCGCCAGCGGCACAGCCGGGTAGCTAAGTGTGGACGGGATAACCGCTGAAAGCATCTAAGCGGGAAACCCACCTCAAAACAAGGTCTCCCCAAGGGCCGTGATAGACCATCACGTCAATAGGCCAGGTGTGGAAGCGCAGTAATGCGTGCAGCTGACTGGTCCTAATCGCCCAATAGGCTCATTCCATCGCCCCCTTAAAAGGGCAACACACATGCACAGCAGTCATCCACTCTCAACACATCACCATACACACCAACCCATCCACTTCCAGCCATACCCCATACCGGGGAGACTGGATGACCTGGTGGCCATGGCGGGGAATGATCCACCCGATCCCATCCCGAACTCGGCCGTGAAAACCCCCAGCGCCCATGATACTGTGCCTTAAGGCACGGGAAAGTCGGTCGCCGCCAGGTCTTCCAGTCTCCCCTACAATCGCGGGGTGGAGCAGCCCGGTAGCTCGTCAGGCTCATAACCTGAAGG
>NZ_QQBI01000006.1 GCF_004302915.1 Komagataeibacter xylinus | reverse complement strand
ACGGCATGCTGCTCGGCAATGCCCACGTCAAAGAACCGGTCGGGATAGGCCTTGGCGAACTTGTCGAGCCCGGTGCCCGACGGCATGGCGGCGGTGATGGTGACGATCTTGTCGTCAGTCGCGGCCTGGCGCACGAGTTCCTTCGCAAACACCGAGGTGTAGCTTGGCGGCCCGGACGGGCCCTTCTTCTGCTCGCCGGTGACCACATTGAACTTGGAGACGGCGTGATACTTGTCGCCCGCCGATTCGGCCGGGCTGTAGCCATGGCCCTTTTCGGTGATGACATGCAGCAGCACGGGGCCGACATCCTCGGCGTCGCGCAGGTTGCGCAGGATGTGGACGAGCTGGTTCATGTCATGCCCGTCAACGGGGCCGACGTAATAGAAGCCGAGTTCCTCGAACAGCGTGCCGCCGGTCATGATGCCGCGCGCGTATTCATCGGCCTTCTTGGCGGTGCGCTCGAGGCGGCCGGGCAGGCGCTTGGCCATCTTGGCGGCGAGTTCGCGCAGGTTCAGGAACTTGCGCGACGACATCAGCCGCGACAGGTAGCTCGACATGGCGCCCACCGGGGGGGCTATCGACATCTCGTTGTCGTTGAGCACCACGATCAGGCGCTCGGCGCCGGGGCCGCAATGCGAGGCGTTGTTCATCGCCTCATACGCCATGCCCGCCGAGATCGAGCCATCGCCGATCACCGCAATCACGTTGCGCTCGCGGTAGGAGGGGTCTTCCTCGGCGCGCAGGTGGTGGGCGACGGCCATGCCCAGGCCCGCGGAAATGGAGGTGGAGGAGTGGGCCGCGCCAAACGGGTCGTATTCGCTCTCGCTGCGGCGCGTGAAGCCCGAAAGCCCGCCCGGCTGGCGCAGGGTGCGGATGCGCTCGCGCCGCCCGGTCAGGATCTTGTGGGGGTAGGTCTGGTGGCCCACATCCCAGATCACGCGGTCGGAGGGCGTGTCGAACACGGCATGCAGCGCCACCGTCAGTTCAACCACGCCAAGGGATGCGCCAAGATGGCCACCGGTGGTGGACACGGTATCGATCGTCTCCGACCGCAGTTCCTCCGCAAGCTGCTTGAGCTGCTCGACCGAGAGGTTGCGCATGTCGTGCGGCCACTGCACCCGGTCAAGCTGGGCGTAGCGCCCAAGGGTGGGGATGGTGGAGGACGTGTTGCTCTCGCTCATGTCGATCAGTTCCTGCGCTCGACCACGTAATGCACCAGGTCACGCAGGCGATCCGCCTCTGGCCCGAAGATGTCGATATGGGATTCAGCCAGCTCGGCCACGCGCCGTGCCTCGCGCGCGGCGCCTTCCACGCCCAGCAGGGCGACATAGGTGGACTTGCCCGCCGCCTCGTCCTTGCCTGCGGTCTTGCCGAGTTCCTCGGCGCTGGCGGTGGCGTCGAGCACGTCATCGGCAATCTGGAAGGCGGCGCCAAGGTCACGGCCATAGGCCGAGATGCGCTTGCGCACGTCGTCGCTGGCCTGGCCAAGGATGGCCCCGGCCTCGGCGGAATAGCGGATCAGGCAGCCGGTCTTGAGCGCATGCAGGCGGGCGACTTCCTCAAGCGACAGCGCGCGGCCTTCGCCTTCCATGTCGATCATCTGGCCACCCACCATGCCAGCCGCGCCCGAGGCATCGGCCAGCGCGCGCACGAGGTTGATGCGCACTTCGGCTGAGGCATGCGTGAGCGGATTGGCCAGGATGTCGAACGACATGGTCTGCAGCGCGTCACCGGCGAGGATGGCGGTGGCCTCGTCAAACTTGCGGTGGGTGGAGGGCTGGCCCCGGCGTAGGTCGTCATCATCCATGGCGGGCAGGTCGTCATGCACGAGCGAGTAGGCATGCAGCATCTCGACCGAGGCTGCGACACGGTCGGCCGCCTCAGGGCTGGCCTTGAACAGGCTGGCCACTTCGGCCACCAGGTAGCCACGCAGGCGCTTGCCGCCGCCAAGGGTGGCATAGCGCATGGCATCGATCAGGCGGGCCTCGCCGCCTTCCACGCGCGGGAGCAGGCGGTCGATCATCGCCTCGATGGCAGTGGCGCGCGCGGACATGGATGCACGCAGACGGACCATGCGATCCGTTCCGTCTGTTTGGGACGAGGGTGCTGTTGTTTGGCTCATCTGGTGCATCAATCCATTGGTTTCGCTTCCAGCGCGCCATCGGCACGCTGGACAATCGCCTGAACGCGGGCCTCGGCCTCGTCCAGTTTCTTCTGACAGTACTGTCGCAGGGCGGCGCCACGCTCATAGGCGGTGATCGCGTCTTCCAGCCGCAGCTGGCCGACCTCAAGCTGGCGCACGATGGCTTCAAGTTCGGCCAGAGCCTCCTCGAAGGAAAGGTTGGTCAGGTCATCGGTCATGTGGGCGCGGCACTTCCTGAAATAACGGGGCTGGCGGAGGCATTACATCCTTGTAGGCCCTCCTGCCAAGGGGACAACGTGTTTTACGGCATTTTGGAGTCTAGGCCGGGGCCGGTGACGCGGGGGTAGTGGGTGTTGTGTCGGGCCTGCGGCGGATGACGAAGGAGAGCGTGCCGCCTTCCTCGCCAAAAGCGATGAGGGCATGGCCCGTTTCGCGGCAGAAAGCCTGGAAATCCGCAACCGAGGCCCGGTCGGTCGCGATCACGCGCAGCCGCGCGCCCGGGGGCAGCCCGCGCAGCATGCGGTTGGCCTTGAGCACGGGCAGCGGGCAGGTCAGGCCGCGCGCGTCTAGCAGGATTTCACTCATGGGTGGCCATGCCTCCTTGGTGGTTGGCAGCTATGCCCTTGCATCAGGGTTTGATGTTGCGTGCAGGTACGATCATAAAAGCAAATGCGCCACTGATAAAACATGATGAAAGAAAGACTCCGGATGGCCGACTATCGTATTGGAATTGATTTTGGTGGTACCAAGATCGAAATAACCGCCCTCGGCATGGATGGCGCAGAGCTGCTGCGTCGCCGCATTGCCAATCCTGGCAACTATCCTGCGGCCATCGAGGCCATGTGCGACCTTATCCGGGGTGTTGATCATGAACTCGGGGGCACCGGCACGGTTGGAATCGGCATTCCCGGTTCCATCAGCCCCGATACGGGCGTGATCAAGAATGCCAATGCCACGTGGCTCAACAACCAGCCCCTGATCGTTGACATGACGGCAGCGCTCGGGCGCGAGGTGCGCATCGAGAATGATGCGAACTGCTTTGCGTTGTCAGAGGCGATCGATGGCGCGGGGGCAGGGTATCGCAACGTGTTTGGCGTGATCATCGGCACCGGCATGGGGGCGGGCATCGTGGTCGACCAGAAGCTGCTGATCGGCCATAACCACATTGCGGGTGAATGGGGGCATGTGCCGCTGCCGTGGCCGCGCATCGAGGAATTTCCCATGCCCAAATGCTTCTGCGGCAATGAAGGGTGCATGGAGCGCTTTCTCAGCGGCTCGGCGCTTGCACAGGACTGGAAAGGCCCCGGCCATCGCAGCGCCGCCCATATCGAGCAGGAGGCCGAGGCAGGCGACCTGACCGCCATCGGCGCGCTCGACCGCTACATGGACCGCATGGCCCGCGCCTGCGCCATGGCCATCAACTTCATGGACCCCGACATCATCGTGCTTGGTGGTGGCGTGTCGAACCTTGATTCGATCTATGACCGTGTGCCCCGCCTCATGCGGCGCTATGTCATCACCCCCAACTGCACCACGCCGATCGTGCGCAACAAGCATGGCGACAGTTCGGGCGTGCGCGGTGCCGCATGGCTGTGGGATGATCACCACACGGCATGAAGCTCCGGCAGGGGCGGGCTGTTTTAGCCTTCCCCCTCGGCCTCCGCATCCGGGGCACGGAAGCCCGTGGCCACCACGTAAAGCTCGCTGGATTCCTTGCGGCTTGCGGGCGGCTTGGCGTGGCGGACCTGGGTAAACAGACGCTTGAGTTCAGCCAGCATCTGCTTTTCCGACCCGCCCTGGAACACCTTGGCCACGAACGCGCCGCCGGGGGCAAGGATGCGCGTTGCAAAATCCAGCGCCAGTTCGGCCAGGCCGATGATGCGCAGGTGATCGGTCGGCGCATGGCCCGTGGTGTTGGGCGCCATGTCGGACATGACCACGTTGGCCCGCCCGCCGAGCAGTTCCGTCAGGCGGCCGGGCATGTCGGGGTCGTTGAAATCCCCTTCGATGATGGTCGCACCTGGCACCGGGTCCACCGGCAGCAGGTCCACGCCCACCACCTCGGCAGCCCCCCGCTTGACCGCGACCTGTGTCCAGCCGCCCGGTGCCGCGCCAAGATCGACAATGCGCGTGCCGGGCGTGATCAGGTGAAAACGGTCATCGAGTTCGATCAGCTTGAAGGCCGCGCGCGAGCGCCAGCCCTGCTTCTGGGCGGCCTGCACGTAGGGGTCGTTGAGCTGGCGCTGTAGCCAGCGGTGCTGCGCGGTGGTGCGCCCGCGGGCCTTCTTTACGGTTACGGTCTTGGTGCGGTGGGACTGGGCGGCCTGCCCGTCGCTGGCGCTGTCACCGCCGGGAGTGAGACTGCTGGTACGGGCCTTGCCCGGAATGCGGGTGGTGGAACGCTGCTTCATGACGGGACGCGGTCAGGGACTGACCTGGTGCTCCAAACGATTGTACAGGGAAAAGGAAGGCGGCGCGGTGGCTGGGGCCGCCTGTCGCCTGCGGTCGCCAATCATGCGTAAAAGCAGGCCGTCGCGCAATCCCCGGTCGGCCACGGTCACGTCCGGCATGGGCCATGTGGTGACGATGGCCTCGAATATGGCGCAGCCCGGCAGGATGTAGCGCGCGCGCTCCGCCCCGATGATGGGGTTGCGCACCAGCCCCTCGAGCCCGCCCGCGCGCAGGGCGTCGATCATGCTCAGGGCACGGGGCACGGACAGGGCGGAGCCATCAATGCTGGCCCGGTCGTAACGGTCCTGGCCCAGGGCAAGGCTGGCCAGCGTGGTCACGGTGCCGCTGGTGCCCAGCAGCATGACATTCTGGCGCGCGATTTCACGCGCGATGCAGTGCACGTCGTCAAAGCCGCGCAGCACGTCGCTGATTTCGGATACGACGCCGTGATAGCCCCGATCGGTAAAGATATCGGCGCCGTGGCGCTCGGCCAGGGTCATGATGCCCACCGGCAGGCTGACATAGCCCGAAAGGTCATGCCGCCCGGCCTCGCGGTCGATGCGCGCCCAGGCGATCTCGGTCGAGCCGCCACCAATATCGAACAGTAGCCCGCGGCTGGTGCCCGCCCGCCCGCCCTGCAGCAGCGAGGTGCAGGCCGCAAGGGCCAGCTCGGCCTCCTCCCGCGCGGAAATGACGGATATGTCGAGCCCGGTCTCGCGCAGCACGCGGCCGATGAACTCCATGCCATTGGCCGCCCGCCTGCATGCTTCGGTGGCAATGGCGCGGTGGCCATGCAGGTCGTACAGCCCCATGCGCGCCACGCAGGCCTGCAGGGCGGCGAGCGTGCGCTCCATGGCGGCATCGGCCAGCTGGCCGGAATGGTGCAGCCCTTCGCCAAGGCGCACGGCGCGGCTGAAACTGTCGATCACGCGCAGGCCGTGTTCGCCCGCGCGCGCAATGAGCAGGCGGCAGTTATGGGTGCCAAGGTCGATGGCGGCATAAAGCGGCGCGCGCATGAAGCGGCGGTGCGGGGCGGCCGGGTGGGGCGCAATCCCTGCCAGCGGGCGTATCTGTGCACTGTGCGGCTGCTGGACCATGTTCATCCCAAACCCGTTTGACGGCCAAGGTATTACCTATTGTGTTGAGTGTTCTGCGCAAAACGCAAGACAAAAGAGAAAAGTTTATAAAAATGCGCAGCAGGGGGTTGCGCGCCCTGAAGCAGGCCGGTATATGCCTGATCACCGCAGCGCATCGCGCCGCTCTCTCCTTGCTGGGGGATAGTTTAGCGGTAGAACTACCGGCTCTGACCCGGTCAGCCCTGGTTCGAATCCAGGTCCCCCAGCCAAATTTTCCCTTAAAAATTGATTGTTGTTTGCAGCCTGTCGTCCGACAAGGCTGTTTTTTGTGCTTCCGGCTATCGTTCCACCCATCGGCTGAGCGTGCGGGCGAATAGCGGGCCGGTAAACAGCACGAGCACGAAGCGCACGGTCTGCATGGCCATGACGAAAGGCATGTCAACGCCTGGCGTGGTGGCTGCGATAATGGCCACGGTATCCTCGCCCCCCGGGCTGGTGGCCAGATAGGCGGTGAGCAGCGAGACATGCTTGAAATGGGCCAGGACGAGCGCCATTGCCCCGCAGCCTGCGATCATCAATGTAATGGCGATCAGTATGTAAGGAAACGCGCGGGCGGCATAATGCAGCGTGGCGCGTGTAAACCGCAGGCCGATGCCCCAGCCCAGCACCGCGTAACCGGTAGCGAGAAACCATGGTGGCAGCTCGATCGAGAGCAGACCCATATCCTGTAGTCCCGTTGCAAAAATAAGCGGCACCATGAGCGCACCGGCTGAAAGCCGTAACATATGGGCCAGGTACACGCCGGCCACGATGATGCCGATCGTCGCGCCAAAGGCAGGCCAGGATGCGGGCATTGCCCAGAACGCGCTTGCCGCCCCGTCAGCCATGACCGGGGTTGTGCTGCGTGCCATGGTGGTCGCTGCTATGGCCACGGCGGCGGCGCGGAAATACTGCATGAAGGCAACAAGCCGCATATCCGCGCCATAGCCCTGCGACATCAGCGTCATGACCGTGGCGGCACCCGGCGAGGCGCCCCACAGGGCCGTGCTGCCGGGCAGGACCTTCCACCGTGCCAGGCAGAAGCCGATCAGGGTGCACAGAACGATCACGCACAGGACCCCACCCAGGAAAAACGGTCCCTCGCCCATAACCTTGTAAAAGATACTGACTTTCAGGCTGCGTGCGATCATGCACCCCACAATGCCCTGCGCCAGCAAAAAGGCGGGGCCGGGAATGGGGAGGTGGGCCTCATTGACCGCCAGCACGACGGCGGCGAACATCGGCCCGATCAGGATGGCGGCAGGCAGGTGCAGGGCATGCAGCGGCACGGTAAGGGCAACTGACAGGGCAAGCAGGCAGCACCACTTCATGCCCATGTTGCCATTCCGGAATGAAAGGGGCGTGGCGGGAGCCTGCCGGGTAGGGGTGGGTGTTATGTCTGGCATGGAATTTCTCGATCGGACGCAGGCGGCATCAATGCCACGTTTCATCCTGCCCGGATACGGTTTCGCGGTGCTGCTGCCGCGAATGGCTGGTCATTCCCCAAGGAATGGCTTTGTGGGTTGACGGGAGTTGCGGGGCGTCGTCACGCGTGATCCGTGTCGGGGCCGGGCGGCATGGTCGTGCCGCCCGGGCCTTCAGGGGTTGTTCAGGCCGTGATGCCGCCATCGGTCGTCAGTGCCGAGCCGGTGATGAAGCTGGCCTGCGGGCTGGCAAGGAACGAGACCACGGTGGCGATATCGCTTACCTGCCCGTATTCCTTGTGGCACATGAAGCTACGCAGCAGGTCGGCCGCGGGCCCGGTGGCGGGGTTCATGTCGGTATCGATCGGGCCGGGCTGTACCACGTTGATGGTGATGCCGCGCGGGCCGAGGTCACGCGCAGCCCCCCGGGCAAACCCGTTCAGCGCCGCCTTGGAGGCCGAATAGAGCGAAATGCCGGGGACGGGGGAGCGATCGGCAAAGGCCGAGCCGATCAGGATGATGCGGCCACCCTTGCTCATGTGGCGCGAGGCCTCGATGGCCTCGATCATCACGGCGCGCACGTTCAGGCCCAGCACGGCATCGACCTGCGCGTCGGTCATCTCGCTCACGTCGCCATGGGGGTAGACGCCCGCATTGCACACCAGCGCATCGATGCGGCCCAGGTCGCGCACCACCTGCTGGATCGCGGCACGGTTGCCATTGCCTTCGCCATCACAGCAGATGGCCATGGCGCGGCGGCCCAGGGCGCGGATTTCGGCCACGGTTTCCTCGGCAGCCTTCTCGTTGCGGGCGTAGGAGATGGCAATGTCATACCCGTCCTTTGCCAGCGCCTTGGCAATGCCCGCGCCAATGCCGCGGCTGCCGCCGGTTACGTAGGCTACGCGTTGGGTCATTTTGTTTTCCTCCCGGTTATTAATGGTGCTTTTTCCTCCTACAGCATGGGGCGGGCAGGGGAAAGCACGGCGCGGGCCATCAAGGGGGTTGATCGGGAATGCCAGGTTGTCTATAGCCTGCGTGTTCGCGCGTCCGGGCCTGTAGGGCATGCCCGGCCGCAATGGCGTTGCTGCCTGTAACAGGGCAGGGCGCAGCCTTTAACCTTAAGGAGAAGCAAATGCCCAAGATGAAGACCAAGTCTTCGGTCAAGAAGCGGTTCAAGATCACCGCCACCGGCAAGGTGCTGGCAGGACCCGGCAACAAGCGCCACGGCCTGATCAACCGCTCGCAGAAGATGAAGCGCACGAACCGTGGTTCGCAGGTGCTGACTGAAATGGATGGCCGCACTGTAAAGCAGTGGGCCCCCTACGGCCTGGCATAAGGAGCACCTGAGATATGGCACGTGTGAAACGCGGCGTAACGACGCTCGCCCGTCACAAGAAGGTTCTGGCAGCTTCCAAGGGCTTCCGGGGTCGTTCTTCCACCAATTACCGCATCGCGCTGGAACGTCTGGAAAAGTCGCTCCAGTACGCCTACCGCGATCGCCGCAACAAGAAGCGTGAGTTCCGCGCCCTGTGGATCCAGCGTATCAACGCTGCGGTGCGCGAGCATGGCCTGACCTACAGCCGCTTCATCAACGGCCTGGACAAGGCTGGCATCGAGATCGACCGCAAGGTCCTCGCCGCCATCGCCTATGACGACGCGGCAACCTTTGCCGAGATCGTGAAGAAGGCGCAGGCCGCTCTGGCCTGATCCCTGTTCCCGCCCGCGTGGCGACAGGTCCACGAAACGGGTCGTCCGCAGGGGCGGCCCGTTTTGTTTTATACGATGCCCGCGCCCTGCCGCCATGGCAGGTGCGGGCGCAAACACGCGCCGGGTCTGGTGGCCAGACTGCTGCCCTTGCCAGCCCGCCCGATTGAGAGCCTGTGCGAGGTGCTATGAGTGACGATCTCGAAACCCTGAGGGAACAGACAGTTCAGGCACTCGCTGCCGCGACCGACCAGCGCGCGTGGGATGCCGTGCGCGTGGGCACGTTGGGCAAGTCGGGCAGGCTGACCGCGCTGCTCAAGGAACTCGGGCGCATGACGCCGGATGAGCGCCGCGCACGTGGCGCGGCACTCAACCGCCTGCGTGATGACCTGACCCGCCTGATCGAGGCGCGTGGCCAGGAACTCGAGGCAGCAGCCCTCAACGCCCGTCTCGCTGCCGAGCGCGTGGACGTAACGCTGCCCGGCGCGCCAGAAGCCTGCGGCCTGCTGCACCCCATCACCCGCACCATCGAGGAAATGGCCGCCATTTTCGGCGCCATGGGTTTCCAGGTTGCCGAAGGCCCGGATATCGAGAGCGACTGGCACAATTTCTCGGCACTGAACACGCCCGCCCATCACCCCGCCCGGACCGATCAGGACACGTTCTACCTGCCGCCCGAGGCCGAGGGCCAGCCCGAGCGCGTGCTGCGCACCCAGACATCGGGCGTGCAGATCCGCACCATGCTGGGCCAGGAGCCGCCCATCCGCATCATCGCCCCCGGCCGCACCTATCGTGCCGACCATGATGCCACGCATTCGCCCATGTTCCACCAGTGCGAGGGGCTGGTGATCGAGAAGGGAATTACGCTCGGCCACCTCAAGGGCTGCCTGTCGGACTTCCTGCGCGCATTCTTCCAGATGCCGGACCTGCCGGTGCGCTTTCGCGCCTCCTACTTTCCGTTCACCGAGCCGTCGATGGAAATCGACATCGGCTGGTCGCGCAGGACCGGCCAGATCGGCGCGGGTGATGACTGGCTGGAAGTGCTGGGTGCCGGCATGGTCCACCCCCGCGTGCTGGCCAATTGCGGGCTGGATGCGCGTGAGTGGCAGGGCTTTGCCTTTGGCATGGGCATCGAGCGGCTGACCATGCTGCGCCACGGCATTCCCGATCTGCGCTCGTTCTATGAAAGCGATGTCCGCTGGCTGCGCCATTATGGCACCAGCCCCCTGTCTCCCGCCCTGCTGCACGAAGGTCTGTGATCGATGAAGTTCTCCCTGTCCTGGCTGCGCGAACACCTTGAGACCACCGCAACGCTGGAAGAGATCACCGCCACCCTGAACACCATCGGCCTTGAGGTGGAAGGTGTGGAAGACCCGGGTGCCGCGCTGGCGTCCTTCCGCACTGCCCGCATCATCGAGGCCGTGCAGCACCCCAATGCCGATCGCCTGCGCGTGTGCCAGGTCGATGCGGGCGAAGGCTTCGAGCGCGTGCAGGTCGTGTGCGGCGCGCCCAATGCGCGAGCGGGGCTGCATGTGATCTTTGCGCCGCCGGGCACGCATATTCCTGCTTCCGGCATCACCATCAAGGCAGGCAAGCTGCGTGGCGAGGCCAGTGGCGGCATGCTGTGCTCGCTGCGTGAACTGGGCCTTGGCGAGGACCATGACGGCATTGCCGAACTGCCCGATGGCACGGCGCCGGGCCAGTCCTACCCGCTCTTTGCCAAACTTGATGATCCCGTGATCGATATCGCCATCACCCCCAACCGGGGCGATGCGCTGGCCGTGCGTGGCGTGGCGCGCGATCTGGCGGCAGCGGGCCTTGGCAAGCTGAAGCCCTGGCTGGTCGAGACCGTGGAGGGGCAGGGCGAGAGCACCATCAACTGGCGCATCACCTACCCCGAGGCCTGCCCGTGGGTGCTCGGGCGCACCATCCGAGGCGTGAAAAACGGCCCCAGCCCGGCATGGCTGCGCCGCAGGCTGGAATCGATCGGCCTGCGCCCGATCTCGGCGCTGGTCGATATCACCAATTTCTTCACCCATGACCTCGGCCGCCCGCTGCATGTGTTCGATGCGGACAGGATCCGTGGCGGTGAACTGACCATCTGCCGGGGCGCGGGCGAGACCTTTACGGCGCTTGATGGCAGCGAACATGTCATGACGCCTGATGACTGCGTGATTGCCGACAGCAGCGGCGTGCTGTCGCTGGCAGGCATCATGGGCGGTGCGGAGAGTGGCGTGAGCGCGGAGACGACCACCGTGTTCGTGGAATGCGCGCTGTTCGACCCCGTGGCCATTGCGCTGTCCGGGCGGCGGCACAACCTGCACTCGGATGCCCGCCAGCGCTTTGAGCGTGGCGTGGACCAGGCCCTGCCGCCCGCAGCCCTTGAGGCCGCGACGCGCATGATCATCGATCTGTGCGGCGGCGTGGCCGATAATGTGGTCTCCGCCGGGGCGGAGCCCGCATGGCAGCGGCAGGCGCATCTGGAATTCGCCCGGCTTGAAACCCTTGGCGGCCTGGTGGAGGAGCCGGATCACGCCGTGCACCTGCTTGAAGGGCTGGGCTTTGAAGTGCGCGAATGCGACGCCCGCCATGTGGTGGTGGACGTGCCCTCATGGCGCAACGACATTGCAACGCCCATGCTGCTCGACCAGCAGCCCGGCCTGCCCGAGGCCCGCGCCAGGGCCGCGGCGGAAGGGGCTGTGGCGATCAACCCCGAAGTGGACCTGATCGAGGAGGTGCTGCGCCTGCGCGGGCTCGATAGCGTGCCCGCCGTGTCGCTGCCGGTGCATAGCGCCGTGCCGCTGCCAGCCCTGGCCCCGCGGCAGGCCCGTATTGCCAGCCTGCGCCGCACGCTTGCCGCGCGCGGATTGCTCGAGACGGTCGGCTTCTCCTTCGTGGCGCAGGAACAGGCCGCCCAGTTTGGTGAAACGCCCGCTGATCTGCACCTGCTCAACCCCATTGCCGCTGACCTCGACCAGATGCGCCCGACCCCGCTGGTCAACCTGCTGGCCGCGATCAAGGCCAACGCGGCACGGGGTTATCCTGATATCGGCCTGTTCGAGGTTGGCCCCGGCTTTGATGCCGATGGCCAGAAGCAGGTCGCAGCCGGTATCCGCAGTGGCCATTCGGCCCGCCAGCCCGGCCAGCCAGCCCGGCCAGTCGACCTGTGGCAGGTCAAGGCCGATGCACTGGCAGCCCTCGCGGTGATGGGTGCCGCGATGGAGGGGCTGAGCCTGAGCGCCGATGCCCCCGCTTACTACCATCCGGGTCGCTCGGGCGTGATCCGGCAGGGGCCGAAGCTGGTGCTGGGCCATTTCGGGCAGTTGCATCCCGCCCTGCTGGCCGCGCGCGGTATTGACGTGCCGGTATGCGCGTTCACGCTGTACCTCGATGCGGTACCCGAGCCCAAGCGCAGGCGCAAGGGGCCGCCCGCGCTCTCGGCCTTCCAGCCGCTCAAGCGTGATTTTGCGTTTGTGGTGGATGCGGATGTGCCGGCGGAAAAACTGCTCAGGGCCGTAAAGGGCGCGGAACGCAACCTGATCGTGGCCGTAAGCCTGTTTGATGTGTATGAGGGCGACAAGGTGCCTGCGGGCCACAAGTCGCTTGGCATCGAGATAACCCTGCAGCCGATGGACGGAACCCTGACCGATGCGGAGATCGAGGCTGTGTGTGACCGGGTGGTGGCCGCCGCGCATAAAAGCTGCAATGCCGTCCTGCGGGGCTGAGCGGCGCGGCTGGGGGCTGGGGCTGGCAGCAATGCTGGCCGTGGCCAGCACGCCCGCCCTTGCCACCGACATAACGGGCGCAGGCTCCAGCTTTGGCGCGCCGATCTATGGCGCGTGGGGGGCCGGGGCGGCAAAGGCCACCGATATCCGCCTCAATTACCAGACCATCGGCTCAGGGGCAGGGCAGAACCAGGTCAAGGCCCGCACGGTGGATTTCGGGGCCTCTGACGCGCCCATGACCGCAGCCCAGCTTCAGCAGAACGGGCTGGTCCAGTTCCCCACCGTGCTGGGTGCCATCGTGCCGGTGGTGAACCTGCCCGGTGTCGATGCCAGCCAGCTGCGCCTGACCGGCCCCCTGCTGGCCGATATCTATGGCGGCGAAATCAGCATGTGGAACGACCCGCGCATTGCGGCGGAAAACCCCGGCCTGACCCTGCCCGCCATGCCCGTGGCCCCGGTGCGCCGGGCGGACGGGTCGGGCACGACCTTCGTGTTCACGTCCTACCTTGCCCGCGTCTCGGCGCACTGGGCGCACGAGCAGGGCAGTGGCACCTCGATCGAATGGCCGGTGGGCGAGGGCGCGCGTGGCAATGACGGCATCGCCGCCGCCGTGCGCAATACCGAAGGCAGCATCGGCTATCTTGAATACGCCTATGCGGCAGGCAATCACATGCCCATGGCCCGGCTGCGCAATCATCATGGTGATGTGGTGGCGGCGGATGATGCAAGCTTCCGCCAGGCCGTGACCACGGCCCACTGGTCAACCGATGCCAGTCATTCTGCCGATGTGCTTGATGGCGATGGCACCGGGGCATGGCCCATCATGGCCGCGACCTATGTGCTGGTCCCGACCGACCGCGCCGATACGCCACAGGGCCAGGCAGTGCGGGAATTCTTTACCTGGAGCATGGCGCATGGCAGCGAGGCGGCGGTGACGCTGAATTACGTGCCTCTGCCCGATGATATTCGCGCCAGCATAACGAGCCTGCTCAAGGCCCGGTAAGTGGCCAGAAAATTGTAAAGAAGTTTTTGGTGAAGCTTTTTTCAAAAAGCTTCAGACCTGAAACAGGGCAGGGATCACGCATGGGGCGGCAGATATTTTCGCCACTGCCATTTGCGCCTTTTGTCCCGACACGATAAGCCGGTCTGGCATGACCAAGCCTTCCATTCCCCCTGCGCCTGCGGGCGGTTCCCCCTCCGGCCCGACCATATGGATCATGGCGGGGGAAGCCAGCGGCGACGTGCTGGGCAGCCGCCTCATGATCGCGCTGCGCCAGTTGCGGCCTGACCTGCATTTTGCGGGCATCGGGGGGGAGCGCATGCACGCACAGGGGCTGCAATCGCTTTTTCCGCTGCGTGACCTTGCGGTGATGGGCCTGCTCGAGGTGCTGCCGCGCATCCGCCACCTCTCGCGCAGGCTCGATCAGGCCGTGGCGGATATTACCGCGCGCAGGCCCGCGCTGGTCATTACCATCGACAGCCCCGGCTTTACCCTGCGCCTGCTGCGCCGGATCGCGCCGCTCTCCATTCCCCGCCTGCATTACGTGGCCCCGCAGGTCTGGGCGTGGCGCGAGCACAGGGTGCGCGAATTTCCCGGCCTGTGGGAGCGCATGCTGTGCCTGCTGCCCTTCGAGCCGGAATTCTTCGCACGCCACGGCATCGAAGCGCGTTTTGTTGGTCATCCGGTGGTGCAGTCGGGGGCGGATGAGGGGTCGGCTGCGGCCTTCAGGGCGCGTTACAAAATTGCGCCAGAGGCGCCCATCCTTGTGCTCATGCCCGGCAGCCGCCGCTCGGAGGCGCCGCGCCTGCTGCCGGTCTTTGGTCGCATGCTGGCCTTCGTGCAGCGCAACAGGCCCGATATCGTGGCCGTGGTGCCGGTCTCGCCCGTTATTGCCGATATCGTGCGCGCGGGTGTGGCCCGGTGGCCAGTGCGGCCCCTGATCGTGACCGATGTGCATGACAAGCATGATGCGTTTGCCGCGGCCTCCGCGGCGCTGACCAAGTCAGGCACCTCCACGCTGGAACTGGCCATGGCCAACGTGCCCATGGCCGTGACCTACCGCGTCAATCCGCTGACGGCAGCCATTGCGCGGCGGCTGATCCGCGTGCCGTACGTGGCCATGGTCAACCTGCTGGCGGGCCACCGGCTGGTGCCCGAACTGCTGCAGGAGCGCTGCACGCCCGAACTGCTGGCCGCCACCGTCGAGCGCCTGCTGGCAGACCCCGCCAGCCGCGCGCTGCAACGCACCGGGTTTGCCCATATCCGCGCGGCCCTGCATGGCCCGGGCGAAAACCCGGCCCATGCGGCGGCCCGCGAGATTATTGACCTGCTGGGGGCGGGGCAGGCGGCGCGGCCTGGCCCGGTGTTGCAGGGGCAGTAGCAGCAGGCGGGGCGGCGGGTTCGTTTTCCGAGATCAGGGCATGCATTTCGTTGCGCAGCATGAAAAAGCCCATGAGGACCGTGCCCACCACGGTAATGCCGATCCAGATCAGCTTGGTTATCTGTTCGCGTTTTTCTTCGTCGTTTTCCTGCATGATCCGTTCAGCCCTTGCCATAAAGTGTTTCAGCCGCGACCTCCGGCTGCGTGATCTCCACGATCCCTTCGGGGCGCAGCGCGTTATAGAAGCAGCTGCGCCGCCCGGTGTGGCAGGCAACGCCTTTCTGGTCGACCAGCAGCAGCACCGCATCGCGGTCGCAATCCAGCCGGGCATCCACCAGGGTCTGCACCTGGCCCGATGTCTCGCCCTTGCGCCATAAACCGTTGCGGCTGCGCGAGAAGTAGCACACGCGGCCCGTGCGCAGGGTCTCGTCCAGCGCCTCGGCATTCATCCACGCCAGCATCAGCACCTCGCCGCTGTCATGTTGCTGGGCGATGGCGGTTATCAGGCCATCGGCATTGAATTTGACGCGCTCGATCATGGCGGCGCGCGTGGCCGGCGCAGGCGGTGTGTAAGACATGGATATTGACCTTGGAACGTGAAAAACGGGGGGCGGGCGGGCCGCCTTATTGCGGTTTGGCGGGCAGGCTGAACCACTGCGGCAGATGCACCTGCACTGCATGGCCTGCCGCCACAAGATCGGTGTCGTGCAGATGCTCGCTGCGGATCATGGCCAGTCCCGCGCCATCGCGTGAGGAGCGCATCTCGCCCACCGTCTTTTCCCCCGCCATGATAGGCGTGCCCGGCACGGGAAGGTCGTGGCGGGACGATACGGGCACGAGATGGCGGCGCACCAGCCCCCGGTAGCGCGTGCGCGCGGTCAGTTCCTGGCCCATGTAGCAGCCCTTGGTCCATGAAATGCCATTGAGCTGGTCGAAATTGGCTTCGAGCAGCAGGGTTTTATCGCTTTCACAGTCACGCGGCCCATCGGGCAGGCCCAGCGCCAGGCGATGACGGTCGTACTCCACTTCATCCGTCGTAGGGTGGGGCGTGGGGTGACCCAGCAGGAAGCGCCAGCCCGCCCCGGCCACACGCGGGTCGGGGGCTGCGGGATAGCCTTCGGGCGCGGTGAAGCCTTCGCCCCAGGCCGCATGCACGGCGTAGCCGGTCTCGCCAAGTTCGACCTGCGCGCGCAGGCGGTAGCGCGACAGGCGCTGGCGCAGCATGTCGGCCTGGCTGGCATCGCAGTCAAGCAGCAGCCGCTCGCCCTCGGGATCGGCAAAAACAAAGAAATCCGCCAGCCATTTGCCCTGTGCCGACAGGAACGCGGTCCAGGCCGCCCGGCCGGGGGCAACCGTGGTCATGTCGTTGGAGACAAGCCCCTGCAGGAAGGAGACGCGGTCAGCACCCGATACGCTGAGCACGCTGCGGGCGGGAAGGTGAGCAATTCTGGCCATGGGTGCAATCTGGCCATGCCCGTGCCCGCAGGCAAGGGCAAAGAGAGGTTGGCACGCACGCAAAACCTGACTAGCACCGAAAAAATGCACATCCTGTTCATCACATCCACCCGGCTGGGTGATGCCATTCTCTCCACCGGGCTGCTCGATACGCTGCTAAGGCGTTACCCCGAGGCCGATTTCACCATCGCATGCGGGCCGGTGGCGGCCGGGCTGTTCGCGCACATGCCACGCCGCGTGCGCACGATCGAGATGGTCAAGCGCCCGCGCAACATGCACTGGGTCGATCTGTGGCGGCAGTGCCGGGGGCGCAAATGGGATCTGTGCGTGGACCTGCGCAGCTCGGTCGTGAGCTATTTCCTGCGTGTGGGCGAGCGGCACGTGATGCAGGGCGGCCGCCGCAGGGGGCCGCGGATCACGCATATCGGCAACCTGCTGGAACTTGATCCCGCACCCCTGCCGGTTACGTGGACCAGTGCCGCCGAGCGCATGGAGGCCGCGCGCATGCTGCCCGATGATGGTACGCGCTGGCTCGCCCTTGGCCCCACCGCCAACTGGGATGGCAAAATCTGGCCGCCCGAGCGGTTTGTTGCAGTATTCAAGGCCCTGCAGGCTGATGATCCGCGCCTGCGGCCGGTCATCCTGTATGGCCCCGGTGAGGCGGAGCGCGCCCGTGCCCTGCCGGTGATCGAACACCTGCCCGATGCGCTGGACACGGGGGGCAGCCTGACGGTGACGCAGGTCGCGGCCCTGCTCGCGCGCTGCATGCTGTTCATTGGCAATGATTCGGGGCTCATGCATCTGGCTGCGGCCAGCCGGATTCCCACGCTAGGCCTGTTTGGCCGCAGCAAGGCAATGGAATACGCGCCCGCAGGCCCGTGGGGGCGGGTGGCCATGGCACCCGGCCCGGTGGGCAATGCACCGATGGAGGGGCTGAGCGTGAAGCAGGTGGTCCTGACCGCGCAGGGGCTCCTGCGCGACTGGAGCCATGCGAAACGGTGAAAAAACCCGATTTTTTGCATTTTCCGCCCGCTTATCGCTGGCGGTGCAAAACAGGCCGGTCTATGTGATCGAACAGGCAGAAATGGGCCGTGGCACTGGCTGGGTGGTTTGCCGTGCCGCGCCGGGCCGGATATGCTGGCCCGGAAATCACCACGCGTAAGGTGCGATGCGCCACGCAAGCGAGCAGGGAACGACACGAACGTGGCTGACGACATCTTCATGGAAGTCGATGAGGAAATCCGTGCCGAACGCATCCGGGCACTGGCGCGGCGCTATCTTGTCGTTGCCGGTGTCGTGGTGGCGGCCGTGTGCATTGGCGCGGGCGGGTGGCAGTATTCCGTCTCGCGCGCGCACAAGGCGGATGCCGCCGTCTCGGCCGCCTATTTCACCGCCATGCAGGATGCCGCCCGCGCGCCCGATGCCGCGGGCACCGATGCCGGCCTGACCGCACGGCAGAAAAAGGGCCTGCAGGAACTCGAAGCGCTTGATGCGCAGGCCCGCCCGCCGCTGCGCGTGCTCGAGCGCATGGAACGCGCGGCCCTGCTGGCCACGGATGGCAAACTGCCTGCCGCCCTGGCCCTGTGGGATGGCGTGAGCCAGGAACACGCGGTTGACCCCACCATTGCCTCCCTGGCCAGCCTGCTGTGGGTACAGCACCAGATTGACGGAGGCGACCCCGCCACCCTGCGGTCGCGCCTTGCGGTCATTGATGGCGCGGGCCAGCCCTGGCGTGGTCAGGCCATCGAGGCCGAGGCCCTGCTTGACCTGAGGGTGGGCAAGCCTGCCGAGGCACGCGCCAAATTCGAGCGCCTTGCCATGGACATGACCATTGCCGATGGCGTGCGCAGCCGCGCCGAGGCCATGCTCCAGACGCTGGGGGGCGACGCTGGTGGCTAGTCCTGACCCTGCATCCCCCACGCCGACCGACAGGAAGACCATGAAATCAGCCCTGAGCCGCCGCCATGTGTTGCTGGGCACGGGGGCGGCACTGCTGGCCGCCTGTTCCGGCGAGCAGAAAAAAGCCCCGTTGCTGATCGGTCACCGTTCTGACGTGCTGCACACCGCCGCAGGCCTGACGGTTGACCCCGAGGAAACGCAGGCCGTGACCATTCCCGCCCCCACGGCGCTGAACGCATGGCCGCAATCGGGCATCACCCCTGACCACGGTGGCCGCGATATCGCCTGGGCGGGGCAGATGCGCCATGAATGGACGCATGATATCGGTGCGGGCAATTCCGAGCCGGAATGGCTGTTCTACGTGGCGCTTGGCGATAGCGGGCGCGGCATCATCCAGGCCACGCCGGTCGTGCAGGATGGCCGGATCTTCGTTGCTGACGCACAGGGCGTGATCCGTGCCTATCGCTGGCCCGGCATGCACAAGCTGTGGGAATACAATCCCAAGCCGCGCAAGATGAAGTCAAACAATCTCGGCGGCGGCATCAGCGTGGACAAGGGCACGCTGTACATCGTCGATGGCATCGGGCAGGCGCTTGCGGTCGATGCGACCAATGGCAAGCTGAAATGGCGCGTCAACATCCAGGCGCCGGGCCGCTCCGCGCCCACCATCGCCGATGGGCGGCTGTTCTTTGGCACGATTGACGAACACCTGTACTGCCTCGATGCGGAAAACGGCAACGTGCTGTGGACCTATGCCGCCACAGCCGCCGATACCGTCATTTACGGCCAGCCCGCGCCCGCCGTGGCCGATGGCGTGGTGCTGGCGGGCTTTGGTTCGGGCGACCTCGTGGCGCTGCGTGCCGAAGGCGGCGAGGTGGTCTGGGCCGACACCCTGGGCAGCACCAATGGCCAGCAGGCGCTGATCGATTTCTCGTGCGTGCATGGCATGCCGGTCATTGCCGATGGCACGGCCTATGCCATCAGCACCGGCGCCGTTCTTGTCGCCATCGACATGCGCTCGGGCCGCAGGCTGTGGGAGCGTGGTATTTCGGGGCAGAACACGCCGCTGGTGATCGGGGACTGGATCTTCCTCATCTCCATGGATCAGCAGGTGGCCTGCCTTGACCGGCTTTCAGGCCATGTGCGCTGGATCACGCAGTTGCGGCAGTATGAGAATTCCGACAAGCAGAAGCGTGGCATCGTGTGGAACGGCCCGATTCTGGCAGGCGGCAAGCTGGTGTTCATATCGAACTTCAAGCAGAACGGCGTTGTCATCATCGACCCCGCGCAGGGGCATATCGACTCCCTGCACGAACTGCCAGCCGAGGTGACGACAGCACCGATCGTGGTCGATAATACGCTGTTGCTCATGGATAATAACGGCTACCTTATAGCCTATACCTAAAAAGAAAGTTGCCGCAGTGAGTTCATCTTTTCCATCCGCGCCAGTGGATGCGCTGCCGGTTGTCGTGATCGCGGGCAGGCCGAATGTCGGCAAGTCGACCATTTTCAACCGGCTGGTTGGCCGCAGGCAGGCGCTCGTGGCCGATACCCCCGGCGTCACCCGCGACCGCAAGGAAGGCCAGGCCACCGTGCGCGGCCGGGCCATTCGCATCATCGACACGGCCGGGCTGGAGGAGGCTGCGCCCGATACGCTGTACGGCCGCATGCGGGCTTCATCTGAATCCGCCGTGGCCGAGGCTGATCTCGTGCTGTTCTGCATTGACGCGCGCAGTGGCATTACGCCTGCCGATGAGCATTTTGCCAACTGGCTGCGCCGTCAGGGCCGCCCGGTGCTGCTGGTTGCCAACAAGGCGGAGGGGCGGCAGGGCGCCGCCGCCGCCATGGAGGCGTTCTCGCTGGGGCTGGGCACGCCGCTGGCCATGTCGGCCGAACATGGGGAGGGCGTGGCCGATCTCATGAGCGAGATCGTGGACCGCCTGCCACCCACCGACCTGCCGCCGGTGAAAAAAGTCACCCGCCGCTCCCGGCGCGAGGATGCGCAGGCCGAGGGCGAGGAAGAAGATGTGCGCCCGCCCGGCCCGCTGCGCCTTGCCATCGTGGGCCGCCCCAATGCGGGCAAGTCCACGCTGCTCAACCGCCTGCTGGGCGAGGAGCGGATGATCACCGGCCCCGAACCGGGGCTGACGCGCGATTCCATTGCCGTCATGCTGCATGACGACGAAGGCCCGATCCAGCTCGTTGACACGGCCGGCCTGCGCCGCAAGGCCCGGATTGACGAGACGCTGGAGAAGATGTCCGTCTCCGCCTCCATCGAGGCGCTGAAGATGGCGGAGGTCGTGATCCTGGTGCTTGATGCAACGCTGGGCGTGCATGAGCAGGACCTGCAGATCGCCCGCCTGATCGAGCGTGAGGGCCGGTGCTGCGTGCTGGCGCTGAACAAGTGGGATGCGGTGGAGGACCGGGCGACCACCCGGCAGGCCATCAAGGACCGGATCGAGACCTCGCTTGCGCAGATGCGTGGCATTCCCGTCGTGTCGTTCTCGGCCATGACCGGGGCAGGCATCAACCGCCTGCTGCCCACCGTGCGCCGCGCCTATGATGTATGGAACCGCCGCGTGCCCACCGGCGCGCTCAACCGCTGGTTCGAGATGATGGTCGAGCGCCATCCGCCGCCGCTCGTCGATGGGCGCAGGCTCAAGCTGCGCTACATCACGCAGGCCAAGGCGCGCCCGCCCACCTTCATCCTGTTCGGCACCCGCACCGACCAGTTGCCCGAGGATTACCAGCGCTATCTGGTCAATGGCATGCGCGAGACCTTTGACCTGCCCGGCACGCCCATAAGGCTGCTGCTGCGCGCCTCGAGCAATCCGTACGCCAAGGGCTAGAGCCGATCCAGTTTGAATGGACACATTCGAACTGGTGAAGATGCTCGATAAACAATGAGCTAGAGCAATTCCACTAAGTCAGAGTTCAGTGGAATTGTTCTCGGTTGCCAGATAAAAGTTTTTGGTGAAGCTCGTTTCCAAAAAGCTTCTTATTAAAAAAACATCTCTCGGCAGGGGGTAGCATGGCGGCGGACGGGCATTCAGGGACCCTGTTCATCACCCCTGCCGATGCGCTGCTGGTTATCGACATGCAGGTCGATTTCATGCCCGGCGGCCCGCTGGGCGTGGCGGGGGCGGATGGCATCGTGCCGCTCATCAACCGGCTGTGCGAACTGCCCTTTGGCCTGATTGCCGCAACGCAGGACTGGCACCCGGCGGATCATGTGTCCTTTGACATGCAGGGCGGCCCGTGGCCGGTGCATTGCGTGGCGGGCACGAAAGGGGCGGAACTCGTGCCCGATCTGGCGCAGGCCCATATAGGCGTGGTGCTGCGCAAGGGCATGCGCCCCGATATCGACAGCTATTCCGCCTTTGAGGACAATGCCCGCGCCAGCCGCACCGGGCTTGACGGACTGCTGCGGGGCAGGGAAATCACCCGGGTGTTCGTGGCAGGCGTGGCGCTGGATTACTGCGTGGCGGCCACGGCACGTGATGCGGCCATGGCAGGGTTCCCCACGGTGGTCCTGACCGATGCATGTCGCAGCGTGGCGGAGTCTGTCGCTGCGATGGAGGCGGCGTTCGTCAGTGAGGGTATCGGGACTGCCCACGCGGTGGATGTACTGGCCCTGATGGACAGGGGCCTGACGCCCCGGCAGATGGCCAGCGTGCTGGAATCCCTTCTCGACCGGAAATCATTTGTGCAGGCCATCGCTGATAAGGCGCTGGAGATGGACAACAGCCATGCCCGCCCCCGCTCCAGGGCATTATCGGAGGCCCTGATGGAACTGGCGGTGATGGATGCCGGGCCGGAATTCGAACTGGACCGCGATGCCATCCGCGCCATCATCAACCGGATCAGATCCGTCTGATGACTCCTACCCCACCACCAGCGACAGCAGCAGCGCAAAGACCAGCCCCAGCACAGCAATCAGGGTCTCGATCACCGACCATGTCTTTATGGTCTGGCCCACCGACAGGCCAAGATATTCCTTGATCTGCCAGAAGCCCGCATCATTCAGCGGCCCCAGTGCCACCGAGCCCGCGCCGGTCACGATCACCATCAGTTCGGGCGAGGCGCCATGCGTGTGCACCAGAATCGGCCCCACGATGCCCGCCGCCGTGCTCATGGCCACGGTGGCCGAACCCGTGGCCACCCGCACCACCACCGCCAGCAGCCAGGCCAGCACCAGCAGCGGCACATGGGCACCCACCGCAAGGTCGGTAATGGCGGTTGAAACGCCGCTATCGACCAGTTCCTGCCCGAATCCGCCGCCTGCACCCACCAGCAGCATGATCAGCGCCGTGGGGGCCAGGCAGTCATTGGTGAATTTGAGAATCGTCTCGCGGCTGAAGCCACGCGCGGTGCCAAAGACCTGAAAGGACAGCAGGGTCGCCAGCGCCAACGCAATATCCGTATTGCCGATGAAGTGCAGCGCGTTGTTCAGCGGTGTGTGCGGGCTGGCCACTGCATCCGCCACCGAGCCCACCAGCATCAGCACGACGGGCGAGAGAATGGTCAGGACCGTAATGCCAAAGCCGGGCATGCTGGCCGGCACTTCGTGGTTGACGAACTGCGCCTCCAGCGCGGAAGGCAGCACGGGGCCGATGCGCCCGGCAATGAAGCGGGCATAGACCGGCCCGGCCAAAGCCGCGGCAGGGGTGCCGATCACGATGCCCCACAGGATCGTGCGCCCGATATCGGCATGATAGGCCGCAAGGGCGAGCAGTGTTGCCGGATGCGGCGGGATCATGGCGTGCGTGACGGAAAGGGCCGCCCCCATGGGCAGGGCCACGCGCAGAAGCGGCGTATTGGTGCGCCGCGCCAGCGTAAACGCCAGCGGGATCAGCAGCACGAATCCGACTTCAAAGAAAACCGGCAGCCCAACCAGCAGCCCGATCACCATCATCGCCCAGCTGACACGCTTCTCGCCCGCAAGGCGGGTAATGGTCAGGGCGATGCGGTCGGCCCCCCCTGACTCCGCCAGCATCTTGCCCAGCATGGTGCCCAGCGCGATAACGGTGGCCACATGCCCCAGTACCCGCCCCGCACCGGCCTCGAACGAGGCGATGGCCTTTTGCGGCGGCATGCCCGCGCACAGCGCCAGCGCCAGCGAGACCGCGAACAGCACGATGAACGGATTGATCCGGAAGCGTGCGATCAGCACCACGACGGACACGATGGCGCAGATGGCGAGCGAGAGGGCAAACAGGGATGACATCATGATTTCTGTAACGGATTCATGCCCCATACAGGCCGGGGCGGGGACGGAAAGTCAATGTTTGAAGTGCTTTTTGCGCAATATATGAACAAATAACAATCAATTTACGACTTGATATTACAGGCATGATCGACCCGCCCCCTCTCGGTTGGCCGCCCGCATGCTGCTATCGTGGCCTTTTGCACCACTGGCAGGAGCGTCATCATGATTATCCATTCCGACGAGACGGCAGACATCCCAACGCCTTCAGGCATGATGCGGATGCATGTTTTCCGCCCTGCCATTGCAGGGCGCTTTCCCGGAATCGTGCTGTTTTCCGAAATCTATCAGGTTACGGCCCCCATTCGCAGGCTGGCCGCCATGATGGCGGGGCAGGGTTACGTCGTGGCCGTGCCCGAGGTCTATCATGAATATGAACCGGCGGGCACCGTGCTGGCCTATGACAAACCGGGTACGGATCGCGGCAATTTCCTCAAATTCGAAAAGCCGGTCGCGGGGTACGATCATGATGCCCGCGCGGCACTGGACTGGCTGGCCGCCAACCCGCACTGCACCGAAAGCCTTGCCACCATGGGCGTGTGCCTTGGCGGGCACCTGGCGTTTCGCGCAGCCCTTGACCCGCGGGTGCGCGCGGCGGTGTGTTTCTATGCCACCGATATCCATTCCGCCACGCTGGGGCAGGGCAGGTGCGATGATACGCTGGCCCGCGTGGGCGAGATGCGTGGCGAGGCGCTGATGGTATGGGGGCGGCAGGACCCGCATGTGCCCTTTGAAGGGCGGCAGATGATCCGTGCCGCGATGGAAAAGGCGGGCACATGCTACGAGTGGCATGAGTTCAACGCCCAGCATGCCTTTTTGCGCGATGAGGGGCATCGCTTTGATGCCGCCCTGTTCCTTCAGTGCATGGGCATGGCGCGTGACTTCCTGGCCCGCACGCTGCACGTCAGCGCGTAAGCGTTCCCGCCAGAACGGCCAGGGCGATGGCAAGCCCGGTTTCGCGGTTGAAGCGGAACAGCCGCAGGCAGGTGGCGGGGCTGCGCTCGTCCAGCCGCCACACCTGCCAGGCCAGCAGGGCCGCGGGCAGCGCCAGCGCCGGCCAGAATCCCGGCCCCACATGGGCCAGGTAGCCTGCTCCGGCCAGCCCCGCCAGGGTCAGCCCATAGCACGCGCCCACGAACAGCCGCGCATGCCCCGCCATGAGGCGGGAGGTGGAGCGCACGCCAATGCGGGCATCGTCCTCCATGTCCTGAAAGCCGTAGATCGTATCGAAGCCGAGCTGCCACATGATGGTGGCGGCATAGAGCGTGCCCAGCGCCGCATCGATATGGTTGGCCGCCGCCGCATAGCCCAGCGGCGCGCCAAAGCCGAAGGTAAAGCCCATGACAAGCTGCGGCCACCACGTAACCCGCTTGGCCAGCGGGTACAGCCCCACCAGAATGAGCGAGGACGCACCCAGGATTTGTGAAAGCCCGTTGAGGTTCATGAGGATGTTGAAGCCGATGAGCAGCAGGGCTGCGAGGAACAGCGCCGCCTCGCGCATGGACAGGGCGCCCGAGGCCAGCGGCCTGCCTGCCGTGCGCGCCACCTGGCGGTCGATGTCGCGGTCCCACATGTCATTGACCACGCAGCCCGCGCCGCGCATGACCACGCTGCCAATGCCGAACAGCACGACCAGGAAAAGTCGCTGTCTGGCAGGTACATGGTCCGGCAGCATGATGCCCCATACGCCGGGCAGGAACAGGAGCCACGTGCCAATTGGCCGGTCGAGCCGCATCAGCAGGGCATAAGGGCGCAGGCGGGGCGGCAGGCGGCCGATCCAGCCATCCACCCTGATGTCCGTATGGGGTACGGGCTGGTCCACGCTATAACTCCTTGCCGCTTGTGCCTGCCGCCGGTGGGGCCGCGTTTGCCGATGACGGCGCGCCCCATGGCTGCTAATGGCCACACAGATGGGCCGGAAGGCCCCGTGGGGTCAAGACCGGCCCCGGTATCGTGTATCCTGTCCTGCGCTGAAAGGTTATCATCCGGCATGAGGGATTGTCCGCGCCTGTTCATATCACCCGCCCATATCGCCCCCATGGCGGTCGACGCCGTGTTCGATCTGGAACCGGGGCAGGCCCATTACCTGGGCACGGTCATGCGCCAGCAGGCCGGGGCAGTGGTCGAGGTCTTCAATGCGCGTGATGGCGCGTGGCAGGGCGTGATCGACCACCTGCGCCGCGACCGCTGCCGCATCCGCCTGGTGGACCAGACCCGCGCGCCCGCCGCCACGCAGGGGCTGTGCCTCGTTTTCGCGCCCCTCAAGCGTGATGCGACCGAGACGGTCATCCGCATGGGCACGGAACTCGGGGTCACGCGGTTTCGCCCCGTGGTGACCGAGCGCACCAATACCCACCGCATCAACGCCGATCGCCTGAACAGCATCGCCATCGAGGCCGCCGAGCAGTGCGAGCGCCTTGACGTGCCCGCCATCGACCCGCTGGCGCCGCTGACCACGGTGCTGTCGCAATGGCCTGATGATACGGCCCTGTTCGCAGCCCTTGAGCGCAGGCCGCAGGGGGCGCCCGCGTCCGCGCCGCATGCGGGCGATGGCGTGCTGATTGGCCCGGAGGGCGGATTTTCGCCCCGTGAGCACGAGATGCTGTGCAGGCAGACTTTCGTGCGGCCGCTCTCGCTTGGCGCGCTGGTGCTGCGGGCGGATACGGCGGCGGCGGCGGCGCTGGCTCTTGTCGGGTCGGGCCTCAAGGCCTTATGTGATAAGACTTCGTAACGACAATCCCGCTTCCCTTCGGCCTGTCTCCGGCCCAGCCTTGCCCTGACTGTCATGAGGATATTGCCCCCGCCATGTCGAATCCCGGCGCGCATAATACAAACGTAATCGAATCCCTTGACCAGATGGTCGCCCTGCTTGCGGCGGGCGCGCGCCCGCGGGCGCAGTGGCGGATTGGCACGGAACATGAGAAATTCGGTTTTGTAAAACCCGCCGCCGCAGGCCCCGGTCGGCCGGCATGGTCTGCTCCCCCCTACGCCCCGCGCGGAATCGAGGCCCTGCTGCGCGCGCTTTCAGCCGAAGGCGGTGGCACGCAGTGGCAGGACATCATCGACCAGGGCGCGCTGATCGGCCTCAAGGGGCAGGCGGAGGCCAGGGGCAGTTCCATCTCGCTCGAGCCGGGTGGCCAGTTTGAACTCTCCGGCGCCCCGCTCGCCTCGCTGCATGATACGGCAGCCGAGATGGCGCACCATTTTGAATCCATCCGTCCGGCCTGCGCCGAGCTGGGGCTGGGCTTCGCCCCGCTGGGCTTTCACCCCACGGCCAGGCGCGCCGACATTCCGTGGATGCCCAAGAGCCGCTACGCCATCATGCGCGACTACATGCCGCGCGTGGGCACGCTGGGGCTGGACATGATGCTGCGCACCTGCACCGTGCAGGTGAACCTCGATTTCGGCTCGGAGGCCGACATGGCGCGCAAGATGCGGGTCTCGCTGGCGTTGCAGCCGGTGGCGACCGCGCTGTTCGCTAGTTCGCCGTTCTATGAAGGCCGCCCCAATGGCTTCCTGTCCAACCGCGCCCGTGTCTGGACCGATACCGACAATGCGCGCGCGGGCATGCCGCGCCAGTTCCTTGAAGATGGCTTCAGCTTTGCGGTCTATGTGCAGTGGCTGCTTGATGTGCCGATGTATTTCGTCACACGGGGCGAGCGCATGATCAATGTGGCGGGCCATTCCTTCCGTGACTGGCTTGACGGGCGCTGCCCGCCGGGGCTGGAGGGCGAGCGCCCCACCATTGGCGATTTCGAGGACCACCTGACCACGGCCTTCCCCGATGTGCGGCTCAAGCAGTTCCTTGAAATGCGCGGCGCCGATGCAGGCTCGCCCGCCATGATGCTGGCCCAGTCCGCACTGTGGACCGGGCTGCTCTATGATGACGCCACCCTGCATGCCGCCGAAAAGCTGGTGTGCGAACATGGGTGGGACGATTACCTCGCCCTGCGCGCCGCCGTGCCGCGCCTGGGGCTGGATGCGCCGTGGGGGCAGGGCACGCTGCGCCCGCTTGCCGCCCGCATGATCGCCCTTGCCACTGACGGCCTGCGCGCCCGCGCCCTGCGTGATGGCAATGGGCAGGACGAGACCCGTTACCTCGCCCCCCTGCATGAAATTGCCGCGGGTGCCCCCACGCAGGCCGAGGCCTTTCTTGCCGCCTATCATGGCCGCTGGCAGGGCGACGTGACCCATGTCTTTACCGAAGCCGCCGTGGTGTGAGCGGCGGGCAGGGGATATGTTCACCAAGAAACGTAACCGAGAAGCATAATCATTTTCGATCGTTTTACTTGGGTATTTCAATTGAGAATTATTTGTAACTTTACAATATTCTTGAGCCATTAAGAGAATTTATGCATAGACTGGGCGATGCGTAAATTCTCTTCCCTGTCCGATCAGGAAATCCTCGCGCTTGCCATCTCCAACGAGGAGGAAGACGGGCGCATCTACTCCGATTTTGCCTATACCCTGCGCGAGAAATACCCCGACACGTCCAAGATCTTTACCGATATGTCGATGGAGGAGGACGAGCACCGCCGCGACCTGATCGACCTGTATGTCAGCCGTTTCGGCCCGCATATCCCGCTGATCCGCAGAACCGATATTGCCGATTTCATGGTGCGCAAGCCCGCCTGGCAGGTACAGACGCAGGGCATCGAGGCCGTGCGCGCCCATGCACGGCAGATGGAAATGGATGCGGCGCGATTCTACCGCCAGGCCGCCCTGCGCACCACCGATGCCGCAACCCGCAGGCTGCTCGGTGACCTTGCCCATGCCGAGGACCAGCACGAGCAGGCCGCCAACGCCATTACCCTCGACCGCCTGCCCACCAGCAAGCGCGAAAGCGAGGATGAGGATGCCCGCCGCCGCTTTGTGCTCCAGATCATCCAGCCCGGCCTTGTGGGGTTGATGGATGGCTCGGTCTCGACACTTGCGCCGGTCTTTGCCGCGGCCTTCGCCACGCACCAGCCCTGGAATGCCTTCCTCGTCGGCATGGCGGCCTCGGTGGGGGCAGGGATTTCCATGGGATTTGCCGAGGCCCTGTCCGATGATGGCAAGCTTTCAGGCCGGGGCGCGCCGTTGCTGCGCGGGCTGGTGTGCGGGCTCATGACCACGGCGGGTGGCATCGGGCATACCCTGCCGTTCCTGATCGATGATTTCTCGGCGGCCATGATTGCCGCGATCATCGTGGTGGTGATCGAACTGTTCGCCATTTCATGGATACGCTGGCGCTATCAGGACACGCCGTTTGGCTCGGCCATCGTGCAGATTGTCATCGGCGGGCTGCTGGTGTTCGTGGCGGGCGTGCTGATTGGCAGTTCGTAGGCTCACGTGCCGGAGGGCTGGCTTGATATTGCGGGGCTGATGGGGCACGACTGTGCACAGAGTGTCTGCACGGATTGCGCCGCATCATGAAATTTCTTCCTGTCATTGCCGCCTGTGGCGTTGCCTGCCTGCTGGGCGGTCCCGTTGCGCCTGTTGCCCATGCGCAGGAGCAGATGGCCGTGGGGGCATCGGACCAGGACCATGCGCTGCTGGAACGGGTCGAGCATCATCTTGATGCGATCAGCCTGCTCAAGGCGCGGTTCCGCCAGACCGCGCCTGATGGCAAGGTCAGCACCGGCACGGCGTGGATCGACCGCACGAATCGCCGCATGCGCTTTCAGTACGACCCGCCCAGCCCGCTGCTGCTCGTGGCCAACCATGACCAGGTGGTGTTTAACGACAGCCAGCTTGACCAGACCACCACCATGCCAATGGAAAAGACCCCGCTTGGCCTGCTGCTGCGCCCGCATCTGCAACTGTCGGGTGATGTGACGGTGACCGGCCTGTCGCATGATGGCAATGAACTCGACATAACCGTGGTGCGCACCGACACGCCGGGCGATGGCAGCATGACCCTGTTGTTCCATGACAACCCGCTGCGGCTGCGCGGCTGGATCATTCAGGATGCCCAGCAGGAAACCACCCGCGTCGACCTGCTCGATGCCAGCACCGGCGGCCCCATGCCAGCGGATTCGCTGTTCAATACCGATATCGGGGGGCAGTAACGGCCTGCGGGCTTATTTTTTCTCCCGCGCCAGTTCCAGCGCGCGGGCATAGACCGTGCGGCGGGGCAGGCTGGTAATGCCGGCCACAAGTGCTGCCGCATCCTTGACCGAGAGCGTGCGCAGCGCCTCGTGCAGCTGGGTGTCGAGGTCGGTTGCCGTGCTGTCTTCCTGCAGCGGCGGCCCAAGCACCACGGTAATCTCGCCCCGTGCGGGGTTTTCGCCGTAATGGGCGGCGAGTTCGGCGACCGTGCCACGGCGCACTTCCTCAAAGCGCTTGGTCAGTTCCCGGGCGACTGCGGCAGGGCGGTTGCCGCCCATGACATCGGCCAGCGTTGCCAGCATTTCCGCCAGCCGGTGCGGGGCTTCATGCCAGATCAGGGTGGCGGACAGGCCCGCGCATTCGGCGGCGTGGAGTTGCGCCAGCACCTCGCGCCGCGCCGCCTCACGCGGCGGCAGGAAGCCCGAGAACATGAACGGGTGCGGCGGCAGGCCCGACAGTGTCAGCGCCATTACCGCGGCATTCGGCCCCGGCACGGCCGTCACGTGCCCACCCGCCGCAACCACCGCGCGCACCAGCCTGTAGCCAGGGTCCGACATCAGCGGCGTGCCCGCATCCGAAATCACGGCAATGCGCTGCCCCGCATCCAGGGCCTCAAGGAGTGCGGGTATCTGCCTGTCCTCGTTGTGGTCATGCAGGGGGCGGGTGCGGGTGCGGATGCCGTATTCACGCAGCAGCCGCGCGCTGGTGCGCGTGTCCTCGCACAGGATCAGGTCGCAGGCCTCCAGCGTCTCGACCGCGCGGCGGCTCATGTCGCCAAGGTTGCCTATTGGCGTGGAAACCAGCACAACTTCTCCACCCTGATGCACAACCGGAACGGTTTCATCGGCGTTCCCGGCATGACGGGTGGCGGATTCTCCGCTATGAATATGGCCACGGTTTATATCCGCCGGATGTTCCGGGGCATGTTGAGATTTTGAAGGCGAGGAAGATGAGGCGTCAGACATTCGGAACCCAGATGCAAGGACAGGATGCTGATACTGCCTCTGCGCGCCCTGCATGCAAGCGCTTATTGCTGGCAGGGCTGGCGCTGTCGGTGCTGACCGCGTGTGCGGGCGGGGAGGGCGGTGGCCACCATGCGCCCCATGCCGGGCGCAACGTGGGCGTGCTGCTGCCGCTCAGCGGGGCCAATGCCCGCCTCGGCCAGGAAATGCTGACCGCCACGCGCATGGCCATGAATACGCCCACCGCTCCGCCGCTGGATGTGCATGATACCGCCACCCCGGGTGGTAACGCCGCTACTGCTGCACAGGCGGCAATCAAGGCAGGCGACGGGCTGATCCTCGGCCCGCTCACCGCCGACGAGACAGCGCAGACGGCACCAGTCGCCACCGCTGCCGGGGTGCCTGTGCTGGCCTTTACCAGCGACATGTCCGTCGCCCAGCCTGGTGTCTGGACCCTTGGCATTGCGCCCGAGCAGCAGGTGCGCCGCATGGTACTCGCCGCCCGCCAGCAGGGGCGGCAGCATTTCGCGGCGTTCCTGCCCGATAACCGGCTGGGCCATGCGCTTGGGCAGGCGCTGCAGCAGGTGTGCGAGGAAAATGGCCTGCAATCGCCACAGATCATGTTCCATGACAGCACGCAGGAGGCGATTACCGCCAACCTGAAAACCCTGTCGGCCTATGACAGTCGCGCCGCTGCCGTGCCACAACCCGACCCCGTGGCCCAGGCGCCTGCGGCCCCCACGCCCGAGGCCGCGCCCGATTCAGCCACCATCGACCCCGCCAACCCCGATGGCGCGCCGCAGGCCCCGGTACCTGAAGCCGCCACGGCGTCCGCCGCCCCGCCAGATTTTCCCGCCCCGCCGTTTGACGCGCTGCTTCTGGGCGATACCGGGCTGCAACTGGGCATGATCATCAACGCGCTGGCCCAGGCGCATGTGGACAATACGCATGTGCAGATCATGGGGCCGGGGCTGTGGTCGGCATTCGCCACCAAGCTGGGTGCGTTGCAGGGTGCGTGGTACGCAGCGCCCGATCCGGCCACGCGGCAGGCGTTCGTGCAGCAGTTCATGGCGGCTTACCACCACATGCCAACCCCGCTGGCCGACCTGACCTATGATGCGGCGGCCCTGGTGAAGGCGCTGGACCAGAACCGCCCCGCCGGAAGTGCCAATGGCTATTCCGTGCAGGCGCTGACCCGCCCCGACGGGTTTGGCGGGGTGGATGGCGCATTCGGTTTTCTGGATAATGGCAAGACGCGGCGCGACCTGGCCGTGTTCCAGATCCTGCCCACCGGTGGCGGCAGGATCGTCATTCCCCCAGCGGGCAGGCTGCGGCGCAGCGCCAACTAGGGAGCAATTCAGGCGGGTGCCTTACCCGCCGCTGGCCTTTCAGGCGGCGGCGGTGGCCCCATGCGCCAGCACCGGGCGGATGGCGTGAAGGGCGGCTTCAAAGCTGCTGTAGGTAGCAAGCTGGCAGTCGCGGATCTGGTCAACAAGCACCCAGCCCATGCCTTCGGGGCGGACCATGTAGGCCGGGCGTGCATTTTCACGCACCCAGACCAGAACATGTTCGATATCAGGCTCGTTATCATCGTTGTGATCGGAGATATCCGCATCACACAGGCCCATGCACGCACCGGCTTCAAGCCAGCGCATCAGGTATTCGCGGTGGCGGGGCAGGAAGCCCTGCCGCAGGGAAATAACATTGGTGGCGGAAGCCTGCTTGCTCATCATGTGCATTCCGTTGGCCCTCTGACTGTCTTGGCGTGACAAGATAGGAACAACGCTATTCCTGCATGGCAGCTTTGCCAAACTGAATTTCAGGCAGAAAGCCGCACAAACAGGCAGAAACAACACCCTGTGGCAAAAAAGCAATATTTTGTAGCATACGTGCTTATTTTTTAGGCTCAATAATAGGCAAATGCTTATTCCATCGGCGGTGAATCCAGAGCCAGCTGCCTGGCTGCTGCCGTATTGTGCCTTCAATCCAGTCATTCACCTGCTGCGTCAGCGCCATCTGGTCTGCCGTTCGGTTGCCGCTATCGGGCAGGTCGATGGGGGGGTGGACATGCATGCGCAGCCGCGCCGGGCCCAGGCGCTCGATATAGCCGGGTATGACGGTGCAGCGCAGCTTGAGCGCCATGGCTGCCATGGCGCCCGCCGTCATGGCGGGCAGGCCGAAAAAGCGGGCGGCGACTCCATCATTCATCTTCTGGTCCACCAGCATGCCCAGGTGGCCGCCCTTGAGTATGTGCGCCAGCGCATTGCGCGCGCCGCGTGCTCCCTTGGCAAACAGCGGCACGGGCTCCCCCATCGCCTCCTCACGCAGGTCGCACAGGATGCGGTCGACCAGCGGATTGTTGGGCGCACGATAGAATGAGGAGAATGGCAGTCCGTACCGCGCCACGGCGGGGGGCAGCATCTCCCAGTTGCCGATATGGCCGGATACGAAAATGGTCGGCCCGCCCTTCGCCGCCTGCGCGATGAGGTGTTCCTCGCCCACCACGTCCCAGCCGGGGGCACCGTCAGCCGGGTTGCGGGGCAGGGTGGCAAGATGCGGGAACTCACCTGCGTTGCGGCCGATATTGTCCCACATGGTGCGGATGATGGTGCGGCGCATGCTGGAATCGAGTTCGGGCATGGCCATGCGCAGGTTGGAATCGGCTATTTTCGATACAGGCAGAACCGGTCCGATCGTGCGGCACAGCCATCCGCCAAGGTTGGAGGCCCGCACCGGACCAAGGCGGCGGAAGAGGGCCACAAGCCCGCGCACCAGTGCTGCTTCAAGGCGCATCTGCCGCGTGGCGTGCCGTGCTTTTACTGCTGTGTCGTGCCCAGCCATAGGTCCAGTATCCGTTCGGGCATGGCGGGGGTGGCCCATGCCAGTTCCAGGCCGACCGTGCGCACCTCTGTTTGGAGGGGGGCATTGAGGCGCACGGCATCCTTTTGTGTTGTAACAAGGCAGGCTCCGGCTTGTGTCGCAAGTCTGTGCAGTCGGGCCTGCTCGGCTGCGGTATAGGCGTGATGATCGGGAAAGGCGAGACAGCGCACTGGGTGAATGCCGCACTGGGCCAGCCCATCAAAAAATTTGGCGGGCCGTCCGATTCCCGCAAAGGCGATGACGGGCCGGTCACGGGGGATGGTCTGCGTGTCGGGTTGCAGGGTTGCTGCAAAACAGGGCAGCCCCTCGGGCAGGCTGGCCGCAACGCCCTGCCGGTCACGGCCCATGATGACCACGCCACTGGCGCGGGCGAGTGCCGGGGCCACCGGCTCACGCAGTGGGCCAGCAGGCAGCACGCGGCCATTGCCAAACCCGACCGCGCCATCAACCACCACCAGCGCCAGGTCCTGATGCAGGGTGGGGCTCTGGAATCCGTCATCCATCAGCAGGCAATCCGCTCCGTCCGCCACGGCGCGGCGCGCCGATACAGCCCGGTCAGCGCCCGCATAACATGGTGCGATATGGGCCAGCAGCAGGGGTTCGTCGCCCACGTCGCGCGCGGTGTGATGGCTGGGGTCAACCCGTGTTCCCGCACGCGCCCGGCCGCCATATCCGCGTGAGAGGAAAGCGGGCCTGCGCCCCCGGCTTATGGCGCGCTGTGCCAGATCCATCACCAGCGGCGTCTTGCCCGCGCCACCCACGCCAATATTGCCACAGCACAGCACCGACACCGGCGCATGCCATGATGCACGGCGCAGGCGGCGTGCCGTGGCGGCCGCATAAATATGGGCGAGGGGGGCGAGCAGGCCCGCCATCAGTCCGGCATCGGCGGGCGGTCGCCACCAGAAGGCGGGCGGCCGCATCAGCGCGGACCTAGTGCAAGCAGGGCTTGGGCTATGTTCCGGGCCAGCGTGGAATCCGGCAGGGCATGCCGCCGGGCGCGCGCGCCTGCCCTGTGGCAGGCTTCGGGGCTCTGGAGCAGGGGAATGAGCCACTGGGCGATATCGGGCGGGGTTTCGACAAACCGCACGCCGTCCTCCATCCGGGCGTAAGCCTGCCGGAAATTGCCGATCCGTGGCCCACTGGCCACGGGGCAGGCGGCACGCGCGGGTTCCAGCGGGTTATGGCCGCCGCCCGCGCAGCCCGGCAGGCTGTTGCCCATCAGCACCGGTGCGCCAAGGGCAAGGAGCAGGCCCATCTCGCCCAGCGTGTCACAGATCCATAGTCCGTCCTGCGCGGCAGGGGTCTGCCCCAATGCGCGGCGCGGGGCGCTGGCGCGGGCGGCGATATCCGCGCCGCGTTCAGGGTGGCGGGGGATGAGGATGGTCAGGGCATCGGGCACCACCTGGCGCACAAGGGTGCTGGCGGCGATGATGGTGGCGTCTTCTCCCTCATGGGTGGAGGCGGCGACCCAGACCGGCCGCCCGGCCAGCAGGGATCGCAGTTCCGCCAGTGCCGCCGGGTCATGTGGCAGGGGGGGCGCTGCGTCCTTGAGGTCGGCAATCAGGTCGATCCGGGTTGCGCCGCCGTGTTGCAGGCGGGCTGCATCCTCCGCGCTGCGGGCCATGACCCACGCAAAGGTCGAGAGCATGCGGGCCAGAAGGCAGGCGGCCCTGCGCCAGCTGGCCAGGGAGCGGTCGGACATGCGGCCGTTGAGCAGGGCCAGTGGCATATGCCGCGCGTGGCAGGCGGCAATCAGGTTGGGCCAGAGCTCGCTTTCCACCAGCGCGCCCACGTCCGGGCGCCAGTGATCAAGAAACCGCGCCCCCCACCGTGGCACGTCCAGCGGCGCAAATTGCGCAATGACCCGCTCCTGCCCGGCCATGGCAGGCAGGCGGTCATGCAAAATGGCATTTCCCGTGACCGTGCCGGTCGTGACCAGAACGTGCAGCGCCGGACTGGCGTCGAGAAGCTGCTCCACCACCGGGAGGAGGGCAACCGTCTCGCCCACGCTGGCCGCATGCAGCCATACAAGCAACCCCGGAGGGCGCGATCGGCTGGCCAGGCCGCGCCGCTGGGGCAGGCTGGCCAGGCTTTCCCTGCCACGCGCCAGCCTGCGGCGCAGGTTGAGGCGCAGGGCAGGGGCCAGCAGGGTGGACAGGCCATGCCACCCCGCCCCCAGCATGGCGCCGCACAGGAGGCTGCTCATGGCAGGGCGGTGGCTCAATGCCTGTACCGGTCGGGAAAAAGGGGTGTGCATGCCCTTGCGGTAACATGCCTTGTGATGGCGGAAAAGGCGGTGCCGCGGCCATGGGCGGGCTGTTTTTTTGTTGAATACCCGCCAATGGGGTTTAATAAGACCCGCACCGGTCCGATATGCCGGTCATGACCCCCATGCAGGAACCGCGCAGCATCATGGCCCCTCCACCTTTCCGGTCCTTTCTTGTTCCGGGGCAACTGGTCCGCCACCCCGACCACCCGGAATGGGGCGATGGCGCCGTGCAGTCGGCCATTGGCGAACGCGTTACGGTCATGTTTCCCCATGCTGGCAAGGTAATGGTCAATGCCATGGTCGTGCAGCTGACCGTGCTGTCCTAGGGTTTGTGACTGCATGAACCATGCCCCGCTACCCGATTCCTACGGCCGCCTGCTGACCTACCTGCGCGTGTCAGTCACCGACCGGTGCGACATGCGCTGCATCTATTGCATGGCCGAGGACATGACCTTCCTGCCCAAGGCGGAAATCCTGTCGCTGCCCGAACTCGAGCGCCTGTGCACGGCCTTCATCCGCCACGGCGTGCGCAGGCTGCGGGTGACCGGGGGTGAGCCGCTGGTGCGGCGCGATGTCATGTCCTTCTTTCACGAGATGGGCAAATGGCTGCACCGCGATACCGGCCAGCCGGGGCTGGATGAACTCACGCTCACCACCAATGCCAGCAGGCTGGCCGAATTTGCCGATGGCCTGCGGGCAGCGGGCGTGCGCCGCGTCAATGTCAGCCTTGATTCGCTTGATCCCTCCCGCTTTGCCCGCATCACCCGGCGCGGCAACCTCGCCCGCACGCTTGATGGCATCCGTGCAGCAAGGGAGGCGGGGCTTGCGGTGCGCATCAACACCGTGGCCATGGCGGGCGTGAATGAGGATGAATTCGATACCCTGATCGCCTGGTGCGGCGAGATCGGTGCCGATCTGTGCCTGATCGAGACCATGCCCATGGGCGAGACGGGCGAGGACCGCACCGATCATTACCTGCCGCTCTCAACCGTGCGCCGCGGGCTTGAGCGGCGCTGGGCGCTGGAACCACTGGCCTACCGCACCGGCGGCCCGGCGCGTTACGCCCGCATTGGCCAGACCGGCCAGCGCATCGGCTTCATCACGCCCATGACCCATAATTTCTGTGAAAGCTGCAATCGCGTGCGGCTGTCATGCACCGGCAGGCTTTACACCTGCCTGGGCCATGAAGGTTCGACCGACCTGCGCGCGCCCCTGCGCGCGGGCGAGGATGACGTGGCGATGATGGATCATGTCCGCGCCGCCATCCTGCGCAAGCCGAAGGGGCATGATTTCCTGATCGGGCGCGATGCCGATGACCCCGCCCGCGTGCGCCGCCACATGAGTGTCACGGGGGGGTGAATGTCAGGGTGGGTCGCGCAGCGCTTCCTCAAGGCTCACGCTGAACTGGCCTGGCCGGAGGGGTCGGGGTTGCGTGGGGGCAGGGGCCCAGCCGGTCATGACCGCGATGTGCAGCGACTGCGCCACACAGCCATCGGCATCACGCGGCAGGCGGCCAAGGGCATCGGCCAGCAGGGCGGGGGATGTCAGGCCCCGCGCGCGCTGGTGCAGGGCATTGGTCTCGCCTGCGTGGCGCAGATCGGCCAGCAGGCCCATGGGGGTTGCGTAACTCAGTTCGATCACATCCGCATCGGCCACCGGCAGGGCAAACCCTGCGCGTTGCAGCAGGGCGGCGCAGTCGCGCAGGCCGGGAAAGGGCGAGACGCGCGGCGAGACGCCACCGCGCTGCGCCATCTCGGCTTCCATCAGGGCGGTACGCAGCCCGCCCAGCGTGGGCAGCACGGGCATGCAGGCCAGGAACAGCCCGTCAGGCGCCAGCACATGACGCACCTGCGCCAGCAGCCCCGGCAGGTCATTGACCCAGTGCAGCGAAAGGCACGCCACCACCAGGTCGAAACTGTGCGGCGAGAAGGGCAGCCATTCCCCATCCATGGCCACGGCGGGGCCGGCATCAAGGGCGGCCATGCGGGGCGAGAGATCGGCGGCAACGGTCTGGATGCCGCGCGCGCGCAGGCGTGGGGCCACGACGCCACGCCCACCAATGTCCAGCGCCGTGGCGAAGGGGCGCGTGACGTCATCCAGCCGGTCGAGCAGGCGGGTGGCGGCTTCCTCCACAATGGGGCGCACGGCCGCCACGTCACGCGCGGCGCGGTCACGGTGCAGCCTGACGGCATGGCGGTCGAAGATCTGCGGCACATCCGGGCTCATGCCCCTTGGTGTGAACGCATGCCCGCGTCCTGCCAAGCCCACGATCGTGTGAGCCCATGAACCGCGCCCCGTGGTGGCGCAGGGCCGCAACGCCGGTGCTTGACCTGCTGTTTCCGCCCCGCTGCCTTGCCTGCGGGGCGGAGGTGGCCCGGGCGGGGCATCTGTGTGGCGCGTGCGTGGGCCGGCTGCACCTGATTACGCCGCCGTTCTGCCGCCGCTGCGCCCTGCCATTCGCTTCACGCGCGGCAGCGGGGCCGGACATGACCTGCACCACCTGCGAGCACAACCCGCCGCCGTGGCGTGAAGCGCGGGCCGCCATGATGTATGATGAGACCGCACGCAGCCTGATCCTGCCGCTGAAATATGCCGACCGCACGGAAAACGTAGCGCTGCTGGCACGTTACATGGCCATGGCGGCCAGCGACATCATGACGGGGGAGAGCCTTTTCATGCCGGTCCCGCTGCATCGCCTGCGGCTGTTTGGCCGCCGCTACAACCAGGCTGCCCTTCTGGCCCGCGCGCTGGCAGGTCTCGCGGGCGCTGCGGCCCTGTGTGACGGGCTTGAGCGCACCCGTGCCACCCGCCCGCTTGAAGGTCTGGGTCGCAGCCAGCGCCAGCACCTCATGCATGGGGCAATTACGGTGCGCCCCGGGGTTGTTCCCGCGCTGGCGGGGCGGCATGTGATCGTGGTGGATGATGTGATGACCACCGGCGCCACGCTGGCCGCCTGCACGGTGCCCCTGCTTGCGGCAGGCGCCGCGCGGGTTGATGTGCTTGCCGCCGCGCGTGCCAGTGGCCAGCATGCGCCGCAATAGGATAGGATGGTCCAGAACAGATGCATTCGCCCCGGACCATGGGGCGGATCCAACCCGCAAGCCAAGTGAAGGTTCAATGCCCGCAATCGATATCTACACCCAACCCGGCTGCCCCTACTGCATCCGCGCCGTGCGGCTGCTCCAGCACAAGGGTGTCTCCTTCAACGAAATCGATGCCCCCTACGGCACGCCCGAGCGCGCGCAATCCATCAGCCGCTCGGGCGGGCGCACCACGGTGCCGCAGATCTTCATTGACAATACGCCCATTGGCGGCTGCGATGACCTGATGGCGCTCGAGCGCGCGGGCCGGCTCGATGGCCTGCTGGGCAAGGGCTGATATAACGGCATGATCCGGTATCAGTTGCGCTGTGGTGCGGGGCATGAATTTGAAGGGTGGTTTCCCGGCAGCGCCGCGTTCGAGCAGCAGGCCGCGGCCGGGCTGCTGTCCTGCCCGCATTGCGGCTCGCCCGACGTGACGCGCGCCCTCATGGCGCCCGCCGTCCATACGGGCATGCCTGCACGCCAGGCGGAGGCGGCAGCCGTAACGCCTGCCATGTCTGCGCCCACGCCACCCGGCCATGCGCCACAGGCCATGCCTGATACCATGCTCGCCCTGTTACAGAAAATACGCGACACGGTTGAGGCGGAATGTGAAGACGTGGGCGACCGCTTTGCCGAGGAAGCCCTGGGCATGCACCATGGCGAGCGTGAAGCCCGGGGCATTTATGGTAGCATGACGCAAGAGGAGCATGCCGAACTCGATGAGGCGGGCGTGGAAGTTCACGCCATTCCATGGGTCCGGCGCGCTGACAGCTAGAGGGTAGACGCAAGCGTGCCCCGGGGCACAGACCGGGACGCGCGCCATGTCGGGGGAACGATTCAAGATGCACGACACAAAACGGAACATGACGCCGGGCGAGGCGGGCGGCCGCATCCTCCGGGCGTTCACCCTGCCGGCCATGGCCGCGTTATGTGCCATGGCGGTCGGGCTGGCTTCCCCCGTTACCGCCCATGCCGGGGAGCCGGACATTATTGGCCGGTGGATGACCAAGGACCATGACGGCGTGTTCGAGATCAGCCAGTGCGGGCAGGAAGTGTGCGGCAGGCTGGCCGGGCTGCGCTACACCACCGACATGCCGCGCGACAAGCGGGGCGAGCCCGAATGCAACCTTCCCATGCTCAACGGGTTTACCCCCGACCCCGAAACGAAGGGGCACTGGAATGGCCATGTCACCGATCCGGATACCGGGCATGTGTACCATGCCAAGCTGTGGGTCTCGCAATCGGGTGACCTGAAGCTGCGCGGTTTCGTGGCAGTGCCTTTATTTGGTGAAACCGAAACCTGGACCCGCTATACCGGGGATATCGGCCCCGCCTGCAAACTGCCGTAGCAAGCAATAAAAACAGTTCCAACTGACCAGGATCGTCCTTTCTGTCATGAGCACCCCCCTCTCACGCCGCACCTTCGCCACAGCCCTGGCCGCCACCGTGCCCGTACTCTCCCGCCGCGCCGTGGCGCAGACCGCGCCGGGCAACAAGCCCCGCACCATCTGCTACATTGGCGGCTACACCCAGCATGCCCCACCGGGCGGGGCTGGCAACGGGCAGGGCATATCGGTGTTCGAGATGAACCCCGATACCAGCAGCCTTTCCCCGCTCATGACCTATGTGGATATCGCCAGCCCGTCCTTCATGGCCATGTCCAGTGATTTCAAGCATCTCTACGCCCTGAGCGAGATCGATGATTTCAATGCCAACAAGGAAGGCTGCGTCACCGCGTTCTCGGTCAACCGCTCGAGCGGGGAACTGACCAAGCTCAACGTCATGCGTTCAGGCGGCGCCGTGCCCGCGCATCTGAGCATCCATGCCTCGGGCAAATACGTGCTGGTGGCCAACTACATGGGCGGCACGGTGGGCGTGCTGCCCATCCACCCCGATGGCAGCCTCGGTGACCCGACCGATGTCGTGCACAATACCGGCCCGCGCATGCCCGACCGCGCGGCAGACAACCCGCCGGGCAACTTTGCCATCAGCGACCATTCCATGGCGCATGTGCACATGGTGGCCTCCGACCCCTCGGGCCGCTACGTCCTGGCGTGTGATGCCGGGCTGGACCGGGTTTATGTCTGGACGCTCGACCTGCATACCGGCCGCCTCGTGCCCGCCAAGACACCCTTCATCGCCATGACGCCGGGTTCCGCCCCGCGCCACTTCTCCTTCAATGAAAAGGGGACGATGATCTACATTCTGGGCGAGCAGGATTCGAAAGTGGTCGCCGCCACCTTCAACCCGCAGACCGGCGAGATCGTGCCGCAGCAGACCGTCAGCACCGTCACCCCGCATTTCCGCGGCAGTACGCTGGCTGCTGGCATCCTGCTCTCGCCCAATGGCAAATACCTGTATGTATCAAACCGGCTGGGCGATTCGCTGGCCAGCTTTCACGTGAACGATGACGGCACGCTCAACCTGGTGGAAGAAATCTGGATGCATGCCGATTACGGTCGCGCCATGATGTTCGACCCCAGCGGCACCTTCCTGTTCTGCGCCAACCAGCGCAGTGATTCGGTCACGTCCTTCAAGGCCAATGCCCAGACCGGCGTGCTCGACTTTACATGGAACTTCACCCCCGTGGGCAGCCCGACCACGTTCGCGTTCATGAACACGATCTGAGTGGCCTGACCGCAACGGGTGCGTGGCCCTTATCAGTCGCGCACGAGGGCCGCGATGTAGTTCACCGCCATGTCGCGGCTCTCGCGCCAGCCACCCAGCCCGGGCACCATGCCCGCCACATCGGTCACGCGCAGGCCTGAGCGGGCGGCGTAATGGCCCAGCTCGGCGGGCGTGATGAACTTTTTCCAGTCATGCGTGCCCACGGGCAGCAGGCGCAGCACGTATTCCGCCCCGATCTTGGCCATGGCCATCGAGCGCCACGTGCGGTTCATGGTCGAGACCACCATCGCCCCGCCCGGTTTGAGCAGGCGGCCCAGCATGCCCAGGAAGGCGGCAGGGTCGGTGACGTGCTCGATCACCTCAAGGGCGGAAATTGCATCGAAGCGCGCATGATGGGCCACCAGTTCTTCCGCGCTGCCACAGCGATAGGCCAGCGGGCCTGCGGACTGGGGCAGGGGATGGTGGCGCAGGTGCAGCCGCCCTGCCGTGATCGCCGCCTGCGAGGCATCAAGCCCGGTCACGTCAAATCCCGCGCGGGCAAAGGCCTCGCTGGCCAGCCCCGCGCCACAGCCGATATCGAGCAGCGTGCGCCGCGTGCCATCTTGTGCCACGGGGGCGGGCAGGTGGCGCATGGCCCAGCCCGTGCGCAGGTCGTTCATGGCATGGAGCGGGCGCATGGGGCCTGCGGGATCCCACCATCGGGCAGCGAGATCGCTGAAATGGGCGATTTCATCCGGGGCGACGGAATCCGCCGACACAACGGTCGAATCGTGATGCTGCATGGGTGCACCGCCTTTCATTTGGCTTTCTCCCGCTGGACGCGGAAGCTGCGGAGATGTATGTGACGCGGCTTGCGCATAACGCAATGCCCCGGATTGGCCAACTGGCCCCCACTCCGGATATGCTGAAGCCCGAGCCATAATGGAGCCATTATTCCGATGTCCCCTACCGTACCGCGGATCGTGATGAAATTCGGCGGCACTTCCGTCGCCGATCTTGACCGGATTCGGGCCGTGGCGGAAAAAGTCCGGAAACAGGTCGAGGCCGGGTGCGAGGTTGCCGTTGTGGTCTCCGCCATGTCTGGCGTGACCAACCGCCTTGTCGGTTACTGCCGCGATCTTTCCGCAACGCACGATGAACGTGAATACGATGCCGTCGTTTCCACCGGTGAGCAGGTGACCAGCGGCCTGCTGGCCATAGCGTTGCAGAAGCTGGGCATCAACGCCCGCTCCTGGCTGGGCTGGCAGATCCCGTTGCGCACCGATAACGCCCACGGCAAGGCCCGCATCGAATCAATCGATGGCGCGGCCCTGATTTCCAGCATGCGCGCGGGCCAGGTGCCGGTCGTGGCGGGTTTCCAGGGCATTGGAGAAGACGGGCGCATCACCACGCTGGGCCGTGGCGGTTCCGACACCTCGGCCGTGGCGCTGGCTGCGGCGCTGAAGGCGGATCGCTGCGACATCTACACGGATGTGGACGGAATCTATACAACCGATCCCCGTATTGTTACCAAGGCACGCAAGCTGGACCGCATCACCTACGAGGAGATGCTGGAACTGGCATCGGTCGGCGCCAAGGTGCTCCAGACCCGGAGCGTGGAACTGGCCATGAAGGAGCGCGTGCGCGTGCAGGTGCTCTCCAGCTTCAATGACGGGCCAGCACCATCGGAAGGGCATCTGCCCGGTTCATTAGTCGTGGATGAGGACGAAATCGTGGAACAGGAACAGGTCGCCGGAATTGCCTACTCCCGGGACGAGGCGAAGGTTTCCGTCCGCCAGCTTCCCGACCGGCCGGGCATTGCCGCCGCCGTGTTTGGCCCGCTGGCCGACGCCAACGTGAACGTGGACATGATCGTGCAGAGCACCGGCGATGATGGCATGACAAACATGACCTTCACCGTGGGCAAGACCGATCTCGCCCGCGCCATTTCGGTGCTGGAAAGCACCCACGCCACCACCCAGTACGCCGAACTGCAGACCGATGACAGCGTGGTCAAGATCAGCGTCGTGGGTGTTGGCATGCGCTCGCATGCCGGTGTGGCCAGCACCATGTTCCGCACCCTGGCCGAGCGCAACATCAACGTGCAGGTCATCTCGACAAGCGAGATCAAGGTCTCGGTGCTGATCGCCTCCGAATATACCGAGCTGGCCGTGCGCGCGCTCCACACCGCCTATGGGCTGGATGCAGCGTGAGCACCACCATGGCCGCCACCCCTGATGCCCCGTCCGCCCTGACCGACCCCGCGCGCCGCAGGGAGGCCCGTGCCCGCCTCGACCACCTGTGGGGTCGTGGCACGCGCTTCCTGGGCAGCGAATACGCGTTGCTGGCGGGTGCCATGTCGTGGGTGAGCGAGCGCAACCTTGTCTCGGCCATTTCCAACGCGGGCGGCTTTGGCGTGCTGGCCTGCGGCGCGATGGAGCCCGAGCGCCTGGCCGAGGAAATCGCGGCGACACAGGTGCTGACCAAGAAGCCCTTTGGCGTGAACCTGATCACCATGCACCCCCGGCTTGATGACCTGGTGCAGGTGTGCATCCGCGCGGGCATTACGCATGTGGTGCTGGCGGGCGGCATCCCGTCCGGGCCGGTCATCCGTGCCATCAAGGACGGGGGTGCAAAGGTCATTGCGTTCGCGCCCGCCTTCGTGCTGGCCAAGCGGCTGGTGCGGCTGGGCGTCGATGCGCTGGTGATCGAGGGATCGGAAGCAGGCGGGCATGTCGGCCCCGTGTCGCTGACGGTGCTCGCGCAGGAAATCCTGCCCCATATCCATGACGTGCCGGTGTTCGTGGCAGGTGGGCTGGGGCGGGGGGATGCGATCCTGTCCTACCTTGAGCAGGGCGCATCGGGCGCACAGCTTGGCACGCGCTTTGCCGCCTCACGCGAGAGCATCGCGCATGAAAACTTCAAGAAGGCCTTCATCCGCGCCAACGCGCGTGATGCCGTGACATCCGTGCAGCTTGACGAGCGCTTTCCGGTCATTCCGGTGCGCGGGCTGAACAATGCAGGCACTAGGCGCTTCATGCAGCACCAGGCGGAAACGCTGCGCCGCTTTCAGGGTGGTGAACTGACCAAGGAAGCCGCCCAGCTTGATATCGAGCATTTCTGGGCGGGTGCCCTGCGCCGTGCCGTGATCGATGGCGATGTGGAGAATGGATCGGTCATGGCCGGGCAGTCCGTGGGCATGATCACCGCCGAGCAGCCGGTCAGCGAAATTATCAATCAGCTGGTCGATCAGGCCATCGATGCCCTGATCCGTCAGGAAGAGAGGGCCCGCTACGGATGACCGACGGCAAGCGCATTTTCCGTGGCAAGGCAACGCCGGGCGCGCCTGCGCCAGCACCGGGCACCACTCCCATCGCTTCGGTTGGTGACATGCTGCGCGCGCGCCGCGAGGAGCTGGGCTGGAACCTGCCCGATGTCGCGGCATGGCTGCGCATCCGCCTGCCTTACCTGCAGGCCCTTGAGGAGGGGCGCCCCGGCGAACTTCCCGGCTCGGCCTATGCCATCGGCTTCCTGCGCAGCTACGCCAATGCGCTGGGGCTGGAAGGCGAACAGCTTGCCGAACGCTTCAAGATCGAAAGCCGGGGGGCCTTTACCCGCAAGGCCGAACTGTCCTTTCCCGTGCCGCTGCCTGACCGGGGGCTGCCAACCGGCGTGCTCCTGCTGTGCGGCCTCGTCATTCTGGTGGGAGCCTATGCGGGGTGGTACAAGCTTACCGGCTCGCAGGGCATTCATGACCTTCCGGCCAAGCTGACCCTGCCGGGCGTGTCATCGGGCACGACCGCGTCGCCGCAGGTGGCCTCGGTGCTGCCACCCACGGATGAACGGCCCGCGCCCCAGCCCCTGCCACCGCAGGAGCGCGAGGCGCTGACCGGAACGCCTGCCACGCTGCCGCCCGCGGCAGTGCTCCCGCCCATGCCGGCACCTGCCGCACCTGCGCAGCCGCTCGAGAAAATGGGCGAGGACCGCAACGTGCTGGCCCAGCAGGCCCCGGCCACGCCAGCCCCGGTTGCGGCTGGCGACAGCGTGACCCTGAACGCATCGGCCACGACCTGGGTGCAGGTGCGCAAGCATGGTGGCCCCGTGCTGTATGACCACGTGCTCCAGCCCGGCGAGACATGGCAGACACCGCAGGGCCAGACCGGCCTGGAACTGACCGTGGGCAATGCGGGCGGCCTGACGCTTGCCGCGGGCGGGGTCACGACCCAGCCGCTGGGCCGCAACGGGGAAGTGCGGCACAATATCCCGCTCACCCCGGCAGCCGTGGCTGATGGCTCGGTGCTGCATGCCGCGCCTGCGGCAAATATCCACCCGCCAATGCCTTCATCCGTGCAGCCAGGCGGCACAACCGCCACAGGGAGCGGCAATAATCTCTCTCCGCCCCTCCCGCAGCACATCAATCCGGAGTAAAAGGGTCTCCTACGGCATGGTCCACAATGTGGCCGCCATGCCGGGAACCGGCATGTAACAGACCATCGGGCCGTGCCACGCCCCGCCACGGCGGGCCGGAGCACATACCGCCGCCTTAATGTGGAGGGCACAGAAATGAGCAGCTATCGTCCCTATCAGCACATCGAACGCCGCAAGTCGCGGCAGATCCATGTCGGCAGCGTGCCGGTCGGTGGTGATGCCCCGGTTTCGGTGCAGACCATGACCAACACCCTGACCACCGATGCCGAGGCCACGATCGCGCAGATCCGCCGCGCCGAGCTTGCGGGCGTGGATATCGTGCGCGTGTCCTGCCCCGATGAGGAGAGCACGAAGGCACTGGCCGAGATCGTGCGCGAAGTGAACGTGCCGATCGTGGCCGACATCCACTTCCACTACAAGCGCGCCATCGAGGCCGCCCAGGCCGGCGCCGCGTGCCTGCGCATCAACCCCGGCAACATCGGCAGCGCCGAGCGCGTGCGCGAGGTGGTGAAGGCGGCGAAGGACCACAACTGCTCCATCCGCATCGGCGTCAATGCCGGTTCGCTTGAGAAGCACTTGCTGGAAAAATACGGCGAGCCCAACCCCGAGGCCCTGGTGGAAAGCGCGCTCGAACACGCCAAGATCCTTGAGGATCATGACTTCCACGAGTTCAAGATCAGCGTGAAGGCGTCGGACGTGTTCATGGCGGTCGCGGCCTACCAGCAGCTTGCCGATGTATGCGACCACCCGCTGCATATCGGCATTACCGAGGCGGGCAGCAAGCGCGCGGGCACGGTCAAGTCCTCCATCGGGCTGGGCAACCTTCTGTGGGCGGGCGTGGGTGACACGATGCGCGTCTCGCTCTCGGCGGAGCCGGAAGAGGAAGTGCTGGTCGGCTGGGATATCCTGAAGTCGCTGGGCCTGCGCCATCGTGGCGTGAAGATCATTTCCTGCCCGTCCTGCGCGCGGCAGGGCTTCAACGTGATCGAGACCGTGCAGACGCTGGAAGACCGCCTGGCCCATATCAAGACCCCCATGACGCTGTCGATCATCGGCTGCGTGGTCAATGGCCCCGGCGAGGCGCTGATGACCGATATCGGCGTGACCGGCGGCGGTTCGGGCCGCCACATGGTCTATTCCGCCGGCAAGCAGGACCACACCATGCCTGCGGGCGACATGATCGAGCATATCGTGGAGCTGGTGGAGAAGAAGGTGGCCGTGCTGGAAAAGGCGGATGCCAACAACACCCCCGCCGAGGAAATGGCCCGCGAGGCCAGCATGTCCACCACGGACTGAGTCAAACGCCGCATGCCCGGCCAAGGGGCACGCGGCCTGACCGGTGGCCTGCGTGCGGGCCATCGGACTGAATACAGGAATATCGCGTAGTGAGCAGCTTACAGCCCGTTCGTGGCACCCATGACCTGATTGGTGAGGAACGCAGGCGGTTCAACCATGTAGTGGAAACCGCGCGCCGCATTGTCGGCCTGTACGGGTTTGACGAGTGGTCGACCCCCGTGTTCGAGGATACGCGGGTCTTTTCGCGCTCGCTGGGCGATACGTCCGATGTTGTCTCGAAAGAGATGTACACATTCGAGGACCGTGGCGGTGAATCCCTGACCCTGCGGCCCGAGGGCACGGCGGCCATCTGCCGCGCCCTGGTCACCAACGGGCTGACCCAGTCGCTGCCGCAGAAGGTGTTTTACGCCGGGCCGATGTTCCGCTACGAGCGCCCGCAGAAGGGACGCTACCGCCAGTTCCACCAGATCGGTGCCGAACTGCTGGGTTCCGCCGAGCCGCTGGCCGATGCCGAGGTCATTGCCATGGGCCGCGACGTGCTGCACGCGCTTGGCATTGGCGATGAAGTGGTGCTGGAGCTCAACACGCTGGGCGACAGCGCCAGCCGTGATGCCTGGCGCACGGCGCTGATCGCCTATTTCAGCGAACGGCGCGCCGAACTTTCCGCCGACAGTCAAGCCCGGCTGGAGCGTAACCCGCTGCGCATTCTCGATAGCAAGGCCCCGCAGGACCGTGCGCTGGTGGCGGATTCCCCTACCATTGCCCAGTTCCTTACGCCCGAGGCCCAGGCTTTTTGGGATGGCCTGCGCAGCACGCTGGATACGATGGGCGTGCGCTTTAGGGAAAATCCGCGCATTGTGCGGGGCCTGGATTATTACGGGCATACCGCCTTCGAGTTCGTGACCGAGCGCCTTGGCGCGCAGGGCACCGTGCTGGCGGGGGGGCGCTACGATGGCCTCGTGGCCGAAATGGGTGGCCCCGCCACGCCAGCCATTGGCTGGGCGGGCGGGATCGAGCGCCTGTCCATGCTGCTTGAGGATGTGCCGTCCGAGGCGCGCCCGGTGGCCGTCGTGCCGATGGGGGCGGATGCGCAGGCCGTATCCCTGACCGTGCTGCAGGGCCTGCGGGCTGCTGGCATCCGGGCCGAAACGTCCTATCGCGGCAACATGAAGCGCCGCATGGAACGCGCCAATCGCATGAAGGCCTCGCATGTCGTGGTGATCGGCAGCGACGAGATTGCACGCGGCGTAGCCCAGCTCAAGAACCTCGATAGCGGGCAGCAGACCGAGGTACCCCTTGATGGCGTGGCCGCCGCCCTGCAGGCCGGAACCGCCGCAGGGGGCTGAGCGTGTCAAAATTCGACGAACGCCTGGACCGGATCGTTGGCCGGTGCGAGGAATTGCAGGCTCTTCTGGCCCAGGGCCTGTCGGGCAGCGACTTCACGCAGGCCTCACGCGAGTATGCCGAGCTTGAGCCGATTGTCTCGCGCGTAAACGCGCTGCGCGGGGCGGAAGAGGCCGAGCGCGATGCCAGCCAGATGCTCGCTGACCCCGAGATGCGCGAACTCGCCCAGGCCGAACTTGACGAACTGCGCACGCAGATCCCGGGCCTGCGCCACGACATCCGCCTGGCCATGCTGCCGCGTGACGAGGCGGATGAACGCAGCGCCATCCTTGAAATCCGCCCCGCCGCGGGTGGTGACGAGGCCGGGCTGTTCGCTGCCGAACTGTTTGGCGCCTACCAGCGCTATGCCGACCAGCGCGGCTGGCGTTTCGAGATTCTGGAATATGACCAGTCCGAACTCGGTGGCCTGCGCGAGGGCATTGCCAGCATTACCGGGCGGGGCGTATTCGCCCGGCTGAAATATGAATCCGGCGTGCACCGCGTGCAGCGCGTGCCGGCGACCGAGAGCCAGGGTCGCATCCATACCTCCACCGTCACCGTGGCCGTGCTGCCCGAGGCGGAAGAAGTGGATGTCGAGGTCAATGAAGGTGACCTGCGCATTGATGTCTACCGGGCATCCGGAGCAGGGGGGCAGCACGTCAACAAGACCGAGAGCGCGGTGCGCATCACCCATCTGCCCACCAATATCGTGGTGGCGATGCAGGAAGAGAAGAGCCAGCACAAGAATCGCGCCAAGGCCATGAAGATCCTGCGCGCGCGCCTGTATGAGCGCAATCGCGCCGCCGCCCACGAAACCCGCGCCGCCGACCGCCGCGCTCAGGTGGGCACGGGCGACCGCTCCGAGCGCATCCGCACCTACAATTTTCCCCAAGGTCGCGTGACCGACCACCGCATCGGCCTCACGCTTTACAAGATCGACCGCGTGATGGCGGGTGAACTCGATGAATTCGTCGATGCCCTGACGCAGGAAGAACAGGCCGCCCTGCTTGCGGCGGATGAGGGCTGAGGGAAGCCCCGTTCAGGACGTGGGTGCGGCGCACAGGCTGCTATGGCCGGGATGGCGCTCGACGCTTTCGGGCTCATCTTCATCGACAAGATAGAATTCGGTGAAATTGCGCGAGGCAATGGCCTCAAAATGGTGGCCATCGGGATGATACAGCACGCCTTCGCCGCTGACCTGATGGATCTCGATCTTGCCACCGGGGCGGCGGATGTAAATTTCCCCGCACAGGGCGTAGCTGTGGTTGAGGCGCCCCATCGCGGTATCGACATGGACCGTCTGGCTGGTATGGTTCGCGTCAAGCTGAAAGGTGGCGACGAGCTGCTCATCGACATAAAACCGCTCGGCCTCCGAAATCTCCCCCATGCCGTAGTCGTCCCTGACATCGAACGACCCGGCGAGGGCAGGGGAAGCGCCAGCGCACAGCATGGCGGCCAGGAGCATGCGCGCAAGGCGCGATGAAAGGGCAGGCAGGTACATGATGCCCCAGTATGACGGAAAGCAGCTGTGATGAAAGATGCCATGACACCAGCGCCCACAAATTTGCGCCACCTGTTGCGTGATGCGACGCAGCAACTGCAGGCCGCAGGCATCGAGGCCCCCCAGCGCGAGGCCCGCCTGCTTGCGTCCCACGCGGCCGGGACCGACCTTGCCGGCCTGCTCCGCATCGACAGGCTGACAGATGCTGCCCAGGCACAATTTGCCCAGGTGCTGGCCCGCCGCCTGCGTTACGAGCCCATGGCCTATATTACCGGGCAGGCCGGGTTCTGGTCGCTCGACCTTGCGGTGTCACCCGCAACCCTCATCCCCCGTGCCGACACCGAAACCCTTGTCGAGGCCGTGCTCGACCACCTGCCTGACCGCAACGCCCCGCTGCGCGTGCTTGATATCGGCACCGGCACGGGCTGCCTGCTTCTGGCCACCCTCGCGGAATATCCGCACGCCCATGGTATTGGCACGGACCTCAACCCGCAGGCTGTGGCGCTCGCCGCCCTCAACGCCACGCGCAACGGACTGGCCGCACGCAGTCATATGCTGTGCTGCAACTGGGCCGATGGGGTTGAGGGGCCGTTCGACCTTGTTCTGAGCAACCCGCCCTATATTCCGCATGCCGATCTGGCCACCCTCATGCCCGATGTGGTGGCCCATGAACCCGCGCGCGCGCTTGATGGCGGGCCTGACGGGCTTGTCGCCTACCGTGCCCTGGCCACGATCCTGCCATGCCTGCTGGCTCCGGGGGGGCTGGGCGTGCTGGAGCTTGGCATTGGCCAGGATGAGAGCGTGCCCGCACTCATGCGTGCGGCGGGACTGGATATTGTGGAAATACGCCCCGATCTTGGCGGAATAGGGCGTGCGCTGGTGGTGAAAAAATAATTTGGCAGAAAGAAACGTGCAGGTTATATTGCCAAAACGCAGGGAAAACGAAAAGCGGGTTGATTGCTGTTCCATTCCCCGCGGGCGATCCCGATTGCAAAACAGAAATACAGGCGACCCGAACCCTTGACAGGTTCCGCCATGCGCAGGGATCCGCGTCCGGTGTCGTGCCGGACAATCAACATGGCAACAGACGGGACGGGCAGAGACCGCCCCACGGTCCAGGGCAGCGCCAGCGACCGGCAACAGGAAAGTGCTGCGACAGCTTATGAACATGAAACGCATGCGGAGCCGTCACCATCGTTCGGGCGGCAGCAGTGGCGGAACCGTACGCCATAATAATGGCCAGATCCCGTTGAACCGCAACCATGTATTTGACAGCAATGGCCCGGACCTGCGCGTGCGGGGCACGGCACAGCAGCTGTTTGAGAAATACCTCCAGCTTGGCCGCGACGCCAGCGGCAGCGGCGACCGCGTCATGGCGGAAGCCTATTTCCAGCATGCCGAACATTATTTCCGCATTCTCAACGCCATGACGCAGGCAGCCCAGCAGAGCCAGCAGGAACGCCAGGAGCGTATGTCCAACCGGCAGCCGCGCCCCGTCGAGAACCGCCAGCCCAGCGAGAACGCCGCTGAGGAACCCGCCGAGCCCGCAGCCGAGCAGCCGGCCGTGATCGAGCCTGCGGAAACCGCCCCCCAGCCCACGATTGACGTAGCCCCTGAAGCCGCACCGGCCCCCGCGCCGCGCGCACCCCGCGCGCCGCGCCGCAGCAGCCGCGCCAAGCCTGCCGCAGGCAAGAAGGAAGAACTGGAATCCACCCCGTCCTGACAGACGGGCCGACCCCCGCCAGCGCTGCTGCGGGGGTCATTTCATTCAGGCGGTTGGCTTGACCAGCCGCCAGACCTTGCGCTTGCGGCCATCGCTCGCCCCCGGCGCGTCTTCCACCGTGACCAGCCCCTGATTGCGTAGGGCCTGCAGCGCCAGGCGGGCATGATAGGTGCCAAGTTCGGGAAACAGGTCGCCAATTTCCTTGACGGAACGCGCCTGACCATCCGACAGGATCTTCAGTACGATCTGCCGCTTGCTGTCATGATTTGTCATGCGCCAGGATCTATGCTGAAAAAAAGTCATATGCTTCCATACCAGATCAGTCCCTGATGGCCTAGCGCTGATCCGGCGGCATATCCCCCAGAACCGTATGGATTGCAGCACAAAGATGGCTGAGTTCGGCGGGCGTGATGGTGAAAGCAGGCGTCAGGTAAACGATATTACGGAAGGGACGTACCCATACGCCCTGTGCGATCAGGGCGGTCTTGAACGCATTCATGTCACGTATGCGGTCAAGTTCCACCACGCCAATGGCCCCCATGACACGCACGTCAACCACATGGGGCAGGGCACGACAGGGTTCGAGCCCGGCGCGCAGCTGTGCTTCAATACGGGCCACCTGCTGCAGGCGGGGTTCGGTTGCAAACAGGTCGAGCGAGGCATTGGCACAGGCGCAGGCCAGGGCATTGGCCATGAAGGTCGGCCCATGCATGAGTGCATGCAACGGATCATCGGACAGGAAGGCCTCGAATACATGCCTGTGCGCAACAGTGGCGGCCAGCGCCATCGTGCCTCCGGTCAATGCCTTTGAAAGCGTGATGATATCAGGCACGATTCCGGCCTGCTCGCAGGCGAACATCGTGCCGGTACGGCCAAAGCCGGTAAAGATCTCATCAAGGATCAGCAGCACGCCATGGCGGTCGGCCAGGGTGCGCAGGGTGCGCAGCACTTCGGGGGCATGGAACAGCATGCCGCCTGCGCCCTGCACCAGGGGTTCGGTAATGATGGCGGCAATGCTGCCTGCGTTTTGTGCCAGCAGGGCATCAAGGGCTGCGGTGCTCGTGGCATCGACCGGCAGGTCGGCGATAAAATGCGTGGGCAGCGCACCGTTATAAAGGCTGTGCATGCCTTCCTCCGGGTCGCATACGGCCATGGTGGCGATGGTATCGCCATGGTAGCCGCCGCGAAAGGCCAGCAGCTTCGTGCGCCCGGTCTGGCCCCGGTTGAGCCAGTACTGGATGGCCATCTTCATGGCCACCTCGACCGCGACTGAGCCGGAATCCGTAAAGAATACCCGCTCCAGGTCGCCGGGCAGCAGGGCGGCAAGGCGGCCTGCCAGCGTCAGGGCCGGTTCATTGACCAGGCCGCCAAACATGACATGCGGCATGCGCTCAAGCTGGGCCGCCACCGCGTTGCGGATATGGGGATGGTTGTAGCCGTGGCAGGCGGTCCACCACGAGGCGATGCCATCCAGCAGTTCCGTGCCATCGGCCAGCGTGATGGTGCAGCCCTGCGTGCGCGTGGCGGGTAGCGGGGGCAGGGCGGTCTGCATCTGCGCGTAGGGCAGCCAGACATGCTGTATGCCTCGCTCCAGCCATTCAGGTCCACACATGCGCTGTCTCCGTGATATTGCATTGGCGGGATTGACCGGGGCGGCAGGCTCCGGCAGGAGAATGCGCTTCATGGCCTGTTTTGACACCCTTTTCCAGACCGCGCTCGACCAGATGGCGCAGCGCCATATCCGTCGCGTGCTGCGCCCCGTGCGCCAAAGCGGGCCGGTCACCGTTATCCGTGACGGGCGTGCACTGGTCAATTTCTCATCCAATGATTACCTCGGCCTGTCACATCACCCGGCCCTCGCCGCCCGTGCGGCGCAGTGGCTGCATGAGGATGGAACAGGTGCGGGCGCCTCGCGACTGGTGACCGGCACCACAGCGCGGCACATGGCGGTGGAAACGCGTCTCGCCGCCTTCAAGGGCGCCGAGGCGGCACTGCTGCTGGCCAGCGGGTGGCAGGCCAATGCATCGGTGCTGGCGGCCATATTGCGGCTGGCAGGCGAGCAGGGCGCCCCCCCGCTGGTATTTGCCGACCGGCTGAACCATGCCAGCCTGCACCACGGCTGCATGGCGGCGGGCGTGCGGCAGATCCGCTTTCGGCACAACGACCTTGACCATCTGGAAAGCCTGCTACTGCGCCACGCCAATGATCCGGGCCTGCGGATCATCGTGACGGAAAGCGTGTTCAGCATGGATGGCGACCGCACCGACATCGCCCGCCTTGGCGCACTGGCGCGGGAACACGGCGCTTTCACCTACGTGGATGAAGCCCATGCCACCGGCGTGCTCGGCCCGCAGGGGCGTGGCCTGTGCGCGGGGCATGAGATCGATCTGGTCATGGGCACGTTCAGCAAGGCGCTGGGCGGGTTTGGCGCGTTCGTAACCGGCTCGCGCGCGTTGTGTGACTGGCTGGTCAATGCCTGCTCGGGCTTCGTGTTCACCACCGCCCCGCCACCTGCCATGCTTGGCGCGATGGATGCAGCCCTTGAATGCGTGCCCCATCTGGATGCAGAGCGTGCCCGCCTGGCCCGCAATGCCGCCCATATCCGCGATGTGGTGCGCCGTTGCGGCCTGTCGCCCGAACCCTCGACCACGCAGATCGTGCCGATCATGCTCGGTGATGCCGCCCGTGCGCTGCGCTTTGCCGCAAGCCTTGAGGCGCAGGGCCTGCTTGCCGCCGCCATACGCCCGCCCACGGTGCCGCCCAATGGCAGCCGCATCCGGCTTGCGCTGAGTGCGGCCCATACCGATGCCATGATCGACCAGCTTGCCACCGCCATTCCGCTGGCCCTGCAACAGAGTGCGGCATGAGCGCCACCTTGCCTGTAGCCTTCGTGCATGGCTGGGCGTTCGACCCGACCTTCTGGGCCGCGACCCGCGCGGCCCTTGGCACGGCACGGACGCGTGGCCTCGACTTCGGCTTCTTTGCCCCCCACGCTCATATGGAACTGCCACAGGAACCCTATATCGGAGTCGGGCACTCACTGGGCACGTTATGGCTTCTGCGCCACCATGGACCGCTGTGCCGGGGGCTGATCCTTATAAACGGCTTCAGCCGGTTCGGGGCCGGACCGGACTTTCCAGCCGGGATCGGCCGGCGCGTGATCGAACGCATGCGCCAGGGGCTGCTGCGTGCGCCGCAGGGACTGCTGCACAGCTTCCGCCTGCGCGCGGGCATTGATGCGCCAGTGCCTGAACCGATCCAGCGCGACCGGCTTGAAACCGGGCTCGAGGCCCTGATGGACATGGATTGCCGGGCTGACCTCAACCGCACGACATGCCCGGTCCATGTCATGGCGGGTACGCAGGATGCCATTGCGCCCCCCGCGCTGACCGAGGCCTGTTTTCCTGCCCGCTCCCTGCAATGGCTGGAAGGCGGCCATCTGCTTCCGCTTACGCATGCCACGGCCTGCGCGGATGCCATCACCACCATGGCCAGACGGATCATGCCATCATGACGCGCAAGGACAGCATTGCCGCCCGTTTCGATATGGCGCGGCACTACGAGCAGGCAGCCCGCATCCAGCGCATTGCCGCTACCGAACTGGCCCGGCGCATTGCCGCTGGCATGCACCCTCATGCCCCGCGCCGTATTCTGGAAATTGGCTGTGGCACCGGCTTCCTGACCCGTGAACTGCGCCGCCTGTTTCCCCATGCCCACATCACCGCCACTGATATTGCGCCGGACATGCTGCAACGCCTTGCACGACGCATGCCTGATGACGGGCAACTTGTGCTGCACCGCATGGATGGCGAAGCGCCAAACCTGACCGGCCCGTTCGACCTGATCTGCTCCAGCCTGGCCATGCAGTGGTTTGCCAACCGCAAGGCGGCACTCGCCGGACTGGCCCGCCTGCTGGCGCCGGGGGGGCACATGGCGCTGGCAACCCTGTGCGCGGGCAGCTTTCGCCAATGGCGGGCGGCGTATGACGCCGTAGGCGTGACATGCCCCATGATGGATTACCCACCCTGCGCCACGTTGCAGGCCGAATGGCCCGGTTGTGGCGCGGGCCTGTGGCAAGATACTGAAATCATCGATACGCCAGCGTCCCCACTGGCCTTCGTGCGCGAACTCCGTGCGATTGGCGCGACCCATACGGATAGCCCCCGCACGGATGGCCTGCGGCGCGTACTGGCTGCGGCAGGCGCTGGGGATGCGCCTTTTGCCATGTCGTACCATGTGGCGTACGGGCGGTTTCATCGTACGCCATGGCCCGGTGTGTTCGTGACCGGTACGGATACGGACGTGGGCAAGACCGTCGCCTCCGCCGCCCTGGTGCGGGCCTGGAACGCGGCTTACTGGAAGCCCCTGCAAAGCGGCACGGATGATGCGCCATCCGACAGCACGAGCCTGCGCCACCTGGCGGGGATAGATGCCACGCGGCTCTATCCGCCCGCGGCAAGTTTCGGGGCCTCGCTCTCGCCTGAGGATGCAGCGCGGCAGGCCCATGCCAGCATCGACCCGGCCCGTATCGCCGTGCCGCATCACGACCCTGCGGCAGGCCCGGTCGTGGTGGAAGGGGCAGGGGGCGTGTTTGTTCCGATTGCGCCTGATTACCTGATGGTCGACCTGATGGCGCGGCTGGCGCTGCCGGTGGTGCTGGTCGCGCGCAGCACGCTGGGCACGATCAACCACACGCTGCTCAGCCTTGCCGCCCTGCGGGCACGGGGCCTGCATGTGGCAGGCGTGATCCTGAACGGGCCGCCCGAACCTGTGGGGCGCGATGCCATCATGCGCCACGGGCAGGTGCGCATTCTGGCGCAGTTCCCGCCCATGACGCCCATGGGGCCGGAAGCGGTGGCGCAACTCGCAGCCCTGCTGCCCCCGTGGCATGACATTATGCAGGCATGAATACGCCGCCTTTTTGAAACGGGGCGGCACCCGGAAACGGTGTGGCTGGCAGTGCGCTAACCGTTAATAGCGCCGGATCAGGCCGGCCAGCGTGCCCTGTATGTACACACGTTCTGCCGGAAAAACCCGGGTTTCATACGCGCTATTGGCCGGGATCAGCGCAATTTCCCTGCCCTGATGACGGATGCGCTTGAGGGTCACCTCATCGCCATCAATCAGTGCCACCACGATTTCCCCATCGCTTGCGTGGTTCTGCTCACGGATGATGACCATGTCACCATCCAGAATGCCCGCTTCCTCCATCGAGTTGCCCGTCACCTCCAGCGCATAATGGCTGGCCTTGCCCAGCATGTCGGCGGGCACGGTGATGCGGGTGGTCTCGGGGGTGATGGCCTCGATGGGATTGCCCGCGGCAATGCGCCCCACGAAGGGCACGTCCATTACGGCTGCGATCTGTTCAGGCGCAGGCAGGTCTGGCGCGGGGTGGGGCGAATCGGCAGGGCGGGGCGGCGGCGGATCGATATCGGGCAGGCGCAGGATCTCGAGCGCGCGGGCCCGATGATGCCTGCGGTGCAGGAACCCACGCTCCTCCAGCGCCGAAATGAGGCGATGGATGCCAGACTTGGAGCGCAGGCCGAGCGCATCCTTCATTTCATCGAAGGAGGGTGAAAAGCCCGTCCGGCGCAGGTGGCCATCGATAAACAGCAAAAGCTCATGTTGTTTCCTGGTGAGCATGCCACATGTCCTTTTGCCGTGAGCAGCGCCGCCAATGCGCGAACGCCGTGGAACAAATCAAAAACCTGTTCCATGTTCTATATTGGTTCCCCCTGCCGCGTCAACTGGCATTCCGGCCTATGCAAAGACGTGATCGATACGGATCACCTTGCAGGCATCGCCCTTTTGTGCGGCTGGCGCATGGGGCGCGCGCAGCACCAGCGCCTGGCTTTGCGCCAGCACGTGCAGCATGGCCGAATCCTGCATGGGGAAGGGCGTTGCCACCAGGCGGCCCTGTCCGTCATGCGCAAGCGTTGCGCGCAGGTGGTCCATGCGCTGGTCGTTTTCCGGCACGTCGCAGCCCAGAATGGCGTGAACCGGCGGCTCGACGGATTGCGCCAGCCCGGCCATGCGCCGCAGGGCGGGCAGCACGAATACGATGGAACACACGAAAGCCGCAACCGGGTTGCCCGGCAGGCCGATAAAGGGCAGGCGGCCCAGATGGCCCGACATCAGCGGGCGGCCCGGCCGCATGGCAATCTTCCAGAAATCGGTTTTCAGCCCCACCTGTTCCAGCCCGCGGCGCACCAGGTCGTGGCTCCCCACGCTGGCACCGCCTGCGGTCAGCAGCATGTCCACGCCATCAACCATGCGCTCCAGCGTCGCCACATCGGTCATGTCATCGCGCAGCACCGGCAGCATGACCGGCTCGGCGCCCACGGCGCGCAGTAGGGCAGCCAGCATGGGCGTGTTGGAATTGGCAATCTGGCCCGCGCCAATGGCGCTGCCGGGCAGCAGCAGTTCATCGCCGGTGGCGGCAATGGCCACACGCGGGCGGCGGGTGACCTGTACCCACGCATTGTTGGCCGCCGCCGCCAGGCCCACATCGCGTGCCGAAAGCCTGCGGCCTGGGGGCACAAGCACCTGCTCCGCTGCAAAATCCTGCCCCTTGCGGCGCACATAGGTGCCCGGCGCCAGCGTGTGGGTGGTATGCACGCTGCTGCCCTCGCGCTGCGCATTCTCCTGTATCAGCACGGCATCGGTGCCGGCGGGCATGACGCTGCCGGTAAAGATCCGCACGCACTGCCCGGGGCCGACCGCCCCGGTAAGGGGATGGCCCGCAGGGGCCTCGGCAATGCAGGCAAGCGTTGCACCGCCAGCCGAAAGGTCCGCCGCGCGCACGGCATAGCCATCCATGGACGAGACATCCGCTGGCGGGTTGGACAGCCCCGCCGTGATGGGGGCGGCACTGACGCGCCCACAGGCATCGGTCAGGGCCACGACCTCGGCTGGGAGGGGGAAAACCCCCTCCAGAATCTGCTCACGCGCTTGCGCTACACTCAACATCGGGCACGGCACTCCATTTTTTTTGCCATTCTGGGGCGATTCCAGCAGAAATATCGGTCAAGGTGCTTGACCTGAGCCTTGTGTATGCGCATTTTCCGCCAACTTGAACCACTGCTGCACCTGAGTGTTCCAGCAGCGGCGGAGCAGTGCTGAGGATATCATGGCCAAGAGCAACACCATTCAGATCAAACTCGTCTCCACGGCGGACACGGGCTACTTCTATGTGACCAAGAAGAACGCCCGCGCCCAGACCGGCAAGATGGAACTGCGGAAATACGACCCCGTCGCGCGCAAGCACGTGGCCTTCCGCGAAGCGAAGATCAAATAATCTCCCGGTTTGCGGAGATGAAAAAAACCCCGGCAGGTTTTCCGCCGGGGTTTTTTTGTATCTGCCGCTTGCCGGGGCCTCTCAGTACAGATGGTCATGCTCCGCGTAGGGCACGACAATCTCATCCGGGCGCGCGAGGTTCTGCATGGAGCGGGCGCGTTCATCGAGCAGGTCGGTGTCGAGCGCGCCTTCCTTGAGGCCACGCACGCGGCGCAGCCACACTTCCTGCTCGGCCGTGGCGTCCTTCTGGGCCGAACGTGCTTCATCAAGCAGGTGCAACTGCGTGGCGTAGCTGTGCAGCCCATGCTCGCCGCGCATGACGTTCCAGCCAAAATAACCCGTCAGCGCGATGAACAGGGCAGGGGGAATGGTCGCGCGCATCACACGCTTCGCGATCTTGACTACCTGCATTCCATCACCCCTTTTCGCATCCCTTGAAGCCGGACGGGCTTAACCCGTCCGGGCCGGCGTGTCACCCGTTCTTGAGAATCGTGCGCCCGGCATAGCGTGCCGCCGTGGCCAGTTCGTTCTCGATCCGGATCAGCTGGTTGTATTTTGCCGTGCGGTCCGAGCGCGACAGCGAGCCGGTCTTGATCTGCCCGCAATTGGTCGCCACGGCCAGGTCGGCGATGGTGCTGTCTTCCGTCTCGCCCGAGCGGTGGCTCATCACGGCCGTATAGCCCGCATGCTGGGCCATCTGCACCGCTTCGAGCGTCTCGCTCAGCGTGCCGATCTGGTTGACCTTGACCAGCAGGGAGTTGGCAACACCCGCCTTGATGCCCCGGCGCAGGCGGTCGGGGTTGGTCACGAACAGGTCATCACCCACCAGTTGCAGCTTGTGGCCCAGATTGGCGGTCAGTTCGGCCCAGCCTTCCCAGTCGTCTTCCGCCAGGCCGTCCTCGATGGAGATGATGGGGTAGCGGGCGGAAAGATCGGCCAGATAGGCAATCATGCCAGCGGCATCGAGGCTCTTGTCCTCGCCCGCCAGTTCGTAGCGGCCATTTTTATAGAACTCGGTGGCCGCGCAATCGAGAGCGAAGGTCACGTCGTCACCCGGCTTGTAGCCTGCCGCCTCGACCGCGCGCATCATGAAGCCAAGGGCTTCATCGGCTGATTTCAGCGCCGGGGCAAACCCGCCTTCATCGCCGACGTTGGTATTGTAACCAGCGCCTGACAGGCTCTTCTTGAGCTGGGCAAAGATTTCGGACCCCATGCGGATGGCATCCGTGACCGTGGGGGCGCCCACGGGCTGGATCATGAATTCCTGGATGTCGATCGGGTTATCGGCATGCTGGCCGCCATTGATGATGTTCATCATCGGCACGGGCAGGGTGCGCGCGTAAACGCCGCCCACGTAGCGGTAGAGCGGGGTCTGCAGTTCTTCCGCCGAGGCCTTGGCCACCGCGAGCGACACGCCAAGGATGGCGTTTGCACCCAGCCGGGCCTTGTTGGGGGTGCCATCAAGGTCGATCATCGCCTCGTCAATGGCGACCTGATCGGTTGATTCCACGCCCTGCAGCGCTTCAAGGATTTCGCCTTCGACATTGGCCGCAGCCTTGAGCACGCCCTTGCCGCCGTAGCGCTTGGGGTCGCCATCACGCAGTTCCACGGCCTCATGCGCGCCGGTGGAGGCACCTGACGGCACGGCAGCACGGCCCTTGGCGCCCGATGCCAGTTCAACATCCACCTCGATGGTGGGATTGCCCCGGCTGTCGAGGATTTCGCGGGCGATGATATCGATAATGGCGCTCATGGTATCTGTTTCCTCAGATTTGACATTATGGGGATGCCGCATGCCACCAGCATGCATATCCTCCCTCACGATAACAGATGCAACGCATCACGCCAGAGTAGGGTATGCAACCCAGCACAAGATATTAGGAGACCCCGCCGTGAAACGCCTGCCGCTGCTTGCCATCGTCACTGCCCTGGCCAGCCTGCTGCCACTGTTTGGCTGCACCTGTGCAATCCTGTTCCTTTCGCCCGACCATACGCCACGCCTGCTCACCGCCGCCGTGGGCTATGGTGCGGTGATGCTGTCCTTCCTCGGCGCGGTGCACTGGGGGCTGGCGCTGGAGCAGCCTGACATCATACCCGCAGGCGGCACGCAGCGCCTGACCAACCTGCGGCTTGCGCTCGGCGGCCTGCCGGCCTTTGTTGGCTGGATCGGGCTGTGCGCCGCCACCGTGCAGGAACTTGCCGGGCTCATGACGCTGATCGCAGGCTTTGCCGCAACAGTCGTGGTGGAACGCATGGCCTGGCGGCGTGGCGCCATGCCACGGGGCTACATGACGGTGCAGTGGTTTGTCATCTGCCTGGCGGAGTTATGCTTCGTGGCGATCCTGGCAGCGTGCATGGGCATGCGTCCCGGTAGCTGAAGGAATGCGCAGGCCATGAAAAAAGCCCGGCATGCAAGGCGCATGCCGGGCTTTTTCAGTGCATCAGGATGCGCGGTATCAGCTTCCCTGCAAACCGCGCAGCACATCGGCCGGGCGCACCGGCATATGGCGCAGGCGCACGCCCACGGCGTTGAAGATGGCGTTGCCAATGGCGGGCCCCACCACCGTCGTGCCCGGCTCACCAAGGCCCATGGGCTTTTCGGTGCTGGGCAGGAACTCGATGTCCATCTCCGGCGTATCGGCAATACGCAGCGGGGTATAGGTGTTCAGGTTCCGGTCCACGGGCAGGCCGTTCACGATTTCCGTGTTCTCGAACAGGACCATGCTCAGGCCCCACAGCGCCGCACCCTCGGTCTGGGCCTTGGCGCCATCAGGGTCGACCACGGTGCCCGCATCAACCACGATGGTCAGCTTCTGGCACGTGACCACGCCGGTGCTACGGTCGACATGCACCTGTGCCACGCAGCCGATCCAGGTCGGCATGCCACGTTCCTGCCCTGCCGTGGTGGCAAGGCCGAGTGCGGTATCCTTGGGCAGGGTGGTCTTGCCCCAGTTCGACTTCTCCATCAGGCGACGGACAACAGCAGCCTGACGCAGCGCGCCACCCACGGAATCCGGCGCCTCGCCCTTGTTGCGGCCCTGTGCGGTCAGCAGGTCAAGGCGGAACTGGGCGGGGTCTTTTTTCTGGCGGTGCGCGACCTCATCGAGGAAGCACTCGACCCCCCAGCTGGTCCAGCCGGGGCTGACCGAACGCAGCCAGCCCGGGCGGAAGGTCTTTTCCGCCAGGTCGTTGCGCAGCGCGCGCACCCGGAAGGCGCCAACCTCGTACCAGTGATCGCCACCGGCGATGGCGAACTGGTCATAAGGCTTGCCGTCCACGCCCTTTTCCATGAAGGCTTCGGCCATGACACCCGTGGGCCAGCCTGCGGCGGCCTGGTAGTCCATGCCCGTGATCCTGTCGCTGCCATCAAACGCCATGCGCACGCGCTGGACGGAAGGCGAGCGGAAGGAATCGAACTGCATGTCGTCCGAGCGCGTCAGGATCAGCTTGACCGGCTTGCCGCCAAGCGCCTTCGACGCAAGGGCGGCGGGAATCATGTAGTCACCGTTGAGGCGGCGGCCAAAGCCCCCGCCAAGCAGGTAGCTGCGCAGGATCACCTTGCTCTCGGGCACCTGCAGCGCCTTGGCCAGCGTGGGCAGGATCAGGCTCTGCCACTGGTTGCCGGCATGGATCTCGTACACGCCGTCCTTCTCGAAGGCGACTGCATTGGTCGGCTCAAGCTGGTAGTGCAGCACGGATGCACAGGTATATTCCTGCTCCATGACCGTATGCGCGCCACTGAAGGCCTGGTCCACGCCGTCATCATTGAAGATGTAGACGCCGCCATCCTTGTTCTTGATCAGCTCGCGGCCACGGTCCTGGATGTCGGCCTCGGATGTGTGGATGGTCTCGCCCGGTGTCCACTCGACCTTCAGCGCATCTGCCGCGCGGATGGCGGCGCTGTAGGTCTTGGCCAGCACCACGACCCAGCCCTGCACCACCTCGGACGGATCCTCGATGATCAGGTAACGCTCGTAGCCCTTGATCTTCTTGGCGTCCGTATCATCAACGGAGCGCACCTTCGAGCCATAGCGGGTGGGCGGCATCTTGGGGCGGGCATAGACCATGCCCTCCACCTTGACGTCGATGCCGTAGATGGCGGTGCCGTTGGTCTTGGCCGGAATGTCCAGCGCCTTGATCTCGGCATTGCCGATCAGGCGGCGTTCGCTCGCGGGCTTGAGCGGCAGCTTGGCCATTTCCTCGGGCGTGAAGGAATGCGACGGATGGCCCTTGGCCACGATATCGCCAAAGCTGATCTGCTTGGTGCCAGCCGTCACGATGCCATTGGCGACCGTGCACTTGTCGGGTGTCGTGCCAAGCAGGCGGGCGGCTTCCTCGACCAGTGCGGTGCGGGTCGCGGCGCCAGCCTGGCGGAACACATCCCACGTCATCCATACCGACCAGCTGCCGCCGGTCACCATCAGGCCCCATTTGGGGTCGGTGTCCACGTAGTTGATGCGGACCTTGCTCCAGTCGGCTTCCATCTCGTCCGCGATGATGCGGGCAAGCGCCGTGCCGATATGCTGGCCCATTTCCGCGCGGATGATGTTGACCGTGATCTCGCCATCGGGCGCAATCGAGCACCAGATGGTCGGCTCGAACGCGCCATCGCCGGGCAGCGCCTTGTCGAGCGGGAAAATCTGGTTGGCCGAGGCCGGGCGCGCGAAGCCGAACATGACCCCGGCACCCAGCGAGGTGACAAGAAAGCCGCGACGCGACAGGGTGCTCTGTTCGCGGCGTCCGTCCTTGCCCAGGCGGAAGCGGTTTAATCTACCCATTTGATGCATCTCCGCGTGCGTTGGCCGCGGCCTTCTTGATGGCCTCACGAATGCGAATGTAGGTCATGCACCGGCACAGGCTGCCCGCCATGACGGCATCGATTTCCTCATCCGTGGGAGAGGGGTAATCCTTCAGCAGGCTCACGGCCTGCATGATCTGCCCGGACTGGCAGTAGCCGCATTGCGGTACCTGGATCTCGCGCCAGGCCTGCTGCACGGGGTGGTTACCCTCGGGGTCGATGCCTTCGATCGTGGTGATGTCGGCACCTTCTGCCGCGCTGACTGGCGTCACGCACGAGCGGGTGGCCCGGCCACCGATATGGATGGTGCACGCACCACACATGCCGATGCCGCAGCCGAATTTGGTGCCGGTCAGGCCTACTTCGTCACGGATGACCCACAGCAGGGGGGTATCATCCGGCACGTCAACGGTTACGTCCCGTCCATTGAGGCGAAAGGTCGTCATGTTCTAGCTCCGTCTTTCAGCTCAATGGGACGACGCGACAGGTGGCGCGGGCAGGGTCTTGCGCACGTCGGCTGCCTTCTTTTCCAGATCGGTCCACGGCGGCAGGGTCGTGCGGGTCGCACGCAGGTAGGTTGCCAGCCGGGCCAGGTCCGCATCCGAGAAGGAATGGTAGAAACTGGGCATGGACACCGTGGAAATGCCTTCCGTCGTGCCAATCCCGCGCAGGATGACCTGGAACAGGTTGGTCGGCTCATCCAGCCACAGCGCATTGTTCAGCGCGAGGTCGGGGCGGCCTTCAACCGGCTGCGGGCCTGCATTGGCGTGGCACGCGGCACAGGCGCCGGCATAGAGCTTGGCGTTCGGGTTGACCTGCGGGCCGACCAGATCCTTCATCGAGGCCTTCATGGCCCAGGCAATGGCCTTGGGGTCCTGGCTGACGCGGGTGGCGGAATGGTCGATCTCGGCCAGGTAATGCGCGATGGCATGCACGTCGGATTCAGGCATCTCGCTCAGGCCGCCATGCACCACCGGCGACATCGGGCCGGCGGCACTGCCGTGCAGCGGGGCGGAACCAAAGCGCAGGTATTTGAAATACTCGTCCTCGGTCCAGACGACCGGGGTCGGGTTGTGATCATTGAGCGGGGGCGCGATCCAGTTATCAACCGGGGCGCCATCATAGGGCGCGCTGGCCTTCTCGGCACCCATCAGGTTACGCGGCGTGTGGCATGCCGAGCAGTGGCTTAGGCCTTCGGCGAAGTACGCGCCACGGTTCCACTCGGCATCCTGCTTCGGGTTGTTCTTGAGCGGCCCTTCATGCAGGAACAGGAGTTTCCAGCCCGCCTGCTCGAGGCGGATGTTGAAGGGGAAGCCCACCGTGTTGTCACGCTTGACCGAATGCACCGGCTGGCGGGTCATGAGGAAGGCGTAGACCGCGTCGATGTCCTCATCCGTCATGTGCGTGAAATGATCGAACGGGAAGGCGGGGAAGAGCTGCGTGCCGTCACGCGAGATGCCCTTGCGCATGGCGCGCTTGAAGGCGGCCTCCGACCAGCGGCCGATGCCCGTCTCGGGGTCAGGCGTGATGTTGGAGGAGAAGATGGCGCCAAAGGGCGTGTCCATCTTGTAGTCACCTGCAAGCTCGACGCCGCGCACGCCATCGGTGCGGGTGTGGCACTCCGCGCAGTAGCCGCCAGCGGCCAGCACGCGCCCGCGCTCGATCTGGGCTGCGGTAAAGGTGGAGGGAGGAGGCGGTGCAACCGGCGCAATGGCCGGATACCATGCATAGGCCAGGAACCCGACGCCACCGGCGACACCGATCCCCACAATCGCTGCTGCAATACGTTTAATCACGATGTTCTCGCGGTTGTGAAAGTCATCATATCACCCCGTATCATCCGCCCGGTTCCAGTGCCGTCATGGCGCGAAACACAGGAGGCGGCGCAACATTGCACCCCCTCCGAAGCACCGGAACTGCCGGATGTGCGGGAACATCGGCGCCACGGCGGAAACTTTAGTATTACCGTTTCCTAATCAAGCCGTTCGGGCGCGCGTAAGATCAAAGCGATGATAAGACTTATTTGTTTTTCTACTTAATGCAGAAAATCCCTGCAAAACCGTGGATAATGGTTTGCAAGGTGGCCTGTATGAGCAGCATCTATATACAGGTGAATATAGATATGACGGGCAATGTCAAGCCGGGGAAGGAAAAATCCTTCCCCGGCGCGGGCATCAGTTTCCGTCAGGCAGGCTGTAGGCGACGATGTAGTCGCCCAGCTTGGTACCGAACGACCCGTGGCCGCCATCGGCGGTGACGATGTACTGCTTGCCATCGACCGCATAGGTCATGGGCGTGGACTGGCCACCGGCGGGCAGGCGGTCCTGCCACAGCACCTGGCCGTTCGTCACGTCATAGGCGCGGATGTAGTAATCGAGCGTGGAGGTGAGGAAGGCTACGCCACCTGCCGTGGTGAGCGGGCCGCCAAGGCTGGGCACGCCCATCTTGATGGGCATGGGCAGCGGCGCGCTGTCACGGATCGTGCCGTTGCGGTGCTTCCACACGATCTTGTTGGTGCGCAGGTCGATGCCCGACATGTAGCCCCAGGCAGGCTGCTTGCACGGCAGGCCGAACGGCGAGAGGAACGGATGCAGGTCCACGCCATAAGGCACGCCAAACTGCGGCTGCACGCCACTCTCCGAGCCCGAGGGCAGGGACTTGTCAGGCGTTGCCGGGTTGTTCGGCCCGCGTGGGATCAGCCTGGACACGAACGGAATGGCGATGGGGTTGGCAATCGCGATCTGGCGCACGGGGTCGACCGCAAGCCCGCCCCACTCGAACATGCCGAGATTGCCGGGGAAGACCAGCGTGCCCTGCAGCGAAGGCGGCGTGAACGTGCCGTCATAGCGCAGGCGGTGGAACATGATGCGGCAGACCAGCTGGTCATACATCGTGCCGCCCCACATGTCGGCATCGGTCAGGAGCTTGCTGGGGCGGAAGGTCAGCTGCGAGAAGGGCTGCGTGGGCGAAACGTGATCGCCCGGCGCTGCGCCCTGGGGCACGGGGCGCTCGGGGGCGGGCACCACGAGCTGGCCGTTACGCCGGTCGAGCACGAAGATGTTGCCGGTCTTGGCCGGGGCATACAGGGTGGGAATGACCTCGCCCTGTTCGTTGCGGATATCGACCAGGCTGGGCTGGGCGGGGATGTCCATGTCCCACAGGTCGTGGTGCACGGTCTGGTAGGACCAGACCAGCTTGCCGGTGGAAGCGTTCAGCGCCACGATGGAGCTTGCATAGCGCTCGGCATCGGCGCCGCGGTTGCCGCCCCAGATATCGGGCGTCTGCACGCCCATGGGGATGTAGATCAGGTCGAGCTTGGCATCATAGGATGACGTGATCCACGAATTGGGGGAGTTGGGCACGAAGGTGTGGTGCTCGGACGGCATCTCGTTCGGGTCGGGATTGCCGGGATCGAACGCCCATTTCAGCGCGCCGGTATGCACGTCGAACCCGCGTGTCACGCCTGAAGGCTCGTGCGTGGAGTAGTTGTCGGTCACGGCGCCGGACACGATCACGGTGGTATCGGTCACGACCGGGGGGGAGGTGGGCTCGTAAAAGCCCAGCGTCTTGACCGGCATGCCGTCCTGCAGGTTCACCACGCCATTATTGCCAAAGCTTGCGCAGCGCGCGCCGGTTGCGGCATCGAGCGCGAAAAGCTGGCCATCATTGGTGGGCAGGAAGATGCGGCGGGCGCATTCGGCCGGGGCTGCTGCCCCATCCGCCGCCTGCGCGTCATCCGCCCTGTCCTCATGATAGGACACGCCACGGCAGGTCAGATGCTGGAAGGTGGGGTTGTAGGCCAGCTTGGGGTCGAACTTCCACCGCTGCTGGCCGGTCTTTGCATCGAGCGCGAACAGGATCTGGTGGGGGGTGCACAGGTAGAGCGTATCACGGATCTTGATGGGCGTGACCTCATCGGTGATCTCACCGGGGTCGTTGGGGCCGCGCAGGTCGCCGGTGCGGAACGTCCAGGCGACCTTCAGCTTGCTGACATTGCTGGCATTGACCTGCTTGAGCGGGGAGAACCGGTCACCAAACTGGGTACGGCCATAGGCCTGCCAGTCCTCATCGGGCATCTGGTGGGCATCGCCCGGCTCCGGGGCATTTTCTGCCACGGGCGGCAGGCTGCCCGCGATGTCCTGCGGGTCCTGTGTCAGGGCCGCGCCCACCACGACCACGGCGGCGCCAATCGCGCCGAACAGGGGCAGGCGGGTGGCGGGGCTGGCAGGCTGCAGGTGGCGCGTTATCCACGGCAGGGCAAGCACGATGCCGATGGGCACCAGAATATCGCCACGCGGTGCGAGCGCCCAGAAATCAAACCCGGCTTCCTGCACGGCCCACACCATCGTGCCGAGCAGGAGCACGGCATAGACCGTGAGCGCCATGGCCTGCCGCCGTAGCAGCAGCACCGCCGTGACCAGCAGCAATATGCCAGCGATGACATAATAAAAGGAGCCGCCGATGAGACACAGCCATAGCCCGCCTCCCAGCAGGTAGAGACCTGTCAGGGCGCAGACGGCAATGGCCGCAGCGAGAAGGGGAGCCGAGCGTATGAGGCTATTCATAAGTTTTCCTGATTACCGTGATACAGTCCGAACATTTTCAATGAGAAAACGTAGGAGACGCCATCAGGTCAAGCCCAACCTTATGAATAAAACGTGTGTCTTAATATTTCAGGGGATTACATCTCCCCGTGAACGGCTATTCCCCGGTGGATACAACCTCCGCCAGCGTGGCGCGGGTGCCCCGGTCGCGCAGGGACTGGCGCAACGCCAGGTAGCGCTGCACGAAAACCGCACTTTCCCGCAGGTCCCAGCCTGCAAAGGCGGTCATGTCCAGCGCATCTTCTAGGTTGGATGAGGCCGCTTTGAGGCGGTCTTCATCGGTCAGGTGTGGCTCGACCACATCATAGACTGTGCCTTTGTCGTCACGCCCGCGCAGATATTCCGCATAACAGGCCACCACGAAGGCAATGCGCTCCACCGGGCGGTTATGGGCGATCACGCCCATGGCGGTGCTCCTGATGAACATGGACAGCTTGGACGTGCTGTCAAAGGCAATGCGCAGCAACTGGTCGCTGATCGCCTTGTTGCGGAAACGGTGCAGCAGACGCCTGCCATACTCCCGCAGTGCCATGCCCGGCGGCGCGTGCAGCAGGGGCTCGGCATCAAAGGCCAGATACTGCTCGACGAGGGAGACCTCGTTCAGGTCGAGCATAATCTCGCTGACAAACCGGTAACCCGACAGCACGCCCGAAAGCCCGAGCAGCGAGTGCGAGGCATTGAGCATGTGCAGCTTCACCGCCTCATACGGCTCGACATTATCGGTAAACTGCACGCCCACGGCCTCGAGTTCCGGGCGGCCCGCGCAAAACCTGTCCTCGACGACCCACTGGATGAAATCCTCGCAGAAGACGGGGATGCGGTCATCAAGCCCGCTTTCGGCATCGAGGCGTTTGACATCCTCGGGGTGCACGGCGGGGGTGATGCGGTCCACCATGGTGCAGGGGAAGGTGACATTCTCCTCCATCCACTGCGCCAGTCCCGCATCACGCGCCCGCGCCCAGCCGAGGAAGGCAGCGCGCGCCACATGGCCGTTCTGGGGCAGGTTGTCGCATGACAGGATGGTGAACGGACCCGCACCGTTCTCGCGTCGCAGGCGCAGCGCCTCGGTCAGCAGGCCGAACACCGTGTGCGGCACATCGCGCTTCAGGTCTTCGGCAATGACGGGATGATCGAGGGGGAAGACGCCATTTTCATCAACGTAATAGCCGCCCTCGGTCACGGTCAGGCTGACAATGCGGATAGCGGGGTCGGCCAGGCGGGCGATGGTGGCGGCCCGGTCGTCGGGGGCGTACATATATTCCGTAATGGAGCCGATCACGCGCACCACGTTTGGCGCATCGGGCGCGCATTCGGTCAGGGAATACAGGCCATCCTGCGCTGCCATGTCCTGCGCTTTCTGCGCCTCGTGCGGGGTTTCCATCAGGCCAACGCCCAGCAGGCCCCAGCCTTCCTGGCCCGCGCGCGCCAGCACACGGTCGATATAGACGGCCTGATGCGCGCGATGAAAATTGCCAACGCTGATATGCGCGATGCCGGGCGTTACCTTGCTGCGGTCATAGGCAGGTACCACGATCTCGGGCGGCAGGTGGGGCAGGGATGTCTTGTTAAGTGGGGTCATGACCATATTTCCACGGAAAGGATTTTTCGACGCCTAATCAGAAAAGACCCATGCGGCAACCCGCCCGCCTGCGCGTCAGGTGCCTGTGCGCCTGCAGGGCATGGGCAAAAAGCGCGCAACCCCGCGCGTTGGCCCGGAGCGAGGCGAAAAACATGTTTTTTATTATGCCACGCAGGAGAGGACGCCTGGTGGCACGGCCATGCATAATCATCTCTTCCGGCGCGGCCGTCTGATCGGATAGAAGGAAGGCGTGAATACCATCCAGAATCCTCCCTCCGCTGAGTCCCGCCAGCCGGACTCGCTCCTTGGCGTGTCGCAGCGCCTGCCGCCTGCCAACCTGCAGGCCGAGCAGGCGCTGCTCGGCGCGTTGCTGACCAACAACAAGGCCTATGATCGTGTTTCCGACTTCCTGACCGGCATACACTTCGCCGATGAGATCAACGGGAAGATCTATGACGCGATTTCGCAGCATATCGAAGAAGGCAAGCTGGCCGACCCGGTCACGCTGCGCATCTATTTCCAGAATACCGGCGTGCTCGACCCCGTGGGCGGCACGTCCTATCTGGCCAAGCTGCTGACATCGATGGTCGGCATCATCAACGCTGCCGACTATGGCCGCGTGATCCATGATGCCTGGATCCGCCGCCAGCTGATCGATATCGGGCAGGACGTGGTGAACAACGCCTTTGGCGCGCGCCCCGACCTTGATGGCCCCGACCAGATCGCCGCCAGCGAGGAGGCGCTGTTCCGCCTCGCCACCGAGAAGGGGCAGGATGGTGGCTTCCTGTCCTTTGACCGTGCCCTGGCCGATGCGGTCAAGATTGCCCAGCACGCCTTTGACCGTAACGGCGACGTGGTGGGCCTGACCACGGGGCTGCGCGACCTCGACAAGAAAACCGGCGGCCTGCATCCATCCGACCTGCTGATCCTTGCCGGGCGGCCCGCCATGGGCAAGACGGCGCTCGCCACCAAGATTGCATTCTCCGCCGCGCGCTCGCTCATGCAGGCTGCGCGCGAGGCCGAGGATGATGCCAAGCCCAAGGGCTCGGTCGCCATCTTCTCGCTGGAAATGTCGGCCGAGCAGCTGGCGACCCGTATCCTGTCCGAGCAGTCCAGCGTCTCGGGCGAGAAAATCCGTCGTGGCGAGCTGGTGCAGAAGGAATTCGACCGATTTGTGCAGGTCAGCCGCGAACTGGCCCAGCTGCCGCTGCATATTGACGATACGCCCGCCATCACACTTTCGGCCATGCGCACGCGCTGCCGCAGGCTGGCGCGCACCAAGGGGCTGAGCCTTGTGGTGGTCGATTACCTGCAGCTCATGCGGCCTTCGGTCGGCACCAAGGCCGATAACCGCGTGCTTGAAATCTCCATGATCACGCAGGGGCTCAAGGCGCTGGCCAAGGAACTCTCGGTGCCGGTCATTGCGCTGTCACAGCTGTCGCGCCAGGTCGAGAGCAGGGAAGACAAGCGGCCCATGCTGTCGGACCTGCGTGAATCCGGCTCGATCGAGCAGGACGCCGATGCGGTGATGTTCGTCTATCGTGACCAGTACTACCTCCAGCAGCGCCAGCCCAAGGAAACCTCCTACGATTCCGTGGACAAGTACCAGACCGCGATGGAGGAGTGGCAGCGCAAGATGGATCTGGCCCATAACCGCGCCGAACTGATCCTGGAAAAGCAGCGCCATGGCCCGACAGGGACGGTGAACCTGTTCTTCGAAGGCGAGTTCACTCGCTTTGGTGATCTCGACATGTTCCACGACGCTTAAGGGAAGGGCGAAAGTGATGCGCCGTGTCCGGGCGGCGCATCATTGTGGCATGGGGGCCACAAGCTGTGCGGCATGGCTGTCCGGGACACAGATGTGCATAAAACCGCACAGCCAGAATGGGATGATGAAAGCTGGCAGGTCAGGCACAGGCACCCTCTTCCCCGCGCATCCAAAAGTTTTATAAGAAATATTATGCCAACAAATTGAGAGTGAAAGAAGCCGGGGCGGATGATCCGGCCCGTTTCGCCATGTTCCATAATGGCCAAGTCGCCCGCAATCCGGCATCATCCATGCATGACTGATACGGCGCTCGCATCGATCTGCGGTTTTGCATTTTCCGGCATCGAGGCCGTTCCTGTCAAAGTCGAGGTTCAGCTTTCCGTCGGCCTGCCATCTTTCCTGATCGTGGGCCTGCCGGACAAGGCCATCAATGAATCGCGTGAGCGCGTGCGCGCGGCCCTGTCGGCCATGGGGCTTGCGCTGCCGGCCAAACGCATCGTGGTCAATATGGTACCTGCCAGCCTGATGAAGGAAGGATCGCATTTCGACCTGCCCATCGCCCTTGCCCTGCTTGTCGTCATGGGGCTGCTTTCGGGTGACATGGCGCAGCGTTACGCGGCTTTGGGCGAACTGTCGCTTGATGGCGGCGTCAACCCGGTCTGTGGCGTGCTGCCCGCCGCCATGACCGCGGCCAGCCTGTCGCTCGGGCTGATCTGCCCCGCAGCCCAGGGCGTGGAGGCCCGCTGGGCCAGTGAGGACATGGACATCCTCGCCATCCGTTCCCTGCCCGAGCTGCTCAACCATTTTCGCGGCCAGCAGGTGATCGAGCCGGTCGAACTGCCCCCCATCGCGCCAGAAGACCTGACCGCCCTGCCCGACCTCGCTGATATCCGCGGCATGGAAACCGCGCGCCGCGCATTGGAAATTGCCGCCGCGGGCCGTCATTCGCTGCTCATGGTCGGGCCGCCCGGTGCTGGCAAATCCATGCTGGCCGCCCGCCTGCCCGGCATCATGCCGGACCTCACGCCAGTTGAAATGCTGGAGATCAGCCGCATTCACAGCATTGGCGGCCTGCTCAGGGATGGCCAGCCCGTGCGCCGGCCACCGTTTCGCGACCCGCATCATTCTTCAAGCCCTGCGGCCCTGAGCGGTGGCGGTGCGCGGGCGCGGCCCGGCGAGGTCAGTCTGGCGCATCGCGGCGTGCTGTTTTTGGATGAAATGCCCGAATTCGGCCGGGCGGCGCTCGAAGTGCTGCGCCAGCCGATGGAAACCGGCAGCATTTCCATCGCCCGGGCTGCGGCCCATGTTACCTACCCTGCCCGCTTCCAGCTCATTGCGGCCATGAATCCGTGCAAATGTGGCTATCTGGGCGATGCGGCGCAGGAATGCCGCAAGGCGCCCCGCTGTGGCGAGGATTATCAGGCTCGCCTGTCCGGCCCGCTGCTCGACCGGCTGGACATGACCGTGCATGTCGAACCGATGCCCCTGAGCCGCATTGCCGAACTCAAGGGTGGCGAGGCCAGTGCCATTGTGGCGGCCCGCGTGCGTGAGGCCGTGGGCCGCCAGCAGGCCCGGCAGGGCGAGGCCCGCAATGCCGAGGCCTCGACCGATGATTTCCGCGTCACCGCGCCCGCGCGTGACTTTGCCGTGCAGGCCGCTGAAAAAATGCGCCTTTCCGCCCGTGGCTTCACCCGCCTGCTGCGCGTGGGCCGCACCATAGCCGATCTGGGCGCGCAGCCCGATGTGGAGCGTGGCCATATTGCCGAGGCTTTGGCCTACCGCTTCCGCCGTGTGGGTGGAAAATGACCCGAAAGCGATTTTTCCCTCTTGCGCACCCTGCCTGCCTGGACTAAATAAGCCCCACCGAAGCGGATGGGTGCGTAGCTCAGCGGTAGAGCATCGCCTTCACACGGCGGGGGTCACAGGTTCAATCCCTGTCGCACCCACCATCCGGCCTTATATCCTTGATAATACGAGCATAAAATACTGCGTTGCAGCCCATAACAATGGGCATGGCACACGCAGCGCGTTGCCGTATGGACAGGCTGGCCACATCACGCCAGCCCCAAAAGTTTTGGTAAAGCTTACGGCACCTGCCCTAACGCATCGCGGCATTTGACGTAGGACAGCTTGTCCTGAAACAGGAACAGCACGTAGTAATCAAGCGTGCGGCGGCGCTTGCGCGTGGGGTTGGTGTAGAAGGGAAACACATCAAACGGCCCGTCATAGCCTTCTGGCACAGGCTCGCGTTCGGTGATGCAGCGCACCCGGAACAGCGGCGCGTAAACGGTGGCATCTGCCTCCGTGCGCCGGACATGAAACAGGTTGCGGCGGAATTTGCGCAGCCGCCCGGGCAGGACAAAGATCATGTTCTGCTCAAGAAAATTCTGCGGCGGGTTGCGGTCGCGCAGGTATTTCATGTCGTCGGGCATGTCACAGAAGAAATTGGTGTCCTGTACGATCATGGTGTGGTCGGTCTTCCTCCATGCCGGTCATGGGCCGGTTCATTGCTTACGGAGCGGTCAGGCCGGGCCTGCGCCCCGCGCGCAAGCCTTATGCCTGCCCGCGGTACGTTCAGAAGCCGAACATATGGTCGATTGAAAACCGTCCGTCTCCGCTCCTGCGGCCATGATAGCCAAACAGGCGGCAGGTCGTGTCACGGATGATGACATAAGCCCCCTTGCCCGCAATTTCCAGCGCAGCCCGCCCGAATACCTCGTGCGGCCAGATTTCGCACGAGCCAGACAGCGGAATGGCCAGCCGCTCTTCTGCCATGACCGCGCCATGGGCGGCATGGAGCGAAAGCTGTGTGTCTGACATGGCATGCCACGGCCCTGATGCCGGATAGATCAGCATGCAGAAACTGTAGGGTTCATGCAGCGCTGCAGTCAGGAACAGCCTGGTGGAAAGCCCCGGCGGCGGCCCCGCATAGGATTGCGGCTCCCCGCGATAGGTCATGGCGGTGTTGAAGATATGCGCGCCAAAACTGGTCTCGGCCACATGGCCGCTCATGCGGTCCTCGTAGCGGATCAGGGCATGCAGCCAGCCATCGGCCTGCCCGCCTTCGCAAAAGTCATAGACAAGTTCGGCATGCCCTGCGCTGCCTGCAAGCGCGCCCGCATCAAGCATGCTGGCATGGTCACGCCCCAGATTGCCCATGAACCGCGCGGGTCCGGCCTGCCCGGCCTGATCGAAGCAGTCCACGCGCACGGGCAGGCTTGTCAGGCTTTCGGCCATGGGGGCGGGTACGACCAGCGTGCGGTAACGCGCGGGGTCAGGCACCGGAAAGGGCAGCAGATACCCCCGCCCGAAAAAACGCGGGTCCAGTCCGGCAATGCCGGGATCAGGCTGCAAATCGGCGCGCTGCACGTTAAGGTGCGCGATGCGGGTGCGCGCGCCCCGCGTCACCTCATAACGCGGGCGCACGACATACCCGCCCGCGCGGAATTCAACCTGCGCGGGCCAGGCGAGATCGGGCAGCATGTCATGCACGTGCACCGCCAGCGTCTGGTACGGGGCCAGCGTCGGGCTAATGGCCACCTGTTCGTCACACCCCATGCGGTTCAGCGTCATGGTACCGGCGGGAATGGTCAGGTCGTGGCTGTTCTGCACCCACAGCACCACGTCCTCGCCCGGTGCGGGGGCTGGCAGGTTGGCGTAGCGGTTGGCAGGCCAGGCATTGGCATCATGCGTGACCGACAGGCTGGCATTGGCCCCCTTGCCGCGCGTCTCGAGCGCGTATTTCACGACATCATGGCCCGCGATGCCGATGGCATGGATGAAAAGCTGGCCGGTAAACGCGGGCAGGCCAAAGCGCTGGCGGATCTCGGCGCTATCCAGCACGATGGCCTGTTCGCCTTTTGGTACGGGCTGTTCCCATGTGTGCAGCACGCAGCCGCTTTCATCGAACAAACGCAGCCACAGCCGGACGTCGCGCGCGCCGTAGCGGGCCCAGTAATTGGCGGTGACCAGACGGGTGGAGAACTCTTCTGTTTCGCGGAAGAACGCGAAATTGGTGCCGAAATTGAGCCGGTCAAGATAATGGTGCCCCACCGAGAGCATGTCCTGCGGCAAGCGGACCGGAGCCAGCGTGAGCAGCGTGCCACCGGGGGGCATGAGGCCCGCCAGGCGGTTTTCCATTATGCCGGAGGCGAAATCCAGCGCCCACACGGTCGTGGCCGTACTTGCGGGCAGGTCAGCCAGCGCGCGCAGCACCTGCCCGCAGCAGGGCTGCCCTACCCTGAGCGAATCATGGGTGTACAGTTCCGCAACCTGTAGCGGCACGGGCAGCAGGGGCAGGATGGTTTCAGCCATGCCGTGCGGGTCATAGATCGCGACAGGACCGGCCTCGGCCAGTGCGTGGTTCAGAATGGCCAGTTTTTCAGCGGCGAGCGGATGGGTCAGGGCCCGGTAGGCCATGTTGCCGCCGGTGCGCGGGTCAAAGGTACGAATGCCAAGCATGGATGCCGTCTTGTTCCACTTCGGTGCGGGCGGGAGGGTGATCAGGCCAGGGGTGGCAGGCCACAATAGTGCCGCACGGCCTGCGCCGCCAGTTCGGTATCATCAAGGGGTGTTGCCCCCCATGTTTCCAGCCGTCCGGTAAAGGGGCGGATGCGGCCAGCGTGTTCGAGCTCACGCAGGAAATGCCCGATGCGCCGCGACCGGCCCGGCAGTGCCGCCACCATTACGGGCACGGATGTTGCCACCGCCTCTGATACCATGGAAACGCTGTCCATCGTCACTACGATCGCATCGGCACAGGCCAGCAGGCCAGGATAGGGATTGGGCCCGGTCTGGTCCCATACCCATGCATCGGGGCCCGCAAGGGCGCGTTGCAGTTCACGGCACACGGCAGGGTCGGTGCGGCGCGAGGGCGTGAGCGCAATGCCCACGCGGTCACGCCGCATCATGGCCGCCAGGTCAGCCGCCAGGGCAGCCCCTTCTGCCGGGCCAAGGCGGAAGCGCCCGTTGCCGCCCCCTACCAGCACCGAGACCAGCGGGCGGGGCAGATGCGCCAGCCGGGGCGCCCATTCCTCCCGCGCCTGCGCCAGCAGAGCGGGGGTTATGCCATGCAGCGCCGTGCGCGTGAGCACGACATTGGGGCCGCGCAGCCGGTCATGGTGGTTGGCAATGACCAGATCGAAGTGCGCGGGTGAAAGGCGGGGGTTCTGCACCTGGATCACGCAGGCCCCTTCGCGCTTCAGCGCCGCCCCTACCGCGCCCCCGCTGCCGCCTATGGTGATGACCGGGTTGTCGCGATATGTATCGGGCAGGCCGAGCGGCCTGATGGCGCGTAGCGGTGCGGGCCACCAGGCGGCGGGCATGTGCCGCCACAGGCCGCGTGGCGCCAGGGCATGCAGTTCGGGTGCAAGGCCCGCGCGCTGCGCCAGGCCAAAGGTTTGCGAGCGCATGCCCGCAAGGTCTGGCGCGATAACGGTTGCGGGGCGTAAGGAAGCATGCATGCCGCCATCTGGCGGGACATGGGGCGGGCCGTCAATGCCCTGCCCCTTTTGTCGCGGGCTTACCCGCGCTATGGGGCAGCAATGAGCGAGACAGAACCGACATTTTCCGGCATGGGGCTTGATGGCCGCGTGGTGGCAGCACTGGCCCGCATGGGCCTGCACCAACCTTCCGCGATCCAGAACGCGGTCATTCCCCCCATCATGGCGGGCCGGGACGTGGAGGCCCTTGCCAGCACCGGCAGTGGCAAGACCATCGCCTTCGCGGCCCCGCTCCTGTCCGCGCTGATGCAGGGCGAAGGCGCGGATGACAGCGCCGATAACAGCCGCGTGCGCTGCCTTGTCCTTTCGCCCACGCGCGAGCTTGCGGGCCAGACGGCGGGCGTGCTGCGTGGCCTCGCCCGTGGCAGCGGCCTGCGCGCACTGCAGGCTACCGGCGGCACGGCGCGCGCGGCACAGGCGAAAACGCTGGCCGAGGGAATCGCCATCGTGGTCGGCACGCCGGGGCGCGTGATCGACCTCGCGCGGGGCGGCGAACTCGACCTGTCCACCATCACGCAGTTCGTGCTTGATGAGGCGGACCGCATGCTCGACCCCGATTTTGCCGAGGACATGCTGGCCCTTGCCGCTGCCCTGCCGCCACGCCACCAGACCCTGCTCTTCTCGGCCACGATGCCGCCCGCCATGGCAGACCTCGCGGCCCGCCTGCTGCACAAGCCCGTGCGCGTGAGCATGGAGGCCGAACAGGCTCCCGCGCCCCGCATCGCGCAATACGCCATTTTCGTGCCGATGCGCCAAAAGGCGGCGGCAACGCTGGCCTGCCTGCGCCAGTATGGCATGCAGCGCGCGATGATCTTCGTGCGTACGCGCCACGAGGCGGATGCCATCGCCCGCGCGGTCTCGGCGCTGACGCCGGCCGTTGCCATTCATGGCGATCATTCGCAGGCCCGGCGCGAGCACATGCTGCGTGATTTCCGCCAGGGCCGCGTGGGCGTGCTGGTGGCGACCGACGTGATGGCGCGCGGAATCGATATTGACGACATTGCCCTGGTCATCAACCACGATATTCCTTCCCCCGCCGAAGCCTATGTGCACCGCATCGGCCGCACGGCGCGCGCGGGCCGGCGCGGCATGGCCGTGGCCCTGTGTGCGCCCGAGGAGCGTCAGGCGCTGAAGGAGATCGAACGCCTGACCGGCCAGCGTATCCGTATCGCAACACTGCCGGAATAAGCCTGCACGCCGTCATGCATTTGTCATGCTCCGGGCGGGGTGGTGGCCTTGCCGTGGCAGGCGGGCCGGATAAACTGCTGGCATGATGAACCACGCTGTCATGCACGCACCCGGCCTGCACCGTGATGGGGCCAGCCTGCGCCCTGTCGGGCGGCACGGGGCATGACATGCGGGCCGGATGAAGCACCGCTGCCGGTGCGCGTGACGCGACCCACGCCGTTTCTTGACCGCCTGCCGCCGCCAGTCCAGCCCCTGCCCCGATGGCGCGTTGACCTCACCCCCCCTGACATCGCGCCATGGCGGGCGGGGAATTGCGGCATACCCGGTGTCATGCATTACGAGGGGCGCAGGCCGGGGCCGCATATCGTGTGTGTCAGCCTGATCCACGGTAATGAATTCGCGGGCGCCATCGTGCTTGACCGCCTGCTGCGCGCGCGCATCCGCCCGCGTTCTGGCCGCCTGTCCTTCATATTCGCCAACCCCGAGGCCATGGACCTTTTCGACCCGCGTGACCCCATAAGGGCGCGTTGCGTGGAGGAAGACATGAACCGCGTCTGGTCGCCTGCCACGCTGGCGGGGTCGCGTGCCGCGCATGAACTCGACCGCGCGCGTGTGCTGCTGCCCGTTATCCTGACGGCGGACAGGCTGCTCGACCTGCATTCCATGCTGTGGCCGGGTGATCCGCTGATCCTGTCAGGGCTGGCAACAGCGGGGCGGGAGATGGCGCAGCGCATTGGCGGTGTTGCAACGGCCGTGGCTGATCAGGGGCACCCGAGCGGATGCAGGCTGATCGACCATCCCCGCTTCAGTGATGAGGGCCCCGCCGCCGCCTGCCTGCTCGAGGCAGGGCAGCACTGGCATGAAAGCACGGTAAGCCGGGCCATGCAGGCTGTCATGTCCCTGATCGGGCCGTGCTGTGGCCTGCCGGTACCGGCTTCCGGCACATCCGTGCCGCAACGCGATATGATGGTGACGGATGTGGTGACGGCGCGCACCGGCGCGTTCCGTTTCGTGGCCCCGTTCCGTGGCGGGCAGGTCCTGCCCGCACGCGGCACGCTGGTCGCGCATGACGGGCGTGACGAGATCCGCACGCCCTATGACCGGTGCATGCTGGTCATGCCCAACCTGCGCCCCGCGCGCGGACATACGGCGGTGCGCTTCGCCCGGGCCGCCAGTAGTCCGGCGTAAGGCCCGCCCCGTTATTGACCGGGGCGGGCGTGCCTCATGTTCAGGCGTATATGGGGAAGCGGGCGCACAGCGCCTTGACGCGGGCATGCACGGCCTGCTCCGTCTTCTCGCAGCCTTCCTCACCGGGTGTCTTGGCAAGGGCGGTCAGTACTTCGTCGATCATCAGGCCGATTTCATGGAACTCGGCTGCGCCAAAGCCACGCGCGGTGGCCGCCGGGCTGCCCAAGCGGATGCCCGAGGTGATGGCGGGCTTTTCGGGGTCGAAGGGAATGGCGTTCTTGTTGGCGGTAATGCCCGCGCGCTCGAGCGCGCGCTCGGCGGCACGGCCCGTAACGCCCTTGGGGCGCAGATCGACAAGGATCAGGTGGCAGTCGGTGCCGCCGGTTACGATGTCAAAGCCAGCCTTGACCAGTGTCTCGGCCAGGATGCGGGCATTGCTGGCCACGGCTTCCTGATAGGTCTTGAAGTCGGGGCGCAGCGCCTCGCCAAACGCCACCGCCTTGCCCGCGATGACATGCATGAGCGGGCCGCCCTGCAGGCCGGGGAACACGGCGGAGTTGATCTTCTTGGCCAGGTCGGCATCGTTGGTCAGGATCAGGCCGCCACGCGGGCCGCGCAGGGTCTTGTGCGTGGTCGAGGTCACGACATGCGCATGCGGCACCGGCGAGGGATACAGCCCGGCGGCGACAAGGCCCGCGAAATGCGCCATGTCCACCATCAGGTAAGCCCCCACCTCATCGGCAATGGCGCGGAAGCGGGCGAAATCGATGACGCGCGGATAGGCCGAGCCACCGGCCACGATCAGCTTCGGCTTTTCGGCGCGGGCCAGGCGCTCCATTTCCTCGTAGTCGAGCAGGCCGTCCTGCTTGCGCACGCCGTACTGCACGGCATTGAACCACTTGCCCGAGTAGTTGGGGGCCGCGCCATGCGTCAGGTGGCCACCGGCGGCAAGGCTCATGCCCATCACAGTATCACCCGGCTTGACCATGGCCATGAAGGCGGCCTGGTTGGCGTTGGCGCCGGAATGGGGCTGCACGTTGGCGAATTCGGCGCCGAACATCTTCTTCACGCGCTCGATGGCCAGGGTCTCGACCTTGTCCACTTCCACGCAGCCGCCATAATAGCGGCGACCGGGATAGCCTTCGGCGTATTTGTTGGTCAGGACGCTGCCCTGGGCGGCCATGACGGCGGCCGAGACCATGTTCTCGCTGGCGATCAGTTCGATCCCGTCGCGCTGACGCACCAGTTCCGCATCGATCATGGCGGCGACATCGGGGTCGGCTTCGGTCAGGGGGGCGCGGAAAAACTGCTTGAGGTCACTCTGGCTGATAGGGTCCGACACCGGTATGGTTCTCCATCAAATTATCGTCTGTCATTTCCGGCTGGGCAAACGGACATGACACCTATGGGGACAGGCCTGCTATGTGCGCCATATCGTGGCGTTTAGACAACGCCAAAATGACCGAGAGAGGCTGATTTGACAGTTGTTCCCCCCCATGCACTCCCCCGCGGCATGACAGGTGTGACCCCATGAGCACGGACATCAGGCGCGCGCTGCTGCGCAGGCTGCCCGTGGGCGCGCCCATGCCCGATGCCGGGCTGAAACGCGTATTGGGGGTTGGCAGCCTGCTGACCCTTGGCGTGGGCGGCACCATCGGGGCGGGCCTGTTCTCGCTGACCGGCATCGCCGCAGGCAACAATGCCGGGCCTGCCGTGATCGTGTCATTTGCGGTAGCCGCCATCGCCTGCGCCTTTGCCGGGCTGTGCTATGGCGAGCTTGCGGGGATGATCCCCTCGGCGGGGAGTGCTTATGTCTATGCCTATGCCGCGCTGGGGGAGCTGGCGGGCTGGATCATCGGCTGGGATCTGGTGTTGGAATATACGGTAGGCGCTTCTGCCGTGTCGGTCAGCTGGGCGCGGTACATGCGCTCGCTGCTGGAGGGCTGGGGCATCCATATCGATCCCCGCTTCATGGCCTCGCCATTCGAGGTGGTGGGCATGGCGGGTGGCCAGCCCGTGCATGGCCTGGCCAACCTGCCTGCCGTGTTCGTCATTTTCGCGCTTTCCGTCCTGCTCATGCGCGGCATTTCCGAATCCGCGCGGCTCAACGGCGTGATCGTGGTGGTCAAGCTGATCATCATCGCCGCCGTGATCGGCTTTGGCCTGCCCTACATCAAGACCGCGAACTACACGCCCTTCATCCCCCCCAACACGGGTGAGTTCGGGCATTACGGGCTGTCAGGCATCATGCGGGCTGCGGGGCTGGTGTTCTTCGCCTATCTGGGGTTTGACGCGATCTCCACCGTAGCGCAGGAAACCCGCAACCCCGGCCGCACCATGCCCATCGGGCTGATGGGCACGCTGGTCATCTGCACGCTGGTCTATATCAGCTTCTCGTTCGTGCTGACGGGGCTGGTCAATTACCGCGACCTTGCAGGTGATGCCGCCCCCGTGGCCACGGCCATCGACCAGACCCCCTTTGTCTGGCTCAAGGCCGCCGTCAAGGTGGGGGTGATATGCGGGTTCCTGTCGGTCATGCTGCTCATGCTGCTGGGGCAGAGCCGTGTGTTCTTCGCCATGTCGCGCGACGGGCTGCTGTCGCCCATGTTTGGCCGCACCCATAAACGCTGGGGCACGCCCGTGGCCTGCCATCTGTTCTTCATGGTGGTGACCGGTGTCATGGCGGCCTTCCTGCCCATTACGCAACTGGCCAACATGACCTCGATCGGCACGCTGCTGGCCTTTGTCATCGTGTGCGTGGGCGTGATGGTGCTGCGCGTGCGTGAAGCCGATCGCCCGCGCGTGTTCCGCGTGCCCGGCGGCATGGTCGTGCCCGTTGCCGGCATTGCAAGCTGCCTTGCGGTCATGGTCTCGCTTGATGGACTGACCTGGCTGCGGCTGGTGGTGTGGCTGGCCATCGGGCTGGTGGTGTACGGGCTGTATGGCATGCGGCACAGCAGGCTGGGCCACGACATGCCTGCCATGCAGGAGCGGGAGTAAGTGTTACCGCATCATCATTTGGCAGGACGCGGCTGGCGGATCATAGTCGGGCTCCCTTTACTTCACTGGAGTTGGATTGGATGAGCATCGGTCAGTTTCCCCATGTAAGGCTGCGGCGTAACCGGCATGACCGGTTCACCCGGCGCCTCGTTACTGAAAACACGCTCTCGACCGATAACCTGATCTGGCCGATCTTCGTGACCGAGGGCACCAACGCCGTAACGGACGTGGCCTCCATGCCCGGCGTGCAGCGTGTCAGCCTTGACCGGCTGGCAGCCCATGTCGAGCCGGCAGCGAAGCTCGACATCCCTGCCCTCGCCCTGTTTCCCATCACCCCCACCAGCCTGCGTGATGAAGCCGGGACCGAGGCCACCAACCCCGATAACCTGATGTGCCGCGCCGCCCGTCTGCTGAAAAAGGAATTCCCTGAAATCGGCCTGATCGGCGATGTGGCGCTCGATCCCTATACCAGCCACGGCCATGACGGGCTGATCGAGGATGGCTACGTGGTCAATGACCCCTCGGTGGAAATCCTGGTCACGCAGGCGGTCAACCAGGCGGCGGCGGGCATCGACATCATCGCCCCGTCCGACATGATGGACGGGCGCATCGGCTCCATCCGCACGGCGCTCGATGCCAGCGGGCTGGTCAATACCCGCATCATGTCCTACGCCGCCAAGTATGCCAGCGCCTTCTACGGCCCCTTTCGCGATGCGCTGGGTTCGGGCGGGCTGCTGACGGGTGACAAGAAAACCTACCAGATGGACCCCGCCAACAGCGATGAAGCCCTGCGTGAAGTCGCCCAGGACCTGCGCGAAGGGGCCGATATGGTCATGGTCAAGCCCGGCATGCCGTATCTGGACGTGATCGCGCGCGTGCGGCAGGAATTCGCGGTGCCGACCTTCGCCTACCAGGTCTCGGGTGAATACGCGATGCTGATGGCCGCCATACAGAACGGCTGGCTCGACCGTGACCGCGTGATACTGGAAAGCCTGATGGCCTTTCGCCGCGCGGGCGCCAATGGCGTACTAACCTATTTCGCGCTTGATGCCGCCCGCCTGCTGCGCGCCTGATCCGGCCTGAAAGCGCTCCTCTGGCACCGCCGGATAGTTGATGCCTGCAACCGGAGAGATATGATAACCGTATAAGCATACGGGCAGTCTTTCTTTCCGGTTCGCGGGGCTGTCTTTTTTCCGTTTTCCGGCTGGTGAAGAGCGCATGACCTACACATCGCCACGGCATCCACAGCTGTTCTATACCACCGCCCCCATGCCCTGCCCCTACCTGCCGGGGCGCATGGAGCGCAAGGTCGTGACCGAAATTGGCGGCCCCGAGGCCGTGCCGTTCCATAACCGCCTGTCACGCGCGGGGTTCAGGCGCAGCCACACCATTGCCTATGCCCCCGTATGCGCCAACTGCACCGCCTGCACGCCCATACGCGTGCCGGTTGCCCGCTTTGCGCCCAGCCGCACGCAGCGCCGCGTGTTCGGGCGCAATAACGGGCTACGCGGCACACGCGTGCCGCCCCATGCCACGCCCGAGCAGTTCAACCTGTTCAGCGCCTATCAGGCCACCCGGCATGACGGGGGTGACATGGCCTCCATGACCTTCCCCGATTATCGCGCCATGATCGAGGATACGACGGTCGAGACCTTCATGATCGAGTTCCGCGATGCGGCGGGCCGCCTGGTCTGCGTGGCGCTGGTGGACCAGCTTGATGACGGGCTGTCCGCCGTTTACGATTTTTTCGACCCCGACCTGCCCTCGCGCTCGTTGGGCACGTTCGCGGTGCTGCACCTGATCGAATATACCCGCACGCTCGGCCTGCCCTACCTGTATCTGGGCTACTGGATCAGCGAGAGCCACAAGATGGCCTACAAGGCCCGCTTCCGTCCCGCCCAGATCATGACGCGCGGCGTGTGGCATGACCTTGACCTGAGCCAGCCTGATGCCACGCAGCCGCAGGACAGCGCCTTCCTGCCCGATGACCTGTTCCATCCGCCGCAACCGGATATTGACGGCAAGTAAAAGTTTCTGGGCGCTGCCTTTTTTAAAAAAGGCAGCGTTATTCAAAGCTTTTTGAAAAAAGCTTCGCCAGAAACTTTTCTCTTTCAGCCCTTTGGTTTGCGGGTGGCCCAGGCGGGGGCCTGTTTGCCGGTATCGGCGCGCTTGCCCACATACTCCTTCACATCGGCAAAGGCACGGGTGCGGTTGGGATCTGGCCAGGGCAGGCCACTGGCTGCGTCAAACACCACAGCATCGCGCAGGCCACCTTCCTTGTATTTCTGCAAGATCACGCCAAGGCCGCGCGTCATTTCCGGCAACTGCTCGAGCGGGAAGACCAGCATGCGCCTGTTCTGCCCCAGCACGAGCACATGATCGCCACCTGCCGGGGCGCAGACCAGCGCGCTTTCGTTTTCCTTGAGGTTCAGGATCTGCTTGCCGGTGCGCTTTTCCGCCGTCATGGCTGATTCCGCCACCACCAGCCCGCGCCCGGCACTCGAGGCGAGCAGGCGTTTTGCGCTGTCATCAACCGGGAACATCGTGATGATGTCCTCATCATTCGACAGGTCGATCAGCAAACGCAGCGGCTGGCCATCGCCCCGGCCACGCGGCAGGTCGGCCACGCGCAGCGTAAAGGCGCGGCCATCGGTGGCGAAGACGCACAGCCGGTCGTTGCTGTGGCATTCCACCGCCATGCCCGGCCCGTCGCCTTCCTTGAACTTGAGGCCCTGCGGGTCCTGCCCGTGGCCACGCACGGTGCGGATCCAGCCCTTTTGCGACAGGATGACCGTCAGCGGATCGCGCTCGACCGGCAGGGCGGCTTCCACATCGATCTCGGGCGGCGGTTCGGCCAGCGTGCTGCGCCGGGCCCCAAGCGCGCCACTGCCAAAGTTCTTCTGGATATCCTTGATTTCAGCCGCAATGCGCTTCCATCGCAGGCCTTCCTGGCCCAGCAGGTCCTGCAGGGACTGTTTTTCAGCGCTCAGCTTGGCATGCTCGGCGCGGATTTCCATTTCCTCAAGCCGGCGCAGGCTGCGCAGGCGCATGTTGAGCACGGAGTCAGCCTGCAGTTCGGTCAGGCTGAACGTGGCCATCAGCGCCGCCTTCGCATCATCCTCCTCGCGCACGATGCGGATGACCTCATCAAGGTTGAGGTAGACCGCAAGGAAGCCATCGAGAATTTCCAGCCGCCGGTTGACCGCCTGCAGCCGGTTGGTGCTGCGGCGCAGCAGCACGTCGTGCCGGTGGTCGAGCCAGGCCTGCAGCACCTCTTTGAGGCTGCGCACGCCGGGCACCTGATCGGCGCCAAGCACGTTCATGTTCAGGCCAAAGCGGCTTTCAAGCTGGGTGGCGCGGAACAGCGTTTCCATCAGCACGGCGGGTTCGATGCCGCGTGACTTGGGCTCAAGCACCAGACGGATGTCCGTCGTGCTTTCATCGCGGATATCGGCCAGAAGCGGGAGCTTTTTCTGCTCCATCAGATCGGCCACCTGCTCGATCAGGCGAGATTTCTGCACCTGATACGGGATCTCGGTCACCACGATCTGCCATGTGCCGAAACGGCCCTGTTCCACTTCCCACTTCGAGCGGATGCGGAAGGAGCCGCGCCCGGTCTCATACGCGCGGGCGATGGCGTCACGATCCTCTACAATGGCTCCGCCGGTGGGAAAGTCCGGTCCCGGCATGTGCTCAAGCAGCTCAAGCGTGGTGGTGGCGGGCTTGCGGATCAGCGCAAGGGCGGCTGAACAGATCTCGCCCACGTTATGTGGCGGGATGGAGGTTGCCATGCCCACGGCAATGCCCGCCGCCCCGTTGGCCAGCAGGTTGGGGAAGGCCGCAGGCAGCACGACCGGCTCCTGCTCCTCGCCATCATAGGTGGGGCGGAAATCGACGCTGTCCTCGTCAATGCCTTCAAGCAGGGCCTTGGCCACGGCGGTGAGGCGGGATTCGGTGTAGCGCATGGCGGCGGCGTTATCGCCATCGATCGAGCCGAAATTGCCCTGCCCTTCCACCAGCGGGTAGCGCACGGCAAAATCCTGTGCCAGCCGCACCAGCGCCTCATAGACCGAGGCATCGCCATGCGGGTGGTATTTACCGATCACGTCACCCACCACGCGGGCGCATTTCTTGAACCCCGCCGTGGGGTCAAGCTTGAGCTGCTGCATGGCATAGATCATGCGCCGGTGCACGGGCTTGAGCCCGTCGCGAACATCGGGCAGCGAGCGCGACATGATGGTCGACATGGCATAGGCCAGGTAGCGCTGGCTCAGCGCATCGGCCAGCTTGGTATCTTCAATATGGCCGACTGTTGGGTCCACAGGCATGCAATCTTCCTCCCGCAGGTGAACAGATAGCGAAACTTTACGGTTTGTCCAATGGTGTATCAGCCAGGCGTGGCCGGCGTTTCATCCGCGGGCGTATCTGGCGGCGTGATATCGGCTTCGCGCGCGATCAGGTCGAGCAACCTGCCACGTGCTTCGGGCACAGGGCGATGGCGCTGGCCAAACGCATCGCGTTGCAGGAAATGCCCGGTCAGGCGCAGGCCGTCATACCAGTCCTGCGGGGTGCCGATTTCATCAGGATGCAGCACGAAACCGGGCAGCGGCAGCAGGCGCTGGCGCCATTCCCCTGCCCGGCTGTCCGATACCGCACGCCCCGTGCGCGGCGAGACCCAGCGCAGGTCATCAGCAGGCCCACCGAGAGCGCAGCGGGTCAGATCAAGGCCGAAGCCGAGATCGGAGAGCAGCATCAGTTCCCAGCGCACGATTTCGGGCATGGCCTCGGTCACCGCCCAGTGCGGGTCGAGGCTGATGCGCGCCAGCAGGCTGGCCAGCCCCTGAAAAATGGCGGGGTGCGGCTCGCGCTCGGGCAGGCAGCCATCGGCCAGAGCGCAGAGCGAGGCCAGCATGGCCAGTGGCAGCGGGTCATTGAGGATGCGCGCAGCCGAGGCATGCACTACCTCGGCCGAGATATTGCCAAGCTGCTCGGACAGCCGCGCCACCCAGCGCGCGCGCACCAGGTTGCCGGTCTGCCAGACCGCGCGCCCCCGGCTTGATGAACCGCCACGCGCAAGGCCGTGATAGAGGCCATGCTCACTGGTGAGCACATGCACGATGGCGCTACCCTCGCCATAGGGCGTGGCAGAAAGCACAAGGGCGGGTGCCTCCCATTCCATCAGGAAGCCCCCGCCCTTGTTAAAAGAAAACCGGAAACCGGATCAGTTGCCGGCAGCCTTCGCCACTTCAGCGGCAAAGTCGTTGTCTTCTTTCTCGATGCCTTCGCCGAGCTGGAAGCGTTCGAAGCCGTTTAGCTTGGCGCCTGCCTTCTCCACGATCTTGCGCACGCGGCTTTCGCCATCATGCACCCAGACCTGCTCGAGCAGCACCACTTCCTCATAGAACTTGCGGATGCGGCCATCGACCATCTTCTCGATGATGGCATCGGGCTTGCCCGAAGCCTTGGCCTGCTCCACCAGCACCGCGCGCTCGCGCTCGAGCGCCTGCGGGTCGACGCTGTCAACATCCAGCGCTGCCGGGCGGGTGGCGGCGACATGCATGCCGATGCGACGGCCCAGGTCTTCCAGCGCTTCGCTGGCGCTCGGCGCTTCAACAGCGGCCAGAACGCCAATCTTGCCCAGGCCGGGGCTGACTGCGCCATGCACGTAGGTGGCGACCACGCCCGAGGGCACGCTCAGCACGCGCGCGCGACGGATGGACATGTTCTCGCCAATGGTGGCGATCAGGTGCGTCAGTTCATCGGCCACGGTGCGGCCGCTTTTCAGCACGGCGCCCTTGAGCTTTTCCAGATCGTCGCCCACGCTCAGGGCGGCATGCGCCACTTCGGACACGAAGTTCTGGAAATGCTCGTTGCGGGCAACGAAGTCGGTCTCGGCGTTGATCTCGACCATGGCGGCCTTCAGGTCGGCCTGCGCCACGCCTACCAGGCCCTCAGCCGTAACACGGCCAGACTTCTTGGCAGCAGCCGAAAGGCCCTTCTTGCGCAGCCAGTCGATCGCGGCCTCGATGTCGCCTTCGGCTTCGTTGAGGGCCTTCTTGCAGTCCATCATGCCCGCGCCGGTCTTCTCGCGAAGTTCCTTGACGAGCGCTGCGGTAATTTGCGCCATTATGCTGATACTCCATCACGACAGGCGCACGCCCCGCAAGCGGGCGGGGCGTGTCCTTGCTGTGTCAGTTGCGCCAGCGGGCCGGGGCCACGCTGGCGCCCGTTTTCATTCCGCGCTAGCGGCGGCTTCCGTCACGGCCGTTTCCACGGCGGGGTCGACCGGCAGTTCTTCGGATGCGCCGAAGTCCTCGCCCGATGCGCCGAGCTCGGCGGAGATGCCATCGAGCACGGCGGACGAAACCAGCTCGCAATACAGCGCGATGGCGCGGATGGCGTCGTCATTGCCCGGAATCGGGAAGGTCACGCCACGCGGGTCGGAGTTGCTGTCCAGCACGGCCACGACCGGGATACCCAGCTTGTTGGCTTCCTCGACCGCCAGCTTTTCCTTGTTCGTGTCGATCACGAACAGGATGTCCGGCAGGCCGCCCATTTCCTTGATGCCGCCGAGCGAACGCTCAAGCTTCTCGCGGTCGCGGGTGATGTCCAGAACTTCCTTCTTGGTCAGGCCCTGGGTGCCGTTTTCCAGCATTTCGTCAATGCCGCGCAGGCGCTTGATCGAACCGGTGATGGTCTTCCAGTTCGTCAGCATGCCGCCAAGCCAGCGGTGGTTGACGTAATACTGGCCGCAACGCTTGGCGGCTTCGGCCACCTGGTCGGCAGCGGCGCGCTTGGTGCCCACGAACAGCACGCGGCCACCACCGGCCACGGTGTCACGGATCGCCTTGAGCGCCCGGTCCAGCATGGGAACGGTCTGCTGCAGGTCGATGATGTGGACCTGGTTGCGCACGCCGAACAGGTACGGCGCCATGCGCGGGTTCCAGCGGCGGGTGTGGTGACCGAAGTGCACGCCGGCTTCGAGCAGCTGGCGCATTGTGAATTCAGGCATCGCCATGTCGGCTATATCCTTGTGTCTGGTTTATCCTCCGTGAAGCACGCCCTGTATTGCAAGGACACCAGAGGTCTCGGCTTCACGTGCGAATTGGCTCCAACGCGGGACCGTGGCGGGATATGGCCGTTTTGGGCGCATATTGCAAGACCCAACCGGTAGCGAATGCATCGTGATGCAACTTTGGGGCCGCAGCCCTGTTGCCCGGTGATAGGGATAACCGTCACCCAAGGGTGCCGGATGCGCCCGTACTGCAACTGCATGAAGGACTGAACCGCAATGGCGATCACGAAATTTGCGACGGCTCACTGGTCAGGCGGCCTGAAGGATGGCAAGGGCGAGATCTCGACCCAGAGCGGCGTGCTGGAAAGCCAGCCCTACGGCTTCAACACCCGCTTCGAGGACAAACCTGGCACCAACCCCGAGGAGCTGCTTGGCGCGGCCCACGCGGCCTGCTTCGCCATGGCGCTTTCGGGCATTCTGGGCAGCGCGGGGCTTACGGCGAAGTCGCTTGATGCAAAATCCGAAATCGTGCTCGACAAGCAGGGCGAAGGCTTTGCCATCACCCATGCCAAACTGACGCTGGAAGCCGAAATTCCGGGTGCGAGCGAAGCCCAGTTCAAGGAACTGGCGGAGAAGGCAAAGGCAGGCTGCCCGGTCTCCAAGCTGTTCAACGCGACCGTTACGCTGGATGCGAAGCTGAAGGGCTGAGCAGCCTGTGGTGGGAAGCCTAGCTTCCCACCTGCCCCCGGTGGCGCAGCAGGTGGTCGGCCAGCACGCAGGCCATCATCGCCTCGCCTACCGGCACGGCACGGATGCCAACGCAGGGGTCGTGGCGCCCCTTTGTCATCACGTCCACATTCTCCCCTTCCCGCGTGACGGACGGCACGGGCGTGAGAATCGAACTCGTGGGCTTGACCGCAAACCGGGCCACCAGCGGCTGCCCGGTTGAAATGCCGCCCAGCACGCCGCCCGCATGGTTGGATGCAAAACGGAGCCTGCCATCTTCCATGCGCATGGGGTCGGCATTTTCCTCGCCCGTCAGGCTGGCTGCGGCAAAGCCTTCGCCAATTTCCACGCCCTTGACGGCATTGATGCTCATCAGCGCCATGGCAAGGTCTGAATCAAGCTTGCCATAGATCGGCGCGCCCAACCCCGCCGGCACGCCCTCGGCCACCACCTCGATCACCGCACCGATTGACGAGCCTTTCTTGCGGATATCGGCCAGGTAATCCTCCCACACGGGCAGCGCCCGAGGGTCGGGGCAGAACAGCGGGTTGGTATCCACCTGGTTCCAATCCAGCCGCGCGCGGTCGATACCGTGCGGGCCGACCTGCACCATGGCGCCACGAATACGCACGCCTGCGCCAAGCACCTTGCGCGCCACGGCGCCCGCGGCAACCCGCATGGCTGTCTCGCGCGCCGAGGAACGGCCACCCCCACGATAGTCGCGGATGCCGTATTTGGTGTCATACGTCACATCGGCATGGCCGGGGCGGTAGCGGGTGGCTATGTCGCCATAATCACGCGAGCGCTGGTCGGTATTGCGGATCAGCAGCGAGATGGGGGTGCCGGTTGTCTGCCCCTCGAACACGCCGGACAGGATCTCGACCTGATCGGCTTCCTGGCGCTGGGTGGTGAATTTCGACTGCCCCGGCCTGCGCCGGTCCAGCCACGGCTGGATGTCGCCCACATCCAGCGGGATGCGCGGCGGGCAGCCATCAATCACGCAGCCAATGGCAGGGCCATGGCTTTCCCCCCAGGTGGTGACGCGAAACATGTGGCCGAAGGTGTTGTACGACATGAGGGCAGACTTCCCGCGATCAGTTACCCGCGACCGTAATGTCCGGCGCGGTGGGGTTCTTCATGCCGACGATGTGGTAGCCGGAATCAACGTGATGGATCTCGCCCGTCACACCACCCGACAGGTCGGACAGCATGTAAAGCCCCGCACCACCCACTTCCTCAAGCGACACATTGCGCTCGAGCGGGGAGTTGTACTGGTTCCACTTCAGGATGTAGCGGAAATCGCCGATGCCATTGGCGGCCAGCGTCATGACGGGGCCTGCCGAGATGCCGTTTACACGGATGCCATCCCCGCCAAGGTCAACCGCCATGTAGCGCACCGAAGCCTCGAGTGCGGCCTTGGCAACACCCATCACGTTGTAATGCGGCATCACGCGCTCTGCCCCCAGATAGGTGAGCGTGAGCAGCGAGCCATTCGGGTTCATGATGGCGGCAGCCCTGCGGGCGACGGCGGTGAAGGAATAGCATGAGATGTCCATCGCCTTGAGGAAGGCGTCACGCGGGGTGTCGACATAACGCCCGCGCAGGAACTGCTTGTCCGCCCAGCCAATGGCGTGAACGAGGAAATCGATCTTGCCCCATGCCTTCTCGATGGCGGCAAAGGTTTCGTCCATCGCGGCGTCATCGGTCACGTCGCACGGCAGCACCAGCGTCGAGCCCACGGTCTCGGCCAGCGGGCGCACGCGCTTGCCCAGCGCCTCGCCCTGGTAGGTAAAGGCCAGCTCGCCCCCCTGCTCGGCCACGGCGCGCGCGATGCCCCAGGCAATGGAGCGGTCATTCGCAACACCCATGACAAGGCCCCGCTTGCCTTTCATCAATGAACCCTTGATGGCGATTTTGGGTGCGCCGTCTGACATGCTGCTATCCTTAAACTGGTAAATGACGGATGAAATTTTCGGCCTCGTGGTTGCACAAGCTGCCGTTTCGGACAAGATGCCGAATGCTGTAATTGTAGCTAATATTTGTCACACGGTAACTTACCTTATGTTTCCATATGTTTCGCATCCCGTCGCCTCGCCGGATGGCGCGCGCGAAACGCCCAGCGGACGGAGCCCATGACCTCTCCCCTGATCGACCTTGCCGCCGACCCGTTCGACCTGTTCACGGCCTGGATGGCGGATGCCACGGCCCATGAGCCCAACGACCCCAACGCCATGGCGCTGGCCACCGCCACCGCCGAGGGCCGCCCCTCGGTGCGGATGATCCTGCTCAAGGGTGCCGACCGGCGGGGGTTCGTGTTTTACACCAACCTCAACAGCCGCAAGGCCGCCGAGCTGAAGGCCAACCCGCACGCAGCCCTGCTGTTTCACTGGAAGAGCATCCGCCGCCAGATCCGCATCGAGGGGCCGGTCGAGCCCGTTACCCCTGCCGAGGCCGATGCCTATTTTGCCAGCCGCAGCCGCATCTCGCGGCTTGGCGCCATCGCCTCGAACCAGTCGCACCCTCTTGCCGACCGCGCCGTGTTTGAAAAAGCGGTGGCGGACCTCGAGGCCTGCTACCCCGACCCGGAGGCGATCATTCCCCGCCCCGCCAACTGGAGCGGCTTCCGCCTCGTGCCCCGGCATTTTGAATTCTGGCAGGATCGCCCCTACCGCCTGCATGACCGCGCGGTGTGGGATCGTACGCCGGACGGATGGCAGACCGAGCGCCTTTATCCCTGAGGGAAGAACTTAATGCCGCCTGATCCGTTTTACCCGGCAACGGGTGCCAGCAACGCCACCCATGCGGACACCCCGTGAACGGATCAGGAGGCTCATTGAAATGTGTGTGCGCAGGATATTGCTGCCGCTAGGTGGCGCAAGCCACGCGCAGAGTGCGCTGCATGTAGGCGGCGTGGTCGCGCGCATGTTCGATGCGCACCTTGCCGTGCTGCATGTCGGCACCGACATGCAGGAAGTCGGCCCGCTGGTGGGCGAAGGCATGTCCGGCGTGATGGTGCAGGACATGATTTCCACCGCGCTGAAGGAAAGTTCCGAACGCCTGCATGAGGTGCGCGGCCTGTTCGATGCCTTTACCCGCCGGGAAAATATTCCCGTCGTGGCGGTGGATTCCCCCCTTTCGCCGGGCAACATGCATGCGCTTTCGGCCAGTTTCATCGCCCATAGCGGGCATACGCGCAGCGTGGTGTCGTTTCAGGCGCGGCTGTCTGATATCGTGGTGCTGCGCCAGCCCAACCCGGAAGGCGATGTCTCTTCATCCGAGACCCTGCACGCCATCCTGTTTGAAAGCGGGCGCGGGGTCATCATAGCCCCGCCCGTAGCGCCGCCTACCATCGGCAAGCGCATCTGCATCGGCTGGAATGGCACGTCGGAGGCGGCATCGGCCATCCATCACGCCCTGCCCCTGCTGCGCCGGGCGGAGGCGGTGTGCATCCTCTACAGTCCCGCCTACCAGCGGCCCGGGCCGGAGGCGCGGCATGTGCGCTCTTTCCTCTCGCTGCATGGCATCGAGGCCAATATTCACGAATTCGGGAGTGATACACGCCCCGTGGGCGAGGAAATGCTCGCCGCAGCCCATGATTTCAATGCCGACATGCTGGTGATGGGGGCCTATTCCCATTCCCGCCTGCGGCAGATGATCCTGGGCGGGGTGACACGCCATATGCTTGAAAACAGCGATATCGTGGTGCTCATGAGCCGCTAGCCACCATGTGGCGCGCCCCTTGCCGCCATGCCGGGGGGACATATATGAAATACGCATCAGGATACGTATAAATTATGCCTTTCCCTTGATTTTACACTCCGCCAGGAGTAGGTGTGGCGTGAAAAGAACGCTATGGCCTAGTGTAAATCGGGTGCGGGGAACATTATGCGTATCGATGCGGATGTTGTGGCTGAACTGAAGCAGGCGGGTGAAAACGCATCCGACGTGCTGCGTGTCGCCCTGACGCGGCTGCGCGGCCGGATCGCGCTGGTATCGTCCTTCGGGGCGGAATCTGCTGTCATGCTGGCCCTCGCGGCTGAAATTGATCCTGCCGTTCCGGTCCTGTTCCTTGAAACGGGGCAGCACTTCCCCGAGACACTGGCCTACCGCCACGAACTCGCCCGCACACTGGGCCTGCGCGACGTGCGTGACCTGCACCCGAATCCCGTACAGCTTGAAAAGCGCGACCCCACGGCGGAACTCTGGGCCTTCGACCCCGATGCCTGCTGCGCCCTGCGCAAGGTCGAGCCGCTGGATGAGGCCATGATCCCGTTTGATGCGTGGATTACGGGGCGCAAACGCACGCAGGCGGCCACACGGCAGGGCCTGCCCGTGATTGAGGATGCGCCGGGCGGCAAGATCAAGCTGAACCCCCTCATTGCCTGGACACCGCGTGAACTCGATGCCGAGATGACGCGGCGCAACCTGCCACGCCATCCGCTCACGCTGCGCGGTTATCCTTCCATCGGCTGCGCGCCGTGCACGCGCCCCGTGGGCGAAGGAGCCGACCCGCGTGCGGGCCGCTGGGCAGGCAAGGCCAAGACCGAATGCGGCATACACATGCGCAAGCCAGCCGGTCAGGGCGCATGATTTCCTTTTCCGCCTCCCCCATGTCGGGGCGTGCGGTTTCTCCCGTTTTCTTTCCTGTTACGGAAGGTCTGTAATTCCATGGACGATCTCGACCAACTCGAGGCCCAGAGCATCTTCATTCTGCGTGAAGCCTATCGCAAGCTGAAGCCACTGGCGATGCTGTGGTCGCTGGGCAAGGATTCAAACGTCATGCTCTGGCTGGCGCGCAAGGCCTTCCTCGGGCGCGTGCCGTTTCCGGTTATGCATGTCGATACCGGCAAGAAATTCCCGGAAATGTATAAATTCCGCGATGAATACACCAAGAAGTGGAACCTCGAACTGCTGCTTGGCGACTGCCCGCCCGTCGAGGAAATCGACCCCACCCTGCCGCCCGCAGCCCGTTCCGCCGCGCGCAAGACGGCCGGGCTTGCCGCGATGATCGACAAATACAAGCTGGCAGGCGTGATTGCTGGCATCCGGCGTGATGAACAGGCCACCCGTGCCAAGGAGCGCGTGTTCAGCCCGCGCGGCTCGGGCCATAAATGGGATGTGCGCAACCAGCCCCCCGAATTCTGGGACCAGTATGCCACCCCGCACGAGGCGGGCGTGCATGTGCGCGTTCACCCCCTGCTGTCATGGCGCGAGATCGACATCTGGCGCTATATCGAGCGCGAGGGCATTCCGCTGGTTGACCTGTATTTCTCGAAAGAGGGCAAGCGCTACCGCTCGCTGGGTGACCAGGACATTACCAGCCCGATCGAGAGCAATGCTTCGACCGTGGCCGAGGTGATTGCCGAGCTTGAAACCTCGCGCACATCCGAGCGCGCGGGTCGCGCCATGGACCATGAATCCGAGGATGCCTTCGAGCGCCTGCGCGTGGCCGGCTACCTCTGAGCGGACAGGACGGAGTTACAGACAATGAATACAATCCCGACCCCTGCCCCGCAGGATGCCGCCACTCCCATCGTGATCGTGGGCCATGTCGATCACGGCAAGTCCACGCTGATCGGCCGCCTGCTGTATGACACCGACAGCCTGCCCGAAGGGCGCGTGGCGCAGATCATCGAGTCCAGCAAGAAGCGCGGGCTGACGGTTGAATGGAGCTTCCTGCTCGACAGCCTGCAGATCGAGCGCGACCAGGGCGTGACCGTTGATTCCACGCGCATTCCCTTCAAGCTGGGTAACCGCCAGTTCGTGATCGTGGATGCGCCGGGCCACCGGCAGTTCCTGCGCAACATGATTACGGGCGCCGCCGATGCCGAGGCCGCCGTGCTGGTGGTTGACGCCAATGAGGGCGCGCAGGAGCAGACCCGCCGCCATGCCATGCTGCTGCGCCTGATCGGCATCCGGCATGTGATCGTGTTCATGAACAAGGTCGATATCTTCAACTACGACCAGAAGAAGATCGAGGCCGCCGAGCGCGACATCACCAAGCTGCTGCTCCAGCTTGAAATCGAGCCGACCGTGTTCGTGCCCGCATCTGCGCGCGAGGGCGACAACATGGCCTCGCGCTCGGACAAGATGCCGTGGTACAAGGGCCCGACCCTGACCGAGGCGCTGGCCGCCGTCCCCGCCCCTTCCTCACGCGCCGACCTGCCGCTGCGCCTGCCGGTGCAGGATGTCTACCGTTTTGACACCAAGCGCATCGTGGTGGGCCGCATCGAGCGCGGGCGCATCCGGGTGGGTGATGAGGTGGTGATTGGCGTGCATGGCGCAAAAGCCCGCATCGCCAGCATCGAAAGCTGGCACACCGCCCCGCAGGTGGCCGCCGTGGCCGGCCAGTCGGTAGCCGTAACCCTTGAGCCGGACGTGATCCCCGACCGGGGCGACTTCCTGTTCCCTGCCGACCATGCGCCGCTGCGCGCGGCCCGCATCCGCACGCGCCTGTTCTGGCTGCGCCAGGAGCCGTTGCGCGTGGGCGAGAGCTTCAGGCTGCGCCTTGCCACGGCCGAGCACCAGGTCACGGTTGCGGCCATTGACTCCGTCGTGCGGCTGGAAGACCTGACCGAGCACCCCGCCGAGGAAGTGCCGCCCGAAGGCTTTGCCGAGATTACGCTGGCCGTGTCCGAAACCATGCTGTTCGACCCGTTCGTGCCCGGTACGGCCGATGGGCGTGGCGTGCTGGTGGACCGTAACCAGCAGATCGTGGGCGGCGCGCCGCTGATCGGGGTGGCGGAGAGCGTTGCAGGCCGCAATGCCATCCACCCCACCGGCAGCGCCGTATCGCTGTGGGACCGCGCGCAGGCCAAGGGGCATCGTGGTGGCGTGTTCTGGATGACCGGCCTGCCGGGTGCGGGCAAGAGCACGCTGGCGCGCGAGGCGGAAAACCGCCTGTTCGCCCGTGGCATCGACGTGTCGGTGCTTGATGGCGATACGCTGCGTGCCGGGCTGTGCGCGGACCTTGGCTTCTCGGAAGCCGACCGGCGTGAAAACGTACGCCGTGCCGCAGCCGTCGCCCGCATCCTGGCCGAGAGCGGACAGGTTGTGATCGTGGCGCTGATCTCGCCCACCGTGGCGGATCGCGAAATGGCGCGTCAGGTCGTTGGCGAAGGTTTCCATGAAATCTTCATCGACACGCCGCAGGCCACCTGCGAGCAGCGTGACCCCAAGGGGCTGTATGCCGCCGCCCGCGCAGGCAAGATCGAAGGCTTTACCGGCGTGGATGCCCCCTATGAGGCTCCGCAAAAGCCCGACCTGCGGGTGGAGACCACCGATGTCTCGCGTGATGAGACAGCCGCCCGGCTTGCGGCCTACATCACGGATGCCATCCGTCTGGATGCATCAGCACGGCGCCAGACATCCTGATGGTGCGACCGGCATGCCTGGTTGCAGGCATGCCGGTATTGCATTACCGGATTGGAAGAATGGGTGCGTGGGCATGGACCGTGCACCTATAGTAGTACAAGGCAGTTACATGCCCGTTGCCTGAAAGGGATCGGTTCAGAAGTGGATGTCAGGAACAACCGCCGGGACATGACCGGCGCCAGCGTCATTACCGCCAACCGGCTGCTTGATGGCCGTATCGTATGGCTTGCGCCGCAGGGCTGGTCGGAGGCGATCAGCCAGGCCCGCGTGTTTGACAATGCAGCGGTGGAAGGCGCCATAAAGCAGGCGAAGGCGGCGGCGGATGCAGGCACGGTGGTGGGCATTTATGGCGTGCAGCTTGATCCTGATGCCGCGCGTGTCACGCCGCTGACCGTGCGCGAGCGCATCCGGGCCTTCGGGCCGACCGTGCACCCTGATTTCGCTCCCGTGGAGACACCCCATGTCCACTGACACCGCAACCCTGCCGGTTGGCCGGTACGCCTATGATGAGGTGGACCGCACCTTTCTGTCGCAGCGCGTGGCCCAGTTTCGCGAGCAGGTGGGCCGCCGCGTGGCAGGCGACCTGACCGAGGACGAATTCAAGCCCCTGCGCCTGATGAACGGCCTATACCTGCAGCTACACGCCTACATGCTGCGCGTGGCCGTGCCCTATGGCATGATGGGTTCGGACCAGATGCGCGAACTCGCCCATATCGCCCGCACGTATGACCGTGATTACGGCCACTTCACCACGCGCCAGAACATCCAGTTCAACTGGATCCGGCTTGAGGATACGCCCGATATCCTCGAGCGGCTGGCGGGCGTGAACATGCATGCCATCCAGACCAGCGGCAACTGCATCCGCAACGTGACGTGTGACGAGTTTGCCGGTGCCGCCGCCGATGAACTGCTTGATCCGCGCATCCATGCCGAGATCCTGCGCCAGTGGTCCACGCTGCACCCGGAATTCTCGTTCCTGCCGCGCAAGTTCAAGATCGCCATCAGCGGCAGCCCCAATGACCGCGTGGCCGCGCGCTTCCATGATATTGGCCTCGTCGCCCATCCCGGCCCGGACGGGCGGGCCGTGTTCACCGTGTTCGTAGGTGGCGGGCTTGGCCGCACGCCCATTATTGGCGTGCAACTGCGCGACAACCTGCCCGAGGAAGACCTGCTGGCCTATCTCGAGGCCGTGGTGCGCGTGTACAACGCCTATGGGCGGCGCGACAACATGTACAAGGCGCGGATCAAGATCCTTGTGCAGGCGCTGGGCGTGGAGCAGTTTCGCGAGAAGGTCGATGCCGAATTCGCCCAGATGAACCGCGCGGATTACCGGCTTGAACCCGCCATTGTGGAAGGCATTCGCGCACGTTTCGGCATTCCCGACCTGGATGCCCCTGCCGATGCGGCACAGAAGCTCGAGGCCGCCCGCAAGGCCGATGCCCGCTTTGACCGCTGGGTGCGCACCAACACGCACGCCCACCGGCATGAAGGCTTCATCAGCGCGGTCGTGTCCATCAAGCCCGATGGCGGCATTCCCGGTGACGTCACTGCCGACCAGATGGACCTGATTGCGGATCTGGCCGATGAATTCTCCTTTGGCGAGATCCGCGTGACCCACATGCAGAACGTGGTGCTGGGCCATGTGCGCAAGGACCGGTTGCGTGACCTGTGGCTCAGGCTCGATGGCGCCGGGCTGGGCACGCCCAATATCGGGCTGGTGGGTGATATCATCGCCTGCCCCGGGCTGGATTACTGTGCGCTGGCCAATGCGCGCTCCATCCCCATCGCGCAGAAGCTGAGCGCGCGCTTTGCCAGCCCCGAACTGCAGGAAAACATTGGCACCCTGCGCATCAACATCTCGGGCTGCATCAATGCCTGCGGCCACCACCATGCGGGGCATATCGGCATTCTGGGCGTGGACAAGCGCGGCGAGGAGTTTTTCCAGCTCACCCTTGGCGGCTCGGCGGAAAATGACGTGGCCATTGGCCAGATCATCGGCCCGGCCCTGCCGGAGGATGAAACGGTCGACGCCATTGCCCGGCTGATCGACACCTACCTTGTGCTTCGCCATGAAGGTGAGGCGTTTATCGATACCTACCGGCGCCTTGGTGCCGCAAGCTTCAAGGATGCCGTCTATGCCCCTGCTTGAGAATGGTCGTGTGACCGAAGACCGCTGGGCGCAGGCCATTGCAGGCGAGGCCCTGCCTGATGGTGCGGTCATCGTGCCGCTTGAACGGCTGGAGGAAGGGCTGGCCCGCCCGAAGGCGGCACCGCTTGGCGTTGCCATCGGGCCGGATGTGGATGTGGCCGTGCTGCGCCCTGCCCTGCCCCGGCTGGCGCTGGTGGCAGTGAACTTTCCCTCTTTTCGCGATGGGCGGGCGTTTACGCAGGCCCGTGCCCTGCGTGAGCATCTGTCCTTTACCGGCGAGATCCGGGCCACCGGCACGCCGCTGCCCGATCAGTACGAGTTCCTGCTCCGCTGTGGCGTGACCACCGTGCAGACCGACCGGGCGGAAGACGTGGCCGTGTGGCAGCAGGCGCATGACATCATTTCCATCGCCTACCAGCCTTCCGTGCTGCATGAGCGCCCGCAGGGGCTGGGGCTGCGCCGCTTTCTAGGCAAATAAGAGACTGTTTGAAAACAGATCGTTGATAAAAAATAAGAAAAGTTTTTGGGTGTCGCCTTTTTTCACAAAGGCGACGTCTTTCGAAGCTTTTTGAAAAAAGCTTTACCAAAAACTTATATAATTTCAGGGTTTTAGAGGGACTATCTTTTTAAATAGTCTTTAAGCAGTTCGCCCGGCAGCGTTGATTAATGTAGGGCGGGCGTGCCGGAAAAGTCGGGCGCGCGAAGGCCAGATGCTTCCAGTTGCGCCGTGATCGCGGTCTTCAGCCGGTCCAGTGCCGCGGCACTCGCGCCTTCCGCCCGGGCAACAAGAACCGCCTGGGTGTTGGAGGCGCGGAGCAGCCACCAGCCATCGGGTGTGCTCACGCGCACGCCATCAATGGTGGAGACACGTGCGCCGCTGCGTTCAAGCCGTTTGGCGACTTCGGCAATCACCGCGAATTTGCGGGTATCGGCGCAAGCAAAGCGCAGTTCAGGCGTGGAAACGGCAGCAGGCAGGCCCAGCCGCACATCGGAGAGCGGACCACTGAGCCGCGAGACGATACCCAGCAGGCGGAGTGCCGCGTATAGCCCGTCATCAAATCCGTACCAGCGATCGGCAAAAAAGAAATGGCCTGACATCTCGCCCGCCAGTGGCGCGCCGGTCTCGGCCATCTTCATCTTGATGGGGGAATGCCCGCTCTTCCACATCAGTGGCGTGCCGCCTGCGCGGTCAATCTCTTCAAACAGGGTCTGGCTTGCCTTGACATCGGCAATGACTGTAGCACCCGCATGGTCGCGCAGGATGTCGCGCGCCAGCACAACCATAAGCTGGTCCGCCCACAGCACGGTGCCGGTATTGTCCACCACGCCCAGGCGGTCGGCATCGCCATCAAAGGCCAGGCCCAGATCAGCCCCATCCTCCCTCACTGCGGCGATAAGCTGCTCGAGGTTGGCCAGAACGGTCGGGTCAGGATGATGGGCGGGAAAAGTGCCGTCAATTTCAGCGTTGAGAATGCGATGCCTGCCCGGCAGTCTTTTCACCAGCAGTGACAGGATTTCGCCCGCGGCGCCATTGCCGCTGTCCCATACGACATTGAGGGGCCGGTCCGTACCATCCCAGTCGCGCAGCAGGCGATCGACATAGGCGGGAATCACGTTCACATCGCGCGTGGTGCCGGTGGCCTCGGCCACGACATCGCCGCCTGCGGCCAGTCGGCCCAGTTCGCGGATCTGTTCACCAAAAAATGGTCTGTTGCCAAGCACCATCTTGAAGCCGTTATGGTCAGGCGGGTTATGGCTGCCTGTCACCATAATCGCGCCATCGGCCACCAGCGTGGTCGCGGCAAAATAGAGCATCGGCGTGGGGCCACGCCCGATGCGTAGCACGGTCATGCCAGACGCCATGGCCCCTGCCCCGAGCGCGCGCTCAAGGGCGGGGGATGACAGGCGTCCGTCATAACCGATGGCGACAGTCGAGCCGCCAGCCCGTGCCACCATGGAGCCGAAGGTGCGGCCGATGGCATAGGCGTCGTCCTGCGTCAGGCTTTCGCCCACAATCCCGCGGATATCGTATTCCCGCAGGCTTGTGGGGTCGAAATGGTGCCTGAAGCTCATTTATACTTTTTGAGGAATTCCCGCACGTCGCCCGCCAGGTCCTCGCGTGCGAGGGCGAAGGCGATCTGTGCTTCAAGGAAGCCCGGCTTGCTGCCGCAGTCGAAGCGCTTGCCTTCGTAGCGGTAACCGTGGAACGGCACGTGACCGATAGTCTTGGCCATGGCGTCGGTCAGCTGCACTTCGCCGCCTGCACCCTTTTCGAGCTTGGCAAGGTGCTTGAGCACGTCCGCCGTCAGCACGTAGCGACCAATGACCGACAGGGTCGAGGGCGCATCCTTGGGGTCGGGCTTTTCAACAAGGCCCTTCACTTCAACCGTCTTGCCGTCATCCGCGCCGACGTCGAGGATGCCGTAGCTGCCGGTCTGCTCGCGCGGCACCTCGGTCACGGCCAGCACGTTGCCGCCGGTCTTGTTGTAGACTTCAACCAGCTGGCCGATGCAGGACTTTTCGCTCTGCACCACGTCATCGGGCAGCAGGATGGCGAACGGGTCGTTGCCAATGAACTCACGCGCACACCAGATGGCGTGGCCAAGGCCGAGCGGCTCCTGCTGGCGCACGGACAGCATGGACCCCGGGGTCACGCGCGTGGCTTCGAGCGCCTTGAGCGCGGAGGCCTTCTTGCGGGCCTTCAGCGTGTCTTCAAGCTCATAGGAAATGTCGAAATAGTCGATCAGGGAATCCTTGCCCCGGCTGGACACGAGGCAGAATTCCTCGATCCCGGCTTCACGCGCTTCGTCGATGGCGTACTGGATCAGCGGGCGATCGACAACGGTGAGCATTTCCTTGGGCACGCACTTGGTTGCGGGCAGGAAACGGGTGCCAAGGCCGGCAACCGGCAATACGGCTTTTTTAAGGGGCTTAATCACTAATATTTACCTCAAGATGCATGGCAGAAACAGACAATCCCGGCTGACCGCCCATTGTTATAATGATGACAGGGATCAGGGTGTTGCCAGATGGGAAAGGATATAGCGTGCTTCATCAGGACCAAACATGATTTAAATCACTATTGCCATGCATCATCGCAAATGATGGCGTAATCGACATCATTTGTAACGTACGGGTCAGCCTGAACTGCTGTTCTGCGGGGTGTATGACCCTGCGGTAGAGTGAGGCACTCAATGAGGAAGAATTGTGACTTTTTTATGACATGAGCCTGAACGCCCTTCCCGCCCGGGAGTTGCAGGGAACAGACAATTTAAATTCCGTGCATACAAAAACACATCTGCCCCGCTGGGGTGATGTGTTTCATCTCGCATCAATTTTCAGGAAAAGTCAGTGGTGCGGCCAAGAAGACTCGAACTTCCACGGGGTTGCCCCCACAAGCACCTCAAGCTTGCGCGTCTACCATTCCGCCATGGCCGCAACGTGACAACGAGCATCGAGTGAGCGATACCGTCATGACGATGAATGGGCGTATAGCTGATGAAAGACGAGCGGGCAATGACCGAAAATGAATTTTTATGGAATAAAGCACCACAACAGGTGCCCTACCCCACCGCATTGGCTCAGATGGAGGCCCAGGCCCGTGGAATTCGGGCGGGTACTGCCCCCGAGCGCGTGTGGCTGCTCGAACATCCCCCCACATACACCGCCGGGACATCGGCAAGGGATTCGGACCTGTTCAACCCGCGTGGCTACCCCACCTACCCTGCCGGGCGTGGTGGGCAGTGGACCTATCACGGTCCCGGCCAGCGCGTGGCCTATGCCATGCTCGACCTGACCCGCCCGCGTGCCATGGTGCCCCCGCGCGACCTGCGGGCCTATGTTCATGCGCTGGAGGAATGGATCATCCGCACCCTCGCCCGCTTTGGGGTGACGGGAGAGCGCCGCGCCGAGCGTATTGGCGTGTGGGTGGTCGACCCCGCCACGGGGCGGGAGGAAAAGATCGCGGCGATTGGCGTGCGGGTCTCACGCTGGGTGAGCTGGCATGGAATCGCGATCAATGTTGACCCCGACCTGAGCGATTTTGGCGGAATCGTGCCCTGTGGCATCAGCGAATACGGCGTGACCAGCCTGGCCAAACTGGGCAAGCGGGTCAGCATGGAGGACGTGGATACCGCGCTGGCCGAGACATGGGAATCCTGCCTCGGCCCGATTCGTGGCGCGCGGGAGTAAGGCCGCGCGCCGTCCTGCGGTCAATTACTGGAGCTGAGGGTAAACATTGCGTCAGGCCAGGCCTGCCCGCTGACCGTGGTATCGGTCAGGTCAAGGCGGATGTGCTGGCGTTCCACGTCGGTCATTTCAATGACCAGCAGCGACAGCTTGCCCCCGATATCCGCGAATCCGAGGGTCAGGATGCCCTGCGATTCGCTATCGCGCCGCCCCAGTGAGACCTGCAGGCTGTTCTGCCCGTGCTGCACCGCTGTGACCGCAATCTGGCCAGACAGGTGCACCGGCTGGTCAAGCAGCAGGCCGAGCGGCTGGCGGCCAAGCGACATGCGGGTGACCGATTCGCGCCGGTGATCGACAAACAGCAGGTGCCCGTTCGCTGCCACCAGCTTCATCGAGCCCGGCGTGGCATAATCCAGCCGCAGGCGGCCGGGGTCATAATGCATGACCCCCTGCCCCTTGCCGCCATCGGGCCAGGTCTGCACGAAATTGGCCTGCAACCCGCGTGAGGTGTTGAGGTAGGTCTCGACGCGGGCGATGTCATCGGCCTGATTGGGTGATGTGGTGGCAGGCGTGCCCGCGCAGGCGGCGAGCAGCGTGAGTAGGCCGCCCATCATCAGCCGCCGCGTGGCGAAGGGAAAGGCGGGTTTCATGCCGTGGCCATCCGCGCCTGCTCGGCGGGCGTGCGCAGCACGAGCGAGAGCGCATGCATGCCACCCGCGAATTCACCCGCCAGCAGCTCATGCACCAGCCGCGAGCGCTGCACGCGGCCCACGCCCTCGAAGGCGGGGCTGACGATCAGCACGTTATAGTGACTTTCACCTGCCTGCACGCCGTTGTCGCGCACATGCACGTGGTGGGCGTGGCGGGCACTGTCATCGTGGATGGTGAGTTCCACCGGGGCGAGGTGTTCGCGTATGATGCGGTCGATCCGTCCGGCCCGGCCGGTTGCGTGCTGTTCCATTGGCGGCTCCATGATAGCGGGATCATTCATTGCACAGCTTCGCTCTTGCACGAAGCATGGACAGGCGCACATAACGGGAATGATGAAGAGAAGGAACACCCGGCACCGCGCCTTTGACCCCGATCCCGATGCGCCGGATCGCTGCTGCGACATGCATGGCTGCGACCAGCCCGCAGGCTACCGGGCCCCGCGCTCGCGTGATGCGTTGAACAAGTATTTCTGGTTCTGCCTTGAACATGTGCGTGAATACAATTCACGGTGGGACTATTACCGCGGCATGTCGCCCGGCCAGATCGAGGCGCATATCCGCGCCGATGCCTCATGGGACCGTCCTTCATGGAAGCTGGGCCAGGGCAGCGCCGCCCGCGCGTTCAGCGAGGATGACGTGATCGACCCGCTCGACCTGCTCAGGGGGGCGGCCAAGGCACGCGCGCGCAGCCGTGCGCGCCGCCAGCAGGATGTGGACCGCCGGGTCGGCGCGCCGCCCGCGCTGCGCTATCCGCTTGGCGTGCTCGACCTGGGCTGGCCCGTGTCGATGGAGGAACTCAAGACCCGCTACAGGCAGCTTGCCCGCCAGCACCACCCCGATGCCAATGGCGGCGATCGCAACGCGGAAGAGCGCTTCAAGGGCATCAATCTCGCCTACACCACGGTGCGCGCCCATCTGGTGGCCACCAGCGGGCATGAGGATGCGGCCCGGCGCGCCTGAAACGGGCCGCGCCATCATATGGCCGATCTGTTACAGATATGTTTATACTCAAGGCCCGATATGCCGCCCTGCGCTGTCATGGTGGGCCCTAACAGACGAAGTGACGGACGAGATAAAGCAGATGAACGAACCAGCAGACCTGACAACTGCCGCCGTGGATGCAAGCGGCACGCCACTCCCCGCCATTTCGGCCGTCAATGCGCCTGACCTGCAGGTTTCGGCACGCGATGTGTTCGGCATCGACAGCGACATGAAGGTGCCTGCCTTCTCGGTGCGCACGGATCATGTGCCCGATATCGACCCGTCGTACAAATTCGACCACGACACCACGCTGGCCATCCTGGCGGGGTTTGCCTTCAACCGCCGCGTCATGGTGCAGGGCTATCATGGCACCGGCAAGTCATCGCATATCGAGCAGGTCGCCGCCCGCCTCAACTGGCCGAGCGTGCGCATCAACCTCGACAGCCACATCTCGCGCATCGACCTGATCGGCAAGGATGCGATCGTGCTCAAGGATGGCCAGCAGATCACCGAATTCCGCGAGGGCCTGCTGCCGTGGGGCCTTCAGCACCCCTGCGCGCTGGTGTTTGATGAATATGATGCCGGCCGCCCCGATGTGATGTTCGTGATCCAGCGCGTGCTTGAGGTGGAAGGCCACCTGACGCTGCTCGACCAGAACCGCGTGATCCGCCCGCATCCCTTCTTCCGCCTGTTCGCCACGGCCAACACGGTGGGCCTGGGCGATACGACGGGCCTGTATCATGGCACGCAGCAGATCAACCAGGGCCAGATGGACCGCTGGAACATCGTGACCACGCTCAACTACCTGCCCCACGCGCAGGAAACCGCCATCGTGCTGGCCAAGATGGGCATCGACCCCAAAAAGGACGAAGCGGGCCGCAAGCGGGTGGAAAGCATGGTGGCGTTGGCCGACCTCACGCGCTCGGGCTTCATCGCGGGTGACATTTCCACCGTCATGTCGCCGCGCACGGTCATCAGCTGGGCGGAAAACTTCCGTATTTTCAACGATCTTGCCTTCGCCTTCCGCGTTACCTTCCTCAACAAGTGCGATGAGGCGGAGCGCCCCACGGTGGCGGAATATTACCAGCGCTGCTTCAACGCCAGCCCGCTGGCGCCACGGGGCTGATGACAGGGCAGGCACGCATGCGCGAGAACCGGAAAAACACCCCCGCCCCGCAGGCCGAGGATGAAGCCCGCACCGCCGAGCGCTTCAAGCGCGCCACGGTTGGCGCCGTGCGGGCCGTGGGTGGGCAGGCCCAGACCGAGGTCTCGTTCCTCAATGGCCCCGTGCCTTCCGGCGTGTCGGTTACCGGCACGCATGTGCGCCTGCCCCACCCCTCGCGCCGCATGACCGGGGCGGAAATGACCCGCATGCGCGGTGCGGCCGATGCCGCGGCCCTGCGCCTGCGCCATCACAATGCACCCCTGCATGAAAGTGCCCGCCCGCCCGCGGGTGAAGCACGCGAAGTGTATGACATGCTCGAGCAGGCCCGGGTGGAAAGTCTTGGCGCGCGGCACATGGCCGGGGTGGCCGCCAATCTTGATGCCCGCCTGGCGCAGGAATGCGCCGATATGGGCCTTGACCGCCTGCCCAGCCACACAAAGCTGCCTACGCCCTTCGCGCTGGGGCTGCTGGCGCGCGAGCGCATGTCGGGCCATCCGGTGCCGCAATCCATGCATGACCTGATGGCGCGCTGGGCCGAGGATCTGCCGCCCGCTGCCCGCCGCGCCCTTGATGAGATGGCGGCACGCCAGGACAGCCAGCAGGAATTTGCCCAGGCCGCGCGCCGGCTGCTCATGGCGTGTGATCTGCTCCAGCAGGAAACCACGCCCGAGGAAGAGGCGGATGACGGCACGAGCGATGCCGAGGCCGCCAGTAGCGATGACGAGGAACCCGCTGACGACACCACCCCCGATGCCCAGGAGGACGGCCCGGAGGAGGATGACAGCAACCAGCCCATGCAGATGTCGCAGGGCACCGGCGCCAGTGATGACGAACCCGATGATGGCGAGCAGGGTGGCTCGGCCAGCGGGTCGGAAGAAGCCGGTGGCCCGGCCGAGGGGGAAGCGGAGGAAGCGGAGCCGCAGCGCGGCTATCATGCCTTCACCACCGTTTATGACGAGGAAATCGCCGCCGAGGATCTGTGCGACGCGGAAGAACTGTTCCGCCTGCGCCAGACGCTCGACCAGCAGCTTGTCAGCATGCAGGGCGTGGTGTCCAAGCTGGCCAACCGCCTGCAGCGCAAGCTCATGGCGCAGCAGACCCGCGCGTGGGAGTTCGACCTTGAGGAAGGCATGCTCGATGCCGGGCGGCTTTCGCGCATCGTGGTCAATCCCATGCTCTCGCTGTCCTACAAGCGCGAGCGTGACATGGATTTCCGCGATACGGTGGTCACGCTCCTGATCGATAATTCAGGTTCCATGCGTGGCCGCCCCATCTCGGTGGCCGCCATGTGCGGCGATATCCTGGCCCGCACGCTCGAGCGCTGCGCGGTGAAGGTGGAAGTGCTCGGCTTCACCACCCGTGCATGGAAAGGTGGCCGCAGCCGCGAGGCGTGGGTGCAGGCGCACAAGCCCGAAAACCCGGGGCGGCTGAATGACCTGCGCCATATCATCTACAAGGCGGCCGACATGCCGTGGCGGCGCGCGCGGCGCAACCTTGGCCTGATGCTGCGCGAGGGGCTGCTCAAGGAAAACATTGATGGCGAGGCCCTGCTCTGGGCCCAGCGCCGCCTTGCCGCCCGCCCGGAAGGCAGGCGCATCCTGATGGTGATTTCCGATGGTGCGCCGGTGGATGACAGCACGCTGTCCGCCAATCCTGGCTCCTACCTCGAGAACCACCTGCGCGAGGTCATTGCCCATATCGAGACGCGCACCAGCACCGAACTGCTGGCCATCGGCATTGGCCATGACGTGACGCGCTATTACCGTCGCGCCGTGACCATTACCGACCCCGAGGAACTCGGCGGCACGATGATGAAGAAGCTGTCCGAACTGTTTGGCGAGGAAGCGGCGCGGGGGGCGCGCCGTCAACGCTGAAGGCCATCGGCTCCCCTGCCCCGCGCCGTGTCTGGCGCGGGGATTCTTTTTTTCAGGCGGCGACCAGTCTGCGGTCGGCGAGTTCGAGCAGCGCATCGAGCATGCGGTCAACATCCGCAGTGGTGGTGCGGTGGTTGACGATGGCCGCCCGCACGGCCTTGTGCCCGTTGATGATGGTGGTGGACGGCGCCGCAATCCCGCTTTCATGCAGGTCTTTCACCACCTCGCCATTGAAGTGGTCCAGATCCTCCACGGGGGCGATGATGCGGAAGCACACGATGTTCAGGGTCACGGGTGCGAGCAGTTCCAGCCGCGGGTTGGCCTCGACACGGGCAGCGAGGTGGCGGGCGATGGCGCAGCAATTGGCAATCATGTCGCCCATGCCATCGGCGCCATAGGTGCCCAGCGTCATCCACACTTTCAGCGCCCTGAACCCGCGTGACAGGTCGGGGCCGAGGTCGCAGTACCACGGGCCATTGGTGGCAAGGCCGCGGTCCTCGCGTGCAAGATAGGCGCGGGACTGGGCAAAAGCGTCAACCTGGGCACCGGGGCGGCGGACAAGGATGCAGCCCGCATCGTACTGCACCTGTGCCCATTTATGGAAGTCAAAGGCCACGCTATCGGCCCGTTCCAGCCCGCGCAGCATGGGCCGCAGCGTGTCGGACAGCATGGCCAGCGCGCCAAATGCGCCATCGACATGAAACCAGATATCCTCACGCGTTGCGATGTCGGCCAGCGTGTTCAGGTCATCAATCGCGCCGGTATCCACCGTGCCAGCCGTGCCGATCACGATAAACGGCTCAAGCCCTGCCGCCCGGTCGCGGGCAATGGCCTGCTCGAGTGCGGGCAGGACCATGCGGTTGTGTTCATCCACCGGAATCACGCGCAGGCTGTCCGTGCCCAGCCCGGTCAGGTCGAAGGCGCGCGAAATGCAGCCATGGGCCGTGGCGGCGGCATAGCCCACCAGCCTGCGGCTGCCCACGCCCGCGGCCCGCATTTTCAGCCCGTCGGGCACGGCGCGGCTGGCGGTGATGACGGCAATCATGTTGGCCATGGAGGAGCCGGTAACCAGCAGCCCCGTTGTCTCGGCGGGAAAGCCGCACATCTCGGCGGCCCAGCGGATCACCTCGCGCTCGACCTCGATGGGCGCATGGTCGCGGCCGCCGCAATTGGCATTCAGCCCCCCCACCAGCAGTTCCGACAGCATGCCCACCGCCGTGCCGCCGCCATGCACCCAGCCCATGAAGCCGGGGTGCACGTTGCCGGTGGAATAGGGTTCAACCAGTTCGCGAAAGCGGGCGTAAAGTTCTTCCGGCGGAGTGGGCGCGTGCGGCAGGCCGGTGTGCAACTGCGCGCGCAGGGCGGGTGGCATGGGCTGCCACACCGGGCGCTCGCGCAGGGTGGACAGGCGGTCCATCATGTCATCGACCATCTGGTGGCCCAAGGCCCGCAGCGCATCCCAGTTATCCGGGTCCAGTCCTGTCATCTCTCTCCACCATTTCGTGCGGTTGTCATGCCCGGCGGGCATTATCGGCCTGCCTACATACCGGGCCGGGCCGCCATGCGCGAGGGGGTAGATTAGGTCAATCCTTCTTCCCGGTCCCAAAACGCCGTGCCAGCGTGGCGCAGGCAAAAAGCTGGATCTGGTGGTAGATCATGAGCGGCAGCACGATCAGCCCCACCTCGGTGGGGGCGAACAGCACGCTGGCAATCGGCACGCCTGATGCCAGCGACTTCTTGGAACCACAGAACAGGATGGCGATCCTGTCCGCCCGCGCAAAGCCACCCGCGCGCCCGACCAGCAGGGTCAGCCCCAGCACCAGGGCCAGCAGCCCCGCATCGGCCAGCACCACCCGGCCAAGCTGGCTGGCAGGCAGGCGGTGCCACAGTCCCTGCGTCACCGCTTCGCTGAAGGCGGTATAGACCACCACCAGGACTGACCCCCGGTCGGAAAAGGAAAGCAGCTTCTTATGCCGGTGCGCCCAGGCCCCGATCCGGGGCTGAAGGGCCTGCCCGGCGATGAAGGGCACGAGCAGCTGCCCCACGATGGGCATGATCCCGCCGCCGCCCCCGCTGGCATGGCGGCTGAACACGATGCCCACCAGCACGGGCGTTATGAAAATGCCCAGTATGTTCGACAGTGTTGCCGAACAGATGGCCGCCGCCACGTTGCCGCGTGCAATCGAGGTGAACGCGATGGAGGACTGCACGGTGGAGGGCAGGCAGCACAGGAACAGCAGGCCTGTCCACATCGGGGCATCAAGCAGGCGCGGAAAGGCCGCATGCAGGCCCATGCCAAGCAGCGGAAACATGACGAACGTGCACAGCACGATGGCGAGGTGGATGCGCCACCCGGTCAGTCCCTCCACCACCGCCCGGCGCGACAGGCGCGCGCCCTGGAGGAAAAACATATTCGCGATCATGATGATGGCGAGGATATTGAACACCCTCACCCCTACACCGCGGCAGGGCAGCACGCTGGCCATGCCAACGGTGGCCAGCAGGCATAGCAGGAAGGAATCAAGTTTGCGGAGCATGGTGGAGGAGATAGCCTGATGCTATGGGGATGATGCGGAAATTATACCGGATTGCATCCGCCGCCTATTCACGCCAACTTGTACTGCAAATGAAAAAAATATCCATCATCACCACGGTCCTTGCCGCCCTGTCATGCGTGGGTTCGGCGCAGGCCACGACCCTGCCCGACACCTGCGCCAGCGCGCAGCTTGCCAGTAGCAGCCAGCCGCATGGCAACAACACGCTTGCTGGCCATAACTACGACCTGGCCCTGGCGGGAGACGTGCACCAGACCTTTCACGCAGGTGATATCACGGCCAGCGGCACGGGACTGGGGGCGCAGGCCCTGCGCGATATGGAGGACGTGGCCTCGCTCGTGCTGCTGGCCACCCTGACCGGCCACCATTCGCAGGGCTGCGCACAGGATTATTTCGTCTCCGCCGCAACGCCCATCATGGACGGGCTGCGCACGGGCCGCAGCTATGACCTGATCTGGCAGGATGGGCTGCTGAGCAGCGGGGAGACGAAGCTCTCCTTCCATCGCGCGCATCTGCACCTTGCCGGTGCCAAAGGCGACACCGCCCCCGCCACCCTCACGCTTGATACGCAGGGCCTTGGCATAGCCGGCTCGCACAACACGCTTCTGGTCAATGCCCTGCCCCAGCAGGCCACGGCCAATGCCTCGGTGCCCAGCGCATCACTCGTGCCGCTTGCCGCAGCCATTACCGGCCACCCGAGCGAGACGGTCATGGTGCCGCTGCATGTCTCATCACTCACCGCCCAGCGCGGCGCCATGCAGATTACCGGCAATGGCGATGCCAGCCTTACCGGCAATACCGATGCGTCATCAGCCAATGGCCATATTCAGGTGCAGAACCTTGATGCCGTGATCGAGACCCTGCGCAACGCGGGCCAGACCCGGGCCAGTGCAGCCCTGGTCCTGGCCAAGCTGTTTGGCCACAAATCGGCCTCGGGCGGAACGGGGTGGGATGTGAGCTGGGCGGGCGGCGTCATGACCGTCAATCACATTCCACTGCCCATTCGCTAAAGGGCATCAAACCCCCTTAAATGGATCAGAAACCTGACAGACTGCTTTGGCCTGTCAGGTTTTTTTTGTGAACGGACACCGACTGAAAGAAGTGTCTGGCGAAGCTTTTTTCAAAAAGCTTCAGAGAGGGGTGCTTTTGTAAGAAAAAGGCACCCCGTTTTCAGGCCGAAACGCCTGCCTCCTCATGCACCATCCGCACCAGCGCGCCGAGCACCTTGCGGGCCTGCGTAATGCGCTGGGCGTTGGTCATCTCGCGTATGATCGCAAGCTTGTGGTCGGGCCGGAGGCGTACATTGGCTTCCTTCTGCCGGGCGATCCATGCCACCAGCCCCGCCGGGTTGGCGAAGGTATTGCCCCGGAACTGGATGACCATGCCCTTGGGGCCTGCTTCCAGCCGTTCCACGCCCGCCTCGCGGCACAGGCGCTTGAGTGTCACCACGTCCAGCAGGTTGCGCACCTCATCGGGCAGCGTGCCGAAGCGGTCAACCAGTTCGGCTTCCATCGCCTCGACCTCGGCATCATTGGCCAGGGCCGCGATGCGGCGGTACAGGCCAAGGCGCACCGGCAGGTCGGTCACGTAGCTGTCGGGTATGAGCACCGGCAGGCCAAGGATGATGTTGGGCGTCCAGTCGCGGTCCTGCAGCTTGCGCCGTCCCTTCTCGGTGCGCAGGTCGGCCACGGCATCCTCGAGCATCTGCTGGTACAGCTCGATGCCCACTTCACGGATATGACCCGACTGCTCATCACCCAGCAGGTTACCCGCCCCGCGCAGGTCAAGGTCGTGCGAGGCCAGCGTAAAGCCCGCGCCCAGCGTATCGAGCGTCTGCATCACTTCCAGCCGCTTCTGGGCTGCGGCCGAGAGCACATGCGTCTGCGGCCAGGTCAGGTAGGCATAGCCGCGCTGCTTGCCGCGCCCCACGCGCCCGCGCAGCTGGTAGAGCTGGCCCAGGCCAAACATGTCGGCACGGTGGATGATGAGCGTGTTGACTGCGGGCATGTCCAGCCCGCTTTCCACGATATTGGTGGAGAGCAGGATGTCGTATTTGCCATCGCTGAACTCGGTCATCACCTGTTCCAGCTCGGTTGGTGTCAGGCGACCATGGGCCTGCGCCAGCCGGGCGTCGGGCACGATCTCGTGCAGGCGGGTGGCCATGCGGTCGAGGTCCTCGATGCGCGGCACCACGCAGAACACCTGCCCGCCGCGGAAGCGCTCGCGCTGGATCGCCTCGCGGATCACCACACTGTCAAACGGCATGATGAAGGTGCGCACCGCCAGCCGGTCGGTGGGCGGGGTTGCGATCAGGCTCATCTCGCGCACGCCGGTCAGGGCCAGTTGCAGCGTGCGCGGCAGCGGCGTGGCCGAAAGCGTGAGCACATGCACGTCCTCGCGCAGGGCCTTGAGCTTTTCCTTGTGGGCCACGCCAAAATGCTGCTCTTCATCCACGATCAGCAGGCCAAGATCGGCAAACTTCACGGTCTTGGCCAGCAGGGCGTGGGTGCCGATGACGATATTGACCGTGCCATCGGCCAGGCCCTTGCGCACGGCGGTGGCTTCCTTGCCCGTGACCATGCGCGAAAGCTGCGCCACATTGACCGGAAGCCCCGCAAAGCGGGCGGAGAACGTGCGGTAATGCTGGCGGGCCAGCAGCGTAGTCGGCACCACCACCGCCACCTGCGCGCCCGACATGGCGGCAACGAAGGCGGCGCGTAGCGCCACTTCGGTCTTGCCAAAGCCCACGTCGCCACATACCAGCCGGTCCATCGGCTTGCCTGAGGCCATGTCGTCGAGCACATCGGCAATGGCGCGGGACTGGTCCTCGGTCTCGATGAAGAGGAAGCGGGCGCAGAATTCATCCCACAGCCCTTCTTCAGGCGTCAGCGCCGGGGCTTCACGCAGGGCGCGTGCGGCTGCGGTGCGGATGAGTTCGCCCGCCATGTCGCGGATGCGCTGCTTCATCTTCGCCTTGCGCGACTGCCACGACACGCCGCCAAGCTTGTCGAGCGCCACATGCGCCTGGTCGGAGCCGAAGCGGCTGAGCAGTTCAATGTTCTCGACGGGCAGGAACAGCTTCTCGTTGCCATCATAGATCAGGCGCAGGCAGTCATGCGGCGCGGTGCCTACGCCAATGGTCTCCAGCCCGTCATAGCGGCCAATGCCGTAATCCTGATGGACGATCAGGTCGCCTTCCGCGATCTCGGAGGCTTCGGATATGAACTGGTCCGCCTTCTTGCGCCGCCGGGGCGGGCGCGAGATCCGCTCGCCCAGCAGGTCCTGCTCGGAAATGAAGGCGAAGTTATCGGCAACGAACCCGCGCTCCAGCCCCAGCGTCAGCAGCCCTACCGTGCCGGGCTTGAGCTTCTGCGCCTCTTTCCATGTGGCAAAGGTCTGCACCGGCAGGCGGTATTCGCGCAGCAGCACGCCAATGCGCTCGCACGAGCCGCGCGTCCAGGCCGTGACATAGGCGCGCCTGCCGGTCTGCGCCCATTCCTCAACCCGCGCATGCAGCATGGGGAAGACGTTCTCGCGCCCCTCGGTCACGGTCTTGGCAAACATCTGGCCGGGCCTGCCGCCCGCATCCATGCCCGGCGCGCCATCGGGCTGGGCGAATGGCATGAACACCACGGCCTTCCTGCCCGCAATCATCGCATCCCAGCCCTTGCGGTCGAGATACATCAGGTGCGGCGGCAGCGGGCGGTAGGGCACCTCGCCTTCCCGCGTGGGCTGTTTGCGGGCGTCGTAATGATCGGTGATCATTTCCAGCCGGGTCGCCAGCACCTCCTCGGCCTGGTTGGCGAGCGAGATGGTGACACCGGGCAGGTAGTCCACCAGCGTTTCCATCTGTTCATGGAACAGGGGCAGCCAGTGCTCCATGCCCGCATGCCGCCTGCCATCCGATATGTGCTGGTACAGCGGGTCATTGGCGGCAGCCGGGCCAAACAGGTCACGCCAGCCGGTGCGAAAGCGCGAGATGGATGCGGGATCAAGGCTGAAATCGGCCACCGGGCGCATGGTCAGGCTGTCGATCTTCGCCGTCGAGCGCTGGGTGCCGGGGTCGAAGCGGCGGATGTTTTCCACCTCGTCACCAAACAGGTCGAGGCGCACGGGCTCGGCCTCGCCTGCGGGGAAAATATCAAAAATGCCGCCACGGGTGGCGAACTCGCCCTGCTCCATCACCGTATCGGTGCGGTTGTAGCCATGGGCGATGAGCAGTTCCATCAGGAAGGGCGCATCAAGGCTTTCGCCCGCCCTGATGGTGATCGACTGCCCCGCAAAGGCCGCGCGCGGGGCCACGCGCTGGATGGCGCCCATCACCGTGGTCAGCACGATGCGCGGCGTTGTCGCCTTTTCCAGCAGGCGGGTCAGGGTTGCCACCCGCTCCGCGATGATGGCGGGGTTGGGGGAGACACGGTCATACGGCAGGCAGTCCCAGCCCGGAAAGCGGAGGATTTCCGCCCCGGGTGCGACAAAGGCCAGCTGGTCTGCAATGCGCGCCATGGAGGCATCATCACGGCACACATGCAGCACGGGGCCTTCGTTCTCGCCCAGGCGGCGGGCGAGCAGGAAGGCGTCATACCCATCCGGCACGCCCCAAACGGGAACGGGCGCGCCGGGTGCGAGCGAGAAACCTGCCGTATCGTTCATTTTCCGCCCCGGATTGCGGCAAGGCGGGCGGGATCGGTGGCATCGGCCATGATCTGCTGCATCATGGGCGTGTTGAGTTCAGGCGGCACCGGGCGGCGGCCGCTCAGCCAGTCGGCCAGGTCGGCATCGGGCAGGTCCATCACCGCTTCAAGCGCGTCGAGTTCGGCCTCGGTCATGCCCTCGAGCCGGGGGGCGACGAACCCGCCGATCAGCACGTCGGTTTCATGCGTGCCGCGATGCGTCGCGCGGTAATAGATCTTGCGCCGCCGCGTATCGAGGCGGGAGAGATCAGGCGTTCTGGCTTCCATTGCGTTCCACCCCTGTATGGTTGTGTTTTGTTCCGTAACGCAGGTGTCCTATAGCCCTCATGCGGGCATATGTCAGCCCGCATGACAAGCATGCCACCCCGCAGGATGAACCGCCGCGTGTCCGATACCCCACCCCCGCCCGCCAATTCCCTTCTCGCCCCGCTGCTTGCGGGGATTGAAAGCCTGCAGGGCGTGAAACCGGCCACAGCAAAGCTGCTGGCGCGGGTGGCCGGGGGCGCGCGCGTGATCGACCTGCTGTTCCACCTGCCGGAATCGGTAGTGGACCGGCGCTACCGCCCTACCCTGCGCGCGGCGGAAACCGGGCGGGTATGCACGCTGCTGGTCACGATCACGCGCGTGGTGCCCCCTGCCCCCGGTGGTGGCCGGGGCAAGCGGCCGTGGCGCGTGGTGGTGAGCGATGGCACGGCGGAGGCAGAACTGGTGTTCTTCTCCCCCCATCAGGTGCGCAGGCTTGAGGCCGGGCAGAACATTGCCGTATCGGGCACGCTGGAGCGCTTTGGGGAGCGGCTGAACATGGCCCACCCCGACTATCTGGTGCCGCAGGCCAGGCTTGCTGAAATTCCGCTGCTCGACCCGGTCTGGCCGCTTACGGCGGGGCTGTTTCCAAGCCAGGTGCGCAGCGCCATCCGGGCGGCGTTCGAGGTGTTTCCCGCCCTGCCGGAATGGCAGGATGCCAGCGTGCTGGCGCAGCGCAAATGGCCCGGCTTCGAGCAGGCGCTGCGCACGCTGCACCGGCCATCTGACTTCCCCGACCTGATGGAGGGCGAGGCGCTGGTAGGGGCGTCCGAGCGGGCACGGGCACGGCTTGCATGTGATGACCTGCTGGCCCAGCAGGTTGCCATGGCGCAGGCGCGCAGGCTCAACCGCCTGCGGCCGGGACGCAGCATCGTGAGTGATGGCAGCCTGCGCGCGGTGGCGCTGTCACGCTTTGGCCATGAGCCTACCACGGCCCAGACCCGTACGCTGGCCGAGATCGATGCCGACCTTGCCGCCCCGCGCCAGATGACGCGCCTGCTGCAGGGTGACGTGGGCGCGGGCAAGACGCTGGTGGCGCTGCTGGCCATGCTGGGCGCGGTTGAGGCTGGCCACCAGGCGGCCCTGATGGCGCCGACCGAAATTCTGGCCCGCCAGCATCTGGCCACGTTTGAAAAACTCTCCCCCGTGCCGGTGGCCTTCCTTAGCGGCAGCGTAAAAGGCAAGGCCCGGCGCGAGGCCCTGGCCCGCATTGCCGATGGCACGGCCCGGCTGGTGATCGGCACCCACGCCCTGTTTCAGGAAAGCGTGGTGTTTCATGACCTGGCGCTGGCCGTCATTGACGAGCAGCACCGTTTTGGCGTGGAGCAGCGCGCCATGCTGGGCGAGAAAGGCCACCAGACCGATGTTCTGGTCATGACCGCCACCCCCATCCCCCGCTCGCTGCTGCTGACCCAGTGGGGCGACATGCTGGTCAGCCGGCTGGATGTAAAGCCCGCGGGCCGTAAGCCGGTGCGCACCTCGCTGCATGCGCTCTCGGCCATGGACGACCTGCTGGCGGGGCTTGAGCGGGCGCTGGCGCGGGGGGCGCGCATTTTCTGGGTGTGCCCGCTGGTGAGCGAGAGCGAAACCGTTGACATTGCCGCAGCCGAGGCCCGGCATCATGCCCTTGCCGCCCATTTTGGGCCTGATGCCGTGGGGCTGGCGCACGGCCAGCAGGATATTGCCCTGCGCGAGCAGGCCATTGCCGATTTTGCCGCCGGGCGCACGCGCATCCTTGTCGCCACTACCGTGATCGAGGTAGGGGTGGATATTCCTGATGCCACGGTGATGGTGATCGAGCATGCCGAGCGCTTTGGCCTGGCGCAGCTGCACCAGTTGCGCGGGCGCGTGGGGCGTGGGCAGGCGGAATCCTATTGTCTTCTGCTGCATGACAGCGCGCTCGGCCAGACCGCGCGGCGCAGGCTGGCGCTATTGCGCGAGACGGAAGATGGCTTCCTTATCGCTGATGAGGATTTCCGCCTGCGTGGCGGCGGCGATCTGACCGGCAGGCGCCAGTCCGGCCTGCCTGACCTGCGGCTGGCCAGCCCGCTTCATGTCGACATGCTGCTCAGGCTTGCAGCACAGGATGCCCGCAGGCTGGTCGATACCCCGCCGGACAAGGCACCCCCCGCCCTGCGCGGGCGCAGGCAGGCTGTCAGTTTGTTGCTTGAACTGTTTGCCCGGGCGCAGGCTGTGCGGGCGATACGCGCGGGGTAGCGGGTGGCTGGCACGCGGGCGGCTTGACGCCCAGGGCCCCTGCTGCCTGCGCCATGTAGAACGTGGTGAACAGGTCCAGCGGTTCGGGCGCATGCTCCATGCGGGCACGCAGCACGGCACCTTCCCACCCGATCCAGAAATAGCGGGCAAGCTGCATGCAGGTGCGCTTCTGCCCGGCGGTGGCCCGCGTGCCGAAGCCTGCGAGCAGGCAGGCGCTCACGCGCTTTTCCCACCCGTGCAGGATCGTGAGCAGGAGTCCATGGAACGAATCGGGCAGCATTTCGATTTCCTGCCCCAGGTTGCCGATCAGGCAGCCCCGGCGGAAACCGTGATTGTGCATGCTGCCGCGCACGTCATGCACGAAGTTGAGCAGGCGCTGCAGCGGGGGCGTATCTGGCTCCTGCAGCCACAGGTCCAGCCTGGCGTTGAAAGACCTGGCGTAGTCCTCGATCAGGACCTGCCCGAAGTCTTCCTTGCTGCTGAAGCAGTAGTAGAACGACCCTTTCGAGATGCCGGTGGCGTGCAGCACGTCATCCACGCAGGTGGCGGAAAAGCCTTTTTCTGTCAATAAATCAACGCCTGCGCGGACCAGCATGGCGCGTGTACCCTCGGGTGCGCGGGCGGTCTTGGGCGGTCGGCCCCGACCGCGCCGGGGGGGTGGTGTATCGGGCATGGCGTTTTTTCTTATCTCTGCAAGGGGGGCAAATATATCAGGGATATGTGTCGATAATGTGCGACTGCGTCTAGAAATCAAGCACAATTGTGCATTTAATTTATATCTTTGCGTCCTCCCTTTTTGCATTCCTGCCCCTCACAAACAGGTCAGGATGAAAATTGGTGTGGCAACCAAAGGCGGGAATATGCTTTGGTGTTGTTGATGCCGATGCGATTTATGCTAGGGTCACCGTAGGATGGAAAAAGTTTTCCTGAGCCCGCCGCCGCCTAAACCCCGGCCCAAGGTCAGACAGACCAGAACCCATCCTGCAAACGTGCTTTCATTCGGTGGTGTTCCACAACGGAACATCCGCCACCTAGACCTCGGGATTACGACCGTTGAGAAGTAACAGGACCGACCGCAGCTCCCGCTCCCCGCGCCGCGGCGGGTTTGACGATGATTTCATGTCGTCGCCTTCATTTGGTGATCGCGGCGCCCCGCCGCCGCGCCGCTCCTTTGGTGGTGGAGGTGGTGGTCCCCAGATCGTCGCATCCGGGCCGGAGATCAGCGCCACTGTAAAGTGGTTCAATAGCGAAAAGGGCTTCGGCTTCGTTGAGCTGTCCGATGGTTCGGGTGACGTGTTCCTGCACGCCAATGCCCTGAACCCCACCGGGCATGCCACGGTTGCGCCGGGCACCACGCTGGTTGTGCAGATCGGTCAGGGCCCCAAGGGCCGCCAGGTCGCCGGCGTCCTTTCCGTTGATGAGAGCACGGCACAGCCCGAGCGCCCCCGTGGCGGTGGCTTTGGCGCAGCCGCTCCCGGTGCGCGCGCTGGCTTCTCGCGCTCCGGTCGCCCTGCCCCTGACCTGTCGCATGCGCAGGACATGCGCGGCACGGTCAAGTGGTACAACGCGACCAAGGGCTTCGGCTTCATCACGCCCGAGAATGGCGGCAAGGACATCTTTGTCCACGCTTCTGCCCTTGAGCGTTCGGGCCTGTCCGGCCTGACGGAAGGCCAGACGGCAAACGTGCAGGTTGTTGAAGGCCAGAAAGGCCCCGAAGCAGCCGCCCTGTCGGTCGACTGAATACTTTCCCCTACCCCACGCCAGCTTAAGGCTGGCGTGGGTGGGTGAATAAATAAAAACAGGGCCATCCCATAAGGGACGGCCCTGTTTTTGTTGGTATTCCAGCCTTGGTTCCGATGAGGCGTTGCGAAATGCAGAGCGTGTCAAAAGGTTGAAGCTTTCTGAAAAAAGCTTCACCAAAAAACTTCTGATTTTTTGTCAGCCCGTTTTTTTAATCTTCGCGGCCCTTGTTGCGCAGCAGGCGGGCCTTGTCGCGGGCCCAGTCGCGATCGGCTATGGCGTGGCGCTTGTCTTCCTTCTTGCGGCCCTGGCCCACGCCCAGCGTCAGCTTGGCAAGGCCGCGGCTGTTGAAGTGGATGTCCAGCGGCACCAGGGTCACGCCGTTGCGCGCGGTCTCGCCAAGCAGCTTGTCCACCTGCTTCTTGTGCAGGAGCAGCTTGCGCGGGGCACGTGGCTCAAAGCGTGACAGCACGCCGCCCTGATATTCGGGGATGTAGCTGTTGATCAGCCACAACTCCCCGTTACGCTCACCGGCATAGGCTTCGTTGATGGTGGCACGCCCCATGCGCAGGCTTTTGACTTCCGGCCCCTTGAGCACCAGCCCCGCTTCCACCGTTTCAAGGATGGCGTAGTTGAAGCGGCCCTTGCGGTTCTGTGCGGCGATCCCGGTCGAGATCATGCCGCTGCCTCTGTTCTTGCTGGCCATGGTTCAGTCCAGCAGCCCAACGGCATCGAGCGCTGCCTTCACCTTTGCCCGGCTGGCATCGGCCAGCGGGGCCAGCGGCAGGCGGCAGGTCTCGCCCATCAGCCCCAATACGCTTGCAGCGAATTTGACCGGCACCGGATTGCTTTCGCAGAACAGCGAATCATGCAGCGGCAGCAGCCGGTCCTGCAGTTCCATGGCATTCATGACGTCGCCATCATTCCAGCTCTGCTGCACCTGAGCACAGAGCGCGGGCGCAACATTGGCGGTGACGCTGATGCAGCCATCGCCACCGGCAGCCAGAAACGAGACCGCGGTGCCGTCCTCGCCCGAGATCTGGTTGAACGGCTTCTTCACCGCGCGGCGCACGAGCAGCGGGCGCAGCAGGTCGCCCGTGGAATCCTTGACCCCGATGATGTTGGGGTGAAGCGCCAGGCGCGCCATGGTCTCGACCGAGATGTCGATGACCGAGCGGCCCGGGATATTATACAGGATGACGGGAATGCTGATGGCATCGGCCACGGCCATGAAGTGGCGGTACACCCCTTCCTGCGTGGGCTTGTTGTAATAGGGCGTGACCACCAGCACGGCCGAGGCCCCGGCCTTCTGCGCCTGCTGGGCCATGCCCACGGCCTCGGCCGTGCTGTTCGAGCCGGCCCCGGCAATGACCGGCACCCGGCCGCCTGCGGATTTTATGGTGAATTCAACGACTTTGGCATGTTCATCATGCGTCAGTGTCGGGCTTTCGCCCGTGGTGCCGACCGGTATCAGTGCGGATGTGCCCTGCTGGATCTGCCAGTCGATGAAGCGGCCCATGGAAGGCAGGTCAAGCGACCCATCCGTATTCATGGGGGTAATAAGGGCGGTCATGGAACCCTTGAACATGGTTGTTTCCACCTGGATCCTGTGTCTTGGCTATGCATGCGCCGGTAGGTCCGGCACCATTGTTTTCACGCGCTCTGCCCTGCCCCGGCGCGGGCAGGCAGGGTATCATACAGGCAATGCGGCACGGGGGGCAAAATATGCCCGCCATGCCCTGCCCTCACGCCTCCCGCCGGAAAGGGGATGCGGGATAGACGCCCAGAATTTCCTGGCGTTCCGAAAAGAATGAAAGCTCGCGCAGGGCCTCGGCCAGCGGGGGTGCCTGGGGGTGGCCCTCCACGTCCATCAGGAACTGCGTGGCCGAGAACGAGCCTTCCAGCATGTAGCTTTCCAGCCGCGTCAGGTTCACGCCCGTCGTGGCCAGCCCGCCAAGTGCCTTGTACAGCGCGCCGGGCTGGTTGTTGACCCTGAACAGCAGCGTGGTCATGAAACCAGGGCCCGGCGGCGGCAGCGTGTCGGGCCGGCGCGATGCGATGTAGAAGCGCGTGGTGTTGTGGGCGGCGTCCTCCACGTTGCGGCGCAGAATTTCAAGCCCGTTGAGTTCGGCTGCCAGCTCGGAGGCCACGGCCACGTCTTCCCTGCGGCCCCAGTCGCGCACCATCTCGGCAGCGCCCGCGGTATCGAACTCCACAACCGGCTCCAGCCCCAGCTCGGTCACGATGCCACGCACCTGCGCCATGGCGACCGGATGGGTGTGCAGCCGCCTTGCATCACTCAGTTTTGTGCCGGGAATGCCCAGCAGGCAATGTTCCACGCGCTGGAAATGCTCGCCCACGATGAACAGCCCCGCCTGTGGCAGAAGGGCGTGAATGTCGGGCACGCGGCCTGCAAGGCTGTTCTCGCAGGCCAGCATGGCCAGTTCGGCCTGCCCGTCATGCACGGCGGCAATGGTCTGGGCAAAGGTCTGGCACGGCAGCGTGGTCCAGCCCGGCCGGGCGGTGCGGCAGGCCAGGTCGGAATAGGCGCCGGGGCGGCCCTGGAAGGCGATGATGCGTTCTGCGTTCATGCGACGGCTCCCAGTATCTGGCGCGCGCGTTCAAGATCGGCGGGGGTATCAACGCCAAAGGGGGCTGCGGGCACGCGGGTGCAGCCAATGGTCATGCCCGCTTCGAGCGCGCGGAGCTGCTCAAGTTTTTCGCGCTGTTCCAGCCCGCTTTCGGGCAGGCTGACAAAACGGGCGAGGGCCGCGCGGCGATAGGCGTACAGCCCCACATGGTGCCATAGCGGCCCGGCTCCCCACGGTATGGGCATGCGGGAAAAATACAGCGCGCGCGCCACTTCATCCGGCTCGTCGCCGCCAAAGGCGCAGGCCACTTTTACCACCGAGGCCGCTTTCGCTTCCGCCTCATCGCGCACGGGGGCAACAAGGGTTGCGATATCCACCGCGCTGTCAGCCAGCGGGCAGAGCACGGCGCGCAGGCAGGCGGGGTCGATGCCCGGCAGGTCGCCCTGCAGGTTGATGATGGCGTCATGCCTGCCGGTCGGGTCAAGCGCGCCGAGCGCCTGCCAGATACGGTCCGAGCCCGAGGGCAGGTCCGGATCGGTCAGGATGGCGGTGCCGCCCGCGTGTTCCACCACATCGGCAATCGCGCGGTCAGCGGTGGCGACGGCAACCGGGCCGATGCAGGCAGCCTGCGCACGCTTGAGCACATGCACGATCATGGGCTGGCCCGCGATATCGGCAAGCGGTTTGCCCGGCAGACGGGTCGAGGCCATCCGGGCCGGAATCAGGACAATAGGGTTCATGGGGTCTGGGTCTGGGCCATCCGTAATCTGTCGCGGCGGCACGGGCCGCCCGCCGCCCGTGCATGCTTCACACAGGGCGCGCGGCAGTCTAGGTAAGGAGCGGTTTACATGCAACCGTGGGAAGGACGCCCGACTTCATGGACAGTACACGCCTTAACCAGATCGGGGTTGCCTGCCTCATTGCCGTGGGGGTGCTTGGCGCAAGCTGGGGTATTGCCCACACGGCCGTACCCGAACCCCTGCCCGTGAAGGCTGGCGTGGCCATACCGCACCCGGCGGCCCCTGCGCCGGGCGCCTCCATTGATGATCTGGTTGCCAAGGCCAGCGTGGAAAAGGGCCATGCCCTGGCCGACAGGCAGTGCGCCATGTGCCACAGCATGGCGCCAAATGGCCCTTCCATCATCGGGCCGGGCCTGTTTGGCGTGTTCGGCACGCATGTGGGTGATATTCCCGGCTATGACTTCTCGGATGCGCTCAGGGCGCACAAGGACGAGACCTGGACCAACGCCACCCTTTCCGCCTGGCTCAAGGGTCCTGCTGATTACGCATCAGGCACCAAGATGTCCTTCCCCGGCATCGCCTCGGAAACCGACCGTGCGGACGTGATCGCCTATCTGCGCTCGCTCAGGCCGGAGACGCCCTGATGAGCGCCCTGCCCGCCGGGTTCCCGCGTGATGCGGTGCTTGAAGCCGCCATCGCTGCCGCCGATGTGGCGCGCAGCGTGGTGCTGCCCTTCTTCCGCCGTGGGGTCATGGCCCATGACAAGGCCGATGCCAGCCCCGTCACCATTGCCGACCGCACGGCGGAGCGTGCGATTCGGGCGGTCGTGTCAGAGCGCCTGCCCGGTTTTGGCATCATGGGCGAGGAATTCGGCCTTGAAGGCGGCGAGAGCCCGTATCGCTGGGTCATCGACCCGATCGATGGCACCCGCGCCTTCCTCACCGGGCGGCCCACCTTCGGCACGCTCATCGCGCTGCTGCATGACGATGTGCCTGTGCTTGGCATCATCGACCAGCCGGTCACGGGCGAGCGCTGGATTGGCCTGCGGGGCGAGGCGACGCGTTTCCTCTCCACCCTGCCCGGCGCGGCGCGCACGCGGGCCTGCCCTGATGTGGGGCAGGCCGAACTCTCCTGCACGGCGCCTGAAATCCTTGATGCTCCGCACCAGCCCGGTTTTGACGCGCTGGCGGCAGCCGTCCGGCGCACAAGCTGGGGTGGCGACTGCTACGCCTACGGCCTGCTCGCACTCGGGCAGATCGACATCATTGCCGAATGCACCATGAAGATATGGGACTGGGCCGCCCTTGTGCCGGTTGTGGAAGGGGCTGGCGGCGCCATGACCGACTGGGCGGGCCAGCCCCTGCGCGCCGATGGCGATGGCACGGTGCTTGCCCTTGGTGACGCTGGCCTCCTGCCGCATGTGAGCGGCCTGCTCGTGCCGGGCGTGCGCGCGGGCTGACGGCACGAATTCAACTTTCCCCCCTAGCGATGGCGCGGCCAATCGGATAGGGACGACCTACCTTCTTGACCGTATTCAGAGCGGGAGCACGCGACATGACCAGCCCATCCACCGGCCACCTTTCCCTTCCCAAGGACAAGATCCGCATCCTGCTGCTTGAGGGCATTCATGACAGTGCCGTCAACCTGCTGAAGGAAAACGGATACGAGAACGTCACCCGCCTCAAGACGGCGCTGGAAGGCGAGGCCCTGCAGAAGGCGCTGGAAGGCGTGCATATCGTGGGCATCCGCTCGCGCACGCAGCTCACGCGCGAGGTGATCGAGAAGGCCGACCGCCTGATCGCCATCGGCTGCTTCTGCATCGGCACCAACCAGGTCGATCTCGACGCCGCGCGTGAGGCCGGTATTCCCGTGTTCAACGCACCCTACAGCAACACCCGCTCGGTGGCCGAACTGGTCATGGGCGAGATCGTGATGCTGATGCGCCGCATCTTCCCCAAATCGGAAGAATGCAATGCGGGCATCTGGAAGAAATCCGCCACCAATAGCTGGGAAGTGCGCGGCAAGACGCTGGGCATCGTGGGCTATGGCTCGATCGGCTCGCAGCTTTCCGTGCTGGCCGAGGCCTTTGGCATGCGCGTGTTCTATTATGACGTGATCGACAAGCTGGTGCATGGCAACGCAACGCCGGTCGATACGCTCGAAACCCTTCTGGCCCAGAGCGACGTGGTCAGCCTGCACGTGCCCCAGACCCCCGAAACCGCGGGCATGATTGGCGAGGCGCAGATCCGCGCGATGAAGAAGGGCTCCTTCCTCATCAACAACGCGCGCGGCAACGTGGTGGACCTTGATGCGCTGGCCGCGGCCCTGAAGGATGGCCACCTGCTCGGTGCTGCCATCGACGTGTTCCCCAAGGAGCCCAAGCAGGCGGCCGAGCCGCTTGAAACCCCGCTGCGCGGGCTGGATAACGTGATCCTGACGCCGCATATCGGTGGCTCCACGGCGGAGGCACAGGAGCGCATTGGCGTGGAAGTGGCCCGCAAGCTGGTGGAATACTCCGATATCGGCTCCACGCTCGGTGCGGTGAACTTCCCCACCGTGCAGCTGCCCGAAAACCCGCACGGCACGCGCTTCATGCATGTGCACCGCAACGTGCCGGGCATCATGCTGCAGATTAACGAGATATTCTCCAGCGAGTCCTGCAACATTACCGCACAGTACCTGCAGACGGCGGGCGAACTGGGCTACGTGGTGGTCGAGGCCGATACCGGCCGCGATGTGGAAAAGGACAACCGCATCCTTGACCGCCTGCGTGAACTCAAGGGCACGCTGCGCGCCCGCCTGCTGTACAAGCAGCAGTAACAGGGCGCCGCCTTTTTTCAAAAAGGCGGCATTCTTTCAGACTTTTGAAAAAGCGCTGTCAGAAACATCCTGACGATTTGAAAGGAGCGTGCCAGCCGGCATGCTCCTTTTTTTCATGAGGGCGGCATAGATCAGGGGATATGGACGATGCGGCCCTCGGTTTCCTCGTCGCCGGGCCTGATTTCAACGCTGCCTTTTGCGGAGGGCGGGCAAGCCTTTACCACAGGCCCGATGAGGCAGGGTGGCCTTGGCTTCGGGGCCGAATTCATGCCCGTCGAGCGCATGCTCCCTTTCATCTTCAAGGGTGCAGAGGCCATATTCTTCATAGACCTCCGGCGGCAGGTCATTATTGCCCGGTGTCATGATGATGACGGGCTGCATGCTGGACGACGTCATATGATCCTGCCATGCGTTGAAGTAAATATATACCGAATTGAACAATATTGGTGCGGTCAAGGCTGGGGGGCCTCCCCCCAGCAACCTCAGGGCAGGGTCAGGAACGTGGCCGGTTCGCTGTGCCGCAGGCGCGCATGGCGGCTGGTATCGGTCTCGAGCAGGCAGGCCATGAGCAGCGCGATCACCCACCCTACTCCGGTCATGCCCAGGGTGCAGTTCACCACCGCCACAACCGCTGCATTATGCACCTTGCGGCGGCATGCGATGAAGGTCGGCAGCAGGAACAGCACCATGCTGCAGGCCAGCACCAGTACGGCGCCGACAAGCAGGCTCGTGCCGATCTCCAGCCCGGTGCCCTGTATGGACTGCCAGCCACGGTAGACCTCATAGGTGGAGGGAACATGGATATTCATCACGCTTCATGCTAACCCTAAAGGCAGGCGTGCCGCCATATTGCATGGTACGTTGGGAACTGGCATGCAGCCCTTGCATGCTGAATGGCTTTGTATTTGTTAGGGTTTGCTACAGTGCACGGTTATGTGGACCCTCAGGGGGCAACCTGTGATCTGGGGTGATTTCCAAGCGGTAATCCAGCTATCGGCTGGGCTCAACGTGGCCATTCTCAGCTTTGTCGATATCAGCCTGCCCGCCATAAAGGAACGCAGGCGCGTCTTTGCCAAGGCGCGGCAGGAACTTGAACTGCACCGCAGCGGCACCGACCACCAGCATCCCGATGATGCCGAGGACTATGCCGCCGCCGTGCAGGAAATGGACCGCAAGCTGTTCATGTTATGGCAGGAATCCTCCACCTTCATCCGCGAGGAGGAATCCCTCATCCGCTCCACCGGCGTGCTCGGTGTGTTCGGCGCCGTGCTGAGCCTGGGGCTGCTATGGTATTCGGCGGTGCATTATAGCGGGGTGATCTCGCTCATGGGGCGGGTGCTGATCATTCTCTCGTTCTGTTCGCTGCTCGGCGCGTTCCTGATCAATTTCATGACCGCATCGCAGGCGGGCGTGTTTACCAAGAAATGCAACTCCATCCGTGAGGAAATGCACAAGCGACTGTAAAAGAAAGCCGCTCATGACAGCGCTTTAGAATTAAAGGACGTTTTTGGTGAAGCTTTTCTTCAAAAAGCTTCAGGAAACGCCGCCTTTAAAAAAAGCAGCCCTGTGCGGGCTGGAAAGGCCGGGCGGCGCTGGTTTTTCTATCCTTTTTGCGCCGTGCGCTTCATGCGCCACAGGATGCGGGTGCCCTGGAGCACGAATACCGCCACCAGCCCGAGGCCAATGCCGTACCACAGGCCCTGCACGCCCATGCTCCGGTCAAAGGCAAGGAATATCCCGGCGGGAAAGCCAAGCCCCCAGTAACCGATAATGGCCAGCACCATGGGTATGGTGGTGTCACCCTGCCCGCGCAGGATGCCCGTGGCGATGGCCTGCAGGGCGTCAGGCACCTGAAAGGCCGCGCCGATCAGCAGGAGGGCAAGTGCCAGATGCACCGCCTGTGCGTTTTCCGGCAGGGTTGCATCGAGATAGAAGCCGATGATGGCCTGCCGCCCCAGCGCCAGGATGAGCGTGGTCACGCATGCCACCCCCAGGCCCAGCACCATGCCCGCACTGGCGGCACGGTGGACCATGGCCGGGTCGTCGCGGCCCGTCCAGTAGCCCACGCGTATGTTGCAGGCCTGTGCCATGGCCAGGTACAGCACGAAGCACTGCATGCCGATGCCAAGCATGATCTGGAACGCCGCCAGCCCGGCATTGCCCAGCTTGGCGGCCTCGAAGCTATTGGCCTGGAACAGCGTGACCTCCGCCATCGCGGCGGCCAGCATGGGCAGGCCGGTGCGCAGCAGGGCACGCGTATGCCCCCAGTCATGCGCGCGCGGGCGTAGCGTCGTGCGCAGTTCGGGCCTGCGTGCCATGAACGCCAGCAAGATGAGGGGCATGCACCACAGGGTGATGACAGTCGCCACCGCCGAGCCATGCAGCCCCAGCGCGGGCAGGCCAAGCCAGCCATGGATGAGCGTTGCGTTCAGCACCCCGTTCACCACCGTAATGCACGGCATCACCCGCATGAGAATGCCCTGCGCGCCCATGACCGGCAGCGCTGTGGTCAGCACGCCCTGGCCGAGCAGCGCAGGCGGCACCGCCCACATCAGGATATGCACGAACCCGGTCACCGGCGCGCGGATGGCCTCGGGCTCGTGCAGCCATGCCAGGAGCGTATCGATATGGTACAGGCAGAACAGTTCCGGCCCGCACAGCACGATGGCAATCATGAGCATGGAGGTGATGGTGGTGCCAAGGCTTGCATGGTCCTGCCGCCCGCGCGCCTGCGAGAGCAGGATGCCACCGGCCTCGATCATGGCGGCAAGGATGGCGTTGAGGGTGAAGAACGTGCCCGTGGCCAGCCCGCCAATGGCAAGGGCCGTGGCGCCCAGGCTGCCAAGGAGCACGTTATCGGTCACACCCATCAGCATCTGGGCGAACTGCGACAGGCCCATCGGTCCGGCAATGGCAAGGATGGAACGGAATTCCGCCCCGAAGGATGTGGTTGGACGCGTCATGAACCCCCTGCTTCACCCATGGCCCCGCCGGGTCATGATCGTGTGTGGCACGCGGTATGTATGGTGCTTGGGGTGGGGTTTATACGACCCGATGGCGCACGGCCAGCAGCCATGCGGCGCAAACGCCTGTCATGATGTATTTTTTATACGGTAAGGAGTAAGGCATGACGTGCGACGACAGCCTGCCCCCGTCATGGCCCGTGGTGCCGCTTGGCGCCCTGGTCGAGTGCCTTGATGCAGGCCGCGTGCCCCTCAACCGTGCGCAGCGGGCGCAACGGCCGGGTCCGGTGCCCTATCACGGGGCCAGTGGCGTGACCGGTCATGTCGATCGGGCGCTGTTTGATGGCGCCCTCGTGCTGCTTGGTGAGGACGGCGCGCCTTTTGCCGATCCCATGCGTGATGTCGCCTTCTTTCATGAAGGGCCGTTATGGGCGGGCAACCATGTGCATGTGCTGCGCCCGCGCGCGGGCGTGGAGGGCCGCTTCGTGGCGCATGCCCTCAATACCCTCTCCTATGGGCCATATGTGGAGGGCGCGACCCGCGCGAAGCTGACGCGCGCACGCATGAACAGCCTGCCTGTCCCCTGCCCTTCCCTTGCCTGCCAGCGCCTTGTGGCCGACCGGCTGGAAGGAAGCCTGCAGCGCATTGACGGGCAGTTGCACCTGCTTGACGGGCTTGACGGGCTGGCGCGCGAGCAGGTCCAGGCCATCATCGCGCAAGCCGCCCGGGCGGCACGTGGCACGCGGCGGCTGGTGGGGCATGTATTTGACATTGTTGGCGGTGGCACGCCCGCCACGACCCAGCCTGCCTACTGGGGCGATGACGTCACGTGGCTGACCCCTGCGGACCTGCCGCCCGGGCGCCCCTGCTGGGTCACGCGCGGGCTGCGCGGCCTTTCGGCGGCGGGACTGGCCGCGTGCCGGGCCATACTGGTGCCCGCGGGCGCGCTGGTGGTGTCAACCCGTGCCCCCGTGGGCCGGGTGGGGCTGGGGCGCGGGCCGCTTGCGGTCAGCCAGGGGTGCAAGGCGCTGGTGCCGCGCGGGGAGAATGTGGACCTGCGCTATGCGGCGCTGGCGTTATGGGCGGCAGGGCCGGAACTACGCCGTCGCGCGGGGGGCAGCGTGTTCCCCGAGGTGGATACGCTCACACTGGCCTCGCTGGAACTGACCATGCCGCCGCTGGCATGCCAGCGCAGGGTCGCACGGGCGGTGTGGGCACGACTGGAGCAGGTCACGGCACAGGCTGATGAACGGGCGCGACTGCGGGGCCTGCTGCGTGAATACCGCGTTGCTGTCAGGCGCGCAGCCATGGGCGCGGCCCCGCCTTCATGAAAGCGGGGCGGCCGGGCGTGTTACGTCAGGCAGGGCGTGCGGGCGGGGCCAGCCCGCTGAGAGTTTCAACGACGTCATTGAATGCGACGGGCCGGTAATCCCACACATCCACCCCCACGTCACAAGACAGGCTGGTGGGCGTGAACCTGTCATGGACATGGCCATAAAAATGCAGCGCATCATGCCAGAAGCCGTTCCACTCCGCGATGGGATAATGAAACAGCACGACCCTGCGGCCATCGAGCCTGAGTTCGGCATAGGCCTGTGATGACGCCCAGCCCGGCAGCGTCTGCACGGCCTCGCTGTCATGATTGCCCCAGATCAGGTGCTTGCGGCCATTCAGCCGGGGCAGGATCGCTTCGGCCCGCTGCGTGCCGTGCGCGACATCGCCAAGGTGCCATACATCATCATCGGGGCCGACGGTGGCGTTCCAGTTGCTGACCAGCGTGGCATCCATCTCCGCCACCGTTTCAAAGGGGCGCTTCGTGTAGCGGATGATATTGGCATGGCCGAAATGGGTGTCGGCGGTAAAAAAGGTTCTCGAAGGGCGCGACATGCTGCATCCGGGTCAGAAAAGGGATGCTAATGGACCAGCTTGCGCCCTTATGGACAAGATGGATGGTGTCTTTTTGTAAACCGGGCCTTTACCCTGTGCTGCCATGACCACAGGCGTTGCGTTATATTGCAGCCTTTATGAACTCCAGCAGGATAGAGCACACCATATGGAAGAAAACCGGAGCCGGACCCAGTATGTCGGAACCTTCATATTCGTCTGTGCGGTCCTGCTGTTTTCCGCATGGATCGAACAGTCATTCCTGTTTGCCTTCGTGTGGGGGGGCATCCTCACCATCACCACCTTCCCGCTCTTTAACCGGCTGGTCGGGCGCGGCATGGGCCGCGGGGTGGCGGCAGGGCTGATCGCGGCGGCCATCTTTGCGCTGCTGGCCGTGCCCATGATTGCCATGGCTGTGCGGGCGGGGCTGGAAATTCCATCGCTCATGGCGTGGGGGCGGAGCGCGTTGCATGATGGCATTCCCGTCTCGCCGCAGATCAATGAAATCCCGCGCATTGGCCCGAGGCTGGCCGGGTTGTGGCAACGCTACCTGTCCGAACCCGATGAACTGCGGCACTGGACCGGCGTGGCGTCGCGCATGGTGGCCACCGGCGACGGGCGCGAACTGCCGCATCGCCTGATGGAAATGACCGAGACCTTCATCATCGCCACGCTGTCGGTCTATTTCTATCTCCACGCCTCGTAAACGCTCATTGCCGATATACGCGCGGTCGGGCAGCATTTTCTGGGTGGGCGCGCGCGTGATGTGATCCGCAACACCGTGGGTGCGGTGCGCGGCACGGTGGCAGGGCTGGTGCTGGTGGGGCTGGGCCAGGGCGTGCTGGTGGGCATTGGCTACTTCATTGCAGGCACCCCGCACCCTGCCCTGCTCACGCTGGTCACCGCAGTGGTCAGTGTCATCCCGTTCTGCGGGCCGATCCTGCTCTGTGTGACCACGCTCATGACCTTTGCGGCCAATGGCGTGATGCAGGCGGTGATCGTGGGCGTGATCGGCACCATTGCCTATGGCGCGGGCGACCACTTCGTGCGGCCAAAGCTGATCAGTGGCAGCACCAGCATCCCCTTCCTTGCGGTGTTGACGGCCATTCTGGGAGGGCTGCACGTGTTTGGCCTGCTCGGGCTGTTCATCGGGCCTGCGGTCATTGCCGTTGCCCTGTCGCTGTGGCGCACGGCGGCGGCGGAAGAACGCGCCCGTTAACTCGCCCATGACCACGCCCCTGCTCTCGGCTGCAGCCATATGGCGCATTGCGGGCCAGTTGCGCCGCGTGTTGCCGCCGGTTGAATACGGGCCTGCCATACTGGCCTTTACCGTGCTGCGGCGGCTTGAGCAGGCCCGCCCGCCCGCGCGTGGAGGGCTTGCGGCCATTGCTTGCGCGACCGACCCGCTCGGGGTGCTGGCGGGGCAGATTGAGCGCCTGCCCGCCGCCATGCGCGACATCATGGCGCAGCTTGAGATCGAGCGGCTGGCGCGGCGGCTGGCGGCGGTTGGCATGCTGGGCCCGTTGGCCGCGCATTTCGCTGCCCTTGACCTTTCCCCCACCCTGCATGGCAGCGAAGCCATGGCCCGGCTGTTCGAGGAACTGGTTAGCCATTTCACTACCACGCAGGGCACCGGCACGCATTACACGCCCCCGGAGGTGGCAGACCTGATGGTCGATCTTGTCTGCGCCCCCGACACGCCCGGCACCCGGCCTGCGCTCTATGACCCTGCCGCCGGCACCGGCGTCCTGCTTGGCCGTGCTGCTGACCGCCTGCGCGCGCGCGGGGTCATGGTGGATCTGTACGGGCAGGAGCTGAGCAGGCAGTCCTGTGCCCTGGCGCGTGCCGACCTGCTGCTGCGCGGGCTCAGGCCCCGGCAAGTGGTGCATGGCGATACGCTACTGGCCGATGGCCATGCCCGGCAGCGTTTTGGCCGCATGCTGGCCAATCCGCCCTTTGGGCTGGACTGGCGTGCCATTCGCGCATCCGTGGAGGCGGAACATGCGCTGGGCGCGCGAGGGCGCTTCGGGCCGGGCCTGCCGCGCGTGTCGGACGGATCGATGCTGTTCATGCTGCACCTGCTCGCCAAGATGCGCGCCCCCCGCCACGGCGGCAGCCGCATTGGCGTGGTCACGCACGGAGCCGCCCTGAACGGTGGCGGGGTGGAGAGCGGTGAATCCGCCATTCGCCGCTACCTAGTGGAGCATGACCTGATTGATACGCTCATTGCCCTGCCGCAGGATATGTTCATCAATACCGGCATCAGCACCTATGTGTGGGTGCTGGATAACAACAAGCCCGCCGCCCGTCGTGGCCTGGTCAGCCTGGTCAATGCGGCGGCGCTGTGGCAGCGGTGCAGCCGCAGCCATGGCGAGAAACGGCGCGAGATGACGCAGGCCCATGTGGCTGCTGTCGTGCAGGCAGCACTTGATGGCACGGAACTGGACCTTGAGGTGCGCGATGGTCCGGATGGCGCGCCTGCCGCATGGCGCCTCATGCCACCTGAAGAGGGCGCGGCGCAGGGGCGACGCACCGGTTTTGCACGCCAGGTACCGGCGCGGGCGTTCTTATATCGCAGCCTGAGCGTGACCTGTGCGGATCATGCGGGCGCACCGACCCGCACGGTGTTCACCACCAGCATGGAAACCGACCCGCAGGACTGGTTTGACCGCCTGATTGCCCCGCATGACCCCACGGCCCGGCTGGACATGGCGCGGGCGGGCATTGGATGCGCCATTTCGTTTGCCCGGTATTTCGACACGTCCGAACCCTGTCGCGCCCTGCCTGAAATCGAGGCCGACATGCGTGCCTCCATGGCCCGGCTGGCGGCCCTCATGCCCGGCGGCATGTCCTGATTTATATGCCCTTCCTCTCATTCTCGCCTAGGCAGGACAGGAAATCCGCGATCGTGCGTATGTCCGCCAGGTGGTCGAGCACGTAATAGGCGAAGGCCAGCGCGCCTGCGCGGCAGGTGGCGCGCAGGCGTGGATCGGTAATGGTGTCGAAATCCGCCGTATGGGCGTAGCCTATGAGGCGGCGGATGATCTCGATGGCGGCAAAGCCGATGGTGTCGCCCATTACCTCATCCATGAAGGCCTGTTGCGCCACATGGGCCGCCGGGCCATAGGCCAGCGGGCGCAGCGTGCCGGGCGGCGGAGCGTCATCGGCATTCCACAGCGCCATGAACTGCGTGTGGAAGCTGCGCCAGAAGCTGTCAATATCGCGCAGCACGGCCTGCCGGGCCGCAAGGTCTGGTGTTGCGAAGAAATGCAGCACGAGGTTGCCCACGAACATGCCGCAGTCAAACCCGATCGGCCCATACAGCGCGAACTCGCCATCGATTACCCGCGTATCATCCGCCGTGCTCATGATCGAGCCGGTATGCAGGTCGCCATGCAACAGTGCTTGGGGTTGCGACAGGAAGCGCCGCCGCAGGTTCTCGACGGCCAGAAGTGCCGCGGCACTGGTGCGGATATCGAGCACGATGGGGCTCAGGGCGGTATCATGCCAGTGGTTGCGCGGGTGGTCGCGGTAAGGGTCGTCAAACACCAGGTCGAGCGTGATGCGGGTCAGGGCCTGGTTGGCAGCAAAAAGGCGGCGGGCGTCAAACACATCCTCGAACGGGCGGGCGAGCAGCGAGGTGCCGAAACACGCCCGGGCCACGAACGTGCCAATGCGCGGCGCGACCTCCGGCCAGTCCGCTCCCTGCATCAGCGCCGTGCGCAGCACGGTGTGGCCGGACAGGCTCTCGACCACCAGCACGTAAAGCACCGGGTCGAAATGCAGGTATTCGGTGGTCAGCCCGCCCACCAGCGGGCCGATGGCGGCAAGCCATGCGGCCTCGAAATGCGTGCGGTCGAGCGGCATTTTCCAGCTCGGGTCCACGCGCACATGCGGCAGCGACTGCTTGAGGCACACTTCCCCCGCAGGTCCGGTGACGAGAAACACATTGTTGAGGTTGCCATCACTGACCTCGCGCACCTGCCACCGTTCGGGCAGGCCGCCAAGGCGGGTGGCAATAGTGGGCAGACCGGCAAGGAATGCGCGGATGCCGCCTGCATCAAGTGTGCGGTAGCTGGTCTGGTCCATATGGCTTACCCCTGCCCTGCGTGGTGGCCGTGGCCTGGCGTGGCCCGGCCGCAGGGTCGCGCGCAGGGCATGGTTATGCAATGCTTTTTTGTAATTGCGTTACGGCCTGCCACACAGTAACCCGTGAGGGGTATAATATATTCATCAAGACAGGAAGACGGACATGCCCATCAAGGACCCCAAGGTCATCGAGCACCTGAACACCCAGCTTACCAACGAGCTGACGGCGATCAACCAGTATTACCTGCATGCCCGCACGCTGCGCCACTGGGGCGTGACCCTGCTGGGCAAGAAGGAATACGAGGAATCCATCGAGGAGATGAAGCACGCCGACTGGCTGATCGAGCGTATCCTCTACCTCGGTGGCCTGCCCAACGTGCAGCGCTACAACACCATTCTTGTGGGGCAGGACGTTGAGGAAATCCTCAAATGCGACCTGAAGCTGGAAGAAAAGGCGATTGGCGACCTGCGTGAAGGCATCGCCTATTGCGAGAGCGTGCGTGACTACGTCTCGCGCGACCTGCTGCTGCGCATCCTGGTGAACGAGGAAGAGCACGAGGACTTCCTGGACCGCCAGTTCGACCTCATCAAGCAGCTTGGCCTGCCGCAATACATCAAGCTCAACTCCGCCCCTGCTCCCGATCAGGAGTAATCCCGCCACCATGCGGGCCCACCGGCCGGTCAGGGCCGGTGGCGGGCGGCGCGCCTTCCTGCCAGGCAAGGATGTCGAGCAGGTCGAGGAAAGCATTTTCCATGAACCGGCGCGCCTGCCGGATCGATACGATGGGTGGCATTGCTGTCATCCCGCCATGCCGGGGCCGCACGATCGTGCGGCCCCTTTGGTTTTTTTACAGGCTACCTGTGTGCACGCTGGCGGCAGGGCCGGGCCACATGACCTGCGCATGGCCCATGTCGCCATTGTGCCAGCGCATGACCGCAAGGCAGCCTGCACCCACGGGCTGGGCCTGCTGCGCATGGGGCCGGGGTGCGGGCCGTGCCGTAGCCACCCCCATCTGGCGCGGCGGCGTGACAGGCACCCGGCTGGATGCCACAAGCATGTTGCCCCGCCGCGGCAGCCAGTAGCCCGCCCCCGCCAGGCACGCGCCGAGTTGCGTAATGGCGGCGGCAAAGGGCGAGAGCACATGATGGTGAACGAAGATGGGCCGCAGCATGCGCCGCACTTCGCCCTCGTGCCCCTCCTGTGCTGCGGCGGCAGCCAGCAGGAAGCGGTTTTCCGTGCCGGTCAGGTGTGTTGCCGAGCAGATCGCCACATCCACCGGCGCGCGCTGGTAGGCCCGCAGGCGGTTCATGGCCATGTGGAACGCCTCGATCACAGCAGCGAAATCAGCCCGGAAACACGGCAGCGCCAGCCCTGGCGTGCCCCGCGTGCCGTCGCCCTGCCCGCTCAGGCGGCGCACGCACCAGACCAGCAGGCGTTCGCTTGATGAAAGATCATTCATGAAAACTGTGGTGTTGGTCATCATCCGCTCGGGCCGTGGCTGCGGCCCGCTCCCTGAATGTGTTGGTGAGACCGTATTAATGAGAAAGATTATCATTTGCAATTAAAATCGACAGCCCGAACCGCTTATCCCTACTGGACCGGGGCGGTCTGTATGCATTATGCTATGAGGCGATGAAAGAGCCGACTTTTCCCGATTCTCCCCTGGCCGACCTGTGCCGTGAACGCGGCCTGAAACTGACGGGCCAGCGCAGGACGATTGCCTTCGTCCTGTCGGACAGCGATGACCACCCGGATGTGGAGGAGCTGTACCGTCGCGCGGTGGAAGTCGATCCGCGCATTTCCATCGCCACGGTGTATCGCACCGTGCGCCTGTTCGAGGAAAACGGCATTCTCCAGCGCCGTGACTTTGGCGGCGGTCGGGCGCGCTATGAAGTGGCCGATGGCGATCATGGCGATCATTACCATCTGATCGACGCCGATAGCGGCAAGGTGATCGAATTCGAAAATCCCAAACTCGATGCCCTGCTGGAAAATATCGTGCGCGAGATGGGCTATGACCTTGTTACCACCCGCCTCTCGGTTGTAGGCCGCAAGAAGGCGAAGCCGCGCGGCAATGGCTGAAAAGCAGCGTTTCGCCTGCTTGCCCCCTTTCCCCTGACCAGGGCCTGATGCGCGTGTCTGACACCTCTGATAACGCCCGTGAAGCGCTGCCTGCCACCACGCCGCTTATGCTGGTTGTGGGACTGGGGCTGCCTTATGGGCTGGTTATCGGGGGCTTTCTGTTATTTGAGCATGTTGATGGCGTGGTCTTTGGTTTCCCCCCGGCGGTGGCGTGGCTGTTTGCCTGCATGGTGCTGGTGCCAGTCTGCATGGCGGTGGCATGGTGGCTGGGCCGGGTCCGGGCGGACTGAATGGAATTCCTCAGCTTTGGCGTGGTCATTGCCGCCTCCATTGCCCTGGCGGTGTATGCGCGGGTGCGGCGCGGCAGTGGCAATGCGCGTGATTTCTTTGTTGCATCCGGGCAACTTGGTGGCTTGCTGGTCTTTTTCCTGACCATTGGCGAGACCTACAGCATTGGCAGCGTGCTGGGCTTTTCAACGGGCGTGTACCTGCATGGCGCGGCGTTTGCCGGGTGGTTCATGGGGTATATCCTGCTGTCTTACCCTGTGGGGTTCGTGCTTGCGCCGCTGTTGTGGCAGCTGGGGCGCAGGACAGGCAGCATGACGCTGGCTGATATTTTTCGCGCGCATTTTGGCAGCCGGCTGCTGGAAATCGTGGTGGCGGCCAATGCCGTGGCCTTTCTGCTGCCATTGGGGCAGACGCAGTTTACCGGCCTGATTTCGGTCATGCGCAGCCTGCACTGGCATGTAACACCCGCCATGCTGGCAGGTGCTGGCGCGGGCATGACCTTTGGCTGGGTGGCGCTGGCAGGCGTGCGCGCTCCGGCCTATGTATCGGTGCTGAAGGATGTGCTGCTGGTGCTGGCCATCGTGGCCGGAGGGAGTGCGGCCCTGCTGGCCACGGGCCTGCCCGCTGCGTATGTGGCGACACCCGCGGCGGTCGTGCCCGCGCGGCAGGACCTGTTCGTGGTCTCCACCATCATGCTCCAGTCGCTGGGGCTGTGCATTACGCCACAGGCGGTGGCGTTCGTGTTTACCGCGCGTTCGGCACGGATGGTGCGCCGCAACCAGATCCTCATGCCGCTTTACATGCTCATGTTCCCCTTTCTGTACATGATCGCGCAATTCGTGCGCAAACGCGGGCTGGCCGTCTCATCGGCCAATGATGTGTTCATGCTGGGCGTGACCACCACCCTGCCGCCGTGGATGCAGGGTATTGTTGCGGGCGGGTGCGCGATCTCGGCGCTGGTTATCCTGGCGGGCGTGTGCCTTGCCATCGGGCCGCTGGTCTCGCGCAACATGCTCCATGGCCTGTCCGACAGGGGCCAGCGCGTGGGCGCGCAGGTCGTGATCGGGGTCTATCTGCTGCTTTCTGCCGCCGGGGCAGCGGGGTTGGGCAGCATCATGGTCACGCTCAATAACCTGTATTACCTGGGCATGATCCAGATCGCGCCTGGGCTGCTGGTGGCCCTGTGCGGGTGGCGGGTATCCCCTCTGGCCATTACGGCGGGGCTTGTGGCGGGTGACGGGCTGGCGGTGGGGCTGTACTGGGCGGGCCTCATGCCCGGCGGAGTCAATCCCGGCCTGGTCGGGCTGGGGGTCAATGCCCTGATCGTGGCAGTGGCGGCTTTGCACCGGTCGTCCTGCGCGCGTTGAACAGGGCCTGCGCCTCAGCCTTTGTGGGGCGTGGCGGGCGCCAGCCAGTTCGGGTGGCGGCGTTCTATCCATTCCAGCATGCGCGCGCTCAGCCTGCGCAGGAAAGGCACGTCCTCCGCCAGCAGGATAATGCCCAGCGGCAGCATCCATAACCCCAGCACCGGCAGGAAGCTGAATATGCCCCCCACGATCAGCACTCCGCCCATGATGCCGCGCATGACGACCCGCCCGGGCTGAAGCAGCCAGCGCATGGCCTGTTCGCCCCGCGCGGGCAGGCGCCGCAGCAGGCGCTCCAGCCGGTCGCGGCGCAGATGTTCGGCATGATCGGTGGCTGTGGGGGTATTCATGCCCTGTAGAGTGGACATGTCCCCTGCCCTGCGCAACATGCCCGCGCGGGAACGTGATGCGCAGCCAAGGAAACGAAAAAGGTCCGGATTTTGATATAGTTCAATGTCATTCCCCCAAAGCGCGCGGCAGTGTCATGGCATGATGCGTTTCCTTGCCGCCTCCGGTTCATTTTCCTGCCTTGCGTGGCTGGACGCATGCCGGGGCGGGCTGTAAGGAAATTTGTTGGAATATGCGCTTTTTCATAATGTATTTCGGGAGCAGTCAATGCCCAGCGTAAGCCCTTTTGCCGGCAAGCCGGTCGATCCGGACCGTCTTGTCAATATCGATGCCCTGCTTGATGCCTATTATACCCGCAAGCCTGATCCCGCCATTGCAACGCAGCGGGTGGCGTTTGGCACCTCGGGGCACCGGGGCTCATCGCTGCATACCAGCTTCAATGAAAACCATATCCTCTCGATCAGCCAGGCCATTGCTGACTACCGCAAGAACGCGGGCATTACCGGGCCGCTGTTCATCGGCATCGACACGCATGCGCTCTCGCGCCCGGCGCTGAAATCAGCCCTTGAAGTCTTTGCCGCCAATGGCATTGAAGTGCGCATTGATGACAAGGACGGCTATACCCCGACCCCCGTCATCTCGCATGCCATCCTGACGTGCAACCGTGGCCGCAACAGCGACCTTGCCGATGGCGTGGTCATCACGCCCTCGCACAACCCGCCCGAGGATGGTGGCTTCAAATACAACCCGCCCCATGGCGGCCCGGCTGATACCGACATCACCAAGGTGATCGAGAACGCGGCGAACGACTACATGGCCAAGGGCATGAAGGGTGTTGCCCGTGTGCCGTACGAGCAGGCGCTCAAGGCCCCCACCACGAAGCGGCATGACTACATCAACCCGTATGTGGATGACCTTGCCGCCGTGGTGGACATGGACATCATCCGTGAATCCGGCATTTCCATCGGCATCGACCCGCTTGGCGGCGCGGCGGTGGATTACTGGCAGCCGATCATTGACAAATACGGCATCAACGCCACCATCGTGAGCAAGGAAGTCGACCCCACCTTCCGCTTCATGACCGCTGACTGGGATGGCCAGATCCGCATGGACTGCTCATCGCCCTACGCCATGGCGCGCCTTGTGCAGATGAAGGACCGCTTTGACATCGCCTTCGCCAACGATACCGATGCCGACCGCCATGGCATCGTGTCGGGCAAGTATGGGCTGATGAACCCCAACCATTACCTTGCCACCGCCATCGAGTTCCTGTTCAACAACCGCGCCAACTGGAACCCCGCAGCTGGTGTGGGCAAGACGGTGGTCAGCAGCAGCATGATTGACCGCGTGGCCAAGGAAATCGGCCGCAAGCTGGTGGAAGTGCCCGTTGGCTTCAAGTGGTTTGTCGATGGCCTGTATAACGGCACGCTCGGCTTTGGTGGTGAGGAAAGTGCTGGCGCGTCCTTCCTGCGCCGCGATGGCACGGTGTGGAGCACGGACAAGGACGGCATCATCCTTGGCCTGCTCGCCGCCGAGATCACGGCCCGCACCAAACAGACCCCCGGTGCGGCATACGAAGCCATGACCAAGCGCCTTGGCACGCCGTACTACGCCCGCATCGACGCGCCTGCCGATCCGGCGCAGAAGGCGATCCTGAAAAACCTCTCGCCCGAGCAGATCGGCATGAGCGAACTTGCCGGCGAGCCGATTGTCAGCACGCTGACCAACGCGCCGGGCAATGGCGCGGCCATTGGGGGCCTGAAGGTCTCGGCCAGGGATGGCTGGTTTGCCGCCCGCCCCTCCGGCACGGAAAATGTCTATAAAATCTATGCCGAGAGCTTCAAGAGCGAGGCTCACCTCAAGGCTATCCAGACCGAGGCGCAGGATGCGATCTCGGCCCTGTTTGCCAAGGCTGCGCAGAAGTAAGATCATGTAAAGGTTTTTGGGTGCCGCCTTTTTTCAAATAGGCGGCGTTCACAGCCTCGGTGCCGCCCGCTTCCCATGAAGCGGGCGGCTTTTTTTACGCGCCTGCCACAATCATGTTGTAGGTGGCACAACAGGCAGCGGCCGCCCGTGCCCTGCCGCGCGTTTGCGGGCCTTGACCACGGCGGTATCAAGTGCGGAAAGAAATGTGGAGCGGTCAGCGCGGGTAAAGCCGCGATTGCTCTGGGTTATGACGCCGGTATCACGCAGGTCGGTCATGAGGTTGCGCACGGCCAGCGCCATGCCGATGGCGTTATCATCAAGAATGCGGCCCTTGGGGTCGAGCACGCAGGCCCCGCGCGCGACACAGCGCGCGGCCAGCGGAATATCGGCTGATATGACAATGTCATGCGCAGCGGCATGCCCGGCAATCCAGTCATCAGCCACGTCCATGCCCTGTGTTACCACCACGCGCTCGATCAGGGGCGAGGCCGGCACGGCCAGCACGCTGTTCGAGACGACAAAGGTATGCAGCCCGTAGCGCAGTGCGACGCGATAGGTCTCGTCGCGCACCGGGCAGGCATCGGCATCAATGAAAATGCGGGTCATGGCATGCCCCCTGCCCTGTGGCGGGTGGAAGGGCGCATGGAACGGGCGGGGTTGTACGGCAGGGAGCATGACATGACCTTTTTCCTATGCCGTCGTGCGGGGCACTGGCAAGGTTATGTCCTGACGTGTTCTTAAAAACGTCCTGCTTTCGGACAGGCGGTGTCTTTTGAAGCTTTTTGAAAAAGCTTCACCAAAAACTTCTTTAATTGGTTTTTTAAACTTGGGCGGCGGGAAAAGAAAAAAATCGGTCCTGCATGCGCAACACCCGGCTGGCCTGTGCGATCAGTTCCATATCGTGAAGAGCGATGTGTGCGTTTTTACTACCGCTGGCGCCGATGATGCGTCAGTATGAAGCTGACAAGCCAAATGGAGGAGGCCGTTATGCGTTACCTCATCGACCATACACGCGAAGGCTTTGGCGTCGCGCTGTTGCTTGGCATGCTGGCTGTCGAGCGTTTTTTCCGCAAGCAGGCTGTCCGCTAGAACAGCCTCGAACAGACGGACAGGCACCGGATGGAATATCCTTCCTTCCAGCACCGCCATCGTTGCTGCATGCGCATGCGCGAGATGTGCGCCGCAGGCCTGCTGGCGCAGCGCTGCCCCGTTTTCATACGCAACCGTGGCGCGGTCCGGCGGTTTACCCCTCTTGAAAGCCAGAACAGCTGGAGAGGAGAAAACCAATGCGAAACCTTGCGCGGATGATGATGGCTGCGGCCGTCCTGACCTGCCTTGCCGGGTGCGACAAACCCAAGCCCGCCGGTGGTGGCTCCGATGATGGCGGTGGCCCCGGCGTGAGCACCCATGGCGGCACGGCGCCCCAGCAATAAGGGACGTGCCTCCCCTGCCCCTTCGGGGTTGGCTGCAACCACAAAATCACCCCTGCATGATCCATATCCTTCCTGTCGGGGCACGCATGCTTTATGGGCATGGGCCCAGACAGTAAGGATAATCATGGAAAACGACCTCAAATGCCCCGAATGCGGGTGCGAACATGTCTACCCCGATGGCAGCCTGTGGACCTGCCCGGAATGCGGGTGTGAATGGAACCCGAACGACAGGCCGGCAGGTGGTGCAGATGGCTCCGGCGAGATCCGCGATGCCAATGGCAACGTACTGGCCGATGGCGATAGTGTTACGGTGACCAAGGACCTCAAGATCAAGGGAGCCTCTTCCGTGATCAAGGGGGGTACCAAGGTGAAGGGCATCCGTCTGGTCGATGGCACGGACGGGCACAATATTGCCTGCAAGATCGCGGGTATCGGTGCAATAAACCTCAAATCCGAATTCGTCAGAAAAGCCTGATTGCTGGTTGGGGTGGCCATACGTCAGGATGGGCCACCCGCCCTGCCTGTTTTCCCGCCCGCATTGATGGCCCCCGCCGGGGCGGCACGGGGGATGGTTCTCACGCGCCTGCTGGCCTGCTCAAAGGATGGGATGCAGGCAATCTTTTTGTCATCTGCGGACCGTGTCATCCCACTCCGGCAAGTTCCAGGACGTGCTGCGCTCATGCAAAGCTGGGACTGGAACGACACGTTCGCTGCCCGCCAGAAAAGGCTTGCACCGCCGCCATCTGGGCCAATGGCATGGCCATCATGGCCCAGCGTCGCCCCTGCCCCGTAGCCCTGTGCGGGAAGGCCCCTCAAAGAGCGTCCCGCATGGTGTTTCAGCCAGCCGCCAGCCCTTCAAGCAGGCGGGCCACGGCCTCGGCGCCGGGGTCGGGCACGTTGCGCACATGCTCGCTGGGCACGTAGGCAGCGCGGCCCGCGCGGGCGCTGTCCATGGTGGTGGTGGCATCGGCGCCCTTGCGCGCGGCGAGGGCTGCCTGTTGCAGCGTGCCGGCATTGGCCAGCGCTTCCAGGGCGGGGTAAAGCGCATCGATCATGGTGCGGTCGCCCGGCCTGGCGCCGCCGCATTCCATCATATGGGCCAGCCCTTCGCGCAGGGCCTGCTGCCAGGGCTGCCTGCTGTGGCCTGCCGCCGAGAACATGATGGCAAACAGCACCCCGCTCGAGCCACCGGCATGCTGGGTCAGGATATTGCCGATGGTGGCCATGAGCTGGTGCGGGTCGTTCATGGGCAGGCGGTCGCGCACGGCGGTGATGTCACGCGCAGCGCTGGCGAAGGTGGAGCCCGCATCGCCATCGCCGATCTTGCCATCGAGTTCATTCAGCGCGGCCTCGTTGGCCACCAGCACTTCAGCGCCCCGCGCCAGCAGGCTGGCGACAGTCGGGTCATGGCTGGGCGTGAAGGGAAACGCCTCGGGCATGGCGGGCATGGGGGCCACGCTGGGGCTGCCGAATGTGGTGATGCCGGGCCATGCACGTGGCTGGGCGGGGGCCTGCAGGGCAGTGGTGATGGCCTCGTCAAGCTCGATGAGGGTGAGCGAGAAGCCGTTCATGTCCAGCGCCGTCATGAGGGGTGCCGGGCCGATCACGTGCGAGATGCGGCGGGCCAGTGGCGTGTGGCTGAAGGCTTCGAGCAGCAGCGCCATTTCCACCTCTGGCACGGTGCCAAGGTTGTTGAGCACGAGGGCGAAGCGGGTATTGCGCACGGTTGTGGGCAGGCTGGCCTCCAGCGTGCGGGCGGCCAGTGCCATCAGGTCATTGGCGGCCGCCAAGGCAATGCGCTGTGCGCCCGGCTCGCCATGAATGCCAAGGCCAAGCTCGGCCTGCTCGGCAGCCAGGCGGCTGGCGCGGGCGGGCTCATAGGGGTTGCAGTCCTCCAGCGCCAGGCCGATGGTGCGCATGCGCTTGGTGCCGTCGCGCACGAATTCGGTCACATGCTCCAGGGACCAGCCCTGTGCCGCGCCATAGCCCGCCAGCTTGTGCGCCAGCACCGTGCCTGCCACGCCGCGCGGGGTGGTTGAATCCGGCAGGGCGATGTCATCGCCCACGGTCACCATTTCCACCTTCTTGCCCAATGCGCGGGCGCGCTCGGCGGCGAGGCCAAAGTTCAGCCGGTCGCCCGTGTAGTTCTTGACCACCAGCAGGCAGCCTGCCTCCCCCGTCGTGGCCAGGATCGCGGCCAGGATCGCGGCCAGGATCGCATCAACGCAGGGAGAGGCGAACAGCGCGCCACACACCGCCGCGGTCAGCATGCCATGCCCGACAAAGCCCGCATGCGCAGGCTCATGCCCCGACCCGCCACCCGAAATGACCGAAACCTCACGGCGGTCGATCTCGCGGCGCATGATCACGCAGGTATCGGGGTAGCCATCCAGGCGGCACAGGTGATGGCCCGCGCTTGAGCGCAGGAACCCGTCCAGCGCTTCGGTGACAACGGTTTCGCGCGTGTTGAAAAAACGCTTCATTCTTATGCACTCTCCCTTGGCAGCCCATGGCAGGCATGGCGGCGCGGCACTATGGCCGCTAATCCCCCCGTAGCAAAATAACGGAATATGTCACGTGTGGGTTGCGCCTTGCGCGGGCCTGCGGGTTCAGGCTGGCCCCGCGCCGGGGGGCACATGGTCGGGATCATCGGGGTGGTTGAGCTTGCGGTGCGGGTCATCGAGCCCTGGCACGCGGCCATGATGGCCAAAATTGACCAGTCGTGCCTCAAGCAGGTGCAGCTTGCCCAAAAGGTTCATGCGGATGGCCATGACCGCAAGCGACGCCCCGGCGAAGGGCCCCACCACGTAAACCCACAGCCCCGACCATTGCCCGGCAAACAGCGCCGGGGCCAGCGTGCGCGCAAAATTGACGCTGTTGCCCGACAGCCATGCCGTAACCGGGTTGAGCACGAGAAAGAACAGCCCCCCCGACCAGGGGGTGATGAACTTCCACCGCGGATGGGCGGCCAGCCAGTACAGCATGGCGATCAGCGCCGCGGTCACGAACATTTCCGACCACATGGCCCACCAGATTGAAATCTGGCCATAGGGCACGGTCGCGCCATAATGCACCGCCACGGCCATGTTGCCCCACCAGGCGATCAGCCTGCCCGCTTCATACACCACCGCCGTGCCGATAAACGCGCCGATCACCTGTGCGATCATGTAGTTGAGCGCATCAACCCCGCCGATGCGCCTGGCCAGCGAGAACGCCAGCGTAACGGAAGGGTTGATATGCGCCCCGCTGACCTTGCCGAACGGCGTCATGGCCGCCGCCGTGCCCGACAGGCCAAAGCACAGCCCACACAGCGCGGTCTGGATATAGGGATGGTGCATGAGCACCGCGCCGAGCGGGCTGGCGGGCGCGCTGAGCAGGATGACGGCACTCAGGCCAAGGATCATGAGGATGGCGGTGGCGATCGCCTCGCAGAAATACAGCTTCCAGTGAAACAGGTTGTGCGGGTGCGGGTCGCCTGCCAGCGGGCGGTCATGCACATGGATATGAAGGTACGGCAGGTGTGGCAGGCGCATGGCCGGGCATCCTTGTTTATGCAACATGGGTCCGGCGAAAGAAGCGTTTGGGAGGGGTCACGTCCCGGTGCGCGCCGGTGGTGGAGGCCAGCATAGCAGCCCCCGCACCGGTGGGGTCCGGTTTTGGCACAATCCAGTCATGCCATCACGAATTCGAAAGTGCCCCTACCCTTGCGGCACCGACGCATCAAGGGCGGCCTGCAGGATGTAGGCCGCCGCCATCTGGTCCACCACCTCGCCCCGGCGCTGGCGCGTCATGTCGGCCTCGGCAATGAGGAAGCGGTTCACGGCGGAGGAGGAAAGCCGCTCATCCCACATCGCCGCAGGCAGGCCGGTCATGTCGGACAGGTTCAGCGTCCAGTCCCGCGCGGCTTGGGCTGCGGGGCCAAAGCTGCCATCAAGCGAAAGCGGCAGGCCCACCACCAGGCCGCCCACATCCTGCGTGCGGGCGATCTTGCTGATTTCAGCCGCGTTGACTGACAGTTTTCCACGCCTGAGCCCCATATGCGGGGAGGCGAGCATCAGGCCCACGTCAGACAGGGCGATGCCGATCGTCTTTTTGCCGGGGTCAAGGCCAAGCAGGCGCTGGTCGCGGCGCAGGCCTGCACGGAGATCGGATATGTTGAACAGGGGCATGGTCGGGGGTATGTTCCTCAGCGGTCCTGCGCCGCAGGATATTCTGCCCCTGTTCTGATGGAAAGTTATTGCTTCATGTCGCTTGATCCCGCGACCGTCCGCCGCATTGCCAGACTGGCACGGATTGGTATTGACGAGTCTGATGTTCCCGCCCTGCAAGGGGAGCTTAACGGGATCCTCGGCTGGGTCGAGCAGTTGAACGAGGTCGATGTCGAGGGGGTAACCCCCATGGTCGGCACGGGCCATGCCGCCCTGCGCACGCGGCCGGACGTGGTGACCGATGGCAACTGCCGTGATGCCGTGCTGTCCAACGCGCCCGATGGCGTTGGCCCCTTCTATACCGTGCCCAAGGTTGTTGAATAAGATGAGCCTGACCGAACTGACAATTGCCGATGCCGCCAGTGGCCTGCGCGCGCGCAAATTCAGCGCCGTGGAACTGGTGCGCGCGCATACCGACGCCATCGCCGCCCTCAACCCGCGCCTGAACGCCTATATCACCACCACCGCCGATGAAGCACTCAAGGCGGCGCAGCAGGCGGATGACGTGCTGGCCAAAGGCGAGGCCCGTGCGCTGACCGGCATCCCGCTGGGCATCAAGGACCTGTTCTGCACCAATGGCGTGCGGACCACGGCGGCGAGCAATATCCTCAAGAACTTCGTACCCCCCTATGAAAGCACGGTCACGGCCAACCTGCTGCGCGATGGCGCGGTGTTCGTGGGCAAGACCAACCTTGATGAATTCGCCATGGGGTCGGCCAACATCACCTCCGCCTTCGGCCCGGTTGAAAACCCGTGGAAGCGCAATGGCGATGATGCGGCGCTGGTGCCCGGTGGCTCATCGGGCGGGTCGGCCGCGGCTGTTGCCGCAGGGCTGGCCATGGGGGCTACCGGCACCGATACCGGCGGGTCCATCCGCCAGCCGGCCGCCTATTGCGGCATTGTGGGGCTCAAGCCCACCTATGGAAGGTGCAGCCGGTTTGGCACCATTGCCTATGCCTCGTCGCTCGATCAGGCAGGCCCCATGGCGCGCAGCGTGCGCGACTGCGCCATCATGCTCCAGTCCATGGCCGGTTTTGACGAGCGTGACAGCACCAGCGTCAATTGCGACGTGCCGGATTATTCCGCCGCCATAGGTCGCAGCCTCAAGGGGCTGAAGGTGGGCATTCCCGCCGAATACCGCGCCGAGGGCCTCTCCGCCGAGATCGCGGCGGCGTGGCAGCAGGGCATCGAATGGCTCAAGGCGGCAGGCTGCGAGATTGTGGATGTGTCGCTGCCCCACACGAAATACGGCCTTGCCACCTATTATATTGTGGCCCCGGCTGAATGCTCGTCCAACCTCGCCCGCTACGATGGCCTGCGCTTTGGCGAGCGCGTGCCGGGTGATACGCTCGATGCCATGTACGAAGCCACCCGCCGCGCGGGTTTCGGCCCAGAAGTGCGTCGCCGCATCATGATGGGCACCTACGTGCTCTCGGCTGGCTATTACGATGCCTATTACCTGAAGGCCCAGAAGGTGCGCACCCTCATCCGCCGCGACTTTACCGAGGCGTTCGGAAAGGTGGATGTGCTGCTCACCCCCACAGCACCCACCCCTGCCTTCGCGCAGGGTGAACAGAGTGATGATCCGGTCCAGATGTACCTGAACGATATTTTCACCGTGCCTGCCTCCATGGCTGGCATGCCTGCCATGTCCGTACCCGTGGGGCTGGGTGCTACCGGCCTGCCGCTGGGCCTGCAGCTTATCGGTCGCCCGTTTGACGAGGAAACCCTGCTGGCCACCGGCAATGCTTTGGAAAGTGCCGCAGGCTTCACCCACCGTCCTGCCATCCGTGCGGAGGCCGCGAAATGACCTACACGATCGAAGGCAAGACCGGCGCGTGGGAAATCGTGGTGGGCCTTGAGGTCCATGCGCAGGTCATCAGCCATTCCAAGCTGTTTTCCGGTGCGTCGGCATCCTATGGCGGTGAGCCGAACACGCATGTGAGCCTGGTCGATGCGGGCTTTCCGGGTATGCTGCCGGTGCTGAACCAGGAATGTGTGGCCCAGGCCATCCGCACGGGGCTCGGCCTGCGCGCGCGTATCAATCTGGAAAGCCGGTTCGACCGCAAGAACTACTTCTATGCCGACCTGCCCACGGGCTACCAGATCAGCCAGTTCACCCATCCGATTGTGGGTGAAGGCACGGTCGAGATCGAACTGGCCGATGGCACCGTGCGCCATATCGGCATCACGCGCCTGCATATGGAGCAGGATGCGGGCAAGTCCATGCACGACCAGGACCCTGCCCGCTCCTTCATCGACCTCAACCGCGCTGGCGTGGCGCTGATGGAGATCGTGAGCGAGCCCGACATCCGCTGCCCCGAGGAGGCTGGTGCCTACCTGCGCAAGCTGCGCCAGATCCTGCGTTACCTGGGCACGTGCGATGGCAACATGGAGGAAGGCTCCATGCGTGCCGATGTGAACGTGTCGGTGCGCAAGGCGGGCGAACCGTTCCGTACGCGCTGCGAGATCAAGAACGTCAACTCGATCCGCTATGTCATGCACGCCATCGAGGTCGAGGCCACGCGCCAGATCGAGGTATGGGAAGATGGCGGCGAAGTGGATCAGGAAACCCGCCTGTTCGACCCCTCGCGCAACGAGACCCGCTCGCTGCGCAGCAAGGAAGACGCGCATGATTACCGCTACTTCCCCGACCCTGACCTGTTGCCGCTGGTTGTGGAACAGGAATGGGTGGACGCGCTTGAGCGTGGCCTGCCGGAGTTGCCGGATGACAAGCGCGACCGCTTCGTCAAGGAATATGGCATTCCTCGCTACGACGCCAGCGTGCTGGTGGCCGAGCAGGCCATTGCCGATTATTACGAGGAAGTGGCCAAGGGCCGTGATGCCCGCCTTGCTGCCAACTGGGTAACGGGTGACCTGTTTGGTGCGCTCAACCGCACCGGCCGCACCATTACCGACAGCCCGATCTCGGCTGCGGCACTGGGGGGCATGCTGGATCTGGTGTCCGACAAGACCATCAATGGCAAGATCGCCAAGGAGGTGTTCGAGGACATGCTCGAGACTGGCGACAGCGCGGCTGCCATTGTGGAGCGCAAGGGCCTGAAGCAGGTGACCGACACTGGCGCGATTGACGCCGCTGTAGCCGATGTCATGGCCCGTAACGCCGACAAGGTGGAAGAATACCGTGGTGGCAAGGACCGGCTGTTCGGCTTTTTTGTGGGCCAGGTGATGAAAGCCATGGCTGGCAAGGCCAATCCGGCCATGGTGAACGAAGCCCTGAAAAAAGTTCTGTAAAAACGGGCTTTAACGTATTTTAGGGCTATGCAGGGTTGCGACAACACGCTAGAAGCAGCCCTGCAAACGCCGTGTTACTTATAATGCGCGCTCTTCGGCGGAGGGGTGGCCGAGTGGCTGAAGGCGGCGGTTTGCTAAACCGTTATACGATGTCAAGTCGTATCGAGGGTTCGAATCCCTTCCCCTCCGCCAGAACTTCTTGTAAATAAACGAGAAATAGCCAAGCGCCCCACGGGGCGCTTTGGTCGTTTCTGGACGGTTTTTCAGGCCACTGTGGGGGATTTTGTGGGGACCCCTTCAAAAATCTGCTCCGCTTGGAACTGGACCCGCTCCTGCTCTTCCACGGTCAGGAAGCCCAGATAGTTCTGTTCGGTCACCTTCACGGAACTGTGTCCAAGGTGGCGGGACAGGCGATAGATATTCCCTCCTTCCTTCAGCCAGCGCACAGCGAAGGCATGCCGCAGGTCATGCACCCCAAAGCGCCGGAACAGCGGGTTGTCACGCTGGATGCGCCGCATGATCTGGGCATGGTTGGATGAGAAATTGGCGAACGGCTTGCCTGTGGTGCCGCTCGTGTAGAGAAAGCCCGTGGCCGCCCCCTGCTCCAGCGCCTGGGTGGCATTGCCGCCGGGCGTATGCCAGCTGATGGTGCGTGGCCTGCTGGTCTTGGTTTTGGTGAGCAGGATCTGGCGCTTGGGGCTGTCCACCTGCCAGCGCTCGAGCATCACGGCCTCATTCATCCGCATGCCGGTCTCGGCCAGCAGGGTCAGGATGCCCGCGATGCCGGGCGGGGCCGCATCGATGGCCGTCTGGATTTCCCGGCGCGTGGGCGGCCGCTTTGGCTCGCGCCGCTCACGGATGATCGTGCGGTCGAAAGCCTGGACCGGATTGTCGGTGCGCCAGCCGATCGAGCAGCAGAAGCTCAGCAGGCGCGAAAGGGCGGTCAGGTCACGCTGGATGGAGGCGTTGGAAATCTGCTTCCCCTCCCCGTGCAGCCTGACCGAGCCGATGCGCTTGCGGTCGCTGATCCAGTCGGCAATGTCGCGCGTGGTGATGGAAGCCACTAGCAGGGAGCCGAAGCGCTCGTCAAACCGGCGGATGCTGGACAGGTAGCGCGTACGGACTGAGTCCTTCACGCCGTCTAGTCCCTCGGTCGACCAGCGCACCACGGCGGCCTTCCATGATTCCTCGCCCGGTACGTCCAGGGCGGAGCGCTCGAGGCGCAGGCGCAGGGCCTTTATCCGCTTTTCCGCTTCCCGCGCATCAGTTGTGCATAGGCTGTGTCGGTATCGTTCACCTCGAACGACGATTTCCGCCCACCATGTATCGCCGCGTAGGAAGCAGTTCTTCGGTTTTTTGGTCGGCTGTCTACGCGGTGGCTTTGGCAATTAAGGGCCTCCTGTTCAATGATCCATGCCTCGATGCGGGCGGGGCTGAATGTCCAGCGGCGGCCAATCTTGGCGGCCGGGATTTCCCCGCGCTGGGCCAGTGCGAGGATGGTGCGGCGGGGTACGCCGGTGCGTTCGGCGATGGCGTGCGCGTCAACGCGCTTTTCCATTGCGTGTGCTGGGGCTGCGGTCATTCGTTGTCCCTGCCCTCCTTCGGCCAGGCCATCGTGCCGCGTGCGCGGATGAGCTTGCGGCCGCCCTCGGTCACCAGCGGGCCACGGAATACGATGCAGCACGGGCCATCATCCTCGCGCACGATGCCCACATATTCGCCCCGGCCGTTGCCGTGGATCTCGATGCTGTAGATCTCGCGCCCGAACTCGAGGCCCTGCAGGATCGGATGACTGGTGAGGTCGCTCAAACCCGTCCCTCCCCATTCAGGGCTACATCGGCCAAGTGCATGGTCCGTATACCGGCAGCGACCATACTGTTGGCTGGTGTCGGTCCCTCGGCTGCCTGCAGGCAGGTTGCGCGGATATTGGCCAGACAGCTTTTGAGCTGCGTGATCTTCATGTTCAGCGCATTAATCTGCGCCTCCATGTCGGTGCGGCGAACAAGGGCAACGTCATCTGGCGCGGTAGAGGTAGGTGTTGCACCTGCAGATGCATATGCAGCGCTCGGATTGATCCGCTGATCGCGCAAAAATGCGATACGGCCGGGAGTGATCCAGCATGCCGTCTCCACATCTGCGCACGGCTGGATGGGCGTGGCGATGGCAGCCATATAGGCGTGAAACTCCGTAAAGGTGATATCACTGCCATAGAGATCCATTACCGTCGCCTGAGCATGGTGCTCCTGCTGCGGGGTCAACCGTCCTGGAAGCAGATACATCGGTGCTTCTATCTTCGTCTCGGTCATGACTGCTCCTGTGCCAGCGCGCGCAGCTGCTGCGACACGGTTGCCCGGTCAGCGTGCTGCTGCTGGGCAAAGCGGAAGGTGTTGGTGAGGCCGGTGCCGGGGGCTTCCTCCAGGCACCAGCGTTCGTGAATGCGAGCGGCGCTGGTGGCTGTCATCAGGATCAGGCGGCAGGGCTCAGGCCAGATGAGGTCGGGCGGCACGTCGTCGGATCTGATCTTGCCGCTGGCGAACAGCAGGTCACCGCGCCCGTCCTCGCGCAGTTGCTCCATCACAACCCGGGTCCAGGTCGTGGAGATACTGATGCGGACATCCTCGGCAGGAACGTGGGCAACCATGCGCTCCCATGCCTTGGGGCGGCGTGGCAGCAGGTCCAGCGGGTTTTCCTGCGGTGCCACTGCGGGCGGCGCGGTGATGCCTGCAAGGTAGTCGACAAGATCGAGCTGGCGGGTTTCCATCATGGCAGCGCCTCCAGCACGATCAGGGCAACGCCGCCCCACACCACGCAGCACAGCAGCGTGCAGGCCATGACTTCCGGCATGGTGGGCAGATGATCGCGGATGCGGTCGACCTGGTCAGCGGGGATCTGGATCATGCTTCCTCTCCTACGCGGAAAGGCGCGCGGGGCGGCCCGGGTGCATGGAAGACAACGGGCTGCCAGTCGGGCAGCTTGCCAACCAGCCATTCGCGCAGTTCACCCACTTTGGTGGGCATGTCGGCGCGTTTCGCGACCAGAAGAGAGAGGGCGCGCAACTGATCGCCCGACATTTCCCCCAGTATTTCCGCCGTATCGAGGCGGGGCATGCTGTAGTCGGCATCCATGAGGGCGCCAATCCACTCTGCCCGGTCATAATGGCCGCTCGAATACGTGATGCCGTTGCGCCTGTGTTCAGGCGTGACATGAACCTCGCGCGCCAGAACCTCGCAGGCCAGCTGCACCAGCTGGGTTTCGGGCGGGATGGTGATGTCCCCTTCCCTGTTCACCAGTTGCGCCACCACATCGGCCATGAGCCCGTGGCCTGCAGTGACCTGAATCAGCAGCGCGGTCAGGACCGCATCGATGGTGGGCGGCTTTTCCTGATCACGCAGGGCGTCGTGCAGGGCGCGGGTACGGATCTTGGCCAGCATTTCCTGCCCGCGCCTGGTCAGCTTGATCGGGGCTTCGGTCACGACTGCACCCTCCCCGCCTGTGCCTTGCGGTACAGGTCGGCCTCGATCTCGGGGCCTTCGGCCATGAACGGGGCCATGATGAGCCGCTCGAGGTCCTCGAGGCGGGCATCGGCAATGCGGGCGGTGTAACGGGCTGCCTGCAGGCTGCCCTGATGCCTGTAGGTTTCGGCAGCCATAAAATTGGTGTGGAACTGCTGATAGACATTGATGGCTGCGCTCTGGTCCGTATCGGACAGCAGGCCGACCAGATGACCAGGCGGAATGGGCGTGAAGTCCTGCGTCATGCCACACCTCGCCCGGTGCTGGTCAGGTGGCGGGACACATGGCGGCGGGCGATGCGGGCGAGCTCCGCTTCCTCTGCATCCATCTGCCGGTTGAGTTCGGCCGTGGCGGCGCGCAGGGCGCGGCGTTCGGACATGAGCAGGGCAATGCCTGCGCCCTGGCGCGGCAGGGCATTCAGCACGGCGCTTTCGGCCATCTGGCGTCGGACGATTATGTCCTGCAGGGCATCAGGAGTGACGTGCCCCCCTTTTTGTATCCACTCAAAAGGAGAGTTCCCGTTTTTTATGGCTTGGGGTTGGTGGGATGACAA